>NZ_JBYUOW010000001.1:0-549794 GCF_058136395.1 Pseudoflavonifractor sp. HNCC25GI2
AAACGGTTCTGACTCCTCAAGCAATGAAGCCACTTCTTCGGGTAATTCTGCAGGACCTCAAGCCACAGAATCAGGCCAGGACGTTCAGCTGTCATAAAAAAGAACGACACAGCACTTCCGCTACTCCTGATAGGGGTATCTTGAAGCATGTCCTCGGATTAGGCAGGCAGTGCGGTTGCACTGTCTGCCTTTTCTGTTGTCTCCCCGCAGAAAATCACATCGTCTGTCTCGTTAAGGTTGAAGTCCCGGAAACAGATTTGGATTTTCTGCGGTGCGTGTTTGGAGTATTTGACCTCTTTTTCATACACGATGATCTTCGCTACGAAGGTGCGGAGCAGTTCTGGCGTCAGTTCCCTCATGTTGGTGAACTTTCTGGCCTTGGCGATGAAGTTTTTGGCGTTGGCCATGCTGCTGCGCAGTTTCTCCAGGCGCTCCTCCGTGGCGGGAATGGTTTCGGCCAGCTGTGCTTTCTCCTTGGAGTATGCTTCAGACAGCAAGCGGAACTGCTCATTGCTCACCCGTCCCAGGGCGCTGTCCTCGTACATTCGCTTGAACACTACATCCAATTCGCCATCCCGTTTCCGCAACGTAGACAGATCTCGCTCCAAGCCTCGGATCTCCTTTGCCACCTCATTGGATTGTTTTTGCTGGATGTAGGCTGCAAACCGCTCCGGATCGCTCCGGGCAAACTCCGTGGCTCTGCGGATCGTTTCCAGCACAATTTCCTTCAGTGCCACTTCCCGGATATAATGAGCGCTGCATACATCAGCCCCGTCCTTTTTGTAGGTGCGGCAGGTGAAATTGTTCTGTTCCGGCTTCATGGTGTGCGCCCTGTGCAGTACCATGGGCTTACCGCAGTCCGCACAGTACACCAATCCAGAGAACATATTCTGCTCATCCATATTCGTGCGGCGGCGCTTATGGGAGCGCACCTCCTGTACGATATCCCAGGTTTCCTGATCCACCAGCGCTTCATGGGTGTGCTCAAAGATGAGCCACTCGGATTTGGGGCGCTCACGCTTCTTTTTGTCCTTGTAAGACTTGGTGCTGTAGCGGAGGTTCACTGTGTGTCCAAGGTAGACCATGTTCTGCAGCATATCTGCCACCATATCGCTGGTCCAGTTGTAGGGCTGCTCCGTATTCAGCCCAGAATGGGATATGCCGAATTTCGTATAGGCGTACATGGATGGACTGTAGATATGCTCTTTCTTAAGTTGCTTTGCGATCTGGGACGGTCCCATTCCACTGGCGCACATGGCGAAGATGCGTTTGACAACGGTTGCCGCCTCCTCGTCCACCAGCAGAGGAGAGTCTTTTGTTTCACCCTTGCGGTAGCCGTAGGGAGCTCGCGTCCCCACTCGGATTCCACGCTGTGCCTTGGCATTTACTACATTCCGCACCTTGCGGCTGCAGTCTCGCACATGCCACTCGTTGAACAAATTCTTGAAGGGCATCAGTTCGTTGCTGTTTTCATACTTGGTGTCCACATTGTCATTGACGGCGATGTAGCGCACATCGTTGGAGGGGAAGATCTCCTCGATATAAAGGCCGGTGTGAAGCTGGTTTCTGCCAAGGCGGGAGAGATCCTTCGTAATGATGACAGCGATGTCGCCGTTGCTCATGTCATCCATCATCTGCTCAAAGGCCGGGCGATTGAAGTTTGCTCCGGAATAGCCATCGTCCACATAAAATCTGGTATTCTGGAATCCATTCTCATCTGCGTACTTTTGCAGGATGAGCTTTTGGTTCTGGATACTATTGGAGTCACCCTCCAGATTATCGTCTCGGGACAGACGGCAATAGAGTGCAGTAATCTTTTGGTTTGGCTGTAACATATTGACCTCCTTCATAAAATGCCAAACCGATTGAGAGATTGCAACCATACAATACCCTCAATCGGTTTGTTTGTCTATGGGAACCCGCTTTTTAGGCGGAAATATTTTTTGCGTCCTCCTCCAGATCGATGACCTGCTTCAGAAGGTCGACCGTAGACTGCGTTCCTCCGAAACCAAATTCCGCAAGCACAATGTACTCTCTGCCGCATACACTTTGCCGGCGGCTTTTCACAACCTTACCGTTCCGTTCTTCCACTGCGGTATCCTGCACTGCCTTGGCAGATGGAATATCCTCAGCTCCATACAGTTCCTCATGATCGAAGTGGGGACGCTCATTGTATTTGAATTGATACTCCATATTGTTCCTTTCCCCTGACCTGCAGTCAGGCAATAAAAATAGCAGGCCGTCACATGGTCTGCTGCCAAGTTTGTTCTTCTTCGTGATCGTCCTGGGCATGGCCTTGGGCGATTTTCTTTTGCTGGTTCTTACGGAGCGTTTTCCTGTCTGTGTGCGGGAGCATTGTGGTGCTGTCCATCACAGACTCAGCAGACTGAGACTGCTCCAGACGGTATCCAAGCCCCACCACAGCAGAAGCAACGCTGCTGTCCCCATCAGCAGGACCGCCCATGTGGGACCATCCAGGTGCGGCAGCCGCAGTCTGGGCAGCATGATGCCGGGCAGAGAAAAACGCTTTTCGTTCCGCTTCCCAGCCTGTTCGCTCATCTGCTCCAGATGCTTCACCGCTTTCAGCAGTTCCTCCATCTGCGTCCGGCTCGGGAACTGCGCCAGCAGTTCGTTGATCTTCTTCAGATAGCCAGTCTGTCTCTCGGTGAGGTCCCCCAGTGTGTAGAGGGCGCTCTGCAGATCCTCCCACTCCGCTTTCGTGGGATGCACTTCGAGAGGCGGTGTCAGATCCTGCGCCGGAGGCTGCGTAGTCTGTACCATCTGCGCGGGACGGTTCTTTTCCAACAGCTCGTCCATAGATAATTTCTTTTCTGATCCTGAATTCATATTCCATATTCTCCTTTAAATACTTGTCTCCGAATAGCAGGCGGTCACGGCACTGCCAGCCGCTGGGTGTGGTGTAGGTGATGTTCCGTCGGGACGCCTCCCAGCGTACCTTGTAGCCCTCGCTCTCCATCAGCGCAATAAACTCCTCCCGGCTGGAGGCGTGGCGCATACAGTCGTTGATGATATTCATGAGCTGCAGCTTTTTGCTCTGGCCACGGGCTGCGGTATGATATTCGCCAATCGTCATGGCTTTCGTTTCCTGCTTCCTATCCTTGGGCTTGAACATAGGAAGAGAAAATTCCATGCAGACCTGGTCGTTGCGCTGCCGCAGTTCCTGGAGCTGCTCTTTTGCTATGTGCAGTTTCTTTCCCGTATCGAAGTTGACGGAGTTGATGAGAAAGTGGGAATGAATGTGTTCCCGGTCTGTGTGGGTACAGACCAGGACTTCGTATCCCTCATAGTACTCAGCCAGCTTCAGTGCCGCCGCATGGGCGGTGACCGGATCGACCGCTTCGCCTTTTGGGAAGCTCTGCACCATGTGGTAGAACAGCACACCGCCGGTTTTGTGATGCAGCCGCTTGGTGGTCATGAAGTCCGCGTAGACAGATTCCGGCTGGCAGTTGATGCCTGTGACCAACTGTTGACCGTCACACTTGGTTTTCTTGTCCTGCATGGTGTACCGCATCACGGCTCCCATGCATCCGGTGGTCTGGCCCCGCTTGTAGTTAGTGAAGTTGATGATCGCCATTTTTCACCACCGCCTTCGTTCCAGAATCAGTCGGACAGCAGCGCAGAGTTCAGAGAACGCCTGGCGTACGCTGTCCAGATTGACTACCGTGATGCGTCCCATATGTGCCAGGGTGACAAGCTGATTCAGATTTCTGCCGATTGACTTCAGCTCCTTGAGCACTTCTTTCAGTCCATCGACGACCACAACCTGCTTTCCCAGACAGCAAGCGGTCACATAATCGCTCATGGACATCCCGGAGCGTTTCGCCAATTCCTTGATGGCCTCTCGGTCTGCGGATGCCATCCGAGTGCTGAACTTGATATCTTTTTTCATGTGGTTTCCTCCAAACCGTAGATAAAGTGGGTCCGGGCTTCTGCCCGGAAATTATGCGGAAGGCGGGCGGCGGCTGTGCCGGTGACCAGACAAACGCGATGCTGGCCACCTCCAAGGAGGTGATTCTCCCGCGCCGAACACCCGCACTCCTCCTTCGGCCACAAGCGGCCCAACACGGCGTTTCTTTTGCCTTGCGGGAGTTTATTCGTCGCGCCCGGAAACCGCCCGCAAATCGCCGCACAGCGCTCCGGCAGGGTCAACAGGGTCGACCGCCGGGACACCCTGGGTATCGTCACTTTCGGCACGCTGCAGCTCAATGAGCCGCCTTCCGTTGCTGCGGCGCACCACAGCGGAAATGCCAATTTTCCTTAGTGCGTCAAGGTTTTGCAGGATCTGTCTGGACACTTTCTTGGGCGAGATACGCTCCACACCCAAAGGGTCGATTCGTTCAGACAGTTCTGTGGGAGTGCCGATAAATTCAGTTCGGTCACGCATCAGTTCGGAGAGGAGATAAACGATGCGGTCGCCCAGTAGCTCCGGCTGTGTCTGGCTGTCTGCCACCAGCTCCCACACATTTTCACCGTTGCGCTCCAGCATCAGTTCCCGGTATTCAATGTCGCGGCCGACGCAGGAGAGCTTCGCTCTACCGCTGCCCCGACGTTCCTCCACCAGCGTGAAGCTGGAATCCACCGCACCGCTGATGGCGGTGGTACCGGAGATGCGGTTGAATACATCGTCGACGGATTCCTTGCGCAGATGATGGATCAGCAGGATGGCGATGCCGTGGGCATCCGCGATCTGTTTCAGAGCAGAGAGGTCACGGTAGTCGTTGGCGTAGGTAGCGTCGCGTACTGGGCGTACCATCTGCAGCGTGTCGATGATGACCAGTACCGTGTCAGGGTGTTCGTCAAGGAAGGTGCGGAGCTGCTCCTCCAACCCTTTGCCCAGAATGTCGCTTTGGGTGGTGAAGTGGACATTGGCGGGGGCATCCTCCGTGATCTCGAACAGCCGGTTCTGGATACGGAGGGTGGAGTCCTCCAGGCAGAGATAGAGAGTGGTACCTTGCTTCACGGACATCCCCCAGACCGGTTCGCCCTTGGCCACCATGACGGACAGCCACAGGGCCAACCAGGACTTTCCCACCTTGGGAGAGCCGGCAAGGATGTGCAGCCCCTGAGACAGAAGCGTGTCCACCACGAAGTTGAGCGGCGTCAACGGCAGGCTCATCAGGCTCTCGCCGTCGATGGTTTGCAGTCGTTTTGTTTTACTCATAGGATCATCCCCTTGTAAAAAGATAAGGACAGAGACCACGCGGCCACCGTGGCTCTTGTCCTCTCACTTGATTATTGGGGGGATTTTGATAAAATGAGAATATCGTAAGACAGGCAGAAAACAGATATAGGACAGAGGAGGTGGCCCTATGCCACTGGGGATCAGGCAGAACAACAATTTCCTGCACCTGACAATGGATGTCTGGCAGGATCAGATCTTTTTTAACGAGACTGTCTACCCGGCCGGCCACTTTGCCGCCGAACTGTTGAATGTTCCCGAGGAGACCATACGGGAACTGGTCACCCACGGCGGCACCATCAGCCATCAGGTAGAGGCCCTGGCCTTGGCCGGGCGAGGTGAATTTATCAACCTGCTGGACGGGACCCGCGCCTCTCTGGAGAAGCTGCTGGATGCCCTGTGGCAATGTCCACCGTACAGCCTGATGGACAAAGGGCAGGAGCAGCACACATTGGAGGTGATGTTTTCCCCGGCATCCCACAACGACCTGCTGAAGCCAGCTTCGCCTGTCCGGGAATTTTTCTTCCGCTATCTGGTCGCTGCCTTCAGCATCCCCCTGGGCATCCAGCACTTCGCCGTGGCGGCACGATATTTTGAGGAGGGCTATCTGCGGCGGCTGAAGAAACGGACAGAGACCTTCTTCGCTATGGCCGCCCACGACTGCTTCAACAGCGAATGGTTCTGGGATATGATGCGTGATTTGCCGGTACCGGATGTTGAGCCATTCACCATCACACCGAACCTGAGATCCTCCTATGTCTTTGCCCGACACCCGAAACAGGAAAAGGAAACCGTATTTGTAAACCGGTATTTCTTTGACCATACCATCAGCTTCTACATCTTTGACCTGATGAACGGACTGCAGCACGGCCATGCCCCCAGCCGGTGCTGTGGCTGCGGGACATACTTTCTCACCACCAACGGCCACATGCCGAAATACTGTGATGGCATTGCCCCCCAGGATCCCCGCATGACCTGCCGACAGTACGGCGCCATGATGCGGCAGAAGGAACAAAACAAACAGCACCCGGTCTACCGCCTGTTCACCACCCGCACCAACACCATCCGCAAGCACCACCAGAGAGGAAAAATTTCCGACGAGCTGCGCAATGAAGCGCTGTATGTAGCGGAGAGCCTCCGGGATAAGGCGCTCATGGACAACAACTATGCCGTCAACGGCTATGCCCGTGATATGGAGCAGGAAGCGATCTATGCCCAGGCAAAAGCGCGCATTGCCCAGGAGGAGAAGCCGTGAGCATGTACCGCTGTGATGATCTCTGCCTAAGTAACGAAGATCTTGCCCTGCGGATACAGAATGGCGATCCGCAGGCCGCCCCGCTCCTGCTCTCCCAGAACGAGGGATACCTGACCACGCTGGCCGCAAGCTACTGCGAGCAGTTTTCTCAGGATTTTCTGGTGGACGACCTCAAGCAGGAGGGGGCGCTGGCACTGCTGGATGCAGCGGGGCGGTTTGACCCATCTATGGGGACCAAGCTGCTGACCTATGCGACATCCGCCATTGAGACCGCTATGCGGGACTGTGCCGCCCAGGGTTCTTTCTCTCTGTCGCTTCCGCTGGACCGTTACCGCCAGCTGCGCCAGGTGGCTTTCCTCTATGCCACCCATGAGCGGGATGACGAAACAGATCTTCTGCCCGCCATTCAAGAGAAACTGACGGTCTCCGCCAAAGTCGCCAGGCGTCTGCTGGAAGAATACCGAACTGTATTCCAGATCGAGTCTTTGGGTGAGCGTGTCTTTGACCTTGGGTGTGGTGGTGACCCCGCCAGGGCCTATGACCGCTTCATGCGCCGGACGCTGCTCCTCCAGCGCATGGAGGAGGTTCTGAGCCCCAGAGAGCTGAATCTGGTGCGCTGTTATCTGGGGATCGGCCAGCCCAATGAGCAGGGCATGACCTTTCAGGAACTGGCCATCCGGCTCAACTACAACGGCCCCAGCGGCGCGGAGAAAGCGTATAAGAGCGCCATCCGAAAACTGAGAAAGCAGTTGAACGGCGGCGCTTACGGCCAGTGGCTCTCCATCCAGAAAGCGATTCAAGCCGCACGCCGGGAGGCCAGCATTGAGATAGGATACAGTTCACCCCAGTCCACATGGCTGGATGAGCAGAAGCTAATTTGGGAATTTTTGTGCAAGACAGCAGCATTGAGTCGCGTATATCAAATCTTATGCAAAGCGAATGATAGTGCCAAAGACGATGATGATTTTTACTAATGCGGCAACGCTCAACATTATAAAAGATTAGGCGAGTCTCAACAGAAAAGTTTCAAACTTTTTATGGGTCTTGTATCTTATCTCGAATGTTTATTCCTTATGTGAAAATCCTAAATATTTATAAAACTTCTTATAGAATTTTACGTGGGTGAGATAGAAAAGATAACAATGGTCGCTTATACTAATAACAAAGCAACGGTTAGGAGCGATCCTATGCGATGTGTCAGTGAGTTATTAGGCAAATATCAAATCGGCCGTTTTCTTCTGTCTTCTTCCTTAATCGGAGTTGGCGGGCGCGTTTTTCTGCGCCTACGCTGACTCTGATTTTTTATTTTGTCACGCACCATATCATGATAAAGGAGCGTTTCTAAAATGTTACCATGCCAATCAACATGTCCTCATTATGTCTCAGGCTGCCACAAGGTCTGCACTCAATGGTCGGAGTTTCAGACCAAAGAACGGGAACGGCGGGCGGCCAAAAAAGCCTACCTTCAGTATTACATTCCTCAGTGTGATCAAGTTACACGACAGTTCCGGAGCCTTCAGATCAAACGTTTAGCCTGGTAATCGTGGTTGAAAGGTGGGGTTTGCAATGCAAAAGACTTATGTGCTGGATGCCAGCGTGTTACTTCAAGCGCCATATGCGTTGGAATCTTTCCAGGATAATCACATTGTCCTACCGCTGGCCGTGCTGGAGGAATTGGACGCATTACAAGGTGCCGACGGTGATCAGGGCGGGAATGCTCGGCAGGTCATCCGATTTCTGGAACAGATCCGCCTGCGGGGCAATCTTCTGGACGGAGTTCCGCTCCGCTGTGGTGGAACCTTACGGTTAGAGGTCAACCATGTACATACGGAACTGCCCCATGGAATGGATCCGGAACACCGGGTCAGTCGGATTCTAAAAGTATGCAAGGGGCTGACAGAGGATGGAATCCCCGCCATTTTGGTGAGTCGAGACATTGTCACCCGGATTAAGGCACAGATGATGGGAATTCCTGCTGAAGAATTTACCACCGACCAAATCTCAAAAGAGTCTCCACCCTATACTGGCCGGGCTGATGTCTATGTACCAAATGATCTGCTGAGCGGTTTCAAGAAAAAAGGCATTTCTGCCCAGGAACTTTATACGCTGAATGAGCAGGGGCAACAGATCTCCGTAGCTCTGACAGAAAATCAGTTCGTGATCCTACACTCCGATACACAGGCGAAAAAAACCATGTTGGGCCGGTACCACGGAGGGAGAGTTACCGCCCTGGAATATAGCAATACCAAGCCTTTTGGGGTTAAGCCCCGCAATGTGGGACAGCAGTTTTTGCAGGAGGCGCTGATGCTGGGCGCGAAAGAAGCACCACTGGTCATCGTCAAGGGACCTGCTGGCACCGCTAAGACATTCTATACCCTGGCGGTTGGTCTGGAGAAGGTGCTGGAGCAAGAGGAGCGCCAGTTCCGAAAAATTTTGGTCTGCCGCCCCAACGCGCAGTTTGATCAGGATATCGGCTTCCTGCCTGGAAATGAAAAGGAAAAGATATCCCCCCTTATGCGTCCCATTGTGGATAATCTGGAGGTGCTTCTGGATTTGGAGTACAAAAAGGACCGGCACAGCAGTGAGGAGGAACTTCATAGCCGGATTGATTACCTGTTTGAAACAGGCATCATTACCATAGAGGCCATGAATTTCATGCGGGGGCGTTCCATTACCGATACACTGCTGATGATCGATGAGGCCCAGAATCTCTCTCCCAGGCAGATGAAGGGGATCGTCACCCGGGTGGGGCAGGGAACCAAGGTAGTTTTACTGGGGGATCCGGCTCAGATTGACCATCCGCTGCTGGATGAACGGAGCAACGGGCTCAGTTATGCAGCGGATCGAATGAAGGGCAGCCCCCTGTGCGTGCAGCTCACCATGCAGGCAGACGAGTGTGAGCGATCCGATTTGGCGTTAGATGCCGCTATGCGGATGTAATGATCCCAAACGGCTACTGTTTTTCCTGAAAGCGAGGACTCCCCCCTTGCGTTGAGAATGAACAATGTAAGGGGGGAGCCCTTTTTATTCCATTTCGATTACTATAGATTTGACCGAAACGGAATAAATAAGATACCGCACATGCCAAAAATGAATCGTGCCCTCATAGATAAGATGAGAAATGCTTTACCCACAAATCGGTACTGCATTTACATCCATTTTACAGAAACATAACACTGGCCCGGTAGATGGTGAGAAAGGAGCGATGTATACTCGTTACTTGGAGTGGTTAGTTTTATGAAAATTACTTTAATGGACATTACAAAAACATTTGGAAATAAGCAAGTCATCCACCCCACCAGCCTCGTGGTAGAAAGCGGCAACTTTACGACCTTATTGGGGCCTTCCGGCTGTGGAAAAACAACTCTTCTGCGGATGATTGCGGGATTGGAAAGCCCAGATACAGGTGAAATCTGGTTGGATGAAACCTGTGTGTTCTCTGCAAGCAAACGGATCAATTTACCGCCGGAGAAACGTGGGCTTGGATTTGTATTTCAGGACTTTGCTCTCTGGCCCCATATGACAGTGTTTGAAAATGTGGCATTTGGACTAAGAGCCCGTAAGGACACGAACCGATTGAAAGAGCGTGTTACGGAAGCACTAAAGGCTGTGCGTCTGGAGGACTATACCGAGCGTTATCCCCATCAGCTGTCCGGGGGACAGCAACAACGAGTAGCTTTTGCCCGTGCGATTGTCATTCAGTCAAGCTGCATCCTTTTCGATGAGCCGTTGTCCGCTTTGGATGCACTACTGCGGGAAGAGATGCGGCACGAACTGAAGGATCTGGTGTCCCATTTGGGCGTAACAGCGGTTTTTGTGACCCACGATCAAACGGAAGCCATGAGCATGAGCGATCAAATTGCGGTTCTCAACGCAGGCACAGTGGATCAGTACGATACTCCTGAGGAGATCTATCACCATCCAGCTACCGCTTTTGTTGCTCGCTTTGTGGGAAAATCCAACTGGATCAATGCTCAGCAGTTATTCCGCCCTGAAGCCGTCACCTTAATTCCGCATGAAGCCTACCCTAAATATGATCTTTCTGTAACAGGTGTTCAATACCTGGGGGATGGCTACGAGGTTACGCTGAATTACCAAGATGTAACATGGACGCTTCACAGCAGCCGAAAGGCCACCGTGGGTGAGACTCTATCCATTTACATAGATCCCAATCAAATCATAACATGTGCAAAGGAGAATGAAGTGAAATGAAGAAGAGAATGCTTTCTCTGCTGTTGGCCGGCTGTATGTGCCTCGGCCTGGCTGCTTGTGGACAGACATCCACCGAGGAAAATACCGAAAACCAGACCTCCTCTGCGGAAGGAACCCAGAACATTCAGCAGAACGAAGATACCCAGCAGCTCTCCGGTAAGGTGACGGTGTATATGCCCAGCCCTGCTGGATTGGCCGACAAACTGGCGGCTGCTTTTACCGAGAAAACTGGTGTGGAGGTAGAGCAGTTCCAGGGAACTACCGGTGAAATTCTGGCACGTCTGGAGACTGAACAGGCCAATCCTGTAGCGGATGTGGTCATTTTGGCCTCCTGGTCTGATGGTCTTTCTATGAAGGAGGACGGTCAGATTATGAGCTATACCCCTGCCAATGCTGATAAGGCTAACTGGATTGACGAGGATAGCATGCTCTTCGGCACCAGTGCCTCTGCTGTAGGCGTTATTTACAATACCACTATTTACTCCGAGCTCTCCGCAGACTGGGCAGATTTGGCCGGTGCTGATTACAAGGATAACATTGCGATTCCCGATCCTGAGAAGTCGGGTGCCTGTAAGGATTTTCTTGCCGGCTTTGTGACCGGCGTTGATGGCGGCGAGGATATCATGCAGTCCTGGGCCGACAACGGTCTGACGGTTCCTGGTGCCAATGCTGCTGCTCTGGAGGCTGTGACTACGGGTGAGAAGGGAATTCTGATTGCCGGTGTAGACTATAATGCCTACTCCTCCATGAACAAAGGCGAGCCTATCTCCATCTACTATCCCGCCACTGGCACGGTTGTCAATCCTCGTCCGGCTATGATTATGAACACGGCTCCCAATGTGGATAACGCCAAGGCCTTCATTGATTTCCTGTACAGTGATGAGGCGCAGCAGATGGTCGCCGACGCTTATCTGCTGCCGGGGCGTAGCGATGTTCAGTGCGATAATCGCACCAACCTGGCGGATATCCCCCAGCTTCCTACCGAGTGGGATGCCATGATGGATGTGGCCAGCGACACTGCCGCCAAGCTCAACGAGATCTGCCAGTAAGTTCTGGCTGGGAGGAACTATGAGATCATCGACGTCATGGAAAGGTAACATTCTTCTTTGGGTGTTGTTTCTATTCCTGGCAGCGCTGATCGTCTGTCCCCTGATAAGCGTATTTGCCAAGGCGGTCATCATTGATGGCCGCCTTGACTTTTATCAGGCATGGTCGATCATCGCTGATACCGAAAATCTCCAGACCGTCTGGAACTCTCTTTTATTGGGAGTAAGCGTTGTCCTATGCTCTACCCTCATTGCTGCCCCCACGGCCTACCTCTTGGCTCGCACTGATCTGAGGCGTCATAAGTGGTTGGATATTATTTTCATGATTCCCTTCATGACACCGCCTTACATTGCCTCCATGGGCTGGATCCTGTTCATGCAGAAGCGGGGCCTGTTTCAGCAGCTTTTTCCCACTACCGGATCTTTCTCTGAGGGATTTTTCTCTTTTGCTGGCCTGGTACTGGTGATGAGCTTGCATGTGTTTCCCTTTCTCATGACGATGCTGAAAAATGCGATGCTCAATATTCCGGCCAGTCTGGAAGAGAGTGGTGCAGTCTTTGGAGCAAATTTTTCCCTGCGTCTTCGGAAAATCTTTGCCCCTCTGCTGACCGGGAACTATGCAATCGGAGCGCTTCTGGTTTTTGTCAAGACGCTATCGGAATACGGAACGCCTTATACCTTGGGCCGTCGTATCGGCTTCTATGTGTTCACGACTGACATCCACCGTTATTCCACTACCGCTCCCATTGACTTTGGCCGTTCTGCCAGCCTTTCTTCTGTGCTGGTGTGCATTTGCATGGGAATGTGGCTGCTGCAAAACTATATTACCAATCGCCGTTCCTATCGTCTGATTAGCGGCAAGGGATCCCGATCTGCTCAGCACAGGTTGTCTAAAGGCGGGCTGTTTTGTGCTTGGACTTGGTTGGTCTTGGTCATTGTGATTGCCATTGGCGTGCCTTACTTCTCTGTCATTGCCACATCGCTGATCAATCTCCGAGGCTACGGACTCGCACCTGGCAATTTCACTTTCGCTCACTATGTGGAGTTGTTTACCACAGAAAAAAGCTTGAATGCGATCTGGAACAGTATCTTTCTGGCAGTTACCTCTGCCACCATCTGCTCAGTCATCGGTACAGTAGTTGTCCTGGCGGTACGAAAGGCTAAGGGGATTCTGAAAAAACTGGTAGAGGGGATGAGCCTGCTTCCGGAAATGCTGCCCGGAATTGTTCTTATCATTGGAGTAATGCTCTTCTGGAATGCCATCTATAAGATAATCCCTCTCTATAACACGATCGGAATCATGGTTTTGGCCTATGTGGTGTTATATCTTCCCTATACGGTGCAGTATGTGACCTCGTCCTTTACCCAAATCAACGATAACCTTATCCAGGCTGGCCGCACATTTGGCGGAACGCCCTCCTATGTATTCCGTAAAATCACGCTTCCCATGATCTCGAAAGGCATTGTGGCCGGATGGATGATGATTTTCATTATTGCTTTCAGAGAACTGGTCACTGCCAGCCTGATTGCTCCCCCCAATACTTTGGTGGTATCCACCTATATCAACCGGGAATTTGAGCAGGGCAGCGTATCCTTAGGCATGGCCATGGCAGTGCTGTGTGTGCTTATCACAACCACCACGCTACTGGTTATGAATGCACTGGCTGATCGAAAGGGAAATACACATGCGAATTAAATTTGCCGGCGGTGTAGGGGAACATGGACGGAGTTGCTTCTTGGTAGAGAGTGCGGTTTGCTCATTTTTGGTGGATTGCGGCCTGATGGCCGGTGCACAAGACCCGTATCCCCGCCTAACAAAACAAGAAATTCAAGGGCTGGACTTTATACTTCTTACGCATTCTCATGCCGACCATGTAGGGGCCCTGCCCTGGTTGGCAGGACAGGGTTTCTCCGGAACAGTAATAGCCAGTCGGGAAACACTGGCCCAACTCAAAACGCCTCCATACCAAGCCATGACCCTGGAAGAGAGTCACTTTCCCAGCAATTTTCGTATCCGTTGGGGCCGTTCCGGACACTGTGTCGGCAGTGTATGGTATCACTTGATGCTGGACGGAAAATGCCTCCTTTTTAGCGGAGACTATACAGAGTGTTCTCTTGCTTATGAGACAGATCCGATCCGCGATGTAGCTGCTGATATAGCTGTTCTTGACAGCGCTTATGGTTCAGAAGACAGGACACCGGACCAGATGCGCCAGGCATTCCTGAAGGCTGCGGCTCATCATTTGTTCAATGAGCGTCCTCTGCTGCTGCCGGTACCTAAATTCGGAAGAGGGCTGGAACTGGCCCTAATGCTACACACGGAATGGCCTGCCTTGCCCATCTATGGAGACGCACATTTTCAAGAGCAGATCATCCGGGGAAAAGAGGATCATTTTTGGATTACAACCGCTCTGCATGAGAACTTAGATGGTTTGCAGGTGCAGCAATTGCCTGATGATTTACCAAACTCCGGCCTATGCTTTGTCAGCGACCCGCAGCTTCGTACTGGAGAGCGAACATCTTTGGCACGGAAGTTTGATGGCGCAGTTCTCCTCACAGGAACAGTGGAAGAACACACCGGAAGCTGGCAGCTGCTGCAGGAGGGCGCAGCACGATTTTCCCGGGTTCCTGTCCATTGTACAGATAAGGAACGCATGGCATTAGAAAAAGGCAATCATTTCAGTCGTGTAATTCCTTACCATACCACATCACATCCTTGTTTGAAGAGAGAGATATTTCTATAAATTATGTGATATTTCAGGAATACACTGCTTTTATGTGAAAGTAACTTTATAAATTTTCTGCAAAAGATGGATCGGCTCAATAAGCTGATCCATTTTTTGCATTGCTGCTTCTTGTTAGACGTATATGAAAAAAGCATGCCTTACTACTGTTTATATGTTGGTATCGTGTAACAGGCCGGAATAAAAACTATGGCATATATAAACTTTGCTGTTCGCACCGACTCAAATCATGGGAAATGTGCATTTCCCGTTTTTCTTATAGTTCACCAGTCTCCTACCCAAAGTGTTATCTCACTCGGGGGAAGGCAGTGAGGTTCTGTCACATATTGATATACAACTGCTCCGCAGCTGCGGCAGATCAGGTACTTCAGCCGTTTCCCTGCAGTCCGTGATATTTGAAAGTGACCAGGGCCTCTCCGTGCTGCCAGCCTTCCCCAATGTCTTGTGAGCCGCAGTACTGGCATCTGGTAACGGAAACTTGTGTCATTGCATTTTCTCCTCTCTGTTTTGTTGGCTGCAAACACACAATACTGAGAGACGATTCAGAAGTCCAGAGAATGTTGCCACTCAAAATGGAGAAGATCAGAGATGAAGGAATTGCAATACGCAGAAAAGCATTGTGCGCCTGACCGCATAAAAATCAGGCATCTCTCTCTGCTTCTTCCGCTGGAAAGAGATGCCTGTCCGTTTCAAAGTGATTCAATTCGTTTGCCAGTTCCCATGCCAATTTAAACCCGCAGAAGAAACCATCCATGGAGCGTTCTTCCGCAATCAGACTCTGGTTATCCATGATCCGCAGCACCAGTTTTCTCTCCGGCTTTTCCAGTCGCTCAATAAGTTGCCGGTGGCAATCTTCAATTTCCTGCTCAGCCTCTGCCATGGGAAGTGGTGTGTAAAATCTGTTGTAGAGTTGTTTCAGAGTGTCGTTCATGTGTCCTGCCTCCTTTTAGCAAGACAACATACCACAGGTTACCTGAAAAAGCCACCAAAATATTTGAATTGTTTCTAATCGCTTGGACGCCTTGAAACATAGACATAAAAATAGCCGCAAACCACTTTTCGTGGCTTGCGGCTATTTCCCCATTTCCTTCAGGGGTGACACCCGGGGGTCTCTCTCAATCGGTCATTTTTGGGTTTATCTCAAGATGTCCTTATGAGGAGTAGCCCTTGCTGTGTCGTTCTTTTTATGAATTGTCTGTCTGGTATTCAGTTAAAAATAAGGGTAAGCTTCAAGGTAGCTTCCTCCCAATTTGAACCTTGACTGATATAGCCACAAATAATAGTAAATCGCTCTTCTTGAGTCTAGCCAAACGGTTCCTGCCCTAGTTTTAGCTCAGGTCCCACGTTGACTTTTACAATGTCAAAGCACACTTATAAACTAAGCTGAAAACGCTCCCCGTTAATCACTTGCATGCAGACATATACCGGCTCGTAATCTTTGGTATAGGCTACACTGCGCACCAGCAAAAGTGGAGCATTCTTTCTCAGCTTTAACCAATGCGCCTCTTCCGGCGTAGCGCGGCAAATCTCCACAATTTTTTGTGAATTCTCCACGGTGATCTGCCGTTTATTTTTTAATACCGCAAAGAGGGAGTGATCTAAATCTTCTTGGAGTAAAAATGCATAGTCCAATGAAAAAAAGTTGGTCTCAATAACCATAGGATCTCCGTTTACAAACCGCAAACGAACAATTTTCAGCACTTTACTCTCTGGAGGCAGGCCAAGCTGCTGAAGAATTTTAGGTTTAGGCGTTACAACTTCCCGACTCAACAGTTTCGCCCCAGGTACTAGATTCCGAGCCACACAAGAATCTGAGAAACTTTGAATCCGTGTATAGTCCCGACTATACTTGGCTTGGGCCACAAAAGTCCCTTTTCCCTGCTTTTTTTCTACCAATCCTTGAGCAACCAGTTCATCTGTTGCCTTTCGGGCCGTAATGACGCTAACGTTGAACTGTTTTGCCATTTCTACTTCCGGCAATAATTTTTCACCGGGTTTGTATACCCCATTGACAATATCTCCGCGCAGCTGCTCCATCAACTGCCGGTACAGCGGAGTAGAAGCCTTTGAGTCTAATCGTTCACCCATAGCAAATAACTCCTATATTCATATAGATGATTATGTTAATTATACGTACAAATTGTGCTAGAGACAAGAGAAAACTTATATATTCTTCAGAAATAATATATAAATTTTTTAAAACCGGCCTTACTTATACGCGTATACCACATAAGGACATCAGGCTCTTCTGTTCATTCATCAATCCAGCGATAGAACACTCTGGGGCGTCCCCGCTTCCCGTACGTATTTTGTGTTTCCACTCGATGTTCCCGTACTAAATACAGCAAATATCGATGAATCGTTTTCGCGTTTAGCTGTGTCTGCTTTTGAAGCTGTGAAGTATCCATATACTCTCCGCTTTGCAGACTGGACGTAATAATCGACAGTGTGGACTGATTGATGCCCTTCTCTGTCCCGTTCTCCGATTTAACTGGTAAATATTCTACAGCCGACTCCTTTTGACTGTATTTTAAATGGGTATTAATTCGTGAGAGCAGGTCTACCAGTTTAACGGGTTTAATCGCATAGTCATCCGCTCCTGCGGCCAAAAAACGTTCCATTACTTGACTTTTTTCTTCAATTGTCAATACAATAATGGGGGCTTGGATACCCAAGCTTCGAATATTGCGCACCGCCTGAATCCCATCTATTCGAGGCAAATGATAATCAATTAAAATCAAATCAGGCGATTGTCCGCCCTGTTGGCATAAAATCTCTTTTGCCTCATCAAAGGAACGGGCTAACAGAGAAATCCACCCTTGTGACTGACAAATTTCCTGTATCGTATATAAAATATCTTCGTCATCATCAATGGAGAGAATGTACTTGGACATCGGAATCACTCCTTTCGTCTGGTAACGTGAGTACAACTCGGGTATATTCACCCAACTTACTCTCAATACGAATCTGACCGTGGTGGAGATTTACCACTTGCTGAACAAACCCCAATCCTAATCCGGTTGATCCGTTTCCGGAATATCCCGGGTGCCAGATACCTTCCAAAATTTCCGGTCTAATTCCAGAGCCGTTATCCCTAACCTCCCATTGCGTTCCTGTTTGTGTTTTGGTTATGGTAACGAATATGGAACCCGTCTCTTGGGATATAAAATGGCAAGCATTTTCCAACAAATTTACCAAAGCACGGGACATACGAATTGAATTTACATAAATTTTTGTGTCTGGGCATCGATTGTCCACTGATATAAGCGCAGCTTTGGGATTAGCAGCCATGTAGGACAAGGTAGCTTGAATCAAATGATCGGTAGTAGTCAATGTCTTTCGATCCTCATACAGGATTTCCGAAATCATGTTGCTCATACGTTCGCTTGCCCGTACAATTCTCTGTTGATATTCCTTTAATTTTCCTACTTCCAGTTGGGATTCTGTTAGCTCCGCCAACCCTTGAATGGCAGTCAGAGGCGATTTCAAATCATGTACTAAGTTCTGTATTTCCAAAAAAGAACGCATTTCCAGGTTTTTCATTCTGGCCTGATTAGCCTGCTGATGAACCTGCATTGTCTGACGCTGTTCTCGATCTAACAAAACCATGAGCAATGTGGTAATCGCAAAGGAGAAAAAAAGTAGAAAGGAGAAGCTACCGAGCAAACGTTCTCCCTCTAAAACCTGCGCTGCCATTTTTACATCCAGCGAGATCTCTCCGTTACCAAATCCCACATCTGTCATTCCTGGCATCAGATCCAACCCCTGGCAGGAAATTAAAAATAAAAGTATTAAAAACATTTTATTGTGCAGTCGGAAGAAAAAGCGGCTCAACAACTCGATACACACAAAAATCAGCAGGACAAAAACTCCCACATCCAGCCGGATTCCATAAATTCGGTTAATAATATGGTAAAGAATTACATGTAGAAAAAAGCAGATCGGAATTTTGATAAAGGGTATATTCTTTTGGTCCCAAGTAATATGAAGCCCTTCCATAACCATCAGCATTCCCAAGTAATCAGGTGCGGAGCGAAGAATATTCAAAATCAGAAGCCGAAAGGCTCCCTCCATTAAAATTCCTATGTTCCCTGACTCCAATGCCTGAAAAATATATTCGTAGATATGAAAGCTTTGCTCTGTAAAAAAAATTGGCATGAGAACTGTAACCAGCATAAGACAAAAAGCAGCAGTCAGGTAATGGGAATCCAATTTGAGTTTTAAATGTTGACCGAGATACAACACGTTCCCCACCTTCCTACACAATTGATACTAGCATACCAAAAATTTTTCAGAGATGCAAATCCTCTTCGGAAAGCAAGCAGGCGCACAGAACAGCGATTCTGTGCGCCTGCCCTTTTGCCTACGATGTCTGCATCTCGAATTTCATCCCATACTGGGCAAGAATACTTTCCACAAACAGTAACTGTTGAGACACACGAGTCTCCAATGGCAGCTTTTGGCTTGTCTCAATTGTAAATGCGTCTGTCCCCAGTTCCCGAGAAGACGTGCAATTCAGGCTTCCCAGCGGAGGATTGCCTTCCAACGCAAAGTCAGGCAAATCATCTCCATTATTTTCATTAACCTGGGACAAGATATCCAACGCATGGGTAAACCCGCTCTGGGTATAACCTACAACTAAGCTATTTCCAATGCTCCCCTCTACTCCGTAAAAATTAAATCCTTCATGCATGTCAACCACACATACCGGTTCATATTCACGGATTAGAGACATTATCTCGTCTGCCAACCGCTCAATATCGCTTCCTTCCGGGGACCCCGGATACGAGCGATTCATATCTTCCCCATTAGGTGCTGTGCGCTGATCCCGTTCGATCGCCTGTTGATTGGCGTGGGGAACTAAAATAACCTTTCCGGTGAGCGGTTCAAGGCTATCTACCAACATCTCAGCAGCTTTAAAACCCGCCGTCTCATTACCATGGGTCCCAGCTAATAGGAAAACAGTAGGCCCCTTTTGTCCGGAATCTAAAATATAGCATTCCGTTTGGCTGTCTAGTCCTTCTGCCAGCAAAAAAGAGGTCCGACTGGCAGGCTTGTGACGAAATATTATGATGCAACACGCCACTAAAATGGCGCATAGCAGAAGTGCCCCGCCCATAATCCATCTTTTTTTCCCTGTCATGGGCCGTACACCTCCTTCTTACGCCGTCGGTTCGTTCAGATAGCTTCCCAAACCGCTTTCTACCAACTCGGAATAACTGGGCATTCCATTGACTACAATGGGGTTCTCATACATCTCTGTGTAGTTCTCCAGAATGCTCATAATTCCCAACACATGCCGCGCACAACGCACTTCAATCGGCCATCCATTTTCATCAAACGGGACATATAATTGACCAATTTCCGCTGCCTTAACATAGGTATCAGACTTTCCTGTGAGCACCAGCTCCTCGTCTGTGCGATCTCTCAAGCGCCCTTGTGCCGGGTTAGGCGCCTCCATCAGCAAGGCCAGTGTATCGGTATGATCACCCAGCTCCCGATGGGTCAAGCCACGTAAATCCGTGGGAGACGGCTCCAACGAAATCTGGACCCCCTCCATCTGCATATCAACCACTACATTAGCTGCCAAGCTCATAGCCCGATCATGAGCAATCAAAGCGTTGATGACTGGATACTCAGGACTGGCCTCATGCAGATCTATCGTCAGATCGATGTCCTCTGCATTAATGAGCTGCACAATTCCATAACTCATCATTTCGGTCAGGCTACCATCAGACTGCCCGGGATATGTGCGGTTAATATTTCGATTTTCGCTTCCGGATAGCGATTGTCCCATATAGTTCACATAGACATCAGGATCCGGCCACTGATCCACTGGATTCGTCGCTCGGGAGCCATGCACAAATTCTCTCACATTTCCTTCATCAGTGGTGATGTGTACGGTACTCGGATGACCTTCTTGTGGATCATTATGTGTAAACGCACTGTTGTTGGTACGCGGAATGACATACAGCGTTCCCGCTTCTACCATAGCATTTTCCACAAACAAAACCGCACCCAAATGGCCACCCAACTCATTGGCGTGAGTACCTCCCAGAATCAGTGCGCTTCCCCCCTCCTTTTCTCCGCGAAAGATATAAATTTCAGTATCCCCCGCAGTATCCTTCAAATCAGGGAAATAGTCACTCAGCATCTTAATCTCAGAAAGTCCCTCGCTGGGGATGATCACTTCATCATAGTGACGCATCTGGTAAAAACTCATACCCGAAATAGTACAGACAATCGCCACACATACCAGAATTGCAAGAGCGGAGATGTAGTTCTTTTTCATGCCATTCCTCCTACTTGAGCATCAGGGCACGCAGGACAATGGGAATGAGGACCAGTGCTGCATTCAGCTGTTTTTTTACGTCCTTTTCCTCAAAAATACATTTTATAGTAACCAGTCCAACAAATACCATGATGACCCAGGACAAAATAAATGTAATGGACACAGCGATACCTCCTTCCAGTATTACGGCAGCAGAGAGGCAATGGGATTAGCGAAAATGATGAACAGCATGCTCCATACCACAATTAGAATCGCAGAAGGGAGACATTTTTTCAGAACATCTGTGTATCGCTCCAAACCAGCTACCTTCGCAGCAAAGATACCGGCCAAAGCCGTGGGCGGCATCAACTCACCCACACTGGCAATGGAGGCCAATGCAGCCGCCATCACAATAGTATCCCGGCTCATCATCGCCAGCAAGAAAGGTACACCAAACACAGAAGCAGCGCCCAGGGAAGAAATTGCTCCAAACAGCGGGATAGTTATAGCAATGGCTACAAAGAGCAGCATTTCCGGCAGAGAGAGACATTCCACTACCAGCCATCCCTTGACACCCGTCATAGTCATGACTTCGATGAACATGCCAACACCAATCAGAATGCCCATAACGGCCAGAGAGCTGTTAACTCCCTCTTTCACTGCACTCCATACCGGAAAACGTTTTCCTGTGAAACAGCAAAGAATTGCACTGATAACAAAGACAATCGTCATACTCAGCGACGGGACTACATCAGGCAGCAGAGAGGGTAACAGAATCAAGGCCAACAGCACCAAAACAGGAAGGAGCATCACAAAAGAAATTTTTTCGTCCTCCCGAATCTGGAACTGCACTTTTACCTTTTCATAATCCATAGAGCTGCAATCCTTCAGCCCAAGTGAAAGAACAGAAAAAACCGCCAGCGGAACTGAAAGCAGCAGCAAAGGAATGCCAAATCCAACATAAGGAATATCCACACCGCCGCCAATCGTCATTACAGCAATGTTTACCGGCGGGGCTGTCGCTCCATACATACCACCCAGAGCAATAATTGCCGCCGCTTTTTCTTGGGGGATACCCATCGCCACCAAAATGGGACATACAATTGCACCGGCACTGATTACTGCCGCCGTAGACGATCCGGTAATCATTCCCGGGAACATAATGATAAGCATTAACAGCAGCAGAAGAATGATTTTATGATTGTGGAAGCGGCGCAGGAAGAAACGATTGAGCATATCCAACGCACCAGAATATTGAATACATTTCATAAAAATCATGGCGGTAGCGATGACCAGAATTGTATCCAGGAAGGACATGGTACCTTCCACCATGAATTTCACAGGGATTCCAAATCCACCAGCCAGGCCGCCTCCTGCCGCCGACAACATCAGGGCGACACCTACCGGAAGCTTCAGGAAGAAGCAACAGCCAGCAAAAATCACAACCATTAGGAGGAAAATAAGTAGTTCAGACATAAGTCAACTCCTTTTGTTTGCTTTCGTCCTGTCCGGACTAAAGGAGGTTTTACTTAAAAGCCTCCATCAGTACCGTACCTACATCAGCCAAATTCTCTACTGTATCCATGGGGATGGAATTATCCGCCGCAATCTGAGTAAATAATCCATCATCGTTGCCTCCGGCAACCACCAACAGATAATCCGCCTTGGGAGAGACTGCTTCAATGAAACCGTCACTCAATTCGCCCCGCCGGGCCTGACCACCAATATGGGCTACAATGATGGTCATCCCAGCTTCCTCTGCCTCTGCAATCACAGCATCAACCCGAGCCTGCTCCACTTCGGCATCTACACCCGCAGCGCCCAGTCCCTTTTGGCTGCCGCCTACTCCGATAATCAGGGTTTTGTAAGCGGAGGGATCAAAGTTATCCGCTGTAAGGTTAGTCTCTATATCGCAGGCAAAGCCCGCTTTATCCAAAATAGCACTGAGCATAGATGCATCTGCACTTTGGCCCGCAGAAGTAATAATGGCAGGCGTTTCTGCAATTGCCTCAGTCAGACCGCTGACCTGAGCCGAGGAAACCGGAGAACTACTTTCACCGCCAGACGCAGATCCATTCTTTTCCGAACCACAGGCAGCTAACGAGAGCGTCAAAACAGCAGCTAAAGCGAGAGAAAGAACCTTTTTCATTGGAATACTCCTTTTCAAGTGATCACAATCTAGTTTATAATAGGATGTCCGGCCAGGGCCAGGCGGCCCCGGCCGGACAGACATTTATTCCTGTCCCGGAATGTTAGTAAGCAACGCCCTGAGAGTCACGGCGCGGGTCGCCGGCCGCATGCAGCTCTCCGGTTTCCGGATTATAGGTGATGGTATTCGAACTGCCCATGTTGGCATTATAGTCGGCATCAACATTAACTGTATGCCCCATGGCTTCCAGTTCCTCAATAACCGCCGGATCCAAACGTCCCTCCACACTGATCTCACAGTCATCGCCCGCATAGACACGAGGCGCATCGGCGGAGCTCTGAGCGTCCATACCGTAATCCACGATATTCAGAATCGTCTGCACCATGCAGGCAATGATACGGGTTCCGCCAGGAGAACCAGACACCAGGATGGGTTCACCCTCGGGGCTGACCAGGATGGTAGGCGTCATACTGGACAGAGACAGTTTCCCAGGAGCAATGGAATTGGGCTTACCCTGCTGGGGATCAAAACTGGTCAAACCATCACTGAGCACAAAACCGTAGCCAGGAACCGTGACGCCGCAGCCAAAGTGGGCACTGTTGGACTGAGTCAGAGCCACCATGTTGCCGTCCTTGTCAATAACAGACATATGGGTAGTCGAGGGGCTCTCATAGGGGGTAGGATCGCCGGCATCCACAGAAGTGGTAGCCTTATCAGAGATCTGCTCAAAGAGCGTCTTTGCATACTCCTTGGAGCTCAAACCATCCACGGGGATATCGCCGAAGGAGGGGTCACCCAGATACTTGCTCCGGTCGGCATAAGCCCGCATCATGGCCTCAGCAATTACATGGATACTTTCAGCAGTGTTCTGGCCCATGGAAGCCATATCGAAATTCTCCAGAATATTCAGAATTTCGCCAGTAATTACACCGCCAGAGCTGGGCAAAGGCATGGAATACAGTTTATATCCGCGATAGGTAACCTCTACCGGATCATCAATGATCAGAACGTCCGTCATAGCTTTCTTCAGGTCGTTCATATTCATGACGCCACCATCTTCTTGGATAACGCGAACAATTTCTTCGGCAATGGGGCCTTCGTAGAAATACTCAATGCCGTTTTCCGCAATCAGGTTCAGCGTATTAATATAGTCGGGATTATAGATGACGTCGCCCACCTCAGGAACCGAAATACCATCCTTAAGCCAGATGGCCCGGGAAGCCTCATCTTTATAAAGCTTCTCATAAGAGCTATCAATCAGGTCATGGAGGTTCTGGGTCACTCGGATACCCTGTTGGGCCGCTTCAGTCACATAGGGGATAATCTCAGCCAGAGTCATAGTTCCCCAGTTATCCAGCGCCACCTGATAAGTGGCCAATGCTTTCATGATGGAGGTAGACTTGGCAGAGGTGCGGAAATCGCTCCACAGCTCCTGGTCCAGTGTACCATCCTCCTTCAGCATGTACTCAAAATAGTCCAGAGGCACATCCTCAGGAGCAGGGAACTGGCTGCTGATTGCTACATTTTTCTGCTCATCAGCCAGATAAATGTTCATGAAACCGCCGCCACCCAGACCGCTGGCGTTGTGCTCAAAGAAACCAACTGCGAGTGCCGTAGCTACGCAGGCATCAATTGCGTTGCCGCCCGCTCTCAGAACCTCAACACCCACTTCTGAAGCTTCCTGCTTACCGGATGTCACTGCTCCATTGTAGCCAGAAGCGTCACGGGTACTGGCAGTGGTAGCAGCAGTCCCTACATCACTGCCTTCGGCCGGTGCAATTCCGCCCTGATTATTCAGAGGGTAAGTGCTCTCCGGAGTCTCCGCCTCAGACTGGGAGCCGCTGCTCTGAGACGTACTGCTCTGAGACGATGACTGTGAACTGTTTTGGCCTGTGCTGTTGCCGCAGGCAACCAGGCTGAACACCATGGATAGCGCGACGGCCAATGCACCAAGTCTCTTTTTGTTACTCATAGTGTACCTCCTTCTCTTCAAGAAACATTTTTCCCTGTGTAATTCTCTTTCTACACATCTGCTTTGCATCAGTCAAGTCTGCAAAATTGCAGCTTGCCTAGCGTTGTTTTTACATTAGCACGCTAAAAAGAACATGTCAATTTTATCTCTTTAATCTCACTAAAAACCAATTTTTTCTTGCAAAGCGCCGATTTATTTGTTTCTTTTTTACAATAGATCGAACTTTTTTATTGGCTTTTTAGCCTCTTTGTGGATTAAAAAAGAGTTTTTATTATTTCTTAAATACAAAATAAGATATATAAGTATATAGACGCATATGTGCACCATATGATAAACTTGGTTTGCAGTATAGGGGGAGTTATTGTGCGGTATTTTGCAGTCATATTATATCTTTTTATTATACTGCTTCTGCTGGCGGAACGTTGGTATAATGATCGTGCACTTTCCTCATTTCGTTTTGTAATTCATGTTAACGGAATCCGAGGTAAAACCGACGTGTGTCGCCGTTTGGACGCTGCGCTGCGCGCCAACGGATTTCGTGTGTTCACTAAAACTACGGGCACTCACCCCTGTTATCTGGACACGCAAGGCCGCGAACATCAACTGACCCGTCTCGGACGAGCAAATATCCGAGAACAAATGCGTATCATTCGCCGCGCCTTTCGGGAGCACGCAGATGTATTAATTTTAGAATGCATGGCAGTCCGTCCCGAGCTTCAGTCTATTTGTCAATATAGTATCGTCAAAAGTCAGTATGTGGTCATTACAAACTTACGCCGTGACCACCTTTATGAACTGGGCGAAACGCCTGAAGAAATTGCGCGTTCATTCTGCTCTGCTATTCCCAAACACGGTACTTTGTTTCTGGGCAGCAATACCTGTCAATCTATTTTTCAACAAGCTTGTGATCGGTTGGACAGTCGTTTACTTCTCTGTACTCCATCTGAGGAATTGCCACCCCTGCAAGCAAACCAATCCCTTGTGAATCAAATCTGCGCACATTTAGGTGTCCTCCCCACACAAGCCGCTCCTGTCACTGATTTTGGAGCATCTAAAACCTACCACTTCCGGGGACATCAGGGACAACATCTTGAATTCTTAAATCTGTTCTCTGTTAACGATCCAGATTCTACGCTTCTTCAGCTCAAACAGATTAATCTGCAGCGTCCAATTTTATTTCTCTATAATCACCGCCCTGACCGACCAGATCGTTTTCTTCTATTTCAACGTCATTTTTTTCCTGTATACCCAAAAGCTCCCATTTGGATTATGGGTCGGGGCTCTCAGCTGCCCGTTCGCCTGCTTAAACGTCAAGGACGCCCCTGTCTGCGCAGGTGCTGGCAGGATATTTTCTCCCTGGATGACAGGACTTTAATTGTCGGTGTTGGGAGCATCAAAGGCGACGGAGAACGTTTGGTCCTGCATATGGAGGCGAACGCAGAGCATGAATGAATTATTGGCGGTGGGCGTACTGCTCGCTCTTATTTTTTCCGAAGCAACCGGTCTCTCTCCCGGTGGAATTATCGTACCAGCCTACTTCTGTCTGTTTCTCCATCAACCAATGCGTATCGTATCCACAATAGGGATGGCTCTGATTGTCTGGGGCATCGTAGAATTATTATCCCATTATACAATTCTCTATGGCCAGCGCCGCTTCGCCCTTTGTATTGTCACCGGACTGGTTCTCAAAATGTTGTTGTCCACCCTCTATACCGCCTCACTAGCCACGCCTCTAAGCCTCAGTTTATCCATTGGCTACCTAATCCCAGGAATTCTCGCCCGCGACTTTGAGCGTCAAGGAATCTGGAAAACACTTATTGCTTTAGGAATTGTCGTTGGACTGCTATGGCTGCTTAATACCGCCTTTGGAGGGATGGCACTGTGACTATGCGATCAATCAAAGGAACCCGCTGGTTGCTGTCCCTGCTGGCCCTTGTGATTGTCGGATGCTGGTTTCTTTCCTATACAGCCTCTTTCTCTCCAGTTCCGGAACACGATATCATGCTGGCAGCCTCGCAGCGTACCGCGCAAGCCTACGAGGCAGTACGAACGCAACGCCTGTCTCTGCTCCCCGTCGATGTAGAGGATGATCCCAATGCTACCGGATTGATCGGACCAATGTTTACCGGCATCACTACAACGCAAGGACAACTAGAGGCAAAACGCACTACTACAAATCCTAATTCTGGTGCACTGTTGGTCCATCTTCTCTTGGAAGCGGGCGTGAGCCCTGGAGATACCATAGCCGTTAACCTGTCTGGTTCCTTTCCTGCGGTGAATATCGCTCTGTTCTGCGCCATGGAGGAATTGGATGTCACGGGGATTGTGTTCTCGTCCGTAGGGGCCTCCACATACGGAGCTACACTACCTGAATTGACCTACCCGGATATGGAACTGCTCCTTTGGAAACAAGGAATTATCACTCAAAGAAGCGCTTATATCAGCATGGGGGGACAGCATGATTTGGGATCTGATATGGACCCCTCCCTGGTGTCAAGCATACAAGCACGTCTCTCACATGCTGGCTACTCCATTCTCACATTTGAGGATCTGAGAGAAAACTTGGACTTTCGCTTTCAATATTACAATGCTGCGCCTATTTCCTGCTTTGTCAATATTGGAGGAAATCTACTCTCTTTTGGTGGTTCCTCCCTCATGACCCGTTTGGACGGAGGTATTCTGACTCACTTGCCCACAGGAGAAACGGGAGACGGACTGGTCCAGCGCTTTCTGCGGCAAGGAACTCCCGTCATTAATCTGTTGGGTATGAAAAATATTTATTCTTCCAGCGGACTCCCCATTGATCCGGTCCCTCTTCCGCTCCCTGGGGAAGGCGATCTGTATGAAAAAGTTACCTATAACAGACCTGCAGCAGCTCTGTTTTTGGTGGTGGCCATTGTCCTTCTTTGGAAACTCTGGCTCGCCAACCATCCTCGCAATCATTATTAACCAGTTGACACAAAAATATGGAGCGTACCACGCGGTCTTATTGTACCCCTGGTTCGCTCCATATTTTTCTCACTTATACCATCGCTGTTCCGTAACCAAATGCTCCTTGAACCATACAGATTCGTGCGGACAATGCGGCCCCCGCCTCCATACACGTTCTGAGGCCTTCCTCTGAAAAATCATGTAAGGCAAGATAAGTTGTCAAAAAACCTGCGGCAAAGGAATCGCCCGCGCCCAATGTGTCCACAGCTTTAACTAAAGTCGGACGATGACGCACCATATGGGTTCCATTCCACAGCAATGCGCCTCTTTCTCCCATCGTAGCCAAGACCAAAGGACATCCTTGCATATACATGCTTCGTACAAGTTCTTCAACTTGTTCGTCCTTTAAATCAGAACACGATAAGAAAGCTGCGTCCAAATAGGGACAGACCGCCGCACGCCGTTTTTCATCCATCCATGACTTGGAAAAATCATAAGAAACTAGGCCAGGCAGCTCTGCCAGCTTAGGAAGTTGATTGTCCAGATAGCTGTTATTGCTAGTGTGAATCAAATCAAAGCCACTTAAGTATTCTAAATCATCTCTATCCAAATTCAAGGGATGTTCCCGCAGAACCCCTCCCTTGTTGCTCGTCACAAAAACCCGATCCCCATCCACCAGATCTACCACAGCATACCCATTTTCACCGTCATATTCCCGACACCGACTTCGGTCAATTTCCAAAGTATCAAGGGTTTTCTTCACGTGTTGGGCAACCAAGTCTCTGCCGAAAACACCTAAAAAAGCGCTGTCCCATCCCTGCATTTTTCCATAAACGGCCACATTTAGCGCCTGACCGCCAGGAAACATTCTCGAAAGTGTACGATACTTATCGCAAACATTATCACCCACACCTATAATGCGCACTAACATCGCCCCCTCAAAACATCTATATACTTATATTAGTTATAATTAGTGATTTGTCAAGATATTTTTATAATTACTCTTGACATCATAAAAAATCTACGATATTATTTACTCATAAGTTATTATTAGTTTATATTAGTTATTTCGCTTGCTGAAGGGAGTATACTATGGAAATCACAACAATGATAGCAGAAATCAAAGAAAAAATGAGTCAGCGCGGGGGCTTAAAGGCCGTCATCTTTGTTGCATGCGGCGGTTCCCAAGCCGCTATCTATCCGGGTAAATACTTGTTGGAAAGCGAAGCAAACGACATTAGCGTCAAAATTTATAATAGCAATGAGTTTAACTTTGTAACACCTAAATGCTTGGACGAACGCTGCATCGTTATCTGCTGCTCCTTAAAAGCTACAGCAGAAACAGTCAAAGCTGTTGAAACAGCCAAAGCGGCCGGCGCTGTCACCATTGCCATGACGGGCTCTATGGAAACCGGAATGGCAAAGGTGGGCGAGTACGTAGTCGTTTATTCCAACGGCGACGACCAAATTTATTCCCTGTCCAATCAGTCTATGTCTTTGCGTTTAGCCCTCGAGATCCTTCATCAATTTGAAAGCTACCCCTTGTACGCTGAAGGTATGGCCGCCTTTTCTCAAATCGATGATATTGTTGCCAAGAGCAAAAAAGAAATGCTTCCCGCCGCCCAGTCCTTTGCTCGGGAGTTTCAAAATGACTCGGTATTCCAGATTTTGGGCGCAGGTCCGTTATATGGAACCGCCTATTCCATGGCTAACTGCCACTTAATGGAGATGAGTTGGCGCAATGCCATCACAATCCACAGTGGTGAGTACTTCCACGGCCCCTTTGAGATGACCAATCCTCAACAACCCATTGTTTTATTAATGTCTACCGGTCGTTCCCGCTTTTTAGATGAACGGGTACTGAAATTCTTGAAAGTCTATGCAAAACGGTATTTTGTCATCGATGCCAAGGATACTGGAATCGAAGAACGGTTAGACCCCAGAATTGCAGAATTCTTTAATTCTGTGGTCATGATCCCTCTGGAACGGTTCTTCGTAGCCCAAATGGCCCAACTCTGTGGTCATTCTATGGATGAACGAAACTATATGTGGAAATTTGACTACTGATAATACTTAAAATGTGTCCATGCTTTTGTCTCGTATAAAGGGACAGGATTTTCCATAGCAACTCCGCACTTTTACGCAAGTTTTGTATTGCACAATCGCTAAAAGAAAGACATCTGCTTAAGCAGATGTCTTTCTTTTCCCGCATTAATACTAGCGACCTACAGCTGGCTCAACAAATTTATATAAAAAGTCGGCGCGAACGTCATATCGTTCGCGCCGACTTGGTGCGGCTGACGGGAGTCGAACCCGTACGCCCGTCCGGACACAAGCACCTCAAGCTTGCCAGTCTACCAATTCCAGCACAGCCGCAAAGCGCGGTTTTTTCAAACCGCTAAATTATTATACTTTCCCAGAAGCTATTTGTCAACGGGGTTTTCGCATCTTTCTGCTTTTTCTGGAAAAAAGCTTCAGTCAGACGCCTTCTCACTGGCCGCAATGGCCTCCCGCTCCTTCTTCAGCTCCTCATAGAGCTGCACCGTATCCCACTCCCTGTTGGATTCGGTGAGTACAGCCTTCAGTGGAATGGGCGGCAGCTGGGCCAAACGGATGACCTCCAGGACCTGGTTCAGTAATGCCTGGCCCAGGCCGCAGAAAACCAGCATGGACTCCTCAATGGCCTGTGCGGGTTCTCCGCTCTCGCCCTTTCCCTCGGCCAACTGGCCCAGGGGCACATGGTACCGCTCCGGCTCCACCGGACGCATACGCAGACGCAGCATGGCAAAAATCTGCCGCAACTTGGAGTACTCCGGACCGGAGCAATTATACATCAAAACCGTTCCTGATCTCATCGTTCTCTTCCTTTCCGGCGGGGCAGAGTGGTCTCTGCCCCGCCGCTGTTTATTACACCTGCTCCAGGGCCTGCTCGATGTCGGCAATCAAATCAGCCGCATCCTCAATGCCGCAGGAGAACCGCACCAGATCCGGGGTAATGCCCGCGGCCACCAGCTCCTGGTCGTTCATCTGACGGTGAGTGGCGGAGGCGGGATGCAGACAGCAGGTACGGGCATCGGCAACGTGGGTCTCAATGGCAGCCAGCTTCAGGTGCTTCATGAAGGTCTCTGCCGCAGTACGGCCACCCTTGAAGCCGAAGGAGACCACGCCGCAGGTCCCGTTGGGCATATACTTTTTGGCCAGGTCATAGTACTTGTCGCCCTCCAGGCCGGGATAGGTGACAAAGGAAATCTTGGGGTGGTTCTTCAGGTACTTGGCCACGGCCAGACCGTTCTCACAGTGCTTGGGCATACGCACGTGGAGGCTCTCCAGGCCCAGGTTCAGCAGGAACGCATTCTGGGGGGACTGGATGGAGCCGAAGTCCCGCATGAGCTGAGCCGTGCACTTGGTAATAAAGGCGCCGCCCTGGCCAAACTTCTCGGCGTAGGTGATGCCGTGATAGCTCTCGTCGGGAGTAGTCAGGCCGGGGAACTTATCCGCATGGGCCATCCAGTCAAACTTGCCGCTGTCCACAATGCAGCCACCCACGCCGGCGCCATGGCCGTCCATATACTTGGTGGTGGAGTGGGTGACGATGTCACAGCCCCACTCGATGGGACGGCAGTTCACCGGGGTGGCAAAGGTGTTATCCATGATCAGAGGTACACCATGGGCATGGGCGGCCTTGGCAAACCGCTCGATATCCAGCACCGTCAGCGCAGGATTGGCGATGGTCTCGCCGAACACGGCCTTGGTGTTGGGCTTGAAGGCGGCCTCCAGCTCCTCGTCAGAGCAGTCGGGCTCCACGAAGGTGAAGTCGATGCCCATCTTCCGCATGGTGACGTGGAACAGATTGTAGGTTCCGCCGTAAATGGTGGAAGAAGCAATCACATGGTCGCCGCAGTTGGCAATGTTAAAAATGGCGTAGAAGTTGGCCGCCTGGCCGGAGGAAGTGAGCATGGCAGCGGTTCCGCCCTCCATGTCACAGATCTTGGCCGCCACATAGTCGTTGGTGGGGTTCTGCAGACGGGTATAGAAATATCCGCTGGCCTCCAGGTCAAAGAGCTTGCCCATATCCTCGCTGGTCGCATACTTAAAGGTAGTGGACTGGATAATGGGAATCTGACGGGGCTCCCCGTTGCCCGGGGTATAGCCGCCCTGGACGCACTTGGTCTCAATGGAATAATTGCTCATGGATAAAACCTTCTTTCTATTTCGCGGATTGTAGTAAGATTACAGAACCAGAACTATTTTGTCAAGACCCATCTCGCTCCGGCGGACTCAGCTCCACCTCTCCGGGCCGAAGCAGCTGATGGCTGCGGTAGTTGCTGGAATAACCGGCAGAGTGGATCTCCACTCCCTCCACGCCCTCCAGCTGGCACAGGGTCAGCACGATGCAGTAGTCCGCCAGGGTCAGGGAAATATCGCCCAGGCCGCTGTACTGCTCCGACATGGTAAGCTTCAGGGTACCGCTCTCCTCGTCCAGCTCCCAACGGACCACAGAAACGCCCCGAGGGAATGGAGAGGTCAGGCCTTCCTGAGTGGGACCGGCCAGCAGCGCCTCCAGCAGCGTATCCACGGTGGCCGGTTCCGCGCCCTCATAGGGCTGCGTATCCAGCGCCGCTCCGTACTCCTGCTCCCCACTCACGGTAAAATACAGGACATAGCCCTCCGGCTCCTCCTTCTGCGTCCGGCTGCAGCCCACTGCGCCTGCCAGCACCAGAACCGCCAGCAGCATCAAAAGCCATCGTTTCATGACGGTTCCTCCTCTGTCTCAGGCACGTACAGGGGGAAGCCCACCGTAAACAGGCTGCCTTCCGGATTTCTGCGCCGGGCCGTCACCCAGCCGCCGTGGCGGCGGACGGTGTCCCGCACAATGGACAGCCCCAGTCCGGTGCCTCCCGCCGCCCGGGAACGGGCCTTGTCCACCCGGTAGAAGCGGTTAAACACCTTGGGCAAATCCTCCTCCGGAATTCCGATTCCGGTATCTCCCACCTCCAGCAGCACCTGGTCCTTGTCGGAATAGACGGACAGGTAGACGTAGCCGCCGGGGAAGTTATACTTCACCGCATTTTCCAGAAGATTAAAGCAAATCTGGTACAGCTCATCCTCCGTGCAGAGAATCATACAGCCCGGCTTCAAACTGCTCTCAATGGTAACGCCCGCCGCGTCGGCCACCGGCCCCAGCCGTCCCGCCGCCCGCTGGGCCACCTTGGACACATCCACCGGTACCGTTTTTCCTGCCGGAAGGCTGTCCAAACGGGTCAGGGCCAGCAGGTGCTCAGTGATGCGGGTCAGGCGCTCCGCCTCATCGCCGATGTCGCAGACAAAGTCCCGGACGGTCTCCTGGTCCATGTGGTCATTTTGTAGAATGGAGTCGGTCAGCAGCCGGATGGAGGCCAGCGGAGTCTTGAGCTCATGGCTGGCATCCGAGACAAAGCGCCGCCGCACCTCCTCCGTGGTCTGGAGGCGGTCGGTGAGCTGGTTGAATTCCTCCGCCAGCTGTGCCATCTCATCCCGGCCCACCGGCTGCAGCCGATGGCCATACTCTCCCTCCCCCACGATGCGGATGGCCCGCAGCAGGGCTGCGATCCGGGCGGTAAGCATTTTCGAAAAAATGGCGCTGAGCACCAGCGTAACCACGGCGATCACCAGGGAGATGGAGCGCAGGTTCTGCTGCAGGTTGAGCAGCAGGGCACCCTGATCCGCATCCAGCTCCACAATATAGATGGCTCCGATGATCATCCCACGGTAGACAATGGGCATTGCTACCGTGGAAACAAACACTTTATTGACATACTTGGAGCAAAACACATCCTTCCCCTTGAGGGCAAGGACAATCTCCTGATAGAGCGCATAGGAATACTCTGTCTGGGCCGGCTCCTCCGTCTCCTCTTGGTCCTGGTCCTGCTCCTGGTCCACGCCGTCCTTCTGGCTGTCATAGAGGACAAGCCCCGCCGGATCCGTCACCAGAATTCGGGTCAGCCCCACACTGTCCAGCATGTTCATAACCCGTACCACCTGGTCGGAGGACAGCGTCTCCAGCTCCATCAGCGCGGAGGCCATCACCGCCGCCTGGCTTTTCAGCGAGTCCCGCTTGGAACGAAACAGCAGGTCCTGGGAGGCGACCACGGGATAGGTATTCATCAGCACCAGCACCACGGCAAAGATCACCAGATAGCTCATGGCGTACTTCACCTGCAGGGAGGAGAAAAAGGGGACTTTATGTTTCTTTTGCCGTTCGCTTTCCAATCCCTTTGCTGCCTCCTTTCCCGCTGTCTCTGTCTCAGTTCTGTCCGCTGCTCCGGTTGGCCAGATAATAGCCCACACCCCACTTGGTGCGGATGTACTCCGGGTTGGCCGGGTCCAGCTCCAGCTTCTCCCGCAGGCGCCGCACATGGACGTCTACGGTGCGATAGTCTCCAATATACTCATAGCCCCACACCACGTTGAGCAGGTTCTCCCGGCTGAACACCCGGCCGGGGTTGCGCATGAGCAGCTCCATCAGGTCAAATTCCTTGGCCGTCAGCTCCACGCTCACCCCCGACTTCCAGGCCGAGCGCTCCCCGGTGTCCAGCTTGATGTGGCCCACGGTCAGCACGTTCTCCGACTGCTTCTGCTCCGCTGCTCCGGAGCGGCGCAGCAGGGCCCGGATGCGGGCCTTGACCTCCAGGATATTGAAGGGCTTTGTAATATAGTCATCCGCCCCATACTCAAAGCCGATAATTTTATCGGTATCCTCACTGCGGGCCGTGAGCATGATAATGGGCACGTTGGAAAACTCCCGAATGCGCATACAGGCCTGAAGGCCGTCAATTTTGGGCATCATCAGGTCCAGAATAATGAGGTCAAAGCTGCCCTCCCGGGCCAGCTCTACCGCCTGCTCCCCGTCGTAGCCCACCTCCACCTGGTAGCCTTCATGCTCCAGGTTGAATTTGATGCCCTTGACCAGCACCTGCTCGTCATCTACCACTAAAATCTTAGCCATGCCTTGCTCCTTATTCTTCCGGCTTTTGTGCTCCTGTCGTCGCATAATCCCGCAGGCCTGAGAGGATTCCCTCTCCGATGCCATCCACGTTGTCCAGTTCATCCACGGTCTGGAAGGGGCCGTGTTCCTCCCGGTAGTCCAAAATGGCCTGGGCCCGCTTCTCTCCGATGCCCGGCAGCCGCTGCAGGTCCTCCGCACCGGCCGTATTGATATCAATCAGCTCCCCCTCCAGCAAGCTGTCGGGGCGCTCCTCTTCGGCTTCCTCTGCAGGCTGGGAGGCAGCGGCCACTGCCTCCTGCTCCGCGGGGGCTGTCTGGGTGGTGGTCACCTGATAGGGCTGGGCATCACTCTGACGGGACAAAAACCACCCGCCGGTGAACAGCACAAAGGCCGCTGTCAGCCCCAACGCCACCTGCTCATACCGGGATATTCCAGCCATGGTTCTCCCCCTTCCGCTCTTGCGAAGCCGGTGTTCCTTTGCTATAATAAAACCAATCGTTCCGGCAGTTCATCTGCACATACATAATTAGTATAACATACATACGGAGATTTTCCTATGAAAAAAAATCGTTTTTTTGCCTGGCTGCTGCTCATCCCTGTGGTGCTTTCCCTGTTCGTTCCTCTCCCCGCCGCCGCGCTGGATGAGCCGGAGGTCTACTGCACCAACGCCGTCCTTCTGGATGCCAACTATGGCGATGTCCTCTACGACAAGGACGCCTATGAGAAGGCTTACCCCGCCAGTACCACCAAGGTAATGACCGCCCTTCTGGTTCTGGACGCCATCAAAAGCGGCCAGCTCACCGCCGACACCATGGTGACTGCCGGCGAGACCCGTATGCAGGGGATTCCCTCCGGCGGCAGCTACGTCATCGCCAACCTGAAGCTGGGTGAACAGCTGTCGGTGGAAGAGCTTCTGTACTGCCTCCTGGTCCCCTCCGCCGCCGACGCCGCCAACGTGCTGGCTGTGACCGTGGACGGCTCCATTGAGGCCTTTGTGGAACACATGAACCGCAAGGCCGGGGAGCTGGGCTGTCAGGGTACCCACTTCACCAACACCTCCGGCGTTCACAATGAGGACCACTACTCCACCGCCTACGACCTGGCCCTCATCATGAAGGCCGCTCTGGAGTACGATCTCTTCCGCACCATCATTGGCACCGCCGTCCACACGGTCCCCGCCACCAACATGTCCGGGGAGCGGATGTACTACAACACCAACGGTCTGATCTCCAACTGGACTTACAGCGGCTATGTCTACGACAAGTGCATCGGCGGCAAGACGGGAAACACCGATGAGGCAGGCCGCTGTCTGGTGGCTGCCGCCGAGGATGGCGACACCCTGCTCATTTCCGTGGTGCTGGGCTCCGGCCCGGTACAGGTTGCCGGCTACTCTGACCTGCGTCAGGGCCAGCTGATCTCCAGCTCCAATCTGCTGAAGTGGGGCTTCAGCAGCTTCAGCCGGGTCACCCTCACCAAGGGCGATGAGCCGGTGGCTGAGGTGAAGGTCACCCTCTCCCGCCAGGCTGACTCCGTACTGGTTAAGCCCCAGGGCTCCATCACCTGTACCCTCCCCAAGGACCTGGACACCGAACTGATTGAAAGCGAAATCACCCTCTTCTCCGATACCGTAGAGGCCCCTGTGGAAGAGGGAAAGGTACTGGGCACCATGAAGCTCTACTACGAGGATGAGGTGTACGGCACTCTGGATCTGGTGGCGGTCACCTCGGTGGAGCGCTCCGAGCTGCTCTACAAAAAGCAGCAGTTCATCAACTTCTTCCAGTCCTCCACCGTGAAGCTGATTCTGGTTGTGGTCCTGCTGGTGGTAATTGTGGTCCTGCTGAAGCTCCTGGTCTTCCGCAAGCGCCGCCGCTATCGCAGCGGCGTGGGAGGCCGCCAGCGCGGCAACTACCGCGGAACCCGCCGATAACCAATGAGAAAAGGCCTCCGGCATAGTCGGAGGCCTTTGATTTTATAAAAAACCGGATGGCTATGCCATCCGGTTTTCTTTGTGAGGTCAGGCCCGTACGGTCTTCTTGGCGTTCATACGCTGGAAGAAATAGATACCGCCCACGAGAACCAGTCCCACGACGTCGGTGACGGTGCCGGGAATCATCATTCCCAGGCCACCCACGGCCATCAGGATACGGAACAGCGGATTCATCTTGCCGAAGATATAGCCGTTGAGCGCGGCGGCCACACCGAAGATGCCCAGCAGCGAAGAGACACAAATCTGTACCACCTGGAGGACAATCATTGCGGTGGACAGCCCCTCCTCAAACTCAAAGAGCATCACCGGGCTGTTGGCAAAGATGTAAGGCACAATGAAGGCGGCAATGGCCAGCCGTGTGGCGTTGAGAGCCGTCTTCATAGGCGGCGCCTTGGCGATGGCGGAACCGGCGTAGGCGGCCAGGGCCACGGGCGGGGTGATGTCGGCCACGATGCCGAAGTAGAACACGAAGAAGTAGGCGGCCACGGGGACGATGCCGATGCGGCTGTCCATCAGGATGGGGGCGCAGGTGGACGCCATAATGCAGAAGTTGGCGGTGGTAGGCACGCCCATGCCCAGAACGATACAGCAAATCATGGTGAGGAACAGGGCGATGATCGCCTGTCCGCCGGAGACCTTGACGATGGTGGAAATCAGGGTGGAGGCCAAACCGGTGGTGGTGATGCAGCCGGCTACCAGACCGGCCATGGCGCAGGCCACAGCCACGGTAACGGCGCTCTTACCGCCTGCTTCCAGGGCGTCAAAGAACTTGGTAAGGGTGAATTCCTCACTAGGCTCATCAATATGGGCGGCCTTGTTGATTAGGGTGTTGATCACACCCACAATGATGGTAATGAGGATGGCGATGGCAGCGGAGGTCTGCATGGTCCGGGTCTGGGTAGACACCAGCACCACCAGCACCACCAGAGGCAGCAGCAGGTAAATCTTGGGCAGCAGCTTGCTGAACTTGGGCAGCTCACTTCTGGGAATGCCCTTCAGGCCCAGCTTTTTGGCCTCCAGATGGACGGCGATGTAGATGCCGGTAAAGTAGAGGACAGCGGGGAGAATCGCCTTCAGTGCCACCTCGGCGTAGGGCCGGTTCATATACTCGGCCATGAGGAAGGCGGCTGCGCCCATGATGGGGGGCATGATCTGACCGCCGGTGGAAGCGGCGGCCTCTACGGCGCCGGCAAACTCAGGCTTGTAGCCGGTCTTCTTCATCATGGGGATGGTCACCGAACCGGTGGTCACGGTGTTGCCCACGGAGGAGCCGGACACCATGCCGCACAGAGCGGAGGAGATGACGGCCACCTTGGCCGGGCCGCCCGCGGAGGAGCCAGCCACGCAGTTGGCCAGGTTGATGAAGAAGTTGGCGATGCCGGTACGCTCCAGGAACGCACCAAAGATGATGAAGATGACGATGTACTTCTGGCAGACATTGATGGGGGTACCCATGATGCCGTTGGTGGTATAAAAGAGGTCATAGACCACCTTGCCGAAGCGGACGGTGGACAGGGCGTAGATCAGCAGCGCGCCCAGCACGCACAAAATAGGAATGCCCACACACCGGCGGCACAGCTCCATAAAGGCCAGCACACCGATAATGGCCAGCACCACCATTTTGGGGTCATTGGTTACAAAGCTGGAGAGCTTAATCACTTCGTTTGCCTTATAGGCAAAGTAGAAGAAGGGAAATGCTCCCGCAATCATAATGATAATATCGTACCAGGGGAGGTGATTGGGCCGCACATGTCCCTTTCGGATGGGGTAGTGCAAATAGCCCACAATCAGAATCAGGCCCAGGAAAATGTTCAGCTTCTGTTCCTGCAGCGTGGGCCAGCCTTTCAGCGTGGAAAAAATACAGTAGCAGGAGAAGAGAATGCCTAAAACCCGGATGACGGTCTTGGGCGTCCCCTCCCAGATGCGGGTGTTGGACTCCTTGTCATACTTCTTCATGATGGCGTCCACGTCCGCCGCGCTGCCCACCGAGGTATCTACCTCCGGCGGTATGTTTGTCCGATTTTCTCTCTCATTGGGTTCCATAAATGTTCTCCTTTCTCCCCGCGAGACACACCACGGAGCACAGGTCTCCGCGTCCCGCCAGGCGCAGACACATCTGCTCCGGGGCGTTCGCAGACCCTTAAGCATAGAAGAAGGGCGGCTGCGGCGGGCTAGGCCGCCGCAGCCGCCCTCACTATCGGCTTAATTGGGAACTCTGCTTATTTGGCAGGAACGGTAATCCCCTTGTCGGCGAAGTAGGCAACGGCGCCGGGGTGATAACCGATGGAGGTAACGGAGGAGGCGAACTCCAGATCCAGCTCAGCGGCCTTGCCGTGAGACAGGTTGGGGATGTCCTCGAAGGTACCGTACAGGAAGTTGTAGACGTCAGCCTCAGACACGTCGTCCCGGGCGATGACCACAGCGCCGATGGCCACGGTGGTGGCGTCCTCAGCAGTGCCGTACACGTCCTTGCTGATGGTGGCGGGGCTGTAATAGGGGGAGGTCTCAATCAGAGCGTCGATGTGCTCCTGGTCCAGGCTGACCAGATACACGTCGCGGCCGGAGGCCAGGTCGGTAACAGCGGTGGTGGGAGCGCCGGCCACTACGAAGGCGGCGTCAATCTGGCCGTCCTTCAGAGCCTCGGTGGAGTTGGCGAAGTCCTGATAAGTAGGAGTGATGTCCTTCTCGATGTCCAGGCCATAGGCGCCCAGCACGTCCACAGCGTTGAAGTACACGCCGGAACCGGAAGCACCCACGGAGACCGTCTTACCCTTCAGGTCGGCCACAGTCTTGATGTCGGGATCCAGCGTAACGATCTGGACCTGCTCCATGTAGAGGTTGGCCACTACGGAGAAGTTGGTGATGGCATCGGTAAAGGTGCGCTCACCGTTGTAGGCGTAGACCATAACGTCGGACTGGGAGAAGCCGATCTGGGCGTCGCCCTGGAGCATGTTCTTGATGTTGGCGTCGGATCCGCCGGAGGAGATGGCCTTCACAGAGGTGCTGGTCATATCGCTGACCTTACCGGCAATCACACTGCCGAAGCCATAATAGGTGCCGGTCTCGCCGCCGGTGGTGAAGGTAAGGCTGGTGCCGCCCTCCTTGGGGGACAGGCCGGACTCACTGCCGCCGGAAGAAACGGAGCTACCACCGCCGGTGGACGATCCGCCGCCGGAAGAGGCGGAGCTGGAATCTTTGCCGCAGGAGGTCAGTGCCATGGAGAGAACCATTACGGCAGCCAGAGCAAGAGCAAGCTTCTTTTTCATTTTGAATTCCTCCAATCCATATCTTTCTTATAGGTATGGCTTCTTGACGTTTTTTATTGTACTCTATTTCGTCCAAAAAAGCAATCTATTCTTTTGTCGTTTTATTGCACTTTTACATAACTTCCGAAATTTCGCTTTTTTTCGTTAAAAAAATCAGCATAAAAAATAAAATTTTTAAATATTACATTATCTTCCATTTTTGACATAATACTTTATATAAAAATTCATTTTAAGCTTATTTTTAGCTTGATACAGGCAATTTCCCCAATATTCTCTTGCTTTCCAGTTTAAATCCATAAAAAAACGGCCTTCCACTGGAAGGCCGTTGGAGCATTCGTATTTATCATAATGGTTACTGCGCCGTCTTCAGCGCTTTGGCAATTTGATCCGGACAGGAGGTGGATTTCATCCCGCACCGGATGCCCTCCAGCCGCTGGATGGCGTCTTCCCGGCGCATACCCCGCAGCAGGCTGGACAGCCCCTGCAGATTTCCGCTGCAGCCCCCCACTACCTTCACCGACTCAATCACGTCGTCTTTCAGTTCAATGGTAATGTTTCGGGAGCAAACTCCTCTGGGTACATAATTGATGGTCATTGCACTTCACCTGTCCTTCTCTATCTCTTACCGGAATATTTTACCCTCCGGTCAGGTCTCAGTTCTGCCGCAGCTGCAGCTGCAGGCGGTCGGCAATCATGGCGATAAACTCGGAATTGGTCGGCTTACCCTTCGTATTGCTGACAGTGTACCCGAAGTACTTCTGCAGCGTCTCCAGATCGCCCCGGTCCCAGGCCACCTCGATGGCGTGGCGGATGGCCCGCTCCACCCGGCTGGCTGTGGTCCCAAACCGCTTGGCTACCTCGGGGTAGAGCACCTTGGTCACGGCGTTGATCACATCCATGTCATTGACCGCAATCAGGATGGCCTCCCGCAGGTACTGGTATCCCTTAATGTGGGCCGGCACTCCCACCTCATGGATAATCGCGGTCACCCGCGTCTCCATGTTGACTCCTCTGCTATCCCGCTCCGCCTCCACTCCTCCAGAGGTCATCTGCCGGATACGCTCGCACACCGTGGACGGGCGGCTGGGCTTGGTCAGATAGAAATCCGCTCCCCGTGCCGCCGCTGCCTCTACCGCTGCGCTGCGGATGTAGCTGGACAAAATCAGAACCTTGGGCCGGTGCTCCAGCTTGTTCAGCTCTTCCAGCACCTCCAGGCCATCCATGCCCGTGAGCACCATCTCCATCACGACCGCGTCCGGCTCCAGCTCCCGCACCATGTGCAGCAGTTCCATGCCGTCGCCGGTCTCGCCCACCACTTGCATGTCTGTTTCGTCGTTGATGTGGCTGGCCAGTGAAAGGCGGAATTCCTCTCCGGTGTCCGCCAATACTATGCGCTTGACAGCCTCCATGTTTTAATTCTCCTCTCCATTTCAACGATCTATCCTAAATTTCGGACCACCCGTCGGAGGGCGTCCGTCTATTTCGACCGGTCACCTACAATTTAGCACAATCAGACAGCGTACGCAAGATGTTTTTGGAAAATTATGGCAATAAACCGTTCCTTTAATTTCGACACATTCACAAATTTTTTTACCAATTTTTTTGCTTTTTCTTTCTTATGTTTCTCTTTTCTTGTTTTTTGTCCCACCTTCTCCCAGGGGTAAACCAACTGGAAAAAGTCCCCGGTCTCCACCCTCCTCCGGAAGGCAGAGACCGGGGACACACCCCTTAGGACGCCTTGGCGTCCGTCTCCAGGCCCGCCTGGTCCAGCATATCCTGGGCCAGAATTCCATAGCCCCGGGTGGGATCATTGACCAGCACGTGGGTCACCGCCCCCACCAGCTTTCCATTCTGGAGAATGGGAGAGCCGCTCATACCCTGGACAATTCCTCCGGTGCTTTCCAGCAGCTCGGGATCGGTCACTTCCAGCATCAGGCTCCGGGTTCCGTCCCCGGTGTCACTGACCCGGGTGATCCGGATGGAAAAGGTCTCCACCTGGTCCCCCCGGATATTGGAGAGGATTTCCGCCTCTCCCTCCTCCACCTCGTCCTGCCGCGCCACCGGGACCGGCTGCAGCCCCTGAACCAGGGTCTGCTGGGCCAAATGCCCAAAAATGCCCCGGCTGGTATTGGCATACAAGGTGCCCAGGTCCGTAGTCAGATCAAACTCCCCGTGAAGCTCACCGGGCTGGCCGCTGGTACCCTTTTTCACGTCAGCCACCGTGGCGGGCATGATGCTGCCCGACTCCAGCGGCATCAGCATGGCCGTATCCACGTCGTTGATGCCGTGGCCCAGGGCCGCAAACATCTGACTGTCCGGGTCATAAAAGGTCATGGTGCCAATCCCGGCCATGGAGTCCCGCAGCCACACACCCAGCTGGTACACACCCTGGTTGTTCTCCACGGGCGCCACTGTCAGCTGAAGCTGCTGCTGGTCCCGCACCGCCTGGATGGCCAGGGACTCCCCCGCCCGCTGGGCCACCGCCTGCTGAATCTCCTCAATGGTGTCCACCTCCTCCCCATCGATGTGGGTAATGAGGTCGCCCGTTTTCAGGCCGCTGTCCCGGCCGGGATAGCAGGTTCCCTGCTCCGTCTCCACGGGAGACAGGCCTACCACCAGCACGCCGTCCGAAAAGAGTTTGATGCCCACTGCCTTTCCCAGAGGAATGACCATCCGGCTCTCCTGGGCTTCGCTCCCCGTCTCCACGGTCTGGGCGGACAGCTGCAGCATGGCGGGCACCGTCGGCTCCTCCCGGCCCCACGTCAGCACAGCCAGAAAAATCACAGCCACAAACACCGACGCTGCCCCCAGCCACAACAGCGCCATGCCACAGCCGCCCTGTTGTTTTGGTTCTTGTTCCACGCTTCCACCCCCTTGCAAGCAAAAAACGGACGGCACGTTTGCCGTCCGCCTTTTCATTATGGCCTGCAATGTGGGGCTTCAACCGTGGAGAGCCCTTCCAGCATTACCAGCCGGCCCGGAGCAGATGCCTGCGGCCTCTGTGTTCCCCAAACTCAAACTGGAAACATCCGTTAAGCTGGAAATTTATGTTTTGGACAGGTGCTCTTCCCACTCCTCCTGGCGGAAGCCCACCAGCACAAACTGCTCTCCCACCAGAATGGGCCGCTTTACCAGCATGCCGTCCCCGGCCAGCAGGCCGAGCTGCTCCTCCCGGGACATCTGGGGGAGTTTATCCTTCAACCCCATGGCCTTGTAGATCTGCCCGGAGGTGTTGAACCATTTTTTCAGGGGAAGTCCGCTCTCTTCCGTCCAGCGGGTCAGTTCCTCCAGCGTGGGATTGTCCTCCTTAATATCCCTCTGGACATAGGATACATTCCGGCTGTCCAAAAACTTTTTGGCCCGCTGGCTGGTGGAACACTTGGGATATCCTAAAAACAGCATAAAAACCGTTCCTTTCCCGATCCGCCGGCCTATGCACGGCAGATAACTTGTAAAAACCGCAGCCCGTCCCGGCCTCCGCCGGGACGGACCTGTCGGCTTATTCCTCGCTCTTGGGCTCCTCGGCCTGCTCCGGCTCCTGAACCTCCTGAGACTCCTGGGCGGGCTCAGGCTGGCTGACGGGATTCGCCTCCACAAAGGTGACCACCTCGACGTCCTCGTCGCTGCTGTTCTTCAGCTGGGCGATCCGGTCGTTGTTGGTCTCGATGGCGGCCCGGGCAGCGGTAATCTTCTCACAGGCGGCGGCATAGGCGCCGTCAGGCGCACTGCCATGCTCGGCATAGTACAGCTTGCCCAGCTCAATATAGGCCTTCTTAATGGTGTCCTCCTCGCCCAAATTGGCGGTCTTCAGCTTGGCAATCTCCGCCAGCCGCTTGGACTGAGCCACACCGGCCTGGGCCAGATCGGTGGCTTTCTCTTTAAAATTATCGAAAAATCCCATGGTAATGAAACCTCCTTCATTCATACGGTTTCCCGTCTTGGTGGTCTCATTCTATCTTATTTTTCCCACCCACGCAAGAAGCACGCTTCGGATTTAATCAATTTTTTAGGATTGCTCCGCTCTGGTTTTAAGAAAGACCGCCGCCCGACCTTTCGGCCGAACGGCGGTCTGATTTCATTTGATATTCCGCAATTACTGCGCGTGAATGCCCCGGTTCTGGTCGCCCTCGGGGTTGGTGCCGAACTCATAGTCGTTGCCGGGAAGGATGGCATTGAGGATGATGCCGGCCAGAGCGGCGATGGCCAGACCGGTGAGGGTGATGGAGGTACCGCCCACATTGAAGGTCAGGCCGGAGGAGAAGCCCAGGCCGCACACCAGGATAACGGCGGCGATGATGAGGTTGCGGGACTTGGTGAGGTCCACGTTGTTCTCCACGATGTTGCGCACACCGATGGCGGAAATCATACCGTAGAGGATGAAGGACACGCCGCCCACAATGGCAGAGGGCATGGAGCCGATGATGTCAGCCACCTTGGGGATGAAGGACAGGACGATGGCGTACACCGCAGCCAGGCGGATGACCCGGGGGTCATAGACGCGGGAGAGCACCAGAACGCCGGTGTTCTCGCCGTAGGTGGTGTTGGCGGGGCCGCCGAACATGCCGGCCAGGGCGGTGGCGATACCGTCGCCCACCAGGGTGCGGTGCAGGCCGGGCTTTTCAATGAAGTTCTTGCCCACCGTGGCGGAGATGGCGGACATGTCGCCGATGTGCTCCATCATGGTAGCCAGGGCGATGGGGGCCATGACCAGGATGGCGGTGATGTCAAACTTGGCAATCTGGAAGGGGGGCAGGCCCACAAAGCTGGCCTGAGCCACAGCGGTGAAGTCCATGAGGGGCTTCACGCCGCCCGCTCCGTCGGAGATGGTGACGCCGCAGGCATTCATGATAAGGGCGGCGATGTAGGAGATGACCACGCCCATGAGGATGGGGATAATCTTGAACATGCCCTTGCCCCAGATGTTGAAGATGATGATGACAGCCAGGGCGATGAGAGCCAGAGGCCAGCAGGTGGAGGCGTTGCTCACCGCAGAGGGGGCCAGGGTCAGGCCGATGCACACGATGATGGGACCGGTGACCACAGGGGGCAGGAAGCGCATGACCTTCTTCACGCCCACCAGACGGATGACCAGAGCCAGAATCAGGTACAGAAGGCCGGCCACCACGATGCCGCCGCAGGTGTAGGCCAGCTTTTCCTGGGCGGGCATATTCTCATAGATGCCCGTGTTCAGGTTGGCCATGGTGCTGAAGCCGCCCAGGAAGGCGAAGGAGGACCCCAGGAAAGCAGGGATCTGGAACTTGGAGCACACATGGAAAAACAGGGTACCCACACCGGCAAAGAACAGGGTGGTCTGAATATCCAGAGGCAGGCCGTACTGCTGTACCAGGATGGGCACCAGAATGGTGGCGCCAAACATGGCAAACATGTGCTGCAGGCCCAGAATCAGCATCTTGGGCGTGCCCAGCTGCCGGGCGTCGCGGATGGGTTCGTTCGGACTCATTTTCATTTCTCCCTTCTGAAACACACACAAAAAAAGACAATCACGCCGGTGATTGTCCTCCAATATGAGAAAAGACGGCACTCCCATGTCCAAACAGCTGTCCCAGATGCAGCAATTTTGTCATAGAAGCTCCCTCCTTTCACGTTCCGAAGTATCATAGCAGAATCTTTGGTGAAGTGCAAGAGAATTTGGAGGATTTTGTCGTTTTTTTCAGAACTCGCAAAAGAAATTTTCCTCCTTGGCGGGATGTTGTACCTTCCGCGCATTGACTTTTTTGCTGTATCTGGATAAACTATATGTGATTTTCCTGTTTCAGACCCTTTTCGCCTCCCGTCGGAGGCATTTTATCTGTCTGCCTGCGGCAGAATAAGGAGCGGACAAGCTGTGAAAAAGCCTTTTGTTTCCCTGGAGCAGCTGGAGCACATCGCTGCCCAATATCCCACCCCCTTCCACATCTACGACGAGGCGGGCATCCGCAGCACCGCCCGGGCGCTGTATAAGGCCTTTGCCTGGAACCCCGGCTACCGGGAGTACTTCGCCGTGAAGGCCACCCCCAATCCTCAGATCCTCAAGCTTTTGAAGGAGGAGGGCTGCGGCGTGGACTGCTCCTCCCTCACGGAGCTGATGATGGCCCAGCGCTGCGGCTTTGCCGGGGACGAGATTATGTTCTCCTCCAACGACACCCCCGCGGAGGAGTTTGCCCTGGCTGCCAAGCTGGGGGCCACCATTAACCTGGACGACATCAGCCACATTGAATTTCTGAAAAAGACCATCGGCTCCATCCCCAAGAAGATCTCCTGCCGGTATAATCCCGGCGGCACCTTCACCCTGGGGGAGAGCGAGGAGGGCTTCCAGGTTATGGACAACCCCGGCCAGGCCAAGTACGGCATGACCCGGGAGCAGATGACCCAGGCCTTCCGCACCCTGAAGGAGCTGGGCGCGGAGGAGTTCGGCATCCACGCCTTCCTGGCCTCCAACACGCTGTCCAACGAGTATTACCCCGCCCTGGCCGCCATCCTCTTCCGCATGGCCGCGGAGCTGAAGGAGGAGACGGGCTGCCACATCACCTTCATTAACCTCTCCGGCGGCGTGGGTGTCCCCTACCGCCCGGATCAGCCCGCCAACGACATTGCTGTTATCGGCGAGGGCGTGCGCCGGGCCTACGAGGAGATTCTGGTGCCCGCCGGCATGGGCGATGTGTCCCTGTGCACTGAGCTGGGCCGCTTCATGCTGGCCCCCCACGGCCACCTGGTCACCCGGGTGCTCCACGAGAAGAAGACCTACAAGGACTACATCGGAGTGGACGCCTGCGCTGCCAACCTGATGCGGCCCGCCATGTACGGCGCCTACCACCACATCACCGTCATGGGCAAGGAGGACGCCCCCTGCGACCACATGTACGACGTCACCGGCGCCCTGTGTGAAAACAACGACAAGTTCGCTGTGGACCGGATGCTGCCGGAAATTCAAATTGGCAACCTGCTGGTTATTCACGACACCGGCGCTCACGGCCACGCCATGGGCTACCAGTATAACGGCCGCCTGCGCTCGGCGGAGCTGCTGCTCCAGAGCGACGGCTCTGTCCGGCTCATCCGCCGGGCCGAGACTCCCGAGGACTACTTTGCCACCGCGATCTGGGACTGATTGTTTCGGACCGGACGCCCACCGGGGCAGGAGGCACAGCCTTCTGCCCCGTTTCTTTTTTACTCCCCTGTCGAGGTGATTTGCGTTGAACATTATGGGCGAGATCGCCATTATCTTTGGAATCTGCCTGGCCTCCGAGGGCATATCCGCCCTGCTGCCCATCCCTTTCCCCGCCAGCGTGCTCAGCATGCTGATTCTTCTGGCACTGCTGCTCTCCGGTGTGGTGAAGGACCGCCACATCCGGCGCTCCTGCGGTTTTTTTACCAGCAACATGGCGTTTTTCTTCATCCCCCCCTGTGTGGGCATTCTGGAGCATGTCTCCACCCTGTCCGCCGTTCTGGTTCCGTTTCTCATTATCAGCATCATCACCACCCCTTTAGTGTATCTGGTCACCGCCTGGGTCATTCAGCTGATGATGAAGGCTCGGAAAGGAGGTCTGAGCCATGATTGATACCATGCTTTCCTCCCCTCTCTTCGGGCTTGTCCTCACCTGCATCGCCTGGTGCATCGGCTGCTGGGTGCAGAAGCGGACCGGTATTTTCCTGCTCAATCCCCTAGTCATCGCCGTGGCCGTTATTCTTGCGGTTCTGCTGGCCCTGGATATCCCCTATTCCTCCTATCAGCTGGGGGGAGACATGATCTCCCTCATGCTGGGCCCGGTCACTGCGGTACTGGCCCTGAACATCTACCACCAGCGCACCCTGCTGCGGGAATACTTCTGGCCCGTCCTCACAGGCTGCCTGGCCGGAACTCTCACCAGCGTAGGGTCCATTCTCCTGCTGTGCCGGCTGCTGGCGCTGGACTCCTCCATCACCGCCTCCCTGCTGCCCAAGAGCGTCACCACAGCTATTGCTGTGGCCATTGCCGATTCCGGCGGCGGCATCCAAAGCATCACGGTGGCCGCCGTTATCATCGCCGGAGTGGTGGGCGCTATTTTTGCTCCCCTCTTCGCCCGGCTGTTCCGGATTACGGACCCGGTAGCCGAGGGGGTGGCCATTGGCGCCTGCAGCCACGCGCTGGGCACCTCCAAGGCAATGGAAATCGGCCAGCTTCAGGGCGCCATGAGCTCCATCTCCCTGTGTGTATGCGGAATCATGACCTCTCTCTTGGCCCTGTTTCTGTAAAACGATAAAAAAACTCCCGCGCCATAGGACGCGGGAGTTTTTCATTCCTCAACTTGCTTTTCTCAGCGCTTCTTGCTGAAAATGCGCTCCAGAATATCCCAGTCGTCGTCGCTGACGGGGGACTTGACCGTCTCGGCAGCGGGCTGGGCGGCGGGAGCACTCTCCTGTGCCTGAGCCTCGGGCTGCGCGGCGGCAGCGGGCTGGGCGGCAGGGCGCTGCTCCTGGGCAGCGGGGGCGGGCTGAGCCGCGCCGCTCTTGCTCTCGTCAAAGCCGGTGGCAATGACGGTGACCCGGATCTCGTCCTCCAGCGTCTCGTCGAAGGCCGCACCAAAGATGATGTTGGCGTCGGGGTGAGCGGCCTCCTGCACCAAGTTGGCGGCGGTCTCCACCTCTTCCAGGCCGATGTCCATGGAGCCGGTGACGTTGATCAGCACGCCCTTGGCCCCGTTGATGGAGGTCTCCAGCAGGGGGCTGGAAATGGCCATACGGGCGGCCTCCTCGGCCTTGTTCTTGCCGGCGGCGCGGCCCACGCCCATGTGGGCACGGCCGGCGTCCTTCATGACGGCGGACACGTCGGCAAAGTCCAGGTTGATGAATCCGGTGTTCTTGATCAGGTCGGAGATGGACTGAACGGCCTGCTGCAGCACATCGTCGGCAATCTCAAAGGCGTTGACCATGGTGATCTTCTGGTCGGTGGCCAGCTTCAGGCGCTCGTTGGGGATAATAACCAGGGAGTCCACCTTGTTGCGCAGCTCGGCAATGCCGCCCTCGGCCTGCTTCATGCGGCGCATACCCTCAAAGCGGAAGGGCTTGGTGACCACGCCTACGGTAAGCACGCCCAGCTCCTTGGCGATATCGGCCACAATGGGGGCCGCGCCGGTGCCGGTGCCGCCGCCCATGCCGGCAGTGATAAACACCATGTCGGCATCCTCAAGGGCCTTGGAAATCTGCGTACGGTTCTCCTCGGCGGACTTACGGCCCACCTCGGGGTCGGAACCGGCGCCCTGACCGTTGGTCAGCTTCTCACCAATCTGAATCTTAAAGGTTGCGCTGGAGATGGCCAGAGCCTGCTTATCCGTGTTCACCGCGATGAAATCCACACCCTTGGTGCCCGTTCTCACCATGCGGTTGACCACGTTGTTGCCGCCGCCACCTACACCGATTACCTTGATGTTTACCACGCTGTCAGGACCCATATCCAATCCGAAGGCCATTGCCCGTTCCTCCTATGTAGAAAATGAAAGTCTCCCCCAAAACAAGCTATTGTGGGGGAGGCCCCGTTGTCAAGTCAACATTTTGTTATATTGTATCGCTCTTTTTTCGTGAGGTCAAGAGAAAATGCACCCGGCGCCGAAAGTTTCCAGTTTCCCCCTTTATTCGGGAGAAAATACCGCTGCCTTCTCCTCCTGGGTCAGATCCCAGCTGCCCCGGACGTCCTCTCCCATGCGCTCATTCAGGTCCTTTACGACCTCCTGCAGCACCTTCATACGGTAGGAGAAGTCGGAATTCAGCAGCAGCTTGACGGAAAACCGTCCCTCATATTCCATGGTGATGCGGGTGGAGGTCAGGTCAATGGCCGAGACCTCGTGAATCATATTCTGCTGCTGCAGCACGTTCAGCAGCTCCAGCAACGCCTCCAGCTGAGGTGTCTCCTCCTGGGATACCGCCAGCTGCTGTCCCGGCTGGGGGGCCAGACCCTGAATGCCGGTGACGTTGATGACTCCGGCGTTCTCCGGAGCCTGCTCCAGCAGCTTTCCGCCCACACTGATGAGCCAGCTGCCATCGCCTCCCGGCACCTGGGCCACTGCCTCCCACTCGGTCACGGTAATGACCAGCGTACTGGGCAGATTGCGGCGAATGGTCATACTCTCCAGATAGGGCAGCTGCTCCTCCGCCTGCTCAATGCGCTGAAACTTATTCATCCGGAACAGGTTGTCACCCACCTGGACGCCCGCCGCCGCAATGATCTCCTCCTGGGTATAGCGGCTGTTGCCCGAGACCACAATGGTCTCCACCTGGAAAAACACTGTGGCGCCGAAGGTCAGGGCGGCGGCAGCGGTGAGGATGCACAGCAGCTTGAACAGGGGGCCGAAGCGCCTCCTGTTCCGCCTGCGTTTTCGATTGTTTCTTCCTCTCGCCATACTGGTTTCTCCTATGTATCTGCTTTGTCCGCCGGGCGCTCAATCCACACTGCGGATGTCCGCTCCCAGGGCACTGAGGGCCCGGTCCAGGCCGTCGTAGCCCCGGAACACATGGCTGAGGCCGGAGACCAGGGTCTCCCCCTCCGCCCCCAAAGCTGCCACCACCAGGGCGGCTCCGCCCCGCAGGTCGGTGCCCCGAACCGGCGCACCGTGGAGCCGGCCCACACCGGTTACCACCGCCACCCGGCCGGAGGCCCGGATGTCCGCCCCCATACGGCGCAGCTCATCCACATGGCGGTAGCGGCTGTCAAAAATGTTCTCCACAAACATGGTGGTTCCTCGGCCGCCCGCCAAAGCGGCCATCAAAATGGCCTGGGCATCGGTGGGAAAGCCCGGGTAGGGAGCGGTGCGCACCGGAGAGATTCCCCGCAGCAGTCCCTCACACTCCACTGACGCCCAGTCCGGGCCGGTATGCACCCCACAGCCCGCCTCCTGCAGGCAGGAGAGCACCGCGGTCAGGTGCTCGGGGTTCACCCCCGCCACCTCCACCCGGCCTCCCGCCGTACCGGCGGCGCAGAGATAAGTAGCTGCGGCGATCCGGTCCCCCATCACCCGGCAGCGTCCCGGATGGAGGGGCAGGCCGCCCCGCACGTACACCACAGAGCTCCCTGCCCCGGATACCTGGGCACCCATAGAGCGAAGGAACCCCTGGAGATCCTCAATTTCCGGCTCCCGGGCGGCTCCCACAATGGTGGTAAGGCCCGGACAGCCGCAGGCGGCCAGCATGGCGTTCTCCGTGGCCCCCACGCTGGGAATGGACAGGCACAGCTCCCGCCCGTGCAGGTGCTTGCCGCCCCGGCAGCGCAGGCAGCCCTGCTCTTCCCGGATTTCCGCCCCCAGCGCCCGCAGGGCGGCCAGATGTAAGTCGATGGGCCGGGGGCCCAGCTCGCAGCCCCCTGGATAGGACAGCTCTGCCGTCCCCATTCGGGCCAGCAGCGCTCCCAGGAAAATCACAGAGGACCGCATCTCCCGCATCAGCCGCTCCGGAATATCGGAGCGGCGCAGCAGGGAGGCGTCCACCGTTACGGTGTCTCCATCCCGGTCTACCCGGCACCCCAAAAGGGACAAGATATCCAGCGCGGCGGACACATCGGACAAATCGGGACAGTTTTCAATCACGCTCCGACCAGGCGCCAGCAGCGTCGCCGACAAAATGGGCAGCACGCTGTTCTTGGCCCCCTGGACCGTCAGGCGGCCCTCCAGAGGCCGGCCGCCCACAATTCGATAACAACTCATAGGATAGCCTCCAAATCCTCCATATTCAGGCTATCCTATGCGAAAAAGAGAAACTTGGTTTCTGGACGTGGGAATCCGTCAGTGCAGAATTTCCAGCAGGGTCTCGTAAATCTTCTCCCCCGCGTCAGGTACCGCCATGGCCTTCAGGGTCTTGGACATCTCCTCCCGGCGGCTGGGCTCCCGGATGAGGAGGCTGGCCGTATCATAGAGGGTGTCCTCCACGCAGTCCTGCTCCCGCAGCAGAATGGCCGCTCCCTGGTCAGCCAGCACCCGGGCATTTTTCTCCTGGTGGTTGGCGGTGACGTTGGGAGAGGGAACCAGAATGGAGGGCTTGGCAATGGCGGCAATCTCCGAAATGGTGGAGGCACCGGCCCGGCACAGCACCACGTCGGCGGCAGCCATCACAAGGGGCATGTCGTAGATATATTCCCGCACCTCAATGCCGTTGTCCCCCAGCTGCAAGCCCCGGCGCAGCAGCTCCTCCTGCATCCAGGGGAAGTCCCGACCGGCGCCGTGGATGTGGCGCCAGGGCGCTCCGTCATAGCACTCCTTGGTGATGAAGTCCACCATCTTCTGGTTCATCACCTCAGCCCCCAGGGAGCCCCAGTAGGACAGCAGCAGGGGCCGCTGGTCGTCAAAGCCCAGCTTGGCCCGGGCCTCCTCCCGGGTGTAACGGAAGAAATCGCCCCGCACCGGAGTGCCGGTGACCACCACCTTCTCGGGGTGGTCGTAGTGGGCTCGGCTCTCCTCAAAGCCCACCATCACCCGGTCCACCACCTTGGAAAGTGCCTTGGTGGTCAGGCCGGGCACAGCGTTGGACTCGTGGACGGCGGTGGGGATGTGCCGGCGGGCCGCCTCGCTCACTACGGGGAAGGAAGCATAGCCCCCCGTTCCCACCACCAGGTCAGGCCGGAACTCATCCAGAATGGCCTGCGCCTGCTTTTTGGACTTCTGCATGTTGATAAGGGTCCCAAAATTATGGGCCACATCGGCAGGAGCAAAGGAGCGGCGGAAATTGGTAATGGTGACCGAGCGAATCTCGTACCCCTCCTTGGGCACCAGCTTGTTCTCCATTCCCCCGTCCGCGCCCACAAAGAGGATGCGGCAGCCGGGGTGCTTTTCCTGGAAAATACGGGCCAGGGCCACAGCAGGATTGACGTGTCCCGCGGTCCCGCCGCAGGTAAAGAGCACGTTCATGAAATCACCTCAGAAGTATATTGTCTGAATGAGAAAACCGGACGCCCGGATCTTTAATCTTTTTTGGGGGCGGGAATCTGCCGGGAGATGCTGAGAATAATGCCCATCTCCGCCAGATTCATCACCAGTGCCGTTCCGCCGTAGCTGAAGAACGGAAGAGAAATGCCGGTATTGGGAATCAGGTTGGTAATAACCCCGATGTTCAGGAACACCTGAACCGCCATCAGGGTGGTAATGCCCACAATGGTCAGAGAGCCGAATTTATCCCTTGCGTGAAGGGCCAGCCAGTAGCCCCGCAGGATGAGCAGGGCAAACAGCAGCAGCACAATGGCTGCGCCTATAAAGCCCAGTTCCTCCACCACAATGGAGAAGACGAAGTCGTTCTCCGGCTCGGGAATGTAGAGGAACTTCTGCATGCTCTTGCCCAGGCCCCGGCCCAAAAGGCCGCCCGAACCAATGGCATACAGGGACTGAATGGTCTGGTAGCCCTTACCCTGGGGATCGCTCCAGGGATTGAGCCACAGCTCAATACGCCGGGTCATATAGGGCGTGTTGAGCATGATAAAGGTCAGAACCGCAGCTGCGGCACCGCCCACTCCCACAAACCAGCCCAGGTTAATCCCCGCCGCAAAAAGCACCGAGGCGGCACCCACCATGACCAGGATGGTTCCTGACATGTGGTGCTCCAGCAGCACCAGGCCCAGCACCATACCAAGCACTACGCCGTAGGGCACCAGCTCCAGGAAGCCCACACGCTCCAGCCGGTTCAGCGTCCGGCCCGTGAGGGTACGGTTGGTGTACTTCCGTTTCTTTTCCGTGTCCCGCTTGGACAGGCGGGCGGCAAAAAAGATGATCACGGCGATTTTGGCAATCTCTGAAGGCTGATAGGTGGGGCCAGCCACCAGGGCCATTTTCAGCCACCGCTGAGCGCCGTTAATCTCCACACCCAGTGGGGTAAGCACCAGCACCAGCAGGCCGATGGCCACAATCAGAAGGGGAATGGACAGGATGCGGAAGGTCTGATAATTGATTTTGGAAACCAGGTACATGACCACAACGCCCACCACGGCAAACATCGCCTGGCGTTTGATGTAAAACAGGGGGTTGTTGCCCACCTTGGCATCATAATAGGCAGAGGCATAGGAGGCGGAGAACACCATGATAAGCCCGATCCCCACCAGCAGCATCACCAGCATCAGGAACGGCAAATCCATGGGGCCCCGGGCCAGCTGCTCCTCCATGGTCAAATCTCGTTTTGCTTTCCGGGCCATCGGCTCTCACTTCCTCTCACAAGGGCAGCGCCCGTCTTGCAAAGGCACTCCATTCCTGTCTGTTTTGTTTGAAAGGGGTCTTATTCCTAAATTTTCTTACACGGGGTAGCGGTACATCACGCCCACAAAGGCCAGCACACACAGCACCAGCGTCACGCCGGAAAAGACGCAGAACAGCTTGGTTTCGCTCCAGCCGCCCATCTCCAGATGGTGGTGCAGCGGGGCCATGCGGAAAAAGCGCTTGCCATGGGTCTTCTTGAAATAGACCACCTGGATGATGTCAGAGAGCACCTCCACCACATAGACCAGTCCCACGATGGGAATGACCAGAGGGAGGTCCAGAGCAAAGGCCAGACCGCACACCATGCCGCCCAGGAACAGGGATCCGGTATCGCCCATGAAAACCTTGGCGGGGTGGAAATTGTAGATCAGGAAGGCGGACAGTCCGCCGGCCAAGGCGGCAGAGAGGACCATCAGGTCCTGGCGGCCGTACCAGGCGGACACAGCCAGATAGAACAGGGCCACGGGGATGGTCACACCGGTGGCCAGGCCGTCAATGCCGTCGGTGAGGTTCACCGCATTCACCGTGCCCACCATAACAAAGGCGGCAAACACCATATACACCACCCAGGGCAGAATGATCTCCACCCCCAGGAAGGGAATATACAGATTGGGGCTGAGGTAGCCCTGCTGGCGCAGCAGCACCGTGAAGGCGATGGCGGCTGCCAGCTGGAGCAGGAACTTCTGGGGGGCGGTCAGGCCCTCATTGGCGTGGTGGCGCAGCTTCTGGAAGTCATCAATGAAGCCGATGACACCAAACACCAGCGCAAACAGGAACACATGCACATGGTTCCAGTTCCCCATGCGGATCTGCTCCACTCCGGCTGCCACAATGGCCACGGCGATGGCCAGAATAAACATCAGGCCGCCCATAGTGGGAGTGCCCTGTTTGGACATGTGCCAGGTGGGTCCATCCTCCCGAATGGATTGCCCCGCCTTCAGCCGGCGCAGCACCGGAATCAGAATCTGTCCTGCAATCACGGCCACACCAAAGGCCACAATAAAACTGAGGATATATGTCATAACCGAAACCTCCAGGTTCTCTTTCTCCTGCGTAGATCCGCGCCCACACAGCGCGGCATAATATTATACAACAGATAGTGGAATATTTCCAGACTTATCTTGCCGCGTTTCCGCCTTTTGAAACCACTCTTTTACGATTTCCCGCTCATCCATGGGGTACTGAATTCCATCAATTTCCTGGTAGGTCTCATGGCCCTTCCCCGCCAGGACAATGACATCCCCAGGCCGTCCCTGCTCCAGGGCCCAGCCGATGGCGCGGCGGCGGTCAGGCTCCACGTAGATGGGGCCCTCCTCCATACCGGACAAAATGTCGGCTATAATGGCCTCCGGGTCCTCAGTGCGGGGATTGTCGGAGGTCACCACCACCAGATCGGCCAGTTCCCGGGCAATGGCGCCCATGATGGGACGTTTGGTTTTATCCCGGTCCCCGCCGCAGCCGAACAGGCAGATGAGCCGTCCCGCTGTAAAGTCCCGTGCTGTCATAAGAATATTCTCCAGTGCATTGGGGGTATGCGCGTAGTCGATGAGGACGGTGTAGGCCCTGGGAACCGGCACCACCTCCACCCGGCCCTTCACCCCGTGGACACAGCGCAGGGCCCGGGCCATATCCTCCAGCTCCAGGCCCAGGCAGAGCCCTGTGGACAGGGCGGCCAGGGCGTTGTAGATGGAAAAACCTCCGGGAATGGGCAAATGAATTCGTGAAAGCTTCCCCAGCGTAACCGCCTCGAACTCCACATGACTGGGGAACAGTCGGATGTTCCGTGCGGTGAGGTCCGCAGTGGATCGGTTTTCTGAGTAGGTAAACACGGGTACAGACACGGTTTTCTGATAATACCGTCCCGCCTCGTCATCCAGATTCAGGACCGCCCGCCGGCTCTGGGCAAAGAGCAGACCCTTGGCCCCACGGTAGGCCTCCATGGTGCCGTGGTAGTCCAGATGGTCCTGGGTCAGATTGGTGAAAACTCCGACGGCAAAGGTGAGCCCCGCCGTGCGGTGCTGGACCAGAGCGTGGGAGGAGGCCTCCATCACCACATGGGTACAGCCCTCGTCCGCCATCTGCCGCAGCAGCTGCTGGAGCTCATAGCTTTCGGGCGTGGTACGGTGGGCGGGCAGCTCCCTCTGACCGATAAGGTTGCGGTTGGTGCCGATGAGGCCCACCTTGGCGCCCAGAACCCCCTCCAGCATCTCCTTTAAAAGGCTGGTGGTGGTGGTCTTTCCGTTGGTGCCGGTAACCGCCAGCAGAGTCATCCCGTCTCCGGGCCGGCCAAACCAGTTTGCCGACACCAGGGCCAAGGCAAGGCGGGTATCCTCCACCGTCAGCCAGGGGCCCGCTTTTCCCGGAGCCTCCCGGCAGAGCACCGCCGCCGCCCCCTTTTCCAGTGCGGTCTCAATGTAGCGGTGGCCGTCGGTCTTCTCCCCGGACAGGGCCACAAACAGAGCGCCGGGCTCCAGGGTCCGGCTGTCGTAGGATATGGAAGAAATTTCCATTTCCAAATTAGCCGCCGCCCCCGTGAGGGGGACGCCGGCCAAAAGGCTGCGCAAGTTCATGGTGTCACCCCTCAAGGGTGCAGTTTCATTCTATCTAAGAAGTGCGAAGGATAGGCATGCAGGGGAGCTTGGAACGGAGCGACGGATGCAAACCAAGGCGGGCATAGCCCGACTGTTTGCGTCCGGAGTCGAAGCGAAAGCGACCCGACCGCACGCCCAATCCGCAGCATGACAACAAGAAGTGCGAAGGATAGGCGCATAGGGGAAGCACACTCCGGAGCGGATGGGCAAAGCCAGGAACGACCGCAGGTCGGGCCGGGTTTGCCCGAAGTCGAAGGAGTTGCTGACCCGGCCATGCGCCCAATCCGCAGCATGCCAATAAGAAGTGCGAAGGCGCGGGGATACCTCCGATTTAATCCACCGCCACAGAGCCATCCTCCACCATGTTGGCAAACTGGACGTCCACCACGGTGCCGATGGCGGCTACGGTACCGCTCTCCACACTCTGGCTTTCCGCGGTACTGGCATTTCCGTAGTAAGTGGAAGTACCGGTGGCCCGCATGAAGAAGCCCGCCTCCTCCAGCTTTTTCTTGGCATTTTCATAGCCAAGTCCGACCACATTGGGCACGGTGCCCGTCTCCTCGGGGACTGCGTCACCCAGATAGAGAATCACCGTGGAACCGCCGGGAACTGCCGAAGCAGCGGCGGGAATCTGGCTGGTTACCGTATCTCCCTCGCCCACCGTGCGGTATTTCAGGTTTTTATCCTTCAGAGCCGAGGCGGCGTCGTCCACCGTCTTACCCACTACCTTGGGCGTGGACACATCCACAGCGGCGGATTCCGCCTCCGTATACTTTTTCTCCACACCCATGTAGTCCAGAATATCCGCAATCAGGGGGCCGGCCTTTTTGGCGGCCATGTTGCCGCCGCTGATGTAGACGCCGGTGGTGGAAACCTTGGGATTGGTCTCGCTCTCCTGAGGATGGTCATAGGCGATGAGGACAATGACCTGGGGATCGTCTGCCGGGGCAAAGCCCATGAAGGAGACGATGGTACGCCCCACCTCGTCGGTCTGAGAGGAGCCGGTCTTGCCGCCGATGCGGTAGCCCGCCACATAGGCGTTGCTGCCGGTGCCCTCAGAGACCACGCTCTCCAGAATCTTGACCACCCGCTGGCTGGTCTGCTGGCTGACCACCTGGCGCACCACGGTGGGCTCGGTGTTTTCAATCACCGTGCCGTCCTTGGAGCTGATGGACTGAACCACATAGGGCTGCATCAGGTTTCCGCCATTGATGGTGGCGGCAAAGGCCGTAATCATCTGGATGGGAGTAACGGTAAAGCGCTGGCCAAAGGAGGCCACGGCCAGGTCTACCCCGCTCATCTCGTCCCGGGGCCAGATATTTTCCGCCGCGCTGGCCTCGCCGGGCAGGTCGATTCCCGTCTGTTCCGTCAGGCCAAAGGCCTCGAAATAATCATAGAAGGTATCAATCCCCAGCTTCTGTCCAATCTGGATAAAGGCAGGGTTGCAGGAGTTCTGCACCGCCTCGGCCAGGGTCTGAGTCCCGTGGCCGGGTGCCGTCTTGGAACAGTTGATGGCCTTGGGATAGCCAGGCACCTTAACAGAGCCGGTACAGGTGAAGGTATCGCTCTCAGTGACCAACCCCTCCTCCAGGGCAGCGGCCAGCACCAGAGCTTTGAAGGTGGAACCGGGCTCATAGCGGTCGTTGACCGCCTTGCTGCGCCACTGGGACAGCCAGGCCTGGCTGTACGCCTGGGCCTTGGCCTGCTCCATCAGCTCCTCCATGGTCAGATTCTCGGCGTTCTGGGTCTTCAGCTGCTCATAAATGGAGTTGGTATTGCTCTCCAGCGTTTCATTGAGCACATCGTCCAGAATCTGGGAGTAGTTGTTGGGATCAAAATCAGGGGAGCTGGCAATGGCCAGAATCGCTCCGGTATTGGGATCCATGACGATGCCGAAGGCGCCTTCCCGCACGTCAAACTCCTCAATGCCCTCCTCCAGGGTCTTTTCCAGATAGGACTGGATGGTGGCATCGACGGTGAGGTTCAGGTCATAGCCGTCAATGGCGTCAATAAACTCGGAGTAGTTATCGTACATCTGAGTGCCCTTGCCGGTTTTGGTGGTGACCACACGGCCGGCGGTACCCTCCAGCACATCGTTGTAGGCAGCCTCCAGGCCGTAGGCGCCCCCCTCCGCGTTGACAAAGCCCAGAGCCTGAGCCGCCAGACTGGAGTAGGGATAGTAGCGCTTGGTACCCGCCACCAGATAGAGGTAATGAGAGGTCTTGTTCTCCACAATGTAGGAGCGGATGGCCTCGGCATCCTCCTCTTCAATGCTGGTCTTGATCTCCTTGTAGGCGTATTTGCTGTCCCGTACCTGCTGCTCCAGCTTCTCCCGATCCAGATCGGGGATCAGCGTCATCAGGTCGTCAATCAGCTTATCCTGCTCCGCCTTCACTGCCGCTTCCCAGGCTGCTTCGTCCAGGTTGCCGTCCTCGTCGGTGTAGTCCTTCTCCGGCACCTTATCCTGCACCAGGTCCCGAGGAGACAGGATCAGGTTGTAGACCGTGGCCGACATGGCCAGCACGTTGCCGTTCCGGTCATAGATGTTGCCCCGGGAGGCGGACACGGACAGGTCCAGCGTCTGCTGGCTGGTAGCCTTCTGCTGGTAGTAGTCGTGGTTGACAATGGCAATGTCCCACAGCTTCCACAGCAGCGGAATAAACAGAATCACGCCGCACACCAGCATCAGAAACACGGTGCGGCGGAAAATCGTTCGTTTGCTACGGGCACTGCGGGCGGGCGTCCCGCGCTGCGTGGTTCCATGTTCTTCCCGCAATTTGGTTCCTCCTTTCTGCGGTGAAGGGGCGCAAGAAAATTTCTTTCTTGCGCCCCACTTCTCTCTTTCGTCGCTCATCTATATGACTCGATTACCGGAAATATTCAATTAAATCTCCCAAGGCCTGGCCCGCGGCGTGCAGAGCGCTCATAAAGCCGCTTTCCGTCTCCTGGCCAAACACCACCACGGTGTCATCCTCGGACAGGTCCACATAGACCACCTGGTCGCTGCTGGGACGGGTCATGGTATCACCCACCGCCTGCTGAATGGTCTCCATATCAAAGACCTTCTCATACTGTGCGGACAGAGTGGCATTCTCCGCCTGGAGGGTGTTCAGCTCGCTGTTCAGAGAGGCCATCTGGCCATTGAGCACCGTGTACTGAACAAAGCTCAGAAGCAGCATGGTGGCAAACACCGCCACCGCAAAGAAGCCCACAACCGCAAAGGGAGCTACCTGCCCGGCCTCCCGGACCTGAACACGGGTACGGGTAAGCGCCTGGTGACGGACCCGGGGGCGCTGCTTGGGCTGGGGACGGCGCTGCAGCTCCTCCTCCCGACGGGGGACACGGACGGCGGGCCCATCATAAGCGGGGGCATAGGCCACACTGCCATAGGTACCGTATCCATAGGTATTCACATTGCGTCGGCGGGATGCCATGGCGCTCACTCCATTCCTCGTTTGTTATCTTTCCACACACAGCTTTCCCACTCCGGGGATCAGGGGGTGCAACTTATTTCAGCTTCTCCGCCACCCGCAGCTTGGCGCTTCGGGCACGGGGGTTTTCTTCAATTTCCTGCTGGCTGGGCAGGATGGGCTTTTTGTTCACCAGCTTGATGTCCGGCGTCCGCCCGCACACACAGACGGGGAAGTCCGGCGGGCAGATACAGCCCTTGGCAAAGGCCCCAAAGCCGGTTTTCACAATGCGGTCCTCCAGCGAGTGGAAGGTAATCACCGCCAGGCGCCCGCCCTTGTTCAGCTTGGGCACCGCGCCTTGGATCATCCGGTCCACTGAGGAGAGCTCATCGTTGACCGCGATGCGGATGGCCTGGAAGGAGCGCTTGGCGGGGTGCTGCTTCTCCTTCAGGGCCCGGGCCGGCATGGCCTCCTTGATGATGTCCACCAGCTCCAGGGTGGTCTCAATGGGCCGCTCCTCCCTGTGGCGGACAATGGCCGCTGCAATCAGCGGGGCGTACCGCTCTTCCCCGTACTGGAAGAGGATTCTTCGCAGCTCCTCCTGGGACCAGGTGTTGACCACATCGGCGGCGGTCAGCCCCTCCGAACGGTCCATACGCATGTCCAGGGGCGCGTCGGCCATGTAGGAAAAGCCCCGGCTGCCGTCGTCCAGCTGCGGGGAGGACACACCTAAATCAAAGAGCATCCCGTCCACGCCGGAGATTCCAAGCTCGTCCAAAATTTCGCTGACCCGGTCAAAATTGCTGTGTACCAGCGTGACCCGGTCCATCCACTCGCCCAGCCGCTCCTGGGCCGCGTCCAGGGCCGCCTGATCCCGGTCCACGCAGATGAGCCTACCGCTGCCGCTCAGCCGTCGGGCAATCTCCCGACTGTGTCCGGCTCGGCCCAGCGTGCCGTCCAGATAAATGCCCTCCGGGCGGATGTTCAATGCCTCAATACACTCGCCCAGCAGCACCGGACGGTGGGTATAAATCTCACTCATATCAGAACCCCAGTTCCGCCATGCAGGCGGCCATCTTCTCCGGGGTCATCTCTTCCTCCTCCTGAGCGCTCCAGACGTCGGCCGCCCAGATTTCCGCCCGGTCGTTTACCCCGATGATGACTACGTCCTTGTCCAGACCCGCGTACTTGCGCAGCTTCTGGGGAATAACAATGCGGCCCTGACTGTCCAGCTCGCACTTGGCGGCATTGGCAAAAAGGGGCCGCATCGCCTTGGATTGGCTCATAGGCAGAGAGGCAAATTTCTCCGTGAAGCGGTCCCAGGTGGACTGGGGATAGATGGCCAGGCAGGCGTCCACGCCCATGGCCAGATAGAAGGTATCGCCCAGCTCTACACGCAGCTTGGAGGGGATGAACAGCCGGCCCTTGGAATCGATGCTGTGCTCGTATGTGCCGGTCACGTTCTTCACCTCTCCTCCACTTTCATGGATTTTAGGGGGAATTCACTCCACTTTGCCCCACCTTGCTTTCTAGTATATGATCTGTTGACATAAATTGCAAGAGTTTTTTTCCTGGAAAAGCATAGAAAAAACCGCCGATTTCCTTCGAAATCAGCGGTTTTTTCTGTAAAACATTCGTTCTAATTAGTTTACCGTAACATTTTTCCGAAACGATAGCTGCAAAATATGCCGTTTTCGTTCCGTTTTTAGTCCATTATCTTGTGCTTCCGGAGACATAAAATCCCGTCTTGCGGGAGGAAAGCTGCTTTGTCAGCTTTCCTCCACTTCCTGCAGCCGCTTGGTGATTTTGGACTCCACCGCATTCTGGGACTGAGCGGCAGCCTTGTACTTTGCAACACCCGCCGAGCTCTTCTTCACCGGGGAAATGGTGCCGGCGCCGGCCACACAGCCGCCGGGGCAGCCCATGCCCTCCAGAAGGTATCCGTTATACTTGCCGGTCTTGGCAATCATCAGCATCTTCCGGCACTCCCGCAGGCCGTCGGCGTACTCCACATTGACCTCGCGGTCGGGCTCTATCTCGTGGATGGCAGCCTTCACCGCGGCGGCCACACCGCCGGTGACGGCGAAGCCGCGTCCGGCGCCGGTGGCGTTCATAAAGTCGTCCTCGGGGTGGCCGGGCATCTTGCTGGGATCCACGCCCTTGGCGTCAAAGACGCCCTGCATCTCCTCAAAGGTCAGGACGAAGTCCACATCGCTTCGGATGGTGCGGCGGGAGGCCTCCAGCTTCTTGGCGGCGCAGGGGCCGATGAAGACGACCCGGGCATCGGTGTGATCCTTCTTGATAAGGCGGGCGGTAAGCACCATGGGGGTAAGGGCCATGGAAATGTTGTCCTTAAACTGGGGGAAGAGCTTCTTGGCCATCACAGACCAGGAGGGGCAGCAGGAGGTGGCCAGGAAGGGCAGCTCATTGGGCACCTTCTCCAGGAAGTCCTTGGCCTCCTCCACGGTGCACAGGTCGGCGCCCACGGCCACTTCCTTCACATCGTAGAAGCCCAGCTCCAGCATGGCCTCCTTCATCTGGGCGGCGGAGACGTTCTCGCCGAACTGGGTGACAAAGGCGGGAGCCACGGCGGCAATCACCTTGTCCCCCCGCTTGAGAGCCTGGATCATCTGGAAGATCTGGCTCTTGTCGGCGATGGCGCCGAAGGGGCAGTTCACCAGGCACATACCGCAGGAAACGCACTTGTCGTAGTCAATCTTGGCCCGGCCCAGCTCGTCGGAGCCGATGGCGTCCATGCCGCAGGCCTCGGCGCAGGGGCGCTCGAACTTGATGATGGCGTTGTAGGGGCACTCGTCCACACACTTGCCGCACTTGATACACTTGTCCTGATCGATGACGCTCTTGCCCTGGACAATGTGGATGGCGTCCTTGGGGCAGACCTCACGGCAGGGATGGGCCAGGCAGCCCTGGCACATGTTGCTCACCCGCACCTGCTTGGGGGGGCAGGCATTGCAGGCAAAGGAGATGATGTTGATCAGCGGGGGCTCGTAGTACTTCTCGGCCACCACGCTCTCCTCCAGCTTGGCATCCGTGGGGGTATACTCATTCAAATCACGCAGGGGCAGGCCAATGGCCAGACGGACACGCTCACTGACGATGGCACGCTCCACCAGAATGTTCTGGCGGTACTTAGCCACCTCACCCGGAATGATCTTGTGGGGCAGACGGCGGATGGTCTCCGCATAGTTGCCGCCCTCGAATGCCATCCGGGCCACCTCAGTGAACACCTGACGGCGGATATCGTTAACAACGGTATGAACGCCTCGCATGAAACGCCCTCCTTCTCCCGTATTTTCCTCCACATCATACCATAAGAACCCAGTCTTTACAATGGCCATTCCTACAAGGCTTGCCCATTTTTGCAGGAAAAAATTTATTTTTTAGGAGATTGAAGGAACTCCGCCATTTCGTCCGCTGCCGTTTTTCTATTTCCTTAGAGCCTCAACGGGTTAACCGGTCCCGCACCGCCTCATTTACCGTCTTGGGATCCGCCTTGCCCTTCAGCCGGCGCATCACCTGCCCCACCAGGAAGCCAAGCACCTTTTCGTTGCCGGCCTTGAAGTCTGCCACGGCGGCGGCGTTTTCCGCAAAGGCCTCCTCCACCGCCCGCTCAACAAGGGCGGGGTCGCTCACCTGCTCCAGGCCGTGCTCCTTCACATAGGCACGGGCGTCGGCGTTGTCCGGGAAGATGGCCCGGAACACCTTGGCGGCGGTGTTGCGGTTGATGGTGCCCTGCTCCACCATAGAAATGAGGGCGGCGAGGTTCTCCGGCGTGAGCTTCATGTCCTTGGGCTCCAGCTCCTCTTCCTTCAGCCGGCGCATCATCTCGCCCAGCATCCAGTTGGCCGCCTCCTTGGCAGGGGCGCCCAGGGCCACCGTGGCCTCAAAGAAGTCCACCAAGGCCTTCTGGGCGGTAATTTGTCCCGCGTCGTATTCGGGCAGGCCGTACTCCTTCTGGTAGCGCTCCTTCCGCTCCTCGGCCATCTCAGGCTGCTCCTTCCGCAGCCCCTCCAGGTACGCCTCCGACAGCTCCAGGGGCGGGATGTCAGGCTCCGGGAAGTAGCGGTAGTCCTGAGCGTTCTCCTTGGAGCGCATGGAGAAGGTGGCGTCCTTGTTGTCGTCCCAGCGGCGGGTCTCCTGGATGACCCGCTTGCCCTCCTCCAGCAGCTCAATCTGCCGCCGGGTCTCGTAGGCGATGGCCCGGGAAATGGCCTTGAAGGAGTTGAGGTTCTTCATCTCCGTGCGGGTACCGAATTCCGTGGACCCTGCCGGGCGGACGGACAGGTTCACGTCGCAGCGCAGGGAGCCCTCCTGCATCTTACAGTCGGACACGCCCAGGTACTCCAGGGTGGACTTCAGCTTCTCCAGGTAGGCGATGACCTGCTCGGCGGTGCGGAAGTCGGGCTCGGTGACAATCTCAATGAGGGGCACGCCGCAGCGGTTGTAGTCTGCCTTGGTCTGGTCCACCCAGGGGTCGTGGACCAGCTTGCCCGCGTCCTCCTCCATGTGGAGCTCGTGGATGCGGATGTCCCGCTCCCCTTCCCCGGTCTGGATGGTCACCCGGCCGTCGCGAGCGATAGGCAGATAGAGCTGGGAGATCTGATAGGCCTTGGGCAGGTCGGGGTAGAAGTAGTTCTTCCGGTCAAACTTGTTGTACCGGGTAATCTCGCAGTTCAGGGCCAGGCCGGCCTTGCAGGCAAACTCCACCACCTTTTTGTTCACCACCGGCAGAGTACCAGGCATGCCCATGCACACGGGGCAGCAGTGGGTGTTGGGGGCGCCGCCGAAGGCGGTGGTGCAGGAACAAAAGATTTTCGTTTTGGTGGCCAGCTCCACGTGGGTCTCCAGGCCAATTACCGTTTCCCAGGTCATATCAGAAAACCTCCTTCTCATAGGGAGAGCGCTTGTGCCAGTCCGTGTCCAGCTGGAAGGCGTGGGCGGCGTTCAGCACCGCCGCCTCCCCCAGGGCCGGACCGATGAGCTGGGCGCCGATAGGCATGCCGCACTTGTCAAAGCCGCAGGGCATGGACAATCCGGGCAGACCAGCCAGGTTCACCGACACGGTGTCGATGTCGCTGAGGTACATCTGCAGGGGATCGCTGAGGCTCTCCCCCAGCTTGGGGGCCGTAGTGGGGGCCACGGGGGTGAGCATTAGGTCGCAGCGCTCAAAGGCCTGGTCAAAGGCCGCCTTGATGAGCCCTTTGGCCTGGAGGGCCTTCTTGTAGTAGGCGTCATAATAGCCCGAGGAGAGAACGAAGGTGCCCAGCAGGATGCGGCGCTTCACCTCCGCTCCGAAGCCCTGGGTGCGGGTCTTGCAGTAGAGGTCGGTGAGGTCCTCGTACCCCTCCGCCCGCCAGCCGTACTTCACGCCGTCAAACCGGGAGAGGTTGGAGGAGGCCTCCGCAGCGGCAATAATATAATAGGTAGGCACCATATACTGCATCACCGGGAAGTCAAACTCCACCAGCTGGGCGCCCCGGCTCTTGAGCACGTCAGCGGCCTCCAGCACAGCCCGGCGCACCTCCGGGTCCAGGCCCTCGCCGAAGCAGTCGGCGGGCAGGCCGATTTTCATCCCCCGCACGTCGCCGGTGAGGGAGGCGAGCAATCCGCCCGCGGGCACGTCCAGGCTGGTTCCGTCCCGGGGGTCCTTGCCCATGAGGGCGTCCAGCACGGCGGCGCAGTCGGCGGCGGATCGGGCCAGAGGGCCGATCTGATCCAGAGAGGAGGCGTAGGCGATGAGGCCGTAGCGGCTGACGGTGCCGTAGGTGGGCTTGATGCCAGTGACGCCGCAGTAGGAGGCGGGCTGGCGGATGGATCCGCCGGTGTCCGAGCCCAGGGCGTACCAGCACTCCCGGCCGGCCACAGCGGCAGCCGCACCGCCGGAGGAGCCGCCGGGCACCCGCCCAGTGTCCCAGGGGTTGCGGGTGGGGCCGTAGAAGGAGGTCTCGGTGGTGGAGCCCATGGCAAATTCATCCATGTTCAGCTTGCCCAGAGAGACGCAGCCCGTCCCCTCCATCCGCTCTGCCGCGGTGGCCTGGTAGGGGGGCGTGAAGTCCCCCAGAATCTTGGAGGCGCAGGAGGTCTTGACCCCCTTGGTGCAGATGTTGTCCTTGATGGCCATGGGCACGCCGTAGAGGGGGCTGGCTGCCTCCTTTACGCCCACCTGGAGAGCCCGTGCCCGCTCCAGGGCCTGCTCCCCGGTGCGGGTGATGAAGCAGTTGAGCTCCCCCTCCCGCTGTTCCACGGCCTCCAGGGCCGCCCGGGTGGCCTCCTCAATGGAGACCTCCCCCTTCTTGATGACCGCCCCCAGCTCCAGGGCGGTGAGTTCTGTCAGTTTCTCCACGGTACGTTCCTCCTCACTCCACAGCCTTGGGCACCAGGAAGGCCTCGCCGTCGCTGGCCGGGGCGTTCTTCAGCAGCTCCGAACGGTCTCCCGAGGGGACCACCTCGTCCTCCCGGAGCACGTTTTTCACCGGGAACACATGGCTCATAGGCTCCACGCCGCTAGTGTCCAGGGTGTCCAGCACATCCATGTAGGCCAGAATGCCTTGAAGCTCTCCGGTCATGCGCTCCTTCTCCTCCTGGGGCAGGCGCAGCCGGGACAGGTCCGAAATATAATCCACCATCTCTGTGGTAATGTTCATGGCAAATACTCCTCTCTGTTTGTCTGTTCAGGGCTCCAGCCGGCTCCGGTCACGGGGGAACAGGCTGGCCCGGCGCACGTTGTCCAGGCCGCACAGCTGGGCGGTGAGCCGCTCCAGGCCAATGCCCAGGCCGCCGTGGGGAGGCATGCCGTGCTTGTGGATCATGAGGTAGCTCTCAAACTCCTCCGGGTGCATCCCCTTCGCCAGCATCTTGTCCACCTGCTGCTGGTAGTCGTGGATGCGCTGTCCGCCGGTGGTCACCTCCAGGCCCCGGAACAGCAGGTCGAAGGACAGGGTATAGCGGGAGTCCTCCGGGTCGTCCATGGCGTAGAAGGGGCGCTTCTTGGTGGGATAGTGGGTGACAAAGACGAAGTCGGCACCGTACTCCTCCTTGAAGTAGCGGCCGATGTTGTGCTCCTCTTCCGGCTCCAGGTCAAAGGGGTCCCGGATGGGTCGGCCGTACTTCTCAGCGGCCAGGCGCTTGGCCTCGTCGAAACGGACCACTGGAATCCGGTCCGCCTGGGGCAGCTCCACCCCCAGCAGGGCCAGCTCCCGGCTGCACTCCCGGTCCAGAAGGTCCACGGCGTACTTCAAGAAGCCCGCCTCCATGTCCATGACCTCCTCAAAGGAGCGGATATAGCCCATCTCAAAATCCAGGGAGGTGTACTCGTTCAGGTGCCGCTGGGTGGAGTGCTTCTCCGCCCGGAAGACGGGAGCTACCTCAAAGACCCGCTCGAACACCCCCACCATGGTCTGCTTGTAGAACTGGGGGGACTGGGCCAGGAAGGCCTTGCGGCCGAAGTAATCCAGGCGGAAGATGTTGCTGCCGCCCTCGGCCCCGGCGTGGACAATCTTGGGGGTATGAATCTCCGTAAAGCCCTGGGTGGTGAGGTACTCCCGGAAGGCCCGGCACAGCCCCGCCTGGATGCGGAACACCGCACGCTCCCGCTGGGCCCGCAGCACCACCGGTCGGAGGGACAGCTCGGTGTCCAGGCTCAGGTTCAGCTTCCGCTTGGCCACAGGCACCGGCATGGGGGCCGCAGGACGGGAGAGAACCTCCACGCTCTCCACCGCCAGCTCCCGGCCGCCGGGGGCCCGCTCCTCGGGACGCACCAGGCCGGTCACCCGGACGGCGTACTCCTCGCCAAGCCCCTCCGGCTCAATCTCCGGCGGACACACACACTGCAAAAGTCCATCCACCATGCGCAGGGTCAAAAAGGCGATGCCGCCCAGGCGGCGCAGGGCGTGGACCGCACCGTGGACCGTGACCTGCTGTCCATCCAGTTCCCCCGAGGTCACCATCCGGGCACTTATCTGTTGTTCGGGACTTCCAACTACAAATTTCATCACAATCAACCGTTCCTTTCTGGTCTTGTGATACGCCCCGGACAAGCAAAAAGCCCGGGGTGTATCAAAAACAATACACCCCGGGACGAAATCACCGTTTCCATGATTCCGCGGTACCACCCGCGTTGCCTCTCCAACAAGAGACCTCTTTCGAGCCCCGGTAACGTGGGGAAGACGGACAGCCCTCAAGCGGAGGAATCCTCCCTTCGAACTGTCAGCTCAGAAGTGTTGCGCTGCCCCGTCTCTCCCAACCAGGCTTTCAGCACGGTGGCCCGGTCTCTCTGTTGGATGCCGTGGGGCGCGGTCTTCGTCAGCGCCGTTTGATTTATTATGGGCGAATTATAAAACACTCTTGCACCGCTGTCAAGGCAAAATTTTGCCAATTCAGCGCAATGATGTGAGAGAGTGTTTTGTGCGTTTTTCCGCTGCCGTTTGAGCAGCCGGGAAGGGCTTTCCCTCCGGTTTCATCTGTGCTATACTGAGTGCAATTCAAAGTCTGACAAAGGAGGAACCGGACGATGCTGAATTGGGAGGCACTGGAGCAGACCTGTAAAAGCTGTCAGAAATGCGCCCTGGCGGACACCCGGCACAACGTGGTCTTCGGGGTAGGGCCCCGGAACGCGGAGGTCATGTTCATCGGCGAGGGCCCGGGGGAAAACGAGGATCTCCAGGGCGAACCCTTTGTGGGCCGGGGCGGAAAGCTGCTGGACGACATGCTGGAGCTCATCGACCTGAGCCGGCAGACCAACGTATACATCGCCAACATCGTCAAATGCCGCCCGCCCCAGAACCGTGACCCCCTGAACACCGAGCAGGACGCCTGCATCGGCTATCTGCGCAATCAGGTAGCCCTCATCCGCCCCAAAATCATCGTGTGCCTGGGCCGCATCGCCGCCATGCGCCTCATCAAGCCCGACTACAAAATCACCAAGGAGCACGGGCAGTGGGTGGAGAAGTCCGGGGTTTGGATGACCGCCCTCTATCACCCCGCCGCCATTCTCCGGGACCCCTCCAAGCGTCCGGACACCTTTGTAGATTTGAAGGAGCTGGAGAAAAAGATTCGGGAAGTATGCACCCATACCTACTGACGAAATACTTGTGCCCGCGCCGGACTGCTCTGCCGGCGCGGGCTGTTTTTTATGAAAAAAATTTTATATTGCCGCGACCACGCCCGTTCCTTCGGCGTACCTAGAACAGAAGACAGCCCCGACGGTTGTTTTTCCATCCCAACGACAGAGAGGAGGAAGTTCCTTGGACGAAGCAGCCCTGATTCTGGCCCTCCAGGCGGGGGACCGACACGCCCTGGAGCAGGTGATCCGTCTCTACACCCACTACCTCACCGCCGTCTCCGCCCGGGCCATGGCCCCCAATCCTGCCCAGGAGGATCTGGAAGAGGTGGTATCGGACACCTTTCTAGCCCTGTGGCGGTTTCGGGCCAATCTGGACCCGGAGCGTCCCCTGCGTCCCTGGCTGGCGGTAGCGGCCCGGAACCTGGCCATCAGCCGCCTGCGCCGCCACCAGGAGACCCAGGATCTGTCGGACACTCTGCCTGACGGCCGCCCCGGCCCGGAGGAACTGGCTCAAAACGAGGCGCTTCACCGCCACCTGCGCACCCTGGTGGAGGACATGGAGGAGCCTGACCGCACCTTGTTTCTGCGCTACTACTACGAGGAGGAGCCGCTGCACCAGATTGCCCCTCAACTGGGGCTGGGTCTGTCCGCCGCCAAAAGCCGGCTGGCCCGGGGGCGGAAGCGACTGAAAACACAACTGACGGAAGAAGGAGGCGAACACCATGCAAAGCCACATGCATGAGCTCTGGGACGAGCTGAATCTGCCGGAGGAGTATCCCCAGTTGGATGAAGAGGCGATTCTGGCCCGGGTAAACACTGCCCTGGACGGCCCTGCCGCGTCCAGGAAAATCGGGCACAGGCGTTTTCTGAAACGTTCTCTTCTGCTGGCCGCCGCGCTGGTACTGCTCACCGCCACGGCAGCCGCCGTTTCCCGTGCCGGGGTGCTGGAGCTCTTCTTCCGGGGCGACACCAGCCAGCTGGAGCCCTACGTGCAGACCGCCCTGGACACCGCCGAAAATCAGAACTACCGCCTCACCGTGGACAGCTGCCTCTACGACGGGCAGAACCTCTACGCCCAAGTGACTGTGGAGGCGCTCAACGACCGGGCCGCCGAGGCTCTCATGAGCAACCGGGTCATCGCCGAGGCCCACCGGGCGTTCTGGGGCGAGGAGATGGTAAACGGTCTGCTGGAGAGCGGCTCCGCCGGACCGGACACCTTCCGGAGCAGCCTCAGCAGCCTCTCACAAAGCGGGAGTGCGGATACTCCCAGACTGACGGGCAGCACCGGCAGCCGGGAAATTCCCGGTCCCAACGACCACAGCCGTTCCTGGCAGATCGACATTCAATTCAGCGCCTATCAGGGCCCGATGGAACACCCGCTGCGCTTCTGGGTCGGCTTCATGGGGGAGGACTGCGCCGTGGAAATTCCCCTGAACCATGTGGTGGAGCCCATCCGCCTGACCCCCAATGCAGAGGTCACCTGCAACCCCTACACCGGGTACAGAGGGATTCTTCGGGAGTTTATTCTCACTCCCACCTCCTTCTCCATTGACGCGGAGCTCCTGGAGGAGCCGGACGCGAGCTACCACTCCAGCTCTCTGGATACGGCGGAGAATATTTTCTTCCTGCGGATGAAAGACGGCACCGTTCTCACCCGCATGCAGCTGGGCGGCATAAACGACCAGCTGGACACCGTGGTGGATCTCAGCCAGGTGGAATCCATCATCTACGGGGACACCGAGTTCCCAGTGGACGGCTCTGCCCCCTTTCCCGCCCAGCTGCCGGACAACCTCTACCCCTTCACCTACACGGAAATCGTGTCGGAGGGGTACGGTGACTTCCGCTTCCCGGTGGAGGAGCTGTGCCGGAAGCTGGGGGCCGACTACCGGTGGGACGAGGAAACCCAGACGGCCATCGCCACTTACCGGGGCGTCACCCTCACAATGACAGCAGGTGAAGACCACTGTCACGTCAACGGGGAACCTGTGGATCTCGCCTATACGGTCAGCTCCTCCCGCACGGTTCCTCAGTATATCGCGCTGGAGGACGGGGGACTCACCGCCCCGGTCACGCTGCTGGAATACTGGTCCCTGGACTACCCCTATCTGCGGGATGCTGACGGCTCTCCCTCCGGGGTCATGCTGGTTATTCCGTAACACAACAAATCAAGATGCTTCTCAGACGGCCCCGGCGTCCCGCGGGACGCCGGGGCCTTTTTTGCTCTTTTTATGGGAGAAAGGATGATTTTCTTGGACAATACAGCAGCTTTGCACCCTCTGGTGCGCCCGGTTGTGGTGCTGGTGGCCTTTTACAACAAGAAGGCCCTGGGGGTGCGGTATCTGGAACACGCTCTGGAGCAGGCGGGCTATGTGGTATATACCATTTTCTACAAGGACTTCAACAGTGTCCGTCCCGCTCCCACCACACCCCATGAGCTGGCACTGCTGCGGGAGGAGGTGGTCTCCGCCCGCCCGGTGCTGGTGGGCCTGTCGGTGATGAGCTCCATGTATCTGGACACGGTGTATCAGGTGATGGACACCCTGGCACCTTTGGGCTTTCCCCTGGCATGCGGCGGGGCCTACGCCACCATGTTCCCCGCTCCCCTGCTGGAGCACGGGGCCCACTTCGTCATCCGCAGCGACGGGGAGATCACCATGGTGCGGCTGGCCCGGGCCCTGCTTCAGGGAAAGGACTGGCGCAGCTTTCCCTCCCTGTGCTGGCGGGAGGATGGCATCGTGCGTGAAAATCCCATTGGGGACATTCTTTCGGATGTAGATGGCTACGGCATTCCGGCAGTGGAGTGCCGGGATGCCTGCTTTATTGAAAACGGGACGCTGACCCGGGGTGATCCCCAGCTGTCCACCCGCAGCTACGAGGTCATTGCCTCCCGGGGCTGCCCCTTCACCTGCTCCTACTGCTGCTGCGTCAATCTGCGCCGTCTGCTGCCCCGGGGCGTCCCCGGTGTGCGCACCCGGTCAGTGGAGAGCGTCATCTCCGAACTAAAGGAAGCCAAAAAGCGATGCAAGCGGCTGGTGTTCATCCACTTCTACGACGAGATCTTTCCCAACCTTCCCGGCTGGGTGGACCAGTTCTGCCGGGAATACCAGGCCCACATCCACCTGCCCTTCACCATCTGGTCCCACCCCAAGATGGTCTCCCCTCAGCTTCTGAACAAGCTCAAGGCCGTAGGGCTCACCGAGGTCATTATGGGCATCCAGTCCGGCTCGGAGCGGGTGCGGCGGGAGGTCTTTCACCGCTACGAGAGCCAGGAGGATATTCTCCGGGCCGTACGGGCCATCCGGCAGGCCGGGGTGTGGGGCAGCTTCGACTTTATGCTCCAGCACCCCTTTGAGACCATTGATAACCTGAAGGCCTCCTACGATCTGGTCCGGCAGTTCCCCTCCCCCTATGAGCTGCAGCTCCACGGCCTCAACTTTCTCCCGGGCACCGACATTGTGGACATGGCTCTGGAGCAGGGGCTTTACTCCAAGGAGGAGATGAACGCCATTCTATACGCCGGCATGGAGGAACAGTTTGGGGCCTACTGGATGCGGGAGGCCTCCCCGGCGAGCGAGGCCTGGTACCGGATGCTGCTGTGCTGGCAGTTTTCCCCCCTTCGCCCTTTGCTCCGCCGCTGGGAGGCGGACCCGGTGTCTCACGCCGCCGCGCTGGCCCGCTGCGCCCGCCTGGCCGGATGGATGAGCCGGGTGCGGTACGGGTGGAAAAAGGGCCGGGTGGTACTCAAACGACTTTGGATGGGATAAGCAAAAAAGGACGTCCGGCATAATCCGGACGTCCTTTTTTGTCTTATTGGGGCTGGGTCTCCCGATGGAACTTTTCCAGGTAGGCGTCCTGGAGAAGCTTCAGAAGCTTGGGGTCCTTGCCGCCCACGGGGATACCGTCCACCGACTCCACGGGGATGCACAGGGCGCTGGAGCTGGTGACCAGCAGCTCGTCGGCGTTCATGAGCTCCACCATGGAGAAGGGCTTCTCCTCCACAGGGATGCCGTGCTCCCGGGCCAGGGCCAGCAGATGCTTGCGGGTGACGCCGGGCAGAATCAGCTCATCCGTGGGGGCGGTGCGCAGCACACCGTCCTTGAGGATGGAGATGTTGCTGTGAGCACACTCGGTGACCCGGCTGCCCCGGTGGAGCACTGCCTCGTCACAGCCATGCTCCACCGCCCGCTGGTTGGCCAGCACACTGGGAATGAGGTTGAGGGTCTTGATGTTGCACAGCTTGAAGCGGATGTCCTCCATGGAGATAAGATTATAGGGCTTGTCCAGGGGCTTCATGGCGTGGGGCTTGACGTAGATCAGCAGGGAGGGGGTGACCTCCTTGGGCGGGAAGGGGTGGTTCCGGGGACAGACGCCCCGGGAGATCTGCCAGTAGAGGAACTGCACCGGGGCCTCCTCCGCCGCGCGGACCACCTTATAGAGCTCCTGCCGCACCTGCTCCCGCTCCATGGTAAAGGGGATTTCCAGCAGGCGCAGGCTGTTATACATCCGATCCAGGTGGTCTTCCAGTCCGAACACCACGCTGTTTGCCACCAGGGCCGCCTCATAAATACCGTCGCCGAAGTACAGCGCCCGGTCCCCCATGGGCACGGTCATCTCCTCCAGGGGGCCCATCACTCCATTATAATATCCTACACTTTTCATTTCATGGCACCTCTTTCTCGTTCGCCTTTCGCCTCTTCCAGTACCGGTTGATACGCAAGCCAATCTCCCAGGCCGCCCAGGCACACAGGCTGCCCACCACCGCGCCCGCCAGCACGTCGGAGGGGTAGTGGACACCCACATAAAGCCGGGACAGACCCATACATACGGCCAAAATCACCGCTCCCACCCGCATCCAGGTACGGGGCAGGGCCCGGGCCCAAATGATACCCGCGGCAAAGGCGGCGCAGGTGTGGCCCGAGGGGAACGAATTGGGATCGGGCTCGTTTACCAGGGGGATAAGTCCCGCCACATCAATCCACGGGCGGGTACGCCCCACCAAATGCTTCAGAACCACATTGGTACAGAGAAGCCCCAGCACCATGGCCAGCAGGGACAGGGCCCCCGCCTTCCGGGTCTTTGGAAAGCACAGCATCACTGCTGAGAGCACAATCCACAACATTCCCGCGTTGCCCAGACGGGTGTAGACCTCCACCAGCGGATTCAGCCAGGGCTGACGGACAGCCTCCTGAATCCACAGCAGAATGGGCCCCTCCATCTGGCAGAGGGTTTCCAGCATATTTTCCATCCTTCCGTTCTTGACCGGAGCTGGCCGGCCGCTTATAATTTAATTTAAGCTGGGCGGATTGGTCCCAGCTCGCCCTGATTATACCTTCTTTTTCTCTGCCGCGCAAGGCAGAACCACCCGATTTTTCCATTGAAACAGGAGACCTCGCCGTGAAGCAAATTCTCTGTCTGGCGGGGGAGCCCTGGAGCTCCTCCCCCGGCCGTACGCAGCAGCTCATCTCCCGTCTGCGGGACACCCAAATTCTATACTTCTCTCCCGCCAACGGCCGCAGCGACCGCTCCTTCCGGCAGAAGGGGAAAAAGGTCCGTCCCAATGTGACGGTGTATACCCTGCCTCCCCTGCTGCTGCCTGTGGAAGAGCGGTACAGCCACCTCTTCCGCATGGATCACCGGCGGCTGGGCCGCTTTGTGGCGGAGAAAGCCGCCCGGCACCGCTTCTCCGCCCCCCTGCTCTGGGTCACAAGCCCGGAGCATGTCCATCTGCTGGACCACCTGGAATACGGCGGTCTGGTGTACGACTGCGACCGGGAGTGGGCCGACCTCTCCCCCGCCTGGGAGGGCAGTCTGGCCGGGGCGGCCGATCTGGTCTTTGCCGCCTCCCCTCAGCTGCGGGACCGGCTCTCCCCCTGCAGCTCCAACATCGCCCTGTTGCCCAACGGGGTCAACTATCCCCTCTTCTCCGGCCAGGGGGCCGATGTGCGGCCCGACCCTCTGCCCCGGGTCACCGGCCCTGTGCTGGGGCGCGTGGGCACCCTGTGGGAGGATCTGGAGCTTTCTCCTCTGCTCACCGCCGCTCTGGAGCGGCCCGACTGGACCTTTGTACTGCTGGGCCGCGAGGAGGACAACCCCCTGCTGCACCGTCTGCACCGCCTGCCCAATGTCATCTTCCCCGGCCCCTGTCCCCTCTCCGAGGTGCCCGACTGGCTGTACCGCTGCAACGTGCTGCTGGACTTTCTGCGTCTGGACCGCCCCTACGACGACGTCATTCCATCCCGCCTTTATGAATATCTCTCCACCGGTAAGCCGGTGGTGTCCATGCTCTGGCCCGACCAGGTGGAGCTGTTCCCCGACGTGGTGTACTCCGCCCACTCCGACCAGGAATTTATCCAGTGCTGTCAGCACGCCATGGGGGAGGCCCACGACTTTGTCTCCCAGCGCCGTCGGGCCCACGCCAGCGCCGCCGCCTGGTCCGGCCGGGCGGGACAGGTGGCCCGGATTCTGGCCACCGCGGGGCTCTTGTAGACGGCCCGCCCCTGTGACAACTTTCCCCCTTCTTTTCCCCCGGAGCATTGTACAAGCCTACGAAATTGTTGCCGCCTCTTGCAAACTCCGCCAGTTTTCGATACAATTATTTCCTAAGAAGCTGGTGTCTGCATTCAATCATCCACCGGCAGCAGGGAGGTATCCGCCATGGCCCGCTTCCATACAATCTGTCCCCGGCAGTCCCGCTTCCATGGTCAGGGCACCAATCTGTCCAAACGTCACTGAGGAAATTTTATCAGGCTATCTGTATCAAGCAGATAGCCTGAAGTTTTTTGAGGAGGGACACGCTTATTATGAAAAAAGTCGCCATCATTATGGGCTCCGACTCCGATTGGCCCGTTGTCAAGGGTGCCTGCGGCCAGCTGGACGAGTTCGGCATCCCCTATGAGGCCCACATTCTCAGCGCCCACCGCACTCCCGCCGCCGCCGCGGACTTCGCCAAGAACGCCCGCGCCAATGGCTTCGGCGTGCTGATCTGCGCCGCCGGCATGGCCGCCCACCTGGCGGGCGCCTTTGCGGGCAACTCCACCCTGCCCGTCATCGGCATCCCCATGAAGGGCGGCGCTATGGACGGTCTGGACGCGCTGCTGGCCACCGTGCAGATGCCCAGCGGCATCCCCGTGGCCACGGTCGCCATCAACGGTGCCAAGAACGCCGCCGTGCTGGCCGCCCAGATTCTGGCTGTCTCCGATGACGAGCTGGCCGCCAAGCTGGACGAGGCCCGGGAGAAGATGGCCCGGCAGATTGCCGAGAAGGAGCAGAAGCTTCAGGCGGAGCTGAAGGGCTGACCCCATTTCCCCGCATTTTCCACACCAATTCCGGTTCTTTACGAGCGAATTATTATTTTGAAAGGGAGTATTCAGGATGAAAAAGCTGGAGCAGTTGTACGAGGGTAAGGCCAAGAAGGTATTTTCCACCGAGGATCCCAACGTGGTTATCGTCTCCTACAAGGATGACGCCACCGCCTTTGACGGTCTGAAGAAGGGCACCATCATGGGCAAGGGTGCCATCAACAACCAGATGACCAACTTCCTCATGCAGCAGCTGGAGAAGGCCGGCGTGCCCACCCACTTTGTGGAGGAGCTCAGCGAGCGTGAGACCGCGGTGAAGAAGGTGACCATCGTCCCCCTGGAGGTCATCATCCGCAACATCTCCGCCGGTTCCTTTGCCAAGCGCTACGGCGTGGAGGAGGGCATCGTCTTTGACGCCCCCACCATCGAGTTCTCCTACAAGAACGACGACCTGCACGACCCCCTCATCAACGACTATCACGCCGTGGCTCTGAAGCTGGCCACCTGGGACGAGATTGACACCATCAAGAAGTATGCCTTTGCCGTCAACGACTTCCTGAAGAAGACCCTGGCCGAGTGCGGCGTCACCCTGGTGGACTTCAAGCTGGAGTTCGGCAAGACCAGCGACGGCACCATCGTCCTGGCTGACGAGATTTCCCCCGACACCTGCCGCTTCTGGGATTCCAAGACCGGTGAGAAGCTGGACAAGGACCGCTTCCGCCGGGATCTGGGCAACGTGGAGGGCGCTTATCAGGAGATGAGCCGCCGTCTGATGGGCAAATAAGCAAACGCACCATACTGCCCGGAGTGAAGAGTGAAGAGCCAGGGGTGGAGCAAGGTCCTCCGCCGCCGCTTTTCCTCTTCACTCTCCCTTTTCTGCTTATGACTCTATCATCTTAGGAGGACCACAATGGGAGGCTTTTTTGGCGCCGTTTCCAAGCGGGACGTGTCTCTGGATATTTTCTTCGGAGTGGATTACCACTCCCACCTGGGCACCCGCCGGGGCGGCATGATCGTATACGACGAGAAGGACGGCTTTCAGCGCCAGATCCACAACATTGAAAACACCCCTTTCCGCACCAAGTTTGAGCGGGATTTGGCCGACTTCCACGGCCACTGCGGCATCGGCTGCATCAGCGACACCGATCCCCAGCCCCTGCTGGTGCGCTCCCACCTGGGGCTGTACGCCATCTCCACGGTGGGCATCATTAACAACGCCGAGGAGCTCATTCAGCGCTACTTCTCCGACCACGGCCATCAGTTCATGGCCATGAGCTCCGGAAAGGTCAATGCCACTGAGCTCACCGCCGCCCTCATCAACCAGAAGGAGAATCTGGTGGATGGCATTCTTCACGCCCAGGAGCTGATTGACGGCTCCTCCACCATCCTCATTCTCACCCCCGACGGCATCATCGCCGCCCGGGACAAGCTGGGCCGTCTGCCCGTCCTCATCGGCAAGGGACCGGAGGGCTGCTGCGTGTCCTTCGAGTCCTTCGCCTACCACAAGCTGGGCTATGAGGACGCCTACGAGCTGGGCCCCCGTGAGATTGTAAAGGTCACCGCCGACGGCTTTGAGACCCTCTCCCCCGCCGGAAAGGACATGAAGATCTGCGCCTTCCTGTGGACCTACTACGGCTACCCCAACTCCAACTACGAGGGAGTCAACGTGGAGGTCATGCGCTACCGCAACGGCGAAATCATGGCCCGGGCCGACAAGGAGCGGAATGTGGCCCAGGATGTAGACTATGTGGCCGGTGTCCCCGACTCCGGTCTGCCCCACGCCATCGGCTACGCCAACGCCAGCCACATCCCCTTCGCCCGTCCCTTCGTGAAATATACCCCCACCTGGCCCCGCTCCTTCATGCCCACCAATCAGGAGGTACGCAACCAGGTGGCCAAGATGAAGCAGATTCCCGTCCCTGAGCTCATTCAGGGCAAGAAGCTCCTCTTTGTGGACGACTCCATCGTCCGGGGCACCCAGCTGCGGGAGACCGTGGAGTTCCTCTACGAGTCCGGCGCCAAGGAAGTCCACATGCGCTCCGCCTGCCCGCCCATTATGTACGGCTGCAAGTACCTGAACTTCTCCAGCAGCAACTCCGAGATGGAGCTGCTGGCCCGCCGCACCGTCCAGGAGCTGGAGGGCGACGAGGGCCAGAAGCACCTGCACGAGTACGCCGACGCCAACACCGAGCGCGGCCAGTGCATGCTGAAGACCATCTGCGAGAAGTTTGGCTTCGACTCTTTGGGCTACCAGTCTCTGGACGGTCTGCTGGAGGCCATCGGCCTGGACCGGGACAAGGTGTGCACCTACTGCTGGAGCGGAAAGGAATAAGCGGCAAGGAAGTTCGGCATCCGGCCCCGTCGGACCGAATCTCCACTCTGCGTTTTCCCTTTTCTGATTTCTGACTTCAAATTCCTAATTTGACTTTGGAGGTTTTACCATGAAGAACTCCCATTCCGAGTCCTACGCCGCCGCCGGCGTGGACGTTACCGCCGGCTACGAGGCGGTACGCCGTATCAAGCCCATGGTGGAGTCCACCTACATCCCCGGCGTCATGGGGACCCTGGGCGGCTTCGGCGGCATGTTCGCCCCGGAAATGGCCGGGATGAAAAAGCCCGTGCTGGTCTCCGGCACCGACGGCGTGGGCACCAAGCTGCGTCTGGCTCAGCTGATGAACAAGCACAACACCATCGGCATCGACTGCGTGGCCATGTGCGTCAACGACATCATCTGCGGCGGTGCCTCCCCCCTGTTCTTCCTGGACTACATCGCCTGCGGCAAGAATGACCCCGTGCGCATTGCTGAGATCGTGGAGGGCATTGCCGAGGGCTGCCGCCAGTCCGAGTGCGCCCTGGTGGGCGGCGAGACCGCCGAGCACCCCGGTCTGATGCCCGACGAGGACTACGACGTGGCCGGCTTCTCCGTGGGCATTGTGGACGAGGAGAAGATCATTGACGGCAAGCGTCTGGCTGAGGGCGACGTTCTCATCGGCCTGGGCTCCACTGGCGTCCACTCCAACGGCTTCTCCCTGGTGCGCAAGGTCTTTGACATCGAGAACGCCGACCTCACCTCCCCCGTGGAGGAGCTGGGGGGCAAGAGCCTGGGCGAGACCCTGCTCACCCCCACCCGCATCTACGTCAAGGCCATCAAGGCCCTGCTGAAGGCGGGCGTAGACATCCACGCCATCAGCCACATCACCGGCGGCGGCTTCTACGAGAACGTGCCCCGCATGATGACTGAGAACCTCACCGCCCGGATTGACCTGAAGTCCTTCCCCCGCCTGCCCATCTTCGACCTCATCCAGAAGAAGGGCAATATCCCCGAGCGGGACATGTATAACACCTTCAACATGGGCATCGGCATGCTGCTGGCCGTCCCCGCGGGACAGGCGGAGCAGACCCTGGCCGTGCTGAAGGAAGCCGGTGAGGCCGCCTGGCAGGTGGGCTCCGTGGTCTCCGGCGACGCCGGGGTGGAGCTGGTCTGAGCCGGGCGTTCCGCCGTCCGTCTTTCATCTGAACAAAAGGGGTTGTGATTCCGATGAACAAACGCATTGCGGTGCTGGTCTCCGGAGGCGGCACCAATCTCCAGGCTCTCCTGGACGCCCAGAGCCGGGGCGAGATTGTAAACGGCGAGATTGCCGCCGTCATCTCCTCCAGCCCTGAGGCCTACGCTCTGGAGCGGGCCAAAAAGGCGGGGGTGCCCGGCTATGTGCTGGAAAAGAAGGACTGCCCCGACGCCGCCAGCCTGACCCACGCCCTGGTGGAACTTCTTCACAAGCTGGACATCCAGCTGGTGGTGATGGCCGGATTTATGACCATCGTCACCGGAGAGCTGTTCCAGGCCTACGAGAACGCGGTCATCAACGTCCACCCCTCCCTCATCCCCTCCTTCTGCGGCAAGGGCTGCTACGGACTCCACGTCCACGAGAAGGCCTTGGCCTACGGGGTGAAGGTCTCCGGCGCCACCATCCATTTCGTCACCGAGGAGTGCGACGCCGGCCCCATCATTCTGCAAAAGGCGGTGGAGGTGCTCCCCGACGATACCCCGGAGGTACTGCAGCGTCGGATTATGGAGACCTGCGAGTGGAAGCTCCTGCCTCAGGCCGTCTCCCTCTTTTGCCAGGACCGGCTGCGGGTGGAGGGCCGCACGGTACACATTCTTTAAAAACCGGAACACCAAATTGACAAAGGCGCGCCGGATATGATACCATAAGCGGGCGGTATGACTGACGGAAGTGGAAGTGACCACAGGGAGTACCGCCTTGGAACAGCCGACCGTCTGGGCGCACCTCGTTCAAAAGCGTGGTGCGCCCTTTTTTATGGACTGACAAGGAGGAGTTTTATGGAAAAGCTTGATTTGTGCGCCTACCTGCGCCAGCACCCCTACCCCGGCCGGGGCATTTTGCTGGGCCACAGCGCCGACAACACCAAGGCCGTCATCGCCTACTTCATCATGGGCCGCAGCGAGAACAGCCGCAACCGTATCTTCGAGGCCACCGAGGACGGTATCCGCACCCGGGCCTATGACGAGAGCAAGATGACCGACCCGTCTCTCATCATCTACCACCCGGTACGCAAAGTGGGCTCTACCACCATCGTCACCAACGGGGATCAGACGGACACCATCGCCAACGCCATGAAGGAGAGCCACAGCTGGATCCGCGCCCTGCGCTCCCGCTGCTATGAGCCCGACGGTCCCAACTACACCCCCCGCATCTCCGGCATTCTCCGTGAGGACGGCAGCTATGCCCTGTCCATCCTCAAGTCCGCCGACGGTGACCCCAGCTGCAACCACCGCTATTTCTATGAATATGACGTCCCTCTGGCCGGGGAGGGCCGGTTCATCCACACCTATCAGGAGAATCTGGACCCCCTGCCCTCCTTTGAGGGAGAGCCCCGCCGGGTGGCCGTCACCGCCTCCACCGCCGCGGAGCTGGCCGACCAGCTGTGGGAGAACCTGAACGCGGACAACAAGGTGTCCCTCTATGTGAGCTATGTAGACCTGGCCTCCGGCCAGGCGGACACTGTCATCATCAACAAGCACGGCTGAGCCAGTGGTGCCGGACAGGGAAAGGAAGATTTCATTATGACCGAGCTGGAACTGAAATACGGCTGCAACCCCAACCAAAAGCCCGCCCGCATCTTCATGAAGGGGGACCGTGAGCTGCCCCTGGAGGTGCTCAACGGCCGTCCGGGCTACATTAACTTTCTGGACGCCCTCAACTCCTGGCAGCTGGTAAAGGCCCTGAAGAAGGCCACCGGCCTGCCCGCCGCCGCCTCCTTCAAGCACGTCTCCCCCGCCGGAGCCGCCCTGGGGCTGCCTCTCAACGATGTGGAGCGTCAGATTTACATGGCCCCTGAGGGCGAGCTGTCCCCCATCGCATGCGCCTACCTGCGGGCCCGTGGCGCCGACCGGCTGTGCTCCTTCGGCGACTGGGCTGCCCTCAGCGATGTCTGCGACGCCGACGCCGCCCGCTGCCTCAGCCAGGAGGTGTCCGACGGTGTCATCGCCCCCGGCTACACCGACGAGGCCTTGGAGATTCTGAAAACCAAGCGCAAGGGCGGCTACAACGTGGTGAAGATTGACCCCGACTACCAGCCTGACCCCATTGAGCGGCGCACCATCTTCGGCATCACCTTTGAGCAGGGCTACAACAGCCTGGAGCTCACCGAGGACCTGCTCACCAATCTGGTGACCGCCAACAAGGACCTGCCCGAGAGCGCCCGGCGGGACATGCTGGTGGCCCTCATCACCCTGAAGTACACCCAGTCCAACTCCGTCTGCTACGTGAAAAACGGCCAGACCATCGGCGTGGGCGCCGGCCAGCAGAGCCGCATCCACTGCACCCGCCTGGCCGGGGACAAGGCGGACATCTGGTGGCTGCGCCAGCACCCCAAGGTGCTTGCCCTCCAGTTTGTGGATGACATCCGCCGGCCCAACCGGGACAACGCCATCGACCTCTACATTTCCGAGGAGCACGACGACGTGCTGGCCGAGGGCGTGTGGCAGACCGTCTTCAAGGTGAAGCCCGAGGTGCTCACCCAGGAGGAGAAGCGGGCATGGATTGCCCAGCTCTCCGGCGTCACCGTGGGCTCCGACGCCTTCTTCCCCTTTGGCGACAACGTGGAGCGGGCCCGGAAGTCCGGCACCCAGTACATTGTCCAGCCCGGCGGATCCATCCGGGACGACCAGGTCATCGCCACCGCCGACAAGTACGGCATGGTCATGGCCTTTACCGGAGTGCGTCTCTTCCACCATTAAATTCTTCAGAGTGACTTCGTCCCTCTGAACCCGTAATATTCAACCGCTGCGAGGCTTTTCTCGCCGATTAAATTGAGGTGTTATTATGAACGTATTAGTCGTGGGCGGCGGAGGCCGCGAGCACGCCATCTGCTGGAAGCTGGCCCAGAGCCCCCGGGTCACCAAGCTCTACTGCGCGCCGGGCAACGCGGGCATCGCCCAGGTGGCCCAGTGTGTGCCCATCAAGGCCACTGACGTGGAGGGCATGGTGAAGTGGGCCAAGGAGAACGCCATGGACTTTGTGATGGTGGCTCCCGACGACCCCCTGGCTCTTGGCATGGTGGACGCCCTGGAGGCGGCGGGCATTCCCGCCTTCGGCCCCAAGGCCAACGCCGCCATCATTGAGGCCAGCAAGGCCTTCTCCAAGGAACTGATGAAGAAGTACCACATCCCCACCGCCAAGTATGAGACCTTCACCGACATGGACAAGGCTCTCCGCTATATTGACGAGCAGGGTGCTCCCATTGTAGTCAAGGCCGACGGCCTGGCCCTGGGCAAGGGCGTGGTGGTGGCCTCCACCGTGGATGAGGCCAAGACTGCTGTCCGGGAGATGATGGAGGACCATAAGTTCGGTCAGAGCGGCTCCACCGTGGTCATCGAGGAGTGCATGGTGGGCCCCGAGGTCACCGTGCTGGCCTTCTGTGACGGGGAGCACCTGGTTCCCATGCTGTCCTCCCAGGACCACAAGCGGGTCAATGACGGCAACCGGGGCCCCAACACCGGCGGCATGGGTGCCTTCTGCCCCTCCCCCAAGTACACCCCCGAACTGGCCAAGGAGTGCATGGAGACCATCTTCCTGCCCACCGTGGCCGCGCTGAAGGCGGAGGGCCGCCCCTTCAAGGGCGTCATCTACTTCGGTCTCATGCTCACCAAGGACGGCCCCAAGGTGGTGGAGTACAACGCCCGCTTCGGCGACCCGGAGACCCAGCCCATCCTGTCCATGCTGGACAGCGACCTGCTGGACATCTTCGAGGCCTGCGTCAACGGCACTCTGGATCAGGTGGACATCAAGTGGAAGGACGGCGCCGCCTGCTGCATCGTGCTGGCCTCCGGCGGCTACCCCGTGAAGTACCAGAGCGGCTACCCCATCTCCGGTCTGGAGGAGGCGGGCAAGTCCGCGGTGGTCTTCCATGCGGGCACCAAGCTGGGTGAGAACGGCGAGTACCTCACCGCCGGCGGCCGGGTTCTGGGCGTCACCGCCGTGGGCGGCAGCCTGGAGGAGGCCATTGCTAACGCCTACGAGGCCGCCAAGCCCATCACCTTCCAGGACATGCACTTCCGGAGGGACATCGGCAAGGTATGATGGAGTTTCCCTTTGATGGCGTCGTCTTCGACGTAGATGGCGTACTGTTTGATACAGAAAAGCTCAGTTGGAAAAACTGGGCTGAGGTGGGCGAGCACATGGGCTGGCCCCAGGTGGCCGACCACTACCTGGAGGTGGTGGGCCAGAACCGGGCGGACATCCGGCGGCGCCTGACCGAGCGGATGGGGCCCGATTTCCCCACGGAGTATTTTCTGCTCACCTGTTCCCGGCGGGCCCAGTTCCTGATGGAACAAAACGGTGTTCCCCTGAAGAGCGGTGTGCGGGAAATTCTTTCCGCCCTGCAGAAGGCAGGGGTTCCTCTGGCTCTGGCCACCTCCACCAACGGCGACCGCACCCAGCGGCGGCTGGAGATGACCGGGCTGGGCCCCTTTTTCCAGGCGGTGATTACCGGCGACCAGGTGGAGCACAGCAAGCCCCACCCGGAGATCTATGAGATCGCCTGCCGCAGCCTGGGCACCGCCCCCGCCCGCACCCTGGCGGTGGAGGACTCCCGCAACGGCATCCTCTCCGCCCACGCCGCCGGAATGGCGGTGGCCATGGTCCCCGACCTCATTCCTCCTACGCCGGAACTGGAGGCTCTGCTGTGGGGCCGTTTTGACAATCTGTCCCGGCTGCAGGAGCGGCTGGGGCTGGCCTAAGCGCCTGCGCCTCTCTGGGAGGGATTTTCCCCAAATGATGGGAAAATCCCTCCTTTTTGCCCGCTGCAACCGCTGGTTGTCAAATTGTATCCCCTTTTTGGTTGCCATGGCGCCCTCTTTTTGCTATCCTTAACCTCGCCAAGCGGCCCTTGCAGTGTTTTGTATTCAGGAGGTTTTCCCCATGGAATTTCAACAGCGGCTCTATGAGCTGAGAAAGCAGTCCGGTCTGTCTCAAGAGGGGCTGGCCGATCTGCTGGGCGTCACCCGCCAGGCGGTGCAGAAATGGGAGTCCGGCGCCTCCCGTCCGGACATGGACAACCTGGCCGCCCTGGCCCGGTACTTCAATGTCACGCTGGACTACCTGGTCACCGGGCAGGAGGCTGCTCCCCCCGACTTTGGTCCGGCTCCCACCATTGTGAACAACTACTACAACACCTTTCAGTATGAATATAAAAGCAGCCGCACCCTCTTCGGCCTGCCCCTGGTCCATATCCGGCTGGGCCACCGGGGGATGGGGGTAGCCAAGGGAATTTTTGCGGTGGGCAATATCGCCGTGGGCTTCTTCACCCTGGGTGGTCTCTCTCTGGGCCTGTTCAGCTTTGGCGGCATCTCTCTGGGCCTTCTGCTGTCCCTGGGCGGCCTGTCCCTGGGCGGCATCGCCATCGGAGGGTGTGCCGTGGGCCTGCTGGCACTTGGCGGGTGTGCCGTGGGCTGGATGGCCGTAGGCGGCGGGGCCTTTGGGGCCTACGCCGTGGGCGGCGGCGCGGTGGCCTCTCAGATCGCCGTGGGCGGCTCCGCCTCGGCCCCCCTGGCCATCGGCAAAGAGTCTGTCTCGGGGACAATGACCTTCCTGTGGGACAGCGACCCCGCCCTGATGCGGGAAGCCATTCACCAGAGCCTTGCCCACCTCCCCGGTGTACTCCGAAATTTCGTGGAGGGATTTCTCCTTCTGCTTCTTCCCCGCTAATCGTCCATCCTTCGGCGCACGGCGTCCCAAAACGGGGCACGTGCGCCGTTTTTTATGACCTTTGCAATTATAAAAAAATTTAACGGTGTTTTCACGCTGGATTTGTTATAATGGAGGCAAATCAGGTAGGAAACTGTGTCCCGTCCCGGACCGGGATGGGCACCTGGGCATGCCCCAGCGGGCGTGCCGTTCAAGAACGGAGGGAACATCTATGACGGATGCGGAACAGGCTGCCCTGCAGAGAGAATCTGCCGCCCCGGAGAATGGGGAGGTCACCATCCACAAAACCTGCTGCGGCATCTGCAACGCCTACTCCCACTGCGGCATCGACGCCTATGTGCAGAATGGCCGTATCATCAAAGCGGAGGGCTCGGTGGACAACCCCCACTCCCAGGGCAAGCTCTGTCCCAGGGGTGCAGGCATCCGGCAGTATGTCTACAACCCGGAGCGGATCCTCCACCCTCTGAAACGGGTGGGTGAGAAGGGTGAAGGGAAGTTTGAGCCCATCAGCTGGGAGGAGGCCTACAAAATCATTGCCGAAAAGCTGAAGGGGTACCGGGCGGACTTTGGGCCGGAATCGGTGGCCTTTGTGGCCGGCTTTTCCAAGTGGTACCGGCCGCCCCTGCAGCGCCTGGCCTCCAGCTTTGGAAGCCCCAACTACATCACGGAGGGCAGCTGCTGCCAGGAGGCCCACAAGATGGCCTGGTGGCTGGTATTCGGCGGCATCGCCTCCGCCGACATTGTCAACGCCCAGGTGGTGATGATCTGGAGCCGCAATCCCTTCTTCTCCAACATGGACAACAACCGCGCCTTCTATGAGCAGCTGGAGAAGGGCAAGCCCTTTATCGTGGTAGACCCCCGCAAGACCTCCTTCACCCAGAAGGCGGCCATCCACCTGCAGCTCAAGCCGGGCACCGACGGCGCTCTGGCTCTGGGTATGGCCAACGTCATCATCCAGGAAAAACTCTATGACCAGGAGTTCGTGGAGCACTACGTCCACGGCTTTGAGGAATTTTCCCGTCTGGCGGCGGAGTACCCCCCGGAACGGGTGGAGCAGATCACCGGTGTACCCCGCGAGCTCTTTATCCGGGCCGCCCGGCTCTACGCCGGAGCCAAGCCCGCCGCTCTGCTCACCTCCGCCTCTCCGGTGGTGCACCACGTCAACGGGGTGCAGAACTACCGGGCAGTGGTCTCCCTGGCCGCCCTTACGGGAAATTATGACATTGAGGGGGGCAACCGGGTCATCCCCTCCGGCTACCTCATGGTCACTGGCTTCACCCCCAGCAACGAGAAGGAGTATCTGGGCCACTTCACCTTTGACGCCCCCGCCATGGGCCACCGGGAGTTCCCCGTGTGGGCGGAATTTCTTCCGGAGCAGGCCCAGGGCATGCTGCTGCCCAAGTACATCCACGAGGAGAAGCCCTACCCCATCAAGGCGGTGGTGGGCTTCGGCATGAACCACATGATGTGGCCGGACAGCAGTTACATGCTCAGCGCCCTGAAAAAGCTGGACTTTTTTGTGTCGGTGGACCTCTTTATGACGGAGACCTGTCGCTACGCCGACCTGGTGCTTCCCGCCTGCACCTCTCTGGAGCGCAGCGACGTAAAAATCTTTGCCGACGGCTACGTCCAGTGCTTCCCCCCGGCCATCGAGCCTCTGGGCGAGTCCCGTCACGACATCCAGATTATCTTTGACATTGCAAAGGCCCTGGACCTGGACGACCCCCACCTGCGCATGAGCTATGAGGAGTACATGAACTTTATCCTGGAGCCCACCGGCCTCACTGTGGCGGAAATCCAGGCAGGCGGCGGCATTATGCGTCCTCACCACACCCTGCCCCCCTACCGGGAGCGCAAGTATCGGGACCACGGCTTCCCCACGCCCACGGGCAAGGTGGAGCTGGCGTCCACCGTGGTGGAGAAGTATGCCAAGGAGTACGGCTACGACGTGGTGCCCCAATACCGCAGCTTGGACGAAATCTATCCCCAGTACGCCGACCGGGAGAACTGGCCTCTGCTCATCAACACCGGTTCCCGCCGTCCCCAGTACATGCACACCCGGACCTACCGCATGAAATGGATCGGGAATCTGGAGCCCAACGACCTTTTGGACCTCCACCCCCAGGACGCGGAAAAGCTGGGCATTCAGTCCGGAGACCGGGTGCGCATCACCACCCCCAGCGGCAGCATCAGGGCCACCGCCAACGTGACGGCCACCGTCTTCCCCGGGGTGGTGCACATGTACCACGGCAACGAGAAGGCCAACACCAGCTATCTCATGGACCACGATTTTCTGGACCCGCTGTCCGGATACCCCGGCTACAAAAGCTTCCCCTGCAGGGTTGAAAAGGAGGTGTAACAGGCGATGACAGTCGGAACCATCATCAAGTTGAATCCGGAGCGCTGCGTGGCCTGCTACGCCTGTGTAATAGCCTGTCTGGACGCGCACTGTGCGGTGGACGAGGACGGCCCCATGCTGCGCAGGGCCATCCGGGTGGAAACGGACCAGGGCGAGATTCACTGTGCCTCCCTGGGCTGTATGCACTGCGAGGATGCAAAATGTATGGCGGCCTGCCCCACCAAAGCCATCTACCGGGACCGGGAAACCCAGCTGGTCCAGGTGGATTCCGGCAAATGCATCGGCTGCCACTCCTGTCTGGTGGCCTGTCCCTTTGGCGCCCCCGTCTTCACCAAGGGAAACAAGATGGTAAAATGCGACGGATGCATTCAGCGGGTGAAGGAGGGCCGTCTTCCCCTGTGCGTACAGACCTGTCCCTCCAAGGCGCTGACCTTTGAACTCCCCCGCACCGCAGGGGAAGAGTCCGGCCCCAACCCCTGAGGCTGCACCTTTTTCCCATTTATTCCCGCCTATTCTGCTGTAATGAGAGGATTTTACGTCACATGAAAACGGATTTTGGCTTTTTTATTGCTGCAGATCCCGAGCTGTGCACCGGCTGCAAGGCTTGTGAACTGGCGTGCTTCTCCGCCCACAACAGCTCGGCCCCCGGCAAAACCGTAGGTTCCCTGGCCAGCTTTGTCACACCCAATCTGCACGTAGTCCGGACCGCCGGGGGCTGGTCGCTGGCCACTTGCCGGCACTGTGAAGACGCCCCCTGCCTCAACGTCTGCCAGCCCAAAGCGATCACCCGTCGGGGCCACGAGGTCATTGTGGATCCCGCCCTGTGCACCGGCTGCTCTGACTGCATTCCCGTCTGTCCCTTCGGGGCCATTTCCATTGCGCCCCGGCGCGATTCCGCTTCTCAGGACCATGGCAGCATGGCTGCACGGAAATGCGACCTGTGCCAGGGCTCTGCGGATGGGTCGGCCTGTGTCCGCGCCTGTCCCAACAGTGCGCTGCGTCTCGTTGACCCCGAATCCGAACGCCGTCAAAAGGGTGTGCAGGCGGTAGAAACGCTCATCGCACTGTCCAAGCTATGAGGAGGGGATAAGACCATGACATACATCACAATCGACCAAACTCTGTGCGTCGGCTGCCGGGAATGTGCAAAGGTCTGCCCCGCTGACGCCATCCAGGGCCTGCCCGGGCAGCCCCAGTCCATCGATCCCCAGCGCTGCGTCATGTGCGGCCAGTGTGTTCAGAAGTGCAAATCCTATATCGCCCCCTCCTTTGACATGAGCCGCTACACCGCCATACGACGGGAGCGCAACATCCCTCAGAACGTGCTGGAGCCGCTGTTTGCCGCCCATTTCCAGAGCCAACTGCCCCAGGTTAAGACGGCGCTGCAGGATCCGCAGACGGTCTGCTTTGTCCAGTGCGCCCCCTCCGTCCGGGTGGGCATTGAGGAGGAGTTCGGCGGTGCCCCCGGCAGCCTTGTGCCCGGGAAGCTCTCTGCCGCGCTGCACCGCCTGGGCTTCGACTATGTATTTGATACCAATTTCGCCGCCGATCTGACGGTGGTGGAGGAGGGCACCGAGCTCATCCACCGCATCCTCCACAACGAAAACCTGCCCATGTTTACCTCATGCTGTCCCGCATGGATCACCTGGCTGGAGCGCAACCACCCCGATCTGACCAAGCACCTCTCCAGCTGCAAATCCCCTCAGCAGATGGCGGGGGCACTGTTTAAAACCTACGCGGCCAACCGTCTGGGTGTCGCCCCGGAAAAGATTGTCTCCATCGCCGTCATGCCCTGCACCTGCAAGGAATTTGAAAGCCAGCGCCCGGAGATGAACGCCTCGGGATATCGGGACGTGGACGTGGTCATCACCACCCGGGAATTGGCCTGGCTGATCAAAGAAGCAGGCATCTCCTTCTCCTCCCTGCCCGACCTGCCCTTTGACTCCCCTCTGGGCGAATACTCCGGCGCCGGTGCCCTCTTCGGCGCAACCGGCGGTGTCATGGAAGCGGCACTGAGAACGGGGTATGAGCTTGTCACCGGCGAAAAAATCCCCGCCATCGACGTCTCCGCCGCCCGCGGCTCGGACGGGTTCCGTACCGCTGAGGTGGACGTGGGCGATTTGAAGCTGCGCATCGGTATTGTCACCGGGCTGGAGCATGTCAAGCCCGTCATTCAACAGCTCCAGGCAGGCACGCTGGACCTGCATTTCATCGAGGTCATGGCCTGTCCTCAGGGCTGCATCTCCGGCGGCGGACAACCCAAGCTCCTTGTGGATGGGGATAACTCCCTGGTCCGTTCGGCCCGCACTGCTTCCATTTACGCCCATGACAGGGCGCTTCCCCTGCGCCGCGCCCACGAAAATCCTGCACTGCAGGAGCTGTACCAACAGTTTTTGGAACATCCCGGCGGGACGGTCAGTCACCGTCTGCTTCACACCAAATACAAGGAACCGTAATCCTCGCGGGACGCTTGTGCCGGATTCTGTCCCCCGCTCTCCGGCCGCCCGTCCCTTTTGCCACGGCTCCACGACGTTTCCTGGTGTCATGCAGAGCGGTATCCCTTCCATTCCCCGCCGCCCCATTGACTATCAGGAGGACGCTATGGAATTGCTGAAAATTGCCGCGGCCTTTGCCGTTGTATTCCTTTTGCTCAACATGAAGTTCCCTCTGGTACTGGGAATGCTGGGGGGAACCGGCCTGCTGCTGGTCCTGTTCGGCATCTCCCCCATGGACTTCGGAACGGTCGCCCTGGATTCGGTTACCAGCTGGAGTACTCTGGAAGTGGTCCTGGCCCTCTACATCATCAACGTGCTCCAGGGCATCCTGGAGCGCCGCAAACGGCTGGAGCTGGCCCAACAGGCCATGAACCGCCTCTTGAAGGACCAGCGGCTCAACACCGCGCTGGCCAGTATTTTCATCGGGATGATGCCCGCCCCCTCTGCCGTCACCATCTGCGGGCAGATGATGGATGAAATGGCGGGGTACCACCTCACCAAAGCGGAGAAGGCCTGCTGCGCCAGCTACTACCGGCACATCACCGAGGGCGTTCTCCCCACCTACCCCACGGTCATCATTGTATGCAGTCTCAGCGGCGTGTCCGCCTCCTCCTTTGTGCTGGCCATGCTGCCCATGGTGGCCGTCCTGATTGCCCTTGGTTTTTTGTACTACCTGCGCAAGGTCCCCAAATCCAGCCAAGAGCCCCAGAACACCGGCTTTTCTCCCGTTCAGAGCCTGCGTCAGCTGCTCTCCAGCCTTTGGACCATCCTGGCGGCCATTCTCATGATTGTTCTGTTCCAGATGCCCGCATGGCTGGCTGTGTCCATTGTCATCGTCGTGGCTATTTTTGTAGAACGCTTCAAGCCCATGGAATTGGCTGACCTGTTCCGGCGTGCCTTTGACTGGCGGGTCATTCTGGGCACCTTCGCCGTCTTTGTTTTCAAAGACACCCTGATGTTCACCGGAATCTTTGAGCGGCTGCCCGACTATTTCTCCGCCCTCCCAATTCCGCTGTTCCTCACCCTGGCCCTGCTGTTTTTCTTCGGAACTTTGGTAGCCGGCTCCAACGCTGTGGGCACCGCCTTCACTCCGCTGGCCTTCCAGGTCATGGACGGGGGTGTGGCTCAGCTGGTCCTGCTCATGGGCTTTGCCTACTCCGCCAGTCAAATCAGTCCCACCCACGTCTGTCTGCCCATCGCCTCGGAGTATTTCGGCATCAGCCTGGGCGCTTTGGTCCGGAAAATTCTCCCTCTCGTTCTGACCTACTGTGTCATTCTGGTGGGATATTATCTGTTCCTGGGGCTCATCCTGTAAGCCCCCTCCCCATCTTACTGTGTTATGGAGTGAATCCCTATGCCTTCCATACAGGTATATCTGCTCCAACGCCCCCGGATTTTGCTGGACGGCGTTGAACTGCATTTCTCCTATAAGAAGATGGAAGCTTTGCTCTATTACCTGCTGACAGAAGGGCAGGCGGAGCGAAGCTCTGTGATTGGCCTGCTCTGGGATGACGCGGACAGCCCCCAGGCCTACCAGAACCTGCGCCACGCCCTGTACTCCCTCCGGCGGGAATTGGGCTTCCCCCTCATCGATTCCAGCTATAAGTCCAGACTGCAAATCAATCCCGAGCTGACCATCTCCTGTGACCTCTGGGATTTTCTGCAGCGGAAGGAACTGGACGCCTACCAGGGAGCCTTTCTCCAGGACTTCACCCTGCGGCGTGCAAAGCCCTTTGACGAGTGGCGGGAGGCCTGGCAGGTGCGCCTGCACGACCTCTTTTTGAAAGAACTGGGCACTCAGGCCCGGGAGGCGGTCCAGCTGGGGGATGTTTCCCGGGCAATCCGGCTGGCCCAGCGCTGTCTGGAGGAGGACCCTACCGACGAGAGCATGACCGTGCTGCTGATGCGCCTGTACCGGAAAGAGAAGCAGTTTGTAAAAGCCACCACCCTCTACCAGGATCTGGCGCGCCGGCTGGAGGACGAGCTGGGCATCACCCCGCTGAAGGAGACCACTTCGGTCTATTACGAAATCCTCAACACCTGGAACAACGCCGCCACCCAGACCGGCACCGACGCCAGCCCCATGCCGGTGGGAAAAAAGCAGCCCAGGAAGCTCCTTCACGAGGCCCTCGCCCGGCTGCGCTCCGGACAGGAGCGGGCCGGAGCCCTGCTTCTGCAGGGGGAGCCCGGCGTTGGCAAGAGTTTTCTGCTGGAATACGCCCGCCGTCTGGCCCAGGAGCAGGGAATTCGTACGGCCATGACCAGCTGCTATCCCACCGAACAGGACATTCCCCTGCGTTCCTGGTACTCCCTGATGATGCAGGTCTGTACCGCCTCGGATACCTCCATGGCCCGCCTGTGTCCCGGCCTCACCCACCTGGATCTCCCCGGCCCCCATGGGACCCCGGACGTTTTAGCCATACAGGAGGAGCTTCTGACCGCTCTGGCCCAGTCCGCCCAGCGGCAGCCCTTCCTGCTTATCTTTGAAGACATCCACTGGATGGATCCGGCCAGTCTGCTGGTGCTCCACCAGGTCCTGCGCCGGCTGCGCAACGAGCGTCTCTTTGTTCTGTGCTCCTGCGGCGCACGCCCCTCCGAACGCACCCAGGCCTTTCTCTACGAGGGCAGGCAGGACGGTCTGTTGGAGGTGCGCACCATCCGGGGCTTCTCTCCAGAGGAGACCCGGGAATTTCTGTCTCTCTCCGGTCTGCCCCACTGCTCGCCGGAGCTGGCCGACAAAATTTACGCCTACACCGGCGGAAACGCCCTGAAAATCCGTCAACTGCTGCCCGCCCTGACCGAGGAGGCACCCGAAGCGGCGCTGGAGAAAAAGCTGGAGCAGCTCTTTCTCCTCCGGCTGAACAACCTGCTCCCGGAATCCCGCCAGCTGCTGGACCTGATTTCCATCTTTCCGGAGGGCGCGCCCTTTTCCGTTCTGCGGTCTGTCACCGGCCGATCCCGGCTGGAGCTTCTCTGTATCTGCGACGATTTGGAGCGCCGCCTGCTCATCGAGGAGCGGCAGGAGGGGCCGGAATCGGTCTTCTCCCCCACCGCGCAGATTCAGCCCCTTCTGGCCCGGCAGCTCTCCCGGCTGACCGGACGAATTCTGCATCTGCGGGTGGCCGACTGTCTGGAGCATCTCTCCGCCCTGCCGGAGGCGGTCCGGCTGGAGCGGTGCGCCTACCACTTTTCCCAGGGGGGCGAGGCGGAAAAGGCCGCGCAATGCCGCCTCCGCCTGAGCCGTCTCCTGGCTGATTCATCTTCTCCGGAAGAGGTGTAACGCCCCCATTCTTTCAGTTCCCCTTGAGGAGGTCCTTTTCATGGCACACACATATCGTTCCCTGGAGGAGGCCGTTTCCCTTCTGCTGGCACAGTTCTCCCCTTCGCCCTGCACCGAGGAGGTCCCCCTCAGCCAGGCGCTGAACCGGGTGTGCGCCGGGGATGTGACCGCCGCAGTGGACCACCCGCCCTTTGACCGCTCGCCTCTGGATGGCTACGCCGCCCGCAGCGAAGATTTGGATGGAGCCTCCCCCTCCTCCCCCGCGGTTCTGGACGTCAAGCAGCGGATTTACGCCGGACAGGTGCCCGCCGGGCCCGTACAGCCCGGCACCTGCGCCCGGATTATGACCGGCGCTCCCATTCCTCCCGGCGCGGACTGCGTCATCCGCCAGGAGGACACCGACTATGGCGAAAATCAGGTGCGTATCTTTGTCTCCTCCGCCCCTCACCGCAATATCTGTGACCGGGGGGAGGACCTGCGCAAGGGCGCCCCAATCCTATCCCGGGGAACCCTTCTCACCCCCGCCCACTTGGGGGTACTGGCCGGGCAGGGCTTGGACCGGGCCTCTGTCTTTGCTCCTCTGGAGGTGGGCGTGCTGGCCACAGGGGATGAATTGGTGTCCCCCGGAGTTCCCCTGCCGCCGGGAAAAATTTACAACAGCAACGGAACCTATCTCTCCGCCCGCCTGTGTCAGCTGGGGATGTGCCCTATGGTGGAGGACCGGGGCGCGGACCGTCTGGACGTGCTCACCGCCTCTCTGGAGGCCCTGCTGGACCGGTGCGGCGCCGTGATCTCCACCGGAGGTGTGTCGGTGGGCGAAAAGGACCTGATGCCCGCCGCCCTGGAAACGTTGGGAGCCCAAATTCTCTTCCACGGCGTGGCGGTGAAGCCCGGCTCCCCGGTGCTGGCCGCCTCGGTGCGGGGCAAGCCGGTTCTCTGCCTGTCGGGCAATCCCTTTGCCGCCGCCGCCACCTTTGAAGTCCTTGCCCGGCCCCTGCTGTGCCGCCTGGCCGGTTGGAAGGACCCCATGCCCCAGCGAGTGGGAGGCATGTTGACCGAGCCCTTCCCCAAGGCCAGCCCCGGCCGGCGGTTAGTCCGGGCACGGCTGGAGGGCAGCGCCGTGTCTCTTCCCTCCGGGGAGCATGTGTCCGGCGCGCTGTCCGCCCTCATCGGCTGCAACTGTCTCATTGACATTCCGGCGGGTTCCCCGCCCCTGGCCGCCCACACACCTGTGGAGGTGGTACTGCTGTGACAAACGGTCTTCCTTCCGCCGGTCTCTCCCCTCAGAGGGCAGAGACCGTGGGCGCGCTGCTCCTGGCGGGCGGGCAAAGCCGGAGAATGGGCCGGGACAAGCGGGCGCTCCCTTTTGCCGGCTCCCGCTTTGTGGACCTGGTGGCCCAGGAGCTGGACCGCTATCCGGAGCGTCTCTTTTCGGTGGCGGACCCTCAGGAGGTCCCGCCCCCCAGCTTTACTGTGGTTTCCGACCAAAGGCCCGGCTGTGGCCCCCTGGGGGGAATTGTGGCCGGTCTGGAGGTCTGCCGCTGTGACGCTCTGCTGGCGGTGGCCTGCGACATGCCTCTGTTCCAAGTCGGGCTGGCCCGCTATCTGGAGGCGTTTCTGTGCGACAGCTACGACGCCTTCCTCATCGCAGATCGGACGGGCCGTATCCATCCCCTGTGCGGCATCTACCGAAAAACCGCTTTGCCTGTGCTGAAGGAGCAACTCCGGGCGGGGCAGTACCGCCTGATGAGCGCATTGGAGCGCCTGCGGGTGAAGTATGTCCCTCTGGAGCACTCCGCCTATTCCGATCGGCTGATCACCAATGTCAACACCTGGGAGGAGTATCAGGCCCTTCTTCGTTCGGAGCGCCGTCCCCCCATTCTGGCGGTGTGCGGGGTGAAAAACTCCGGCAAGACCACCTTTTTGTGCCGCCTGATTCCCGAATTGAACCGCCTGGGCCTGAAGGTGGCCGCCATCAAGCACGACGGCCACGACTTTGAGCCGGACCGTCCGGGCACCGACAGCTATCGCCTGCTCCAGGCGGGCGCCCGGGGCGCGGTCGTCTACTCCCACAGCCGGTATCAGCTGGTCCGCCTTCAGGAGGGCGTCCAGGCCGGGCAATTGGCCCAGGTCTTCGACGACGTGGCTCTCATCCTTCTGGAGGGAGGCAAGCACTCCCCCTACCCCAAGCTGGAGCTGGTCCGTGCCCCCATCTCCAGCCGCCCGGTTCTGCCCCCGGAGGAACTGCTGGCGGTGTGCACCAATCTGGAGGATACGGACTGGGGCATTCCCCGGCTGCCCCTGGAGGATGGAGCCGCAGCCGCCCGGTGGATTGCCGGCTGGCTGACCTCATAGTCGTCCTGAACCCCTGCCGTCTTTCTTTTCCTTTTTTACAGCTTGAGACTGCACGGACCTGGCCGTGCAGTCTTTCCACACCAGGAGAAATTCTTGCCCGGCTTGTGTTTCGCTCCGATATTTGTTATACTGGTAAGCCGCAGGTAATGACCTGCTTTTTCTGTGTGAATCCCATCTATTTTTGATGTTCAACGAGGAGAATCTCATGAAGCGAATCTGTTCTCTGTTCCTGGCGGGACTGCTCCTGCTGCTCCCCCTGTCCGCCTGCTCCGCCCCGGCGCAATCCGGTGAAGTCTCCGGTTCCTCCGGTGACACCCAGACCCGTACCGTGGTGGACATGCTGGGCCGTGAGGTGGAGGTGCCTGCGGACATCAAGCGCATTGTCTGTACCGGCAGCAACGCCCTGCGTATGGTGAGCTACCTCCAGGCCACCGACCTTCTGGTGGGGGTGGAGGAGACGGATTTGGCCTATGAGACCTCTACCAAACGTGATTACGCCCACGTTTATTACGATACGTTTCAGAATTTGCCCGTCATCGGCAAAGGGGGCGGCACCGCCTACACCGCCTATCCCGAGGAGGTGCTGGCGGCTGACCCGGATGTCATTCTCACCTGCTACGTGCAGGAGGCCGCCGAGCAGCTGCAGAACGAGACAGGCATTCCGGTGGTGAGCATCCGCAGTGCCAGCGCCAACTTCATTGACCAGGACTGGCAGGACGCCCTGCGCCTGACCGCCGACCTGCTGGGCAAAGAGGAGCGCTGCCAGGAGCTTTTGGACTACATTGAGGACTGCAAGGCGGACCTGCAGGCCCGCTCTGCCTCTGTTCCGGAGGAGGACAAGCCCACCGTCTACACCGGCGCAGTCACCTTCTCCGGCAGCCACGGCTTTGCGGGCACCTACGCCAACTTCGGTCCCTTCCTGGCCGTAAATGCCCGGAATGTGGCGGATGAGACGGAGGAGGATGCCTTCTTCGAGGTGGATTTGGAGCAGGTTCTCATGTGGGACCCGGACATCATCTTTCTGGACCCGGGCAACCTGTCCCTGGTGGAGGAGGAGTACGACTCCAACCCAGACTTCTTTCACGCTCTTACCGCGGTTCAGCAGGGGCAGGTCTACACCATGCCCTCCTTCAACAACTATTCCACCAACACCACTTACTGTCTCATCGACGCTTACTTCACCGGCACGGTGCTCTATCCGGAGCAGTTTGCCGATGTGGACCTGGAGGAAAAGGGAAATGAAATTCTGACTGAGTTCTTGGGTAAGGCCTACTTTGACGAAATGGAGGCCGATGGACTCTATTACGGAACGATCCATTTAGGTGAGTAACATGCTGGACAAACGCCCGGGCGCGGCTGCGCCCTCCTATTCTCAATACATCTTCCGGAAGTGGCTGGTACTCCTGGGATTGCTGCTGATTCTCTGTGCGGCGGCGGTGTTCTCCATCTCCGTGGGCTCCTCGGGGCTGTCTGCTCCCCAGGTGCTGGCCGCTCTGGTGGGACGGGGCTCCGGCCAGACGGGCACCATTGTCTGGAACATACGCATGCCCCGGGTAGTCACCGGAATGGTGGTGGGCGCCGCCCTGGCTCTGGCCGGGTGCGTAATGCAGAATGTGCTGCGCAACCCTCTCGCTTCCTCCTCCACTCTGGGTGTGTCTCAGGGCGCCTCCTTCGGGGCTGCCTTCGCCATTGTGTGTCTGGACGCGGGGGCCCAGGTCAACGCCAGCACCTCCGCCTCCTCCGCCATCTCCATCACCAACCCCTATCTGGTCACGCTGTGCGCCTTTGTGGGCAGCTGTCTCACCACCGCCGTCATTCTGGGCCTGTCCCGTATTGCCCACGTCTCCCCCGGCAGCATGGTACTGGCCGGGGTGGCCCTGAGCTCCATGTTCAGCGGCGGCACTGCCCTCATCCAATACTTTGCCGATGACGTGAAGGTGGCCTCGGTGGTATATTGGACCTTCGGCGATCTGGGCCGGGCCAGCTGGAAGGAAATCGCCCTGATGGCTCTGCTGACGGTCCTGGCTTTTCTCTATTTCTTCTATAACCGGTGGAACTATAACGCCATGGAGGGAGGCTCGGACACCGCCAAAAGCCTGGGCGTGTCCGTGGACCGGCTCATCCTGGTGAGCATGGCCCTCTGCTCCCTCATTGCCGCCGTCTCCACCGCCTTTGTGGGCTGCATCAGCTTCATTGGACTCATTGCTCCCCACATGGTACGCCCCTTCGTGGGCAACGACCACCGCTTCCTTATCCCCGCCTCCGCCCTTATGGGCGCGGTTATTCTGGTGCTGGCCGAACTGGCCTCCCGCACCATTCTCTCGCCCAGTATTCTCCCCATCGGCGCACTGACCTCCTTCCTGGGCGCACCGGTCTTCCTCTACCTGATTTTCAGACGGGGGGTGCGGAAATGATCGAGATTCAGAATCTCTCCTTCTCCTATGGAAAGCGCCAAGTGCTGAAGGACGTCAGCTTTTCCGCCCGGCCTGGAGATTGCGTAGCCATTCTGGGCAACAACGGCGCGGGCAAATCCACCCTCATCACCTGCCTCAACAAGATCCGTACCCCGGACGGGGGCAGCGTGCACGTGGATGGACAGGATGTGGCCGGGATGGGCCGGGCGGAGGCTGCCCGGGCCATTGCCTATGTGCCCCAGAAAAACGAGTTGGGCCAGACCACAGTATTTGACGCGGTGCTTCTGGGACGGAAGCCCTACATGAAGTGGGGACCCACCACCCGGGACTATGAAATCTGCGAGACCATGCTGGATCGGGTGGGGCTGGGACCGCTGAAGCTGCGGCCGGTCAACGAGCTCAGCGGGGGCGAGGCCCAGAAGGTCATGCTGGCCCGGGCCTTCGTGCAGCAGCCCAAGCTGCTGCTTCTGGACGAGCCCACCAGCAATCTGGATCCCAGAAACCAGTATGAGATGATGGGACTGGTGGGCGAAATGGCCCGGACCAACGCCATCGCCGTGCTGGTGGTGCTCCACGACCTGAATTTGGCCCTGCGCTGCTGCAGCCGCTTTGTATTTCTGAAGGACGGTCTGGTCTACGCTGCCGGAGACGCCTCGGTGGTGACGGAGCAGGCCCTGCGGGACGTGTACGAAATTGATGCCTCCCTCATCACCCACCAGGGGAAAAAATTTGCCGTCATCGGCTAGGAGTGTGTGTTATGGACAAAGAGAAACTTTGGGAAAAGGCCATTGCCTTCCACGGACATGTATGCCCGGGCATTGCCATCGGCTATCAGGCGGCCCTCTACGCCATCCAGCTTCTGGACCTGACCTTCTCGGAGGACGAGGGTGTAGTCTGTATTTCGGAGAATGACGCCTGCGGCGTGGATGCCATTCAGGCCATTCTGGGCTGCAGCGTGGGCAAGGGCAACTTGCTCTTCCACATGACGGGCAAGCAGGCCTTCTCCTTTTACTGCCGTAAGAGTGGAAAATCGGTACGCCTGGTGCTGCGCCAGCGGCCGGCTGGCATGAGCCGTGAGGAATCCCTCCACTACATCAAGGACGGGGAACCCAGTGCCCTCTTTGATGTGAAGGAGACCAAGATTGCTCTTCCCGAGCACGCCCGGCTCTTTGACTCCTACGTCTGTGAGTGCTGCGGCGAGGTGACCGGAGCCAACTGGATCCGGCTGCAGGGCGGGAAGAAGCTGTGCGTGGACTGCGCGGACTCCTACAACCGTTTCTCCGTGTAAAAAGCTCGGCGGACCGTGCACCGCCCCCCTCCTGAGTTCTCCATCGGCCTGACCGGGTTTATTCCGGTCAGGCCGTTTCTGATCCCGCTGCAGCAACTAAAAAGCCCGGGAGCGGAATATCCGCTCCCGGGCTTTGCTGTTTATGGGGATGGACGGGGGACCTTAGTTCTCCTCGTACATCTTGACCAGACGGGTCAGCTTGTCGTAACGCTTCTTGGCAGTCTCCTCGTTGAGGGCGAACAGCTCCTTGGCGCGCTCGGGGAAGGAACGGGTCAGGGAGGAGTAACGGGCCTCGTTCATCAGGAACTCCTGATAGCCGCCAGCGGGGGCCTTGGAGTCCAGGGTGAAGGGGTTCTTGCCCTCGGCCTTGGCAGCGGGGTTGAACCGGAACAGGTTCCAGTAACCGCACTCGACAGCCTTCTTCATCTCGGCCTGGCAGTTGGCCATGCCGCCCTTAATGGAGTGCATCTCGCAGGGAGCGTAGCCGATGATGAGGGAGGGTCCGTGATAGGCCTCAGCCTCGGCAATGGCCTTCAGGGTCTGGTTGGGATTGGCGCCCATGGCGACCTGAGCCACATAGACGTAGCCGTAGGTCATGGCGATCTCAGCCAGGGACTTCTTGGCCACGGTCTTACCGGCAGCAGCGAACTGAGCAACCTGGCCGATGTTGGAGGCCTTGGAAGCCTGTCCGCCGGTGTTGGAGTACACCTCGGTGTCGAAGACGAAGACGTTCACATCCTCGCCGGAAGCCAGCACGTGGTCCACGCCGCCGAAGCCGATGTCGTAGGCCCAGCCGTCGCCGCCGAAGATCCACACGGACTTCTTGGACAGGTACTCCTTCTCAGCCAGGATGGCGGGAGCGATGGTGCAGCCCTCGGCGGCAGCCTTCTCCAGCTCAGCAACCAGGGCCTTGGTGGCCTCGGCGTTGGCGGTGCTGTCGTCCTGGGTGTCCAGGAAGGCCTTGGCGGCAGCCTTGAAGGCCTCGGAGGACTTGTCGGAGTCAGCCATCTCCTGAACCTTGGCGATCAGGCGGTTGCGGATGGCCTTCTGGCCCAGGTACAGGCCCAGACCGTGCTCGGCGTTATCCTCGAACAGGGAGTTGGCCCAAGCGGGACCGTGACCCTCGGCGTTGGTGGCGTAGGGAGAAGTAGCAGCGGGGCCGCCCCAGATGGAGGAACAGCCGGTGGCGTTGGAGATATACATCCGGTCGCCGAACAGCTGGGTGATGAGACGGGCATAGGCGGTCTCGGCACAGCCGGCGCAGGAGCCGGAGAACTCCAGCAGAGGCTTCTTGAACTGGCTGCCCTTCACGGTCAGGTCGGCCATATCCTCCTTGGCGGAGACCTTCTCCACCATGTAGTTGAACACATCCTGCTGTGCCAGCTCCTGCTCCTGGCCGACCATGGTCAGAGCCTTGGTGGGACAGACGTTGGCACACACAGAGCAGCCCATACAATCCAGGGGGCTGATGGCGATGGAGAACTTGTACTGGCCCTTGCCCTTGCCGGCCTTCACGTCCACGATCTTGGCGGCGGCGGGGGCAGCAGCGGCCTCCTCCTCGGTCAGAGCGAAGGGACGGATGGTGGCGTGGGGGCAGACGTAAGCGCACTGGTTGCACTGGATACACTTGGCGGAATCCCAGGTGGGCACAGAAACGGCTACGCCGCGCTTCTCATAGGCAGAAGCGCCCAGCTCGAAGGTGCCGTCCACGTGATCCACGAAGGCGGACACAGGCAGGCTGTCGCCGTCCATGCGGTCCACGGGATCCAGGATGGACTCCACCATCTTGACCAGCTTGGCGGGACCGGTGAGCTTGCTCTCCTTGGGCTCGTCCACAGCGTTGGCCCAGTCGGCGGGCACATCGTACTTCTTGAAGGCGGTGGCACCGGCGTCAATGGCCTTGTGGTTCATGTCCACGATGTCCTGGCCCTTCTTCAGGTAGGAGTGAGTGGCAGCATCCTTCATGTACTGGATGGCCTCGGCCTCGGGCATTACCTTGGCCAGGGTGAAGAAGGCGGACTGGAGGATGGTGTTGGTACGCTTGCCCATGCCAATCTCACGAGCCAGGTCGATGGCGTTGATGGTGTAGAGCTGGATGTTGTTCTGGGCAATGTAGCGCTTGGCAGCGGCGGACAGGTGGTGGGCCACTTCCTCGTCAGACCACTGGCAGTTAATCATGAACACGCCGCCGGGCTTGACGTCGCGGACCATGGGGAAGTCCTTGGTCACGTAGGAGGGGTTGTGGCAGGCCACGAAGTCGGCCTTGTTGATGTAGTAAGGGGAACGGATGGGCTTGTCACCGAAGCGCAGGTGGCTGATGGTCACGCCGCCGGTCTTCTTGGAGTCGTACTGGAAGTAAGCCTGCACGTACTTGTCGGTGTGGTCGCCGATGATCTTGATGGAGTTCTTGTTGGCGCCCACGGTGCCGTCGCCGCCCAGGCCCCAGAACTTGCACTCGATGGTGCCCTCAGCAGCGGTGTTGGGGGCGTCGTGCTCCTCCAGAGAGCTGTTGGTGACGTCGTCCACGATGCCGATGGTGAAGTGATCCTTGGGGGCATCCTTGGCCAGGTTCTCATAGACAGCAAACACGCTCTTGGGCGGGGTGTCCTTGGAGCCCAAGCCGTAGCGGCCGCCCACGACGGTCTTGTCGGTGATGCCGGCGCCAGCCAGAGCGGTGACAACGTCCATATACAGAGGATCGCCCAGAGCGCCGGGCTCCTTGGTGCGGTCCAGAACGGCAATCTTCTTGGCGGTGGCGGGGATGGCAGCAACCAGCTTGTCCGCGCGGAAGGGGCGGTACAGACGGACCTTGATGAGACCCACCTTCTCGCCGTGGGCATTCAGGTAGTCAATGACTTCCTCGGCCACGTCGCAGATGGAGCCCATAGCGATGATCACGCGGTCGGCATCGGCAGCGCCGTAGTAGTTGAACAGCTGATAGTCAGTGCCCAGCTTGGCGTTGATCTTGCCCATGTACTCCTCCACGATCTCGGGCAGAGCATCGTAGTACTTGTTGGCAGCCTCACGGTGCTGGAAGAAGATATCGCCGTTCTCGTGGGAGCCGCGCATGGTGGGATGCTCGGGGTTCAGAGCGCGCTTACGGAAGGCCTCAACGGCATCCATATCCACCATCTCAGCCAGATCCTTGTAGTCCCAGATGGCGACCTTCTGGATCTCGTGGGAGGTACGGAAGCCGTCGAAGAAGTTGATGAAGGGAACGCGGCCCTTGATGGCAGCCAGGTGGGCCACAGGAGCCAGGTCCATAACCTCCTGCACGTTGCCCTCAGCCAGCATGGCAAAGCCGGTCTGGCGGCAGGCCATGACGTCGGAGTGGTCACCGAAGATGTTCAGGGACTGAGCAGCCACGGTACGGGCGGAGACATGGAACACGCCGGGCAGCAGCTCACCGGCGATCTTGTACATGTTGGGGATCATCAGCAGCAGGCCCTGAGAGGCGGTGTAGGTGGTGGTCAGGGCGCCGGCATTCAGAGAGCCGTGCACAGTACCGGCAGCGCCGGCCTCAGACTGCATCTCAATGACCTTGACGGTGGTGCCGAAGATATTCTTCTGGCCCTGAGCCGCCCACTGGTCCACATAGTCGGCCATGGGGCTGGACGGAGTAATGGGGTAGATGCCGGCTACTTCGGTAAAGGCGTAGCTGACATATGCGGCCGCATTGTTGCCGTCCATGGTTTTGAACTTTCTTGCCATAGAGTTCCCTACTTTCTTCCTTATTTTGGCGGGCCGGCGGCAAGCCGCCTGTCCATTGTCCACGAAGGTCAGCCTGCATTTTGTCCCGCCCGCTCCTCACGGGCTGTAAAGTTATAAGAATCATAACTGTTTCATTATAATTTCACATGACAGCGCCGCCCCCCAACGGGCAGGGAGCGGACAGGCTTTTCAACGCCCATAAGTCTATCACTTTTTTGGGGGTTTGTAAATCCGAAGAAGTGAAATTTTTCCGTCTTTTTTCCCATTCCATATGTAAAAAATTATACCTGCGCTCCTTGTTTTTGGAAACCGGAGCCGGCACCCCGGAACACAGCGCGGACCATCCTTCTCCTCGTTGCAATCCCGGCCAAAAAAGGGTACAATGAGAGCAAAACAAAGCGGCCCCGGCCGCTTATTCCATAAGGAGGCACTGGCCCTATGGTATCTTCCATTCGTTCTCTCGGTCTGCACGGCGTGACTGGATACCCGGTGTCGGTGGAGTGCGACCTGTCCGGCGGTCTGCCCGCCTTCAATGTGGTGGGCCTGCCTGACGCCGCCGTCAGCGAGGCCAGGGAGCGGGTGCGGGCCGCCATCAAAAACTGCGGCTTCACCTTCCCGGTCAGCCGCATCACTGTCAATCTGGCCCCCGCCCATTTAAAAAAGGTGGGCACGCTCTATGACCTCCCTATTCTGGTGGGCATTCTGTGCGCCGGGGGACAGCTGAAGCTGTCCGGTCCCTCCTGCGCCTTTGTGGGGGAGCTGTCCCTGTCCGGGCGGCTGCGCCCCTGCGCCGGTATGCTGCCCATGGCCCTATGTGCCAAGCGGGAGGGCATTGAGGCCCTCTACGTACCGGAGGAAAATGCCTCCGAGGCCACGCTGGCGGAGGGTCCGGTCATCTACCCGGTGCGGGATCTGGAACAGCTGGTGCGCCACCTCACCGGAGAGGAGCCCATCACTCCCGCCTCCCCCTGGCATCCCGGGGAGCACACCCGCCCCTGCCCCGACTTCTCCGAGGTCAAGGGCCAGGAGCAGGTGAAGCGGGCCCTGGAGATTGCCGCGGCGGGCAGCCACAACGTCCTCATGTCCGGCCCGCCGGGGTCGGGCAAGTCCATGCTGGCCAGGCGCCTGCCCTCCATCCTCCCCGACATGACCCGGGAGGAGGCCCTGGAGGCCACGGAGATCCATTCGGTTATGGGGCTCACCTCCCCGGAGCACCCCCTCATCGACCTGCGCCCCTTCCGCTCCCCCCACCACACCATCTCCCCCATCGGCATGTCCGGGGGTGGCCCCAATCCCAGGCCGGGGGAAATCTCTCTGGCCCACAACGGGGTGCTGTTTCTGGACGAGCTGCCCGAGTTTCCCAAGGAGGTGCTGGAGGTGCTGCGCCAGCCCCTGGAGGACGGACAGGTGCAGATCTCCCGGGCCGCCGGCACCGTCACCTACCCCAGCCGGTTCATGCTGGTGTGCGCCATGAACCCCTGCAAGTGCGGCTGGTACGGCCACCCCTCCGGGCGGTGCCGCTGCACCGAGGGCGAGGTGAAGAAGTACTTATCCCGCCTCTCCGGCCCTCTGCTGGACCGCATCGACCTGTTTGTAGAGGTGGGTGCCCTCAACTTTGACGAGCTGTCCCAGCGTCAGCCCAGCGAGTCCTCCGCCGCCATCAAGGCCCGGGTGGACCGGGCCCGGGCTATTCAGGAGGAGCGCCGGGCCGTCACCGCCGTTCCCTGCAACGCCCGGCTGGGCCGTGAGGGACTGGACCGGTACTGTGCCCTGGACGAGGGGGGACAGCGGCTCATGAAGGGGGCCTTTGAGCACATGGGGCTCACCGCCCGGAGCTATGACCGGATTCTCCGGGTGGCCCGGACCATCGCCGACCTGGACGGCAGTGAGACCATCCGCCCCGACCACCTGGCCGAGGCCCTCCAGTACCGCCCGCCGGAGTATCTGCGGCGGTGATAGGGTTTGCTTTCTCTGGACAAGGCCCCTGTCTCTGGGGTATAATGCGTTCTACGATGTTTTTTGTGAAAAAAGAAAGGATTGTTCCATTTTGATGAACGAAATGATACTGCTCAAGCTGGGCGAGCTGGTGCTGAAGGGCCTCAACCGCCGCAGCTTTGAGGACAAGCTCCAGGCCAACATCCACCGCCGCCTCAACAATCTGGGCCAGTTCCGGGTCTACACCCGCCAGTCCACCACCTATGTGGAGCCCATGCGGGAGGACTGCGACATGGACGGCGCCTGGGAGGCCATGAAGAAGGTCTTCGGCGTGGTGGGCCTCAGCCGGGCCCGGGCCTGTGAGAAGGACAAGGACGCCATCCTCCAGGCCTGCCGGGAATACCTGGATGGGCGGCTGAAGAGCGCCCGCACCTTCAAGGTGGAGACCAAGCGGGCGGACAAGACCTTCCCCATGACCTCTATCCAGCTGAGCCAATATGTGGGCGGCGAGTTGGACGAGCTCTACCCCAACCTGCAGGTGGATGTCCACCATCCCGAGCTCACTGTTTACGTGGAAATCCGGGACTACGCCGCCTTCGTCCATGCCAACCCCGACCCCGGCGCCGGCGGCCTGCCCGTGGGCATCAACGGCCGGGCGGTGGCCCTGCTGTCCGGGGGCATCGACTCCCCGGTGGCCTCCTGGATGATTGCCAAGCGGGGCGTGGCCCTGGAGATGGTCCACTTCTTCTCCTACCCCTACACATCCCCCGAGGCCAAGGACAAGGTTATCGAGCTGGCCCGGCTGCTCACCCCCTACACCGGACGGCTCACCGTCCATGTGGTCCCCTTCACCGCCATTCAGGAGGAGCTGCGCCGCTCCTGCCCCGAGGAGCTCTTTACCATTATCATGCGCCGGTTCATGATGCGCATCTCCCAGGAGGTGGCCCGCCGCTGCGGAGCCAAGGCTCTGGTCACCGGCGAGTGCCTGGGCCAGGTGGCCAGCCAGACCATGGAGGCCATGGCCGTCACCGGCGCTGTGGTGGAGATGCCCATTCTCCGCCCCTGCGTGGGCCTGGACAAGGAGGAGATCGTTCAGATCGCCCGGAAGATCGGCACCTTCGACACCTCCATCCTGCCCTATGAGGACTGCTGCACCGTCTTCACCCCCCGGCACCCCCGGCTGCGCCCCCTCCCCGGTGAGGTGGAGGCCGCCGAGAGCAAGCTGGACATCGAGGGCATGGTCCGCGCCGCCGTGGAGGGCATCGAGCGCATCCACGTATAATGGATTCTCAATAGGCAAAAACGGAGCGCCGTTTGATACGGCGCTCCGTTTTTTCTGTTACGCTGCCTCCGGCTCCTTCCCGCCGGGCTCCTCTGGGGCCAAGGGGATGAGGAAGGCGATGCGGGTGCCCACGTCAGGGCGGGAAACCACCTCGAACCAGCCCCCGTGGCGCTCCACAATCCACCGGGCGATGGCCAGTCCCAGCCCTGTCCCGCCGGTTTTCCGGTCCCGGGACTGGTCGGTGCGGTAGAAGCGCTCGAAAATGTGCGGGATGCCCTCCGGTGGGATGCCCATGCCCTCGTCCTGGACGGTGACCCGGGCGTGGCCCTGGCTCTCGCTCACCCGCAGGTAGACCCGTCCTGTGTCGGGGCTGTACTTCACCGCGTTGTCCATGAGGATGCGCATGACCTGCTTCATTAGGCCCGGGTCGGCCCGCACGGTCACCGCCTCCTCCCCCCAGCGGGGCAGGAAGGTGCGCTCCGGGTGGATCATTTCCTCCTCCCGCAGCACCTCCCCGGCCAGGGCGGTGAGATCCAGCCGCTCCATGTGCACCGGCTGGGAGTCGTTGTCCCCCCGGGCCAGGAACAGCAGCTGCTCCACCAGCCGCTCCATGGCCGCCGCCTCCGATCGGATGGCGTCAATGGACTCCTGAAGGGCCTCCGGGTCGGACTTGCCCCACCGGTCCAGCAGGGCGGCGTAGCCCTGAATGACGGCGATGGGGGTGCGCAGCTCGTGGCTGGCATCCGAGACAAAGCGCATCTGGGCGCTGTACGCCCGGTTCACCCGGTCCAGCATGTCGTTGATGGCCTGGGCCAGGGCGCGCAGCTCCTTCTGGGTGGCGGGCAGGTCGATGCGGCTGTCCAGGTGCTTGGCGTTGATTTTATCCAGCTCTCCCGCCAGATTCTCCAGTTCCCGCCGGGACATATGGGTCATAGAGTTGAGGCGGGCGGCAGCGGAGGCCAGCTCCTGGATGGGCCGGAGCACCTTTCGGATGGAGCGGTTGTTGCGGAACAGATTGGTGAGCAGGGACAGCCCCTGGCAGATGAGCAGCACAATGCCCGCCCAGTAGAGAGTGCGGAAAATTCCGCTCAGATCCACCTGGATGGCGTAGGCGCTGCTCCCGCTGTATAGCTCCACCCGATAGTAGTGGGCCAGGTCCCAGCTGCGCAGGGCGCCGGAGAGCTCCTCCCGCACGGGCACCCAGGAGATGGCCGGCAGCTCCAGGCCCTGGGGCGCGCGGTCCAGGGGCACGATGGTATAATCGCTGGCCTCCATCCACGCCAGCGTTTCCTCCGAGGGGACACCCCGCTCCTCCACCAGGACGGCCACATCGGCGCAGCGGTTCTCCGCATAGGCCACCAGCCCCACAAAGGCCAGCGCCACCAGAAGGAGATCCATCACCAGAAAGATGCCCACCTGCCGGAGGAAAAATCCGGTGTTCAGCCGGAAGGCCAGGGAGGACTCCCGTACCGCCGTGATGGGATCGGCCGGCGGCGGCGACTGAAAGCGTTTTTTCTTGTCCAAGTCTCTCCCCTCCTCTCCTGCTGTGCCTTTTGGTTTACTGCTGTCTCAGCCAGTTCTGGATCAGCGTCAGATTTTCATAGGCCACATAGCTGCCCCCACGGACCAGAAAGCTCAGGGCCCGCTCCTCCTCGGGCGTGCGGCGGCTGCCCTTCTCCTGAAGGGCCTTACGGGTGGAGCGGGTGACCATCCCCACCATTCTCCGTTTCAGCCAGCTTACCTTCTTAGGCGCCCAGCCCCCCTGGAGGTAAAAGACCGGCAGATTGTTGGTATAGTTGGTGCGGGCCATGGTGCTCAGCACCTGCTCCCCCGGCGGGGACATGCCCACACCGCAGATGCCCTTGACCGAATAGCGCTTCATGGCCTGGTCCAGACCGGTAATGTGCCCGGCCATCAGGGGGCCCATGTAGAAGACCTCCTCCCCCGCCAAGGGCTGAGGCCCTGTTCCCTGCTCATAGCACTTGATCTTTTCCGCCTTGGCCAACATCTGGGCGTACTCCTGGGTAAAGCCGGTGTTGGACTGATACAAGATAACCATTCCGCCATTCCTCCTAATTCTCGCGGATCACATAGCCCACACCCCGGACGGTGTGGATGAGCTTGATGCCGAAGGCCTCGTCAATTTTGCTGCGGAGGAACCGGATATACACATCCACCGAGTTGGTCTCCCCCACAAAGTCGAAGCCCCACACGCTGTCCAGCAGGGACTCCCGGGTGAGCACCCGCCCCTTGTTTTCCAGCAGCTGGCGCAGAAGGTCAAACTCCTTCTTGGTGAGCTCCACCTCCTGCCCCTTCACGGTCACCCGGTGGCGCTCCACATCCATACTGAGCTCTCCGGCGGTGAGCAACGGCTCGCCCCGCTCCCCCCGGCCCCGCAGAGCAGCCCGGATGCGGGCCAGCAGCTCCTCGATGGCAAAGGGCTTTGTGATATAGTCATCCGCCCCCGAATCCAGGCCGGACACCTTATCCACCACGCTGTCCCGGGCGGTGAGCATAATGACGGGGATCTGACTCTCCCGGCGCAGCCTGCGCAGCACCTCCATTCCCGACAGCCGGGGCAGCATGATGTCCAGCAGCACCAGGTCAAATTCCCCCGACAGAGCCCGTTCCAGGCCGGTGCGTCCGTCAAAGGCTTTCTCCACCTCATAGCCCTCGTACCGCAGCTCCATCTCCACCATACGGGCCAGCTTTTCCTCATCTTCTACCAACAGAATCCGCTCTGACACGGTTTGTTCCTCCCGTTCTTCGGCCGGGTCTCAGTTCCGGTCGTCCTTGTTCCGCTTTCCGCCCAGAAGTTCTTCATCCATCCGGCGGTCCAGCTCATCCATCTGGCGCTCCACTTCCTCCGCCTGGCGCTGAGCCTCCTCGGCCCTGCGCTGGGCTTCCTGCGCCTTCTCCTCAGCCTCCGCCCGGCCGGCACGGCTCTGGCCGCGCAGCTCGTCCATGACCTGACGGCCCAGGTCGGCGGCGGTATCCGCCACGCTGCCCATCACATTGTTAATGCTGTCCCGCTCCAGGTCCGGCCCGGAAAAGCGGTACCGGAACCCCACAAACAGGCCCAGAATCAGCAGGGGAATCACAATATAATAGGCCACAATCAGCAGCAGAATTAAAATGAGCACCGGGATGGCGGTGACCGGCCGGTCCTTCCGCCAGATCTCCAGTTCGTTGTCCAGAAGAATATAGCGAAGCCGCTGCAAAATACTGCCCCGGCTGGCCTTTTTCTCCTTCCCCGGTTCCGGCTGAGGCTCCGGCTCCTCCGCCTCCTCCGGCATGGGCGGCGTCTGACCCCGCGTGGAGTAGTAGGCCCCCTCCGGGCGCGGGATGTATCCCCGCTCCTCCAGATAGATCAGGGCGTCCAGCAGGTTGCCGCCGCTGTAAAGCAGCGCCTCCTTGGCCTTGGCATAGCTCACGTCGGCCTTTTCCCGCAGGCGCTCCACCTGTTCCAATGTCACTTCCATCAAGCCGGCTCCTTTCCCCGGACACGGTTCATTTTCGTCTCTCAGGATAGCACACAGCGCTTGAAAGGGCTTTTACCCTTCATTAAAAACGGATTAAAACCGCAAATTACTGCCAAAACAAGGCCGCTTGCCTCCCCGATTATACTATGTTATAATCCGTTTATCAACCGGAAAGGAGGAGGGCTCATGTCTCCCAAACGCAGACTGCTGGGCATGCTTTTGACCGTCGTGCTCTGTCTGGGACTGTTCGCTCCCATCCCCGCCAGCGCCGCGGATTTGTACTTTACTTCCATTAACGATAATCTCCAGCCGCTCACCGCTGACACCATGCCCGTCTGGTCGGGCGGAACCCTGTATGTGCCGTACAGCGTCTTTGACGCCAACAGCACCGGCGTCAAGCTGGGGCTGGAGTGCAGCTATGAGCGCACCTCCAATACCGTCACGCTCTATAACCTGCGGAAAATGCTGGTGTTTGATCTGAATACCGGGGTGAGCCGCAACGAGCTGACCGGGGAAACCTACTCCGCCAAGGCCATCATGCGAAACGGACGCCCCTACCTCCCCCTCTATCTGGTGTGCGATTTCTTCGGCCTGACCTACTCCTACAACACCATCAGCCAGGGCTATCTGGTGCGCATCAAGAGCAGCGCCGTGGTTCTCTCCGACGAGATGTTCATTGACGCCGCCGGCGACTTTATCAACCGCCGTCTCCGGGAGTACTATCAAAGCCTCAACCCCTCCACGGACACCGGCTCCAGCGGCGGCTCCACCGGAGGCTCCGGTACCACCATTACCCCCACTCCCGAGGATCCTGATGAGGAGGAAGATTCCACCTCCGTGCGCACCTATCTGGCCTTCCGCTGCGAGGATGAGGCGGGTACCACCGCCGTTCTGGACGCCCTGGACAGTGGTACCTACGCGCTTTTCCTCCTTACGCCCCAGGTCATGGAGGAAAACCCCAGTCTGGTGCGCCGCATTCTGGGTTCCGGCCACAGCATCGGCATTCTGGCCGAAGGGGATTCTCTGAGCAAGACCCAGGACCTGCTGGACCGGGGCAACGCCATCCTGGAGCAGCAGCTCCACCAGCGCACCACCATCGCCTGCGTGCCGGACAGCCAACGCTCCGCTCTGGAGGCAGAGGGCTGGGTGTGCTGGGATGAGACGCTGTCCCTCACCCCCTCCGACACGGTGGGGGCCAACACCTTCGCCTCCAATACCCTGCGCCGCCTGAAGGGTCGCACCTACCGCACCTATCTGACCATGCCCGCCAACGAAAATACAGTCCGCGTTCTCTCCTCCCTGCTGCGGCAGCTGGAGAGCAACGACTTTGTTGTCAGTGTACCCACGGAGACACACCTATGAGTATGAGAACCGTCAATTTAGCTTCCTTCGCCCCTTCGAAGGGCGATCCCGCACGGCTGGCCCGGCTGACCCGCCATCTGGAGGCCCGGCTTCAGGACTTCGGTCCGGGCGGGCCGGAGGTGCGCTCCGCCGACCAGGAAATCGGCCTGGTCCGGGCCCGCTTCTCCGGCCGCACCCCCAAGGCGCTGGCGGAGGCTCTGGAGCACCGCTTTGGAATCCTGGTCCGGACGGAGGGGGAGGACGTGGTCTTTCAGCTCACGCTGGAAATCCCCTTTGAGGATTTGGATTACGTGTGGGGCTGCCTGTTTCAGGTTTTAGGAGAATAACAAAAACGAGGCCGGCGGAGTGTTCCGCCGGCCTTGTTCTATTCTTCTTTATTGTTTTTTGCGGAGCATGCGGCTGGCGTTGAGAATGGCCAGCACCGACACGCCCACGTCGGCAAAGACGGCCATCCACATGTTGGCCATGCCGAAGGCGGACAGAATCAGCACCAGGAACTTCACGCCCAGGGCGAAGACGATGTTCTGTCGCACAATGCGCAGGGTTTTCCGGGCGATGGACACGGCCACCGGGAGCTTGGTGAGGTCGTCGTCCATGAGCACCACGTCCGCCGCCTCGATGGCGGCGTCGGAGCCCATGGCTCCCATGGCCACCCCCACGTCCGCCCGTGAGAGGACCGGAGCGTCGTTGATGCCGTCCCCCACAAAGACCAGCTGCTCTCCGGGCCGCTTTTGGGCCAGCAGCTGCTCCACCCGCTCCACCTTGTCTCCGGGGAGCAGGCCGGCGTGGACCTCATCCAGCCCAAGGATCTTCCCCACCGCCTGGCCCACAGCGGGGGCGTCGCCGGTGAGCATCACCGTGCGGCCCACGCCCTCCGCCTTCAGCATCTGAAGGGCACGGGGAGCGCTCTCCTTAATCTGGTCGGCCACCACCAGGCGGCCCAGGTACTGTCCATCTGCCGCCACATAGACCACGGTGCCCACCGGTTCCCCGTCCTCCGGCACCGCCACGTCAAATTCCTTCATCAGCTTCCCGTTGCCTGCCAGCACGGTCCGGCCATCCACCACGGCCCGGACGCCCCGGCCGGGGAGCTCCTCTGCCTGGGTGACCCGGCTGAAGTCCGCCTCCGGGCAGGCCTCCTGGATGGACCGGGAGATGGGGTGGGTGCTGAAATGCTCCGCCAGCGCGGCCAGCTCCAGAAGCTCCTCCCGGCTGCCTGCGGCCGCCTCCGCCTCGGTCACAGCAAAGCGCCCCTGGGTCAGAGTGCCCGTCTTGTCAAAGACCACAATGCCAGCCTGGGCCAGGGCCTCCAGGTAGTTGCCGCCCTTCACCAGGATGCCCTGGCGGGAGGCCCCACCGATGCCCCCGAAGAAGCTGAGGGGGATGGAGATGACCAGAGCGCAGGGGCAGGAGACCACCAGGAAGATGAGAGCCCGCTGAATCCACATACCGAAGGATCCCAGCCCCAGCAGCGGCGGCAGGAGCCCCAGAGCCAGGGCGGCAAAGACTACCGCCGGGGTATAGTAGCGGGCAAACTTGGTGATGAAGTGCTCCGCCTTGGCCTTTTTGGATGCGGAGTTCTCCACCAGCTCCAGAATCTTGGAGACGGTGGAGTCCTCAAAGGGCTTGGTGACGCGGATGCGCAGCACCCCGGAGAGGTTGATGCAGCCGCTGACCACGTCCCGGCCCTCCCCCACCTCACGGGGCATGGACTCGCCGGTGAGAGCGGCGGTATCCAGGGTGGAGCTGCCCTCCGTCACTACACCGTCCAGGGGGATGCGCTCACCGGGCTTGACCAGAATGGTGTCCCCCACGGAGACCTCCTCCGGGTCCACCTGCACCAGCTGGCCCTCCCGCTCCACATTGGCATAGTCGGGGCGGATATCCATGAGGTCGGAGATGGATCGGCGGCTGCGGTCCACCGCCACACTCTGAAAGAGCTCCCCCACCTGGTAGAAGAGCATGACCGCCACGCCCTCCCGGTACTCGCCGCAGCCGAAGGCGCCCACGGTGGCCACCGCCATGAGGAAGTTTTCGTCAAAGACCTGGCCGTTTTTGATGTTGCGGATGGCCCTCCACAGCACATCCCAGCCGATGACCAGGTAGGGGATGAGGTAGAGTAGAGGCTGGACGAGTCCATAGCTGTACTCCGTATAGCCAGCCTCCAGCCATTCAGCAGGCGGCGACCATTGCCCGGTAAAATCGATAACCCAGTGTTCCGCCGGATAAATTTGGTTGGGAAACAGGGCTGCGGCAACCAGCAAAAGAAAGCTGATGACAATGCGCCAAAGCATCTTCTTCTGTTTTTTTGTCATGGGAATTTCCCTCCCTCGAGCACAAAAGACGAGGCGTCCCGCCTTTTGCAGAATCTTATTTCAGCACAATCTCGCAGTCCGGCTCCACCTTCTTGCAGACCTTCACCGCCTGGCGCATGATTTCGTCCAGCCGGTCCTCCTCCGCCTCGATGGTCAGCTTCTGGGTCATGAAGCTGATGCTCACGTCCTGCACACCGTCCAGCTTCCGGATGGCGTCCTCCATCTTGGCCGCGCAGTTGGCACAGTCCAGATCCCGCATTTTATAGGTCTTTTTCATCTTGTTTTACCCCTTTCCAATCTGAATCTGTTTATTGCTCCGTAATGTGCTCCATGCCCTGGGACAAAATCCGGATGACATGCTCGTCGGCCAGGGAATAGTAGACGGTCTTTCCCTCCCGGCGGAACTTCACCAGCTTGCTCCCCTTCAGTACCCGCAGCTGGTGGGAGACCGCGCTCTGGGTCACCTCCATGAGCTTGGCGATGTCACACACGCACAGCTCCCCCTCCAGCAGGGCATATAAGATTTTCACCCGGGTGCTGTCTCCGAAGATTTTGAACAGCTCTGCCAGGTCGTACAGCGTCTCGTCCGCCGGCAGCAGCCCCCGCACCCGCTCCACCGCGTCCAGATGGACCTGGCTCTCCTCGCAGCAGGGCAAATCCCGTTGTTCCATAGGCCTCTCCTTTCCAAACATATGAACATATATTCATTTGTTAATCTGAATATACGCCTGCTGTCTCATTCTGTCAAGAGGAAAATGCGTCGAAGTCTGGTATTTTTCCCTTTGGGCTGGTATAATGCAAGTTACCCTTTGGGACACATTCTATTTTTATTCTCTGAACCGCGTACCATGTTCAGAAAGGAGTCTGAATCAGGATGAAGAATATGGATTTGCTGAACCTGCTGCTGGACCGGCGCAGCTGCCGGACATTCCGCTCTGAGCCTCTGGACCGGCCCACCCTGGCCGCCATTGTGGAGGCGGGCCGCTACGCCCCCAGCGCCATGAACCGCCAGCAGTGCCGGTTTTATGTTATTACCGATCCCCAGCTGCTGCAGCGCATCTCCGACACAGTCAGCCGCCGTCTGAAGGGCTTTGAGGGGAAGGACTGCCGCTACGGCGCCCCCGCCCTGGTGCTGGTGACCAACCAGGAGAGCAACATCTGCGCCCTGCAGGACGCCGCCTGCGCCATGGAGAACATGATGCTGGCCGCCAGCGCGGTGGGAGTGGGCTCCTGCTGGATCAACCAGCCCTATCACCTGCGCAAGGACGAGGAGATGCAGGCTCTGCTCTCTGAGCTGGGCGCCCAGCCCAGCGAGTTCCCCTGCTGCTCTCTGGCCCTTGGCCTGCCGGAGGGGCCTCTGTTCCCCGGCCGACGGGAGCACACCGGCAATGGGGTGACCTGGGTAACCGGCGAAAAAAATAGTTGAAAAAAGTGGGAACTTTTTTTCCGGGCCTGCGTCAAACCCACTGACGAACCAAATACGCTGAATTGACTCAGCCCGAAAAGGAGTTTTACCATGAAGCGACGCATTTTTGCTCTGGCGCTGGCCTGCGCCCTGTCTCTGGCCCTGCTGACCTCCTGCGGAGGAAACAGCGGCAGCGGTTCCTCTGTGTCCGGCAGCGGTTCCGACCTGTCCAGCGGATCCTCCTCCAGCCAGGATGGCTCCGACGTGTCCGCCCCCGGCTCCTCCCTGATCGACGGCTCCCAGAGCGAGGGCAGCCAGTCCTCTGGCTCCGCCAGCAGCTCCCAGCAGCCTGACGTTTCCCAGCCCGAGCAGAGCAAGCTGACCCTGAACCGCACCGAGTTTGCCCTGTTCACCACCGGCTCCTCCTTCCGTCTGAAGGCCGCCGGAATCCCTGAGGGCGCCACCGTCACCTGGAAGTCCAGCAATGACAAGGTAGCCACCGTAGGCGAGGACGGCACCGTCACCTACGTCGCTGCCGGCAACGCCACCATCACCGCCACTGCCGGCGGCCTGACCGCCACCTGCAAGGTGTACTGCAAGGCGGAGAATAAGCCCGAGCAGCCCGACAACGGCGGTTCCTCTTCCGGCGGCTCTTCCAGCTCCGGTTCCGGCTCCTCTTCCGGCGGATCCTCCAGCCAGACCGTGGACCTGAAGGCCTTTGCCGACACCGTGATTGCCGACTACGAGCTGCCCTTCATGTCTGCGATGGACAGCACCATGCTGACCAATTACCTGCCCGGCCTGTCCGATCTGTCCGCCCAGCTGGCGGCCTACACCTGCCAGATGTCTCCCTCCCCCGCCGGCGACCTGGTGCTGGTGCAGGTGAAGGACAGCAAGGATGTGGCCGCTGTGAAGTCCATCTTCCAGGCCCGCATTGACAACATGGTGGGCACCGACGAGAATCCCGGCGCCGCCTGGTATCCCGAGCCCATCCGCATGTGGAAAGAAGACTCCCGCATCGTATCCAATGGCAACTACGTGATGCTGGTGGTCTGCGGCGACTGCGATTCCATCGTGAAGGACTTCAACGCCCTGTTTTAATTTGATTTCCTGTTCCACATACTAGTTAAGCGCGCGTTTTACATCTCAAACGGCGGACGAGCGAGTCGTCCGCCGTTTCTATGAGGAGGCTTCCCATGGTTTTTTCCACCCCCATTTTTCTATTCTGTTTTCTGGTCCTGACCCTACTGGTCTATTACCTGGTCCCCCGTGGTCTGCGCAATGTAGTACTGCTGTGCTCCTCCCTGTTCTTCTATTTCTGGGGCGAGCGGGTCTTTGTCCTTATTATGCTCCTGTCCACCGCCATCGACTACACCCACGGTCTTCTGGTGGAACGGTGCCAGAAAAATGGCAACGACAAGGGCGCCCGGTGGGCGGTGGCCTCCTCGGTCATCTTTAATCTGGCCCTGCTGTTCTTCTTCAAGTACTGGGACTTTATTGCCTCCTCCCTCCAGGCCGTCGGTCTGACCTTTATGCCGGTGCTGAACACCCACCTGCCCATCGGCATCTCCTTCTACACCTTCCAGACCATGAGCTACACCATTGACGTCTACCGCGGGGACGCCCGGGCCCAGCGCAACATCATTAACTTCGGTACCTTCGTCACCCTTTTCCCTCAGCTCATCGCCGGCCCCATCATTAAGTATAAGGATCTGGGCGACCAGATTGACAGCCGTACCTACTCCTCCGAGCGCTTCGCCAGCGGCGTGCAGATTTTCATGGTAGGTCTGGGCAAGAAGCTGCTCATCGCCAACAACGTGGGTATGCTGTGGGACACCTACAAGGCCATGGCTCCCGGAGACCTGACCGTGGCCGGGGCCTGGCTGGGTGTGCTGGCCTTCACCTTCCAGATTTACTTCGACTTCTCCGGTTACTCCGATATGGCCACCGGCCTTGGGCGGATGCTGGGCTTTGAGTTCCTGGCCAACTTCAACTACCCCTATATCTCCAAGAGCATCACCGAGTTCTGGCGGCGCTGGCACATCTCTCTGTCCACCTGGTTCCGGGAATACCTCTATATTCCCCTAGGGGGCAACCGCTGCTCCAAGGCCCGCTGGATGTTTAACCTGCTGGTGGTGTGGGCCGCCACCGGTATCTGGCACGGCGCCAGCTGGAACTACCTTCTGTGGGGTCTCTACTTCTTTGTCCTGCTCATGATGGAGAAGTTCTTCCTGCTGAATCTGCTGAAAAAAGCTCCCGCTCTGGTGGGACACGTCTATACCCTGTTCTTTGTGCTGGTCAGCTGGGCCATCTTCGGTCTGGAAAACTTTACCCAGCTCACCGCCTACCTGAAGGTCATGTTCGGTCTGGGCGGCGTGCCCCTGATCAACGGGGAACTGGGCTACTATCTGTCCAGCTACCTGCCCATCCTGTGCGTGGCCGCCCTGGCCTCCACGCCTCTTGGCGTGAGCCTGTACCGCCGGGGCAGCGTCCGGGTTCAGCAGGTGGCCTGCACGGTGCTGGTGGTAGCCGGACTGGTGGTATGCACTGCCTATCTGGTGGACGGCACCTACAACCCCTTCCTCTATTTCCGCTTTTAAAGGAGGCGCAGTACCATGACCAAAAAATACAGCATTTTCCTTACCGTTCTGTTCTGCGCCTTCATCGGCGGGGTATTCCTCATCAGCCTGCTGCTGCCCAAAAAAGAGTTCTCCCCCTTGGAAAACCGCTACCTGGAAAAGCCTCCAAAGCTGAGCCTGGAAACTCTGTCGGACGGCACCTTCATGGAGGACGCGGAGGACTATGTCTCCGACCACATTGTGGGCCGGGACTTCTGGGTGGCCGCCAAGGCCTGGAGCGAGCGCCTGAGCGGCAAGCACGAGAATAACGGGGTCTACTTCGGCAAGGAGGACACCCTCATCAACCGGGTGAAGGACCCGGACATGGACAAGCTGAACAAGGACATGGGCTACGTGGACTCTCTGGTGAGCAACACCACCATTCCCGTCTACTTCGGCCTCATCCCCACCTCCGCCGCCATCTGGGCCGACCGGCTCCCCGCCGGGGCCCCCACCGCGGATGAGCAGTCCATCATTGACCAGCTCTACTTCACCACCGGGGCCAACACCGTGGACCTGTATTCCGCCCTCAACGAGCACAATGACGAGGACATCTACTACCGCACCGACCACCACTGGACCAGCCTTGGGGCTTTCTACGGCGCCAACGCCCTGCTGGAGGCCATGGGAATGGAGCCTCTCAATCTGGACGACTATCAGAAGACCACTGTCTCCGACCAGTTCTACGGCACCACCTTCTCCTCCTCCGGCGTACGGTGGGTGAAGCCCGACTGCATTGACACCTACGTCCCCGGGGACGGCGTCACCGTCACCTCCTACTTCGGCGGCAATCCCTCCCAGGGCTCTCTCTATGTGGACAGCTACCTGGACGTGAAGGATAAGTACTCCTACTTCCTGGGCGGCAACCAGGCTCTGTGTGTCATTGAGACCGAGCACACCGACGCTCCCAGCGTGCTCATCGTCCGGGATTCCTACTCCGACTCCCTGGCCCCCTTCCTCACGGAGCGTTTTTCGGAGATCCACCTCTTCGACCTGCGCTACAACAAGACCAGCCTGAAGAGCTATATCGAGGAGCACGACATCGACAATGTGGTGGTGCTCTACTCCTTCTCCAACTTCGTTACCGACCAGAACCTGTTCCTGCTGGGGCAGTAATGTGTTCAAGGCGGAGGCGCATACGCGCCTCCGCCTTGTTTTTTTCCCAAAGCTCTGGTACTATGGCAGAGAAAAAGGAGGTGGAGGTATGACCCAATTTGACCCAAGGGCGCTTCGGGTCCTGGAGCGGCTCAAAGAAGCCGGGCACCAGGCGGTGCTGGTGGGGGGCTGCGTACGGGACGGGCTGCTGGGCCTTGCCCCCCACGACTATGACGCCGCCACCTCCGCCCTGCCCCAGGAAATTCTCTCCGCCTGCTCGGAGTTCCGGTGCGTGGAGACTGGTATTGCCCACGGCACCGTTACCGTGTTGTGCCAGGGGCTCCCCGTGGAGGTGACCACCTTCCGCCGGGAGGGAACCTACTCTGACCACCGCCACCCTGACCAGGTATCCTTCACCACCAGCCTGGAGGAGGACCTGAAGCGGCGGGATTTCACCATCAACGCCATGGCCTGGGGACCAGAGGGACTGACTGACCTCTTCGGCGGGCAGGAGGACCTGAGAACGCGTCAGGTGCGCTGCGTGGGCTGTCCGGACCTCCGCTTTCAGGAGGACGCCCTGCGCCTGCTGCGGGGGCTGCGGCTGGCCGCCCAGCTGGACTTTTCTCTCCATCCGGACACCGCCGACGCCATCCGCCGAAACCTACCCCAGCTCTCCCATGTGGCTTGGGAGCGCATCTCCGCCGAATTTGTCCGCCTCATTTGCTCTCCTGCGGCGGGTCGGATTTTATTGGACTTTCCCGATGCCGCCGTCCAGGTCATACCCGAGCTTAGGCCCTGCGTGGGCTTTGACCAGCGCAATCCCCATCACCGCTACGACGTCTATACCCACAGCGTCAGGGCGCTGGAGGCGGTCTCCCCCGTCCCTGCTCTGCGGCTGGCCGCCCTCCTCCACGACGTGGGCAAGCCCCCCTCCTTCTCTCTGGATGGACAGGGCGTGGGCCACTTCTACGGCCACCCCAAGGTGAGCGCCCGGCTGGCCGAGGACGCCCTTCTCCGTCTGCGGCTGGACAACCACACCCGGGAGCGGGTTTTGCTCCTCGTCGCCCGCCACGACCTGCCTGTGGAGCCTACCCGGCAGTGGGTGGGCCGGTGGCTGTCCCGGCTGGGCGAGGAGGCCTTCTTCCAGCTTATGGAGCTGAAGGCAGCAGATGGCCTGGCCTGCGGCACTCCCGCCGACGGACGGGAAGAGGCCCGGAAACAGGCCGAGGTCCTGGCCCGGCAGGTGCTCGGGCAGCGCCCCTGCCTCACCCTGAAGGAGCTGGAAGTGAACGGCCGGGACGCCATGGCCGCCGGACTGACGGGTTCGGACATCGGCCGGGTGTTGCGCGCCCTGCTGGAGCAGGTGGCGGAGGGAATACTCCCCAACGAGCGGAGTGTTCTCCTCCAGCGGCTGGAACAGCTGGCCAAGGCGAAAAAAGATTAAAAAAATCCCTCCGGATGTTCCGGAGGGATTTTTCTGTGTCAATAAAGGGTTCAGGACAGGCGATTTCCGCTGAAATACCGCTTGGTCTCCCTGGCCACCACGCCGGACAGGGCCAGCAGGGCGACGAGGTTGGGAATGGCCATCATGCCGTTGAGGGTGTCGGAGATGTCCCACATCAGCTTGCCGGACCCGGTGGCGCCCACAATGCACGCCAGCACAAAGACAACCTTATAGAGCAGGTTGACCGCCTTGCTGTCGTGGGTCAGGTAGCCCCAGCACCGCTCGCCGTAGTAGCTCCAACTCAGCACGGTGGACAGGGCAAAGAACAGAAGGCTCACCTGGATGATGGTGCCGCCCAACGTGCCGGGGAGGATGGTGTTGAAGGCAGCCACCGCCGCCGCACCGTTGGAGCTGTAAGTCGCCAGAGCCTCTTCCCCTAGCTCCAGGCCGGAGAGAACCACGGTGAGGGAGGTAATGGTGCAGATGACGATGGTGTCGATAAACACCTCAAACACGCCCCAGATGGCCTGGTCGCCGGGGTCCTTGTTGGAGGAGGCGGCGTGGGCGATGGGGGCAGAGCCCAGGCCCGCCTCGTTGGAGAACACACCCCGGGCAAAGCCCTGACGCATGGCCACCACAATGGCGTAGCCGAACACGCCGCCGCCCACAGCCTCAAAGCTGAAGGCACTCTTCACGATGAGGGCCAGTGCAGCAGGCACCTCCGTGATGCGCAGGGCAATGACCACCACGCCGGCGGCAATATAGAAGATGGCCATAAAGGGCACCATGTAGGAGGTCACCTGGCCGATGCGCTGCACGCCGCCCAGAATGACGATTCCTGCCACCACCGCAAGCCCGATGCCGGTGACCAGGGGATCCAAGCCGAACAGGCCCTTCATAGCACCGGCAATCTCACTGCACTGGGCGATGTTGCCGATGCCGAAGGAGGCCAGGCCGCCCAGCAGGGCGAAGATGACCGCCAGCCACTTCCAGTTTTTGCCCATGCCCCTCTCAATGTAGTACATGGGGCCGCCCTTGTGCACGCCCTTCTCATCGGTGACGCGGAATTTCAGCGCCAGGGCGATCTCAGAATACTTGGTGCACATGCCGAAAAAGGCGGACACCCACATCCAGAACACCGCGCCCGGTCCGCCCACAAAGATGGCTCCGGTGACGCCGGCGATGTTGCCCGTACCTACCGTGCCCGCCAGAGCGGTGGTCACCGCCTGGAATGGGGACAGGTTGCTGCCGTGGTCCGCGTCCGACTTGCGGAACAGCGAGCCCACCGTGTTTTTCATAATGTAGCCAAACCGCCGCACCTGTACCCAGCCGGTGCGGAAGGTGAGGAAAATGCCGGTCCCTACCAGCAGTGCCAGCATAATGGGGCCCCACACAAAGCCGTTGACCGCTTTGTTAATGGCAGTAATCGTCTCTAACATATCCTCGCTTCCTCTCCCTACTCATTTCTCCCGCTTCCTGCGTCACACTGCAGATTCCTGCCCGCAGTCCGCTGATTAGAGACAATTATACCTGATAGCACGCACAAAACGCAAGTTTTCCGTTTTCGCCCTTCATTTTTCCGTCTGTTTGCACAACTTTTCCACTTTATCACAATAGTTTTTTATTGCTTTATAGCAAAATAAAGGTCACGCCGTTGTTGTGCCGCTCCAGGTCCGGGTCCCGCCGCAGGGCGTCGCAGCGCCGGAAGGCGGCCAGGGTACCGGCATGGAAGATGGAGAACTCCTCCCCGGGAATAAAGTCCGCAATCTCTCCCCGGGTTTTCAGCCGGCCCAGATACTTCCGGCTCTCCACCCGGATGCGGCCTCCTGTCCCCGAGGAGCCATAGCCGTGGATAATCTTCAGCGCCCGGAACCCCAGGCTGCGGCTGCGGTGGATCTCAAAGGTCAGCTGGCGGATGGCCTGGTCCACGGTGGGCAGGCCATGCTCCAGATTGACCTCCCTCAGCTCACCAGTCCGACCGGTCATCGTCCAGATCCCGCTCCGCCTGGCGGAAGGCCCGGCTCAGCCGCCAGATGATGTATAGGTCGCTGACCCCGTCAAAAACAAGGGCCAGACCAATGAGCATAATCAGCGTGGCAAAGGTCCCGAAGGGGTTGATTAAAACGAGAGCACCCAGGGCTACTGTCACCGCGCCCAGGGCCAGGTCCAGCCACCACCGGGACCAGCTCTGCTTCATCAGGGCCACCGCGCCCTGAAGGTCCACGATGCCGTGGAAGATCAGAATGGCGCCGAAGATATACTGAATCAGGACAACCACGGACTCCGGGCTGGTCATCAGCCACACGCCGATGGCGCACAGCACCACTCCCGGCAGCAGGAACACAATGGGGTAGCCCTCCCGGCGCCGGGAGATCCAGCCCAGCAGATAGATGACTCCGGTGACAAACACCGCAAAGCCCAGCAGCATACACAAAAGGCGCACCGACCCATTGGGCCACCACACCAGGATCAGCCCCAGCAGGATGGTCACCGCCGCGGCGGCGATGCTGCTGCGGCGCTGTTCATTCAGAATGCTTTTCATGCTCTCGGTCCTCCTTCGTTCTCGGACTGATAAATGGTTTCCCCGGCCTTTATGGTCTCCAGCACCTGGATTTCCCGGATCTCTTCCGCCGGGACGGCCAGGGGATCGGCGGACAACAGCACCAGGTCCGCCCGCTTACCCGGGCACAGGGAGCCCTTGCGCTCCTCCTCAAAGTACTGCCAGGCGGCGTTGACGGTCACCGCCCGCAGGGCCTCCAGGACAGGAATCCGCTCGTCCTCGCCCAGCAGGCGCCCGCTGCGGGTCAGCCGGTTGGCGGCACACCACACCGTCTCCAGCATATCCGGCTTGATGACGGGGGCGTCCTGGTGGAAGGTGAAGGGGATGTTCTGAGCCAGGGCGCTGCCGGCAGGGCTGATGTGCTCTGCCCGCTCCAGGCCGAAGTTTTTCACATGGACGTCGCCCCAGTGGTAGACGTGGGCCACAAAGAAGGAGGGGATAACCCCCAGCTTTCTGACCCGCTCCAGCTGGTCCCGGCCCAGCAGCTGGGCGTGGATCATCACCGGGCGGGGCGGGCACTTGCCCTCCCCTGCCGCCCGCTTCAGGGCATCCAGATACTGCTGGGCCGCCCGGTCCCCGTTGCAGTGGGCCAGCAGCTGCATGTGCTTTTCTCCGGCCATCCGCACCCGCTCATAGACCTGCTCATCGGTGAGGGTGGGATAGCCCCGGTAGTCCGCCTCCCCGGCGTAGGGCTCCCGCATCCAGGCAGTACGCCCCTGGGGGGAGCCGTCCAGAAAAATTTTGAAGCCGCCCAGCTTGAAATTGCGGCGGTAGCCTCCCACATAGTCGGCAAACTCCTCCACCAGAGCCGGGTCCGCCCCATCGGCATAGGCCACCACATCCAGCTTCAGCATCTGATGCTCCAGCAGCTGGTGGTAGAGGGGCGCCAGCTGCCGGGGGAACATGCCCTCCTGAACGGTGGTGATGCCCCGGGCGGCGTACTGCTTCTGGGCCGTGGAGAAGGCCTCCAGGAATTTGGATGCGTCGCTCATGGGCGCCCGGCCCAGCAGGGTCAGAAAAGCGTTCTCCTCCATATAGCCGGTGAGCCGCCCCTCCCCGTCCCGCTCCATGACGCCGCCGTCGGGGCAGGGGGTGTCCTCCCCCACACCCAGCTGCTCCAGAGCCAGAGAGTTAAAGACCCCCACGTGCCCGGAGGCATGCTGGATAACCGCGGGATTCTCCGGGCAGGCCCGGTCCAGGGCCCAGCAGTCGGGCGGCACGCCTTCCACCAGGTTGTTCTGGTCATAGCCCGCCCCCATGACCCACGTTCCGGGCTCGGCGCCGCTGTCCCGGACAAAGTCCGACATGCGCTTGCAGATCTCCTCCTGGGTGACGCACTCCCCCAGAGGGGCCTGAAGCAGGGCGTTGGCACAGGCGGCCAGGTGGCTGTGGGGGTCCACAAAGGCGGGCATCAGGCACCGCCCCTCCAGATTCACCCGCCGGGCGTCAGGACCCGCCAGGGTTCTGGCCTCCTCCAGCTCTCCCACGTAAAGGATGTTCTCCCCCTGGGTCACCAGGGCCTGGGCGTACAGTGGCTGCTCCATCGTGAGAATGGGGCCGCCGTAATAAAGTGTCCGTGTCATCATGTTTTCTCCTGTCCGGGCCCCTTCCGGGCCCTTCCAAACTTGGTACCAGATTGCCCCACGTCTCTCTCTCTTATCCAAAACGCACAATTTTTATCATTATAGCATAACGGCCCCCACCCCACAATCCAAATTCTCCCATGAAAAAAGGCCACCCCCACCAGGGGGCGGCCTCAAGTATTTGACTCAGCGAACTTTAATGCTTCCCAGCACCTGTCCGATGGGGGCGGAGATCATCAGGTCGGCGTGGGTGTCGTAGGGCGTGGGGCTCTTATTGATGAGCACCAGCCGGTGTCCCCGGTAGTAGTGCACCAAACTGGCGGCGGGGTACACCGCCAGGGAGGTCCCGCCGATGATGAGCATATCCGCATTTGCGATATCGCTCACCGCTCCCTCCAGCACCCGGCTGTCCAGGGATTCCTCGTAGAGCACCACCTCGGGCTTCACGGTGCCGCCGCAGGAGCAGGTGGGCACCCCCTTGCTGTCCCGGATAAACTCCACCGGATAGGACTTGCCGCAGCGCATGCAGCGGTTGCGGTGGACGCTGCCATGCAGCTCCCACACCCGCCGGGAGCCCGCCTTCTGGTGCAGCCCGTCGATATTCTGGGTGACCACCGAGCGCAGCTTGCCCGCCGCCTCCAGCTCTGCCAGCTTCCGGTGGGCGGGGTTGGGCTGGGCGTCCAAGCAGAGCATCTTGTCCCGGTAAAACCGGTAAAACTCCTCCGGGCGGGCGTCAAAGAAGCTGCGGCTCAAAATCTCCTCAGGAGGATAGTCGTACTTCTGGTTATAGAGCCCGTCCACGCTGCGGAAGTCCGGAATGCCGCTCTCCGTGGACACACCTGCCCCGCCGAAAAAGACAATGGCCCGGCTGTCGTCAATCCACTGCTGTAAAATCTTTTGTTCCGCTTCCATTTCCTTCCCACTCCTTTTCCAGCAATCTCTACCGGGCAGACAGGAACGCTTCCCGCTGCCGCTCCAGCCGCTCCGCATTTCCTTCCAGGGTCTGCCGCTCCCTGTCCAGGCTGCTCAGCAGCTGCGTCACCTGGTCCAGACTGCGGCTGACGCCCGCCTGGGCATCCGAAATCTGGCCCTGAACATACAGATCGGCAAATAAGCCGTCAAAGAGATAATCGGCCATGGCGGCAAAGCCCCCGATCTCTACGTCAGGCACCTCCACCGCCGACACGTCGGCCATCTCCGTACGGAACCGGCTCAGCGCCCACCGGGCCTGGTCCGCCAACCGCTGGGCGTCGTCCATGGCGCTGTGCTTGGCCATGGTGGCCAGCATACCGCCCCCGAAAATGTCCCAGGTGCCCCAGTTTGAGGCACTGTCCAGGGCGGAGCCCATCTCCTCCAGCGCTCTGAGGGCCTCCACTCCCGCTGAGGCAGCCTCCTGAACTTCCCGCAGCTGCCGCTGGATCTCCCGGTTTTCCTCCTCCAGCCGGATGAGCGTCCGGGCCTGTTCGCCCCCCATCCGGCGCAGCAGCTCCTCTTTTTCCTCCAGCAGCGCCTGGTAGCGGGATTGCTGCGTCAGCAGGCTGTCCCGCTCCTTCTGCACGGAGGCCAGCCGGCCCTCCAGGTCCTCCAGCGCCCGCCGGGCCGCATCATAGCGCGCCTTGGCCGCCAGAGCCTCCCGGCGCTCCTGGTCCAGCCGCTCCTCACGTTCTCCTTTCAGGCGGGCCCAGAAGGAGGCCAGAGATATGCCCTCCAGTTCGTCCACGTCCGCCTCTTCCCGGGCCAGGACGTCCCGGGCCTCAGCCTCCGCCTGACAGCACTGCTCCCGCTGCGCCTGCAGATCCCGGAGCACCGCCTCCAGCTTCCGCGCCCGTTCCAGCGCCTGCCCGGCCTGTTCCAGCTCCCGATCCAGCTCCTCCTGGGTACGCATTTCCCTTCCCCCTTCTTCCGGCGGACCTGCCGCCTTTGGTTGCTGCCATTATAGCACGTTTCTCTCCGGGGTGCAATTTGAGCCGGCGCTGCCCGGCTGGACATTTTCCCCGTTTTCCGCTACACTGTCAGGGACACCACGTTCACCAAGGAGACGATTATGGACATTATTCTTGAGACATTGGCCCGAGAGCTGGGACGCTCCCCGGAGCATGTAAAAAATGTGGTCACCCTCCTGGATGAGGGCGCCACCATTCCCTTCATCGCCCGCTACCGCAAGGAGCTCCATGGCTCCATGGACGACCAGCTGCTGCGCCAGCTCTACGACCGGCTTCAGTACCTGAGAAACCTCCAGGCCCGGAAGGAGGAGGTCAAGTCCTCCATTCAGAACCAGGAGAAGCTCACCGACGAGCTCGCCGCCGCCATCGATGCCGCCGCCACTCTGGCGGAGGTGGAGGACCTGTACCGCCCCTACAAGCCCAAGCGCCGCACCCGGGCCACCATCGCCCGGGAAAAGGGCTTGGAGCCCCTGGCCCGGCTGCTCTTTGACAAGGGTCCCGCCATGGTGCCTCAGGAGGCGGCAAAAGACTTTGTGGACCCGGAGAAGGGGGTTGAGACGGTGGAGGACGCCCTCCAGGGGGCCAGCGACATCATCGCCGAGGAAATTTCTGACGACGCAGATATCCGCAAGGACCTGCGGCAGCTCTATCTGCGCCGGGCCCTGCTGGTGTCCCAGGCGGCGGACAAGGAGCCGGAGGACACGGTGTACCGCCTCTACTACGACTTCAAGTGCCCGGTGCACAAGATTCAGGGCTATCAGGTGCTGGCCGTCAACCGGGGCGAGCGGGAGGGCGTTTTGAAGGTCTCCGTGGCTCTGGACCCCGAGACTGCCCACGTGGCGGTGCGCCGGGGCGCTGTACCCGGGGCGGCGGCCATGGACTTCGTCCGCGCCGCGGCGGATGACGCCTACGACCGGCTCATCGGCCCCTCCATGGAGCGTGAGATCCGCGCCTACCTCACCGAGCAGGCCGACGAGGGGGCCATCCACATGTTTGCCCTGAACTTAAAGCCCCTGCTGATGCAGCCCCCGGTGAAGGGAAAGGTGACCATGGGCCTGGATCCAGGCTACCGCATGGGCTGCAAGGTCGCGGTGGTGGACGGCACGGGCAAGGTGCTGGACACGGCGGTGGTCTACCCCACCCACGGGGAGCGGCAGAAGCAGGAGGCCATCGCCAAGCTGTCCCAGCTGGTGCGCCGCCACGGGGTGGAGCACATCGCCATCGGCAACGGCACCGCCAGCCGGGAGACCGAGCAGATGACGGTGGAGCTCATCCGCCAACTGGGGGGCAAGCTCAGCTACATGATCGTCAGCGAGGCGGGGGCCTCGGTGTACTCTGCCTCCAAGCTGGCCGCGGAGGAGTTCCCCCAGTACGACGTGAACCTGCGCTCGGCGGTGTCCATCGCCCGGCGCCTTCAGGACCCCCTGGCGGAGCTTGTAAAAATTGACCCCAAGGCCATCGGTGTGGGCCAGTACCAGCACGACATGCCCCAGGCCCGTCTGAGCGAGGCCCTGGACGGGGTGGTGGAGGACTGCGTCAACGCGGTGGGCGTGGACGCCAACACTGCCTCCCCCTCCCTCCTCCAGCGGGTCAGTGGTCTCACCGCCGCCACCGCCAAAAACGTGGTGAAGTACCGGGAGGAAAACGGTCCCTTCACCGCCCGCAAGCAGCTTTTAAAGGTGCCCAAGCTGGGTCCCAAAGCCTTTGAGCAGTGCGCAGGCTTCCTCCGGGTGCCCGAGAGCAAGAGCGTGCTGGACAACACCGGCGTCCACCCGGAGAGCTACGCCGCGGCGGAGAAGCTGCTGGCGGCCTGCGGCTTCACCCTGGAGGATGTGAAGGCGGGGAATATCGCCGGACTGAAGGAGAAGTCGGAGGAGATTGGTCTCGACCGCCTGGCGGAGACCTGCGGCGTGGGCGCCCCCACCCTGGCGGACATCCTCAAGGAGCTGATGAAGCCGGGCCGTGACCCCCGTGATGAACTGCCCGCCCCCATTCTCCGCACCGACGTGCTGGAGGCCAAGGATTTGAAGCCGGGCATGGAGCTTAAGGGCACAGTGCGCAACGTCATTGACTTTGGCGTGTTTGTGGACATCGGCGTCCACCAGGACGGCCTGGTCCACATCAGCAAGCTGCCCCGGCGGGTGCAGCACCCCTCGGAGCTGCTCTCCGTGGGCGATGTGGTCACCGTCTGGGTCATTGACGTGGATGAGAAGAAAAAGCGCATCAGCCTGACCATGAAAAAGCCGCAGTAAACTGGTTCCATTTCCATTCCACCGAACATACAATACGGTAATGTTGAATTGGAGGAGGCCCCCACATGCCTAGCTGTACCGTTTTTGATCTCCACTGCGACACCCTCACCGCCTTCATGGACCCCATCCGCTGCCCGGATACGCTCAATGACCCGGCCTCCGCCTTTGCCCTGTCCCGGATCCCAAGTGGGGTACATTGGTGCCAATGCTGCGCGGTGTTTATCCCCGACGGTCTGACGGAGGAGGAGGCCTGGGGGTACTACCGCTTCCATCGGGACCGCTTCTTCCGCCAGATGGAGCGGTTTTCCGCCTGTGCCCTCCCCTGCCGCACCGCGGAGGACGTGGAGCGGGCCTGGGCAGAGGGAAAAACCGCCCTCATCCTTACGGTGGAAAACGCCTCCTTCCTGGGCGGCCACCTCAGCCGGGCAGAGGAGCTCCGGCGGGACGGCGTGCGCATCGCCTCCCTCACCTGGAACGGTCCAAACGCACTGGGCTCCGGCCATCAGACCGGGGAGGGGCTCTCGTCCCTGGGCCGGGAGGCGGTAGGAGTCCTGGAGGACTGCGGCATCTTCCTGGATGTGTCCCATCTCAACGACGCGGGGCTTCGGGATGTGCTGGATGTGGCCCGCCGCCCCTTTCTGGCCACCCACTCCAACGCCCGGGCGGTATGCCCCCACCCGCGGAACCTCACCGACGAGCAGCTGCGGGAGCTCATCGCCCGGGACTGTCTCATTGGCCTCAATTACTACTCCCCCTTCCTGCGTTCGGAAGGCGAGGCCGGCTTTGACGACCTGCTCCGCCACGCCCGGCATATTCTGGGCCTGGGCGGGGAATACTCCCTGGGACTGGGCTCCGACTTTGACGGGGCCGATTTGCCCCCCTGCCTGAACAACTGCGAGAAGGTGCCCCAACTGGGCGCCGTTCTGGCCGATCCGCTGGGTTCCGGGGCGGCAGATCGGATTTTATGGCGCAATGCCCTGGACTTTTTCGCCAAAAATTGACCCATGCTCTTGCAGCCCCTTTCACCCCGGGCTATACTGGGAGAAAAGGGGGGCTCGTCATGCGGGACATGCTGGATACACTGGATTTTCTGTCCGATTACCGGGAGGACAACCGCATTGAGGCCAAGCGGGCCCAGGGCGGCCTGCCCCACAGCCTGTGGGAGACCTACTCCGCCTTTGCCAACACCCTGGGCGGCGTCATTCTGCTGGGGGTGGCGGAGGGAGAGGACAAATCTCTCTATTCCGTTCCCCTCTTCGACCCTCAGGAGCTGGTGGACGAGTTCTGGTCCATGGTGAACGACCCCAAGGTGGTCAGCGCCAACATTCTCCAGCCGGAAGATGTGCAGATCGTGAGCAGCGGCCGCAATCAGATTGTGGCCATTTTCGTGCCCCGGGCGGACTTCCGCCACCGGCCGGTCTATCTGGGGGAGGACCCCTTCACCGGCACCTACTACCGCCGGGGCGAGGGGGACTGCCGCTGTCCCCGCCACGAGGTGGAGGCCATGCTCCGGGACCGGACCGACCCCAATCCCCTGGCGGGACTGGGGCCCGTCTCCCGCTGAATCCCGGCTTTTCCGGTCCGGAAGCCCTTTTCTGGGCTTCCGGACTTTTTTCGTCAAATTTCTTCTCCTTTGGCAGCATTTCCAACCAATTCACTTCTTTACGGTCATTTCTCTTTCTGTTATACTAAGGTGAAACGTAAGGTCCGGAGAGGGGGCGCAGGATGTGATTCGAATTGCCATTGCGGAGGATGAGCCTTCGTACGCCAAGCAGCTGCAGGACTATATTCAGGATTTCAGCCGGGAGTCCGGCCTGGCTGTGGAGGTCACCTCCTACTCCGACGGGGACGAGCTGGTCGAGAGCTACAAAGCCCAGTTTGACATCATCCTTCTGGATGTGGAGATGCCCTTTCTGGACGGAATGACGGCCGCCGAGCTCATCCGCCGGCAGGACCCCGAGGTGGTCATCATCTTCATTACCAACATGGCCCAGTACGCCATTCGGGGCTACGCCGTGGACGCCATGGACTATGTGCTCAAGCCGGTGAGTTACTTTGCCCTCTCCCAGCGGCTTTCCCGGGCCATCCGGCGGATGAAAAACCGCCAGCGGCACTTTTTCACGGTTCCCATCAAGGGGGGTGCGCTGAAGCTGGACGCGGGCGAGCTTTATTACCTGGAGAGCCAGGGGCACCGCCTCGTCTTCCACACCGCCGGCGGCGACCACATCTCCGCCGGGTCCATGGGGGAGTGGGAAGAAAAGCTGGTCCCCCTGGGCTTCTTCCGCAGCAACAAGGGCTATCTGTTGAATTTGGAGCATGTGGATGGCTTTCAGGATGGCTGCGCCCTGGTAAAGGGGGAGCGGCTGGTGGTGAGCCGCCCCAGAAAGAACGCCTTTCTGGAGGCGCTGGCCGGCTACGCAGGCGGGGTGAGCAAGTAATGGACGAGCTGTTTCCCAACATTCCCCGCCTTTTCACCGCCCTGGCCGAGTGGCTGTCCTGTCTGCTTTTCATCTTCTCCTCCCCCCGGCGGCTGTCGGGCATACGGCTGGTTTCGGCCTGCACAGGCGCGCTGGTGGTCCAGTGCATCTTTCTGGAGGTGACCGACCCTCTGCCAGTGGCCTTCTGGATCCCGGCTATGGCGGCGGCGGTTGGCCTGATGTTTCTGCTCATCTGGGTGTGCTCCGACCTGTCTCCCCTCTCCGCGGGGTACTGCACGGTGCGTGCCTTCATTCTGGCAGAGTTTGCCGCCTCTTTGGAGTGGCAGCTCTATTTCTACACCGCCTACCGCCTGGCCCGGTACAGCACCGCCCTGTCCTGGGCCTTCATGGCCATCACCTATGTGGTGGTGTTTGCTCTGGCCTGGCGTCTGGAACGGCGCCTCTCCTCCCACATTCCGCTGACCGTCACTCCGGCGGAGCTTGGGTCCGTGGCTCTTATTGCCCTGTGCGCCTTTTTTGTGAGCAACCTCAGCTTTGTCTACTCCAACACTCCCTTCAGCTCCTCCCTGGTCCCGGAGATTTACAACATCCGCACCCTGGTGGATCTGGCCGGCCTGGTCATTCTCTGCGCCTACCATCTGCAGCGCCAGCAGCTCCACACCCGCCGGGAGCTGGACGCCATCCAGAACATTCTCCAGACCCAGTACGCCCAGTACCAGCAGTCCAAGGAGAGCATCGACCTCATCAACCGGAAATACCACGACCTGAAGCATCAGATCGCCCTCCTGCGGGCGGAGAGCGACGCGGACCGGCGCTCCGCCTTTCTGGACCAGATGGAACAGGAGATCCGCACCTATGAGGCCCAGAACAAGACGGGCAGCTCGGTGCTGGACACGGTACTCACCAGCAAAAGCCTCTCCTGTGTCCAGAACCACATCCAGCTCACCTGCGTGGCGGACGGCTCCCTGCTCTCCTTTCTGGAGGTCATGGACATCTGCACCATCTTCGGAAATGCCCTGGACAACGCCATGGAATATGTCCGCTCCATCCCTCAGGAGGAGAAGCGGCTTATTCATGTGACGGTGTCCGCCCGAAAAGGGTTTGTGCTGCTGCGCTTTGAAAACTACTGTCAGGACGAGCTGTCCTTTTCCGACGGCCTCCCCGTCACCACCAAGGGCAGCACGGATTATCACGGATACGGCCTGAAATCCATCCGCTACACCGCCCAGAAGTACGGCGGTTCCATCTCCGTCAGCGTAAAGGACCACTGGTTTGAACTGGATGTGCTTCTGCCTCAGCCCCAAACTGCAATGGGATAAGTAAACAGCCCATGTTGTTTGATTTGTCAAATGGCATGGGCTGTTTTTGTGTAAATTGCAGTTATCTGGGTACAATTTACGGTGAAAAACGTACAGTTTGCGAGAAACCCGTTCACTGAGGTAAAAAGTAGGTTAAAATCCGGTACAGAACTGAGGCCGGACGCGCGTGTCCCGGTCCCGATTACACTTGCAGGAGGATTGATGAAATGTTAGCCATCAACATCGAAGACGTTTTAAACGTCCTGAACACAGTCAAGCCCTATCTCATCGGGCTTGGCGTGGTGCTGATTCTGGCCATCGCAGCCATGATCGGCGCCAGCAAAATGTCCCGCTCCAAGAAGTTCCTGGTCCGGGGCGAGGCCGCCCTGGCCATGGTGCTGGCCATTGCCGTCACCGTGAACCTCATCTGCTTTGGTCCCATGAGCAGCCTCATCTCCCTGGCCATGGGCGACGGCTCCGTCACCGACGAGACCGCTGCCTCCGCCAACGAGCTGTGCCAGACCATTGCCGAAGAGGGCATCGTCATGGTGAAGAATGAGGGTGCCCTGCCCCTCAGCAACACCAAGCTGAACGTGTTCGGCTGGTCCTCCACTAACCCTGTCTATGGCGGCACCGGCTCCGGCGGCCTGTCCGAGTCCTATCCCACCGTCTCCCTGCTGGAGGGCCTGAGCAACGCCGGCATCGAGTACAACACCACCATCTCCGATTTCTACACCCAGTTCCGTGACTCCCGTCCCACCGTGGGCATGTGGGGCCAGGACTGGACCATCCCCGAGCCCACCATGGAGGAGTATGACGCCGCCGGCATCTTTGAGAATGCCAAGGAGTTCTCCGACACCGCTCTGATCGTCATCTCCCGCTCCGGCGGCGAGGGCGCCGACCTGCCCACCAGCTACGACGGCGAGGACACCTTCCAGGAGGGCGGCACCTTCGGTGCCTCCGGCATGCGCATGAGCTCCCAGACCGATGACCTGGACGCCAGCAAGCACTACCTGGAGCTCTCCAACCGCGAGATCGCCATGGTGGAGCGCGTCACCAGCGAGTTTGACAACGTCATTGTGGTCATCAACGCCGCCAACGCCATGGAGCTGGGCTGGCTGGACCAGTACGACTCCATCAAGGGCGCCCTGGTGATGGCCGGCCCCGGCCAGAAGGGATTCAACGCCCTGGGCGAGATCCTGGTGGGCAACGTGAACCCCTCCGCCAAGATGGTGGACACCTATGTCTATGACCTGACCGCTACCCCCACCTGGAACAACTTCGGCAGCATGTTCTATGATAACATGGACGAGTTTGCCGTAGACGGCGCTGTCCCCTCCTTCGTCAACTACGTAGAGGGCATCTACGTGGGCTACAAGTTCTATGAGACCGCCGCTGCCGAGGGCCTCATTGATTACGACGCCACCGTCCAGTATCCCTTCGGCTACGGTCTGAGCTACACCACCTTCACCCAGGAGATGGGCGCCATCTCTGAGAACAACGGCACCATCACCTTTGACGTGACCGTCACCAACACCGGCGATGTGGCCGGCAAGGACGTGGTTCAGGTCTACTACAATCCTCCCTACACCAACGGCGGCATCGAGAAGGCCACCGCCAACCTCATCGCCTTCGACAAGACCGACCTGCTGGAGCCCGGCGCTTCCCAGACTCTGACCATCTCCTTCAACGCGGAGGACATGGCTTCCTATGACACCTACGGCGCCGGCGCTTACGTGCTGGAGGCCGGTGACTACGTCATCTCCATCAACTCTGACTCCCACACCATCCTTGATTCCCAGACCTACAACGTCGCTGAAACCATCACCTACGGCACGGACAGCGCCCGCTCCACTGACGCTGTGGCCGCTTCCAACCAGTTTGCCTTTGCTGAGGGCAATGTGACCTACCTCAGCCGCGCCGACGGCTTTGCCAACTACGCCGAGGCCACTGCCGCTCCCACCAACTTCACTATGGATGAGGAGACCAAGGCCACCTTCTACAACAACAGCAACTACGATCCCAATGCGTTTAATAACCCCGACGACGTGATGCCCACCACCGGCGCCAAGAATGGTCTGACTCTGTCCGACCTGCGGGGCGTGGACTACGACGATCCTCAGTGGGACTCCCTGCTGGACCAGCTGACCGTGTCTGATATGGATACCCTCATCGCCCTGGGCGGCTACCAGACCTCCGCCGTTTCCAGCATCGACAAGGTTCAGACCATCGACTGCGACGGCCCTGCCTCCATCAACAACAACTTCACCGGCAAGGGCTCCATCGGCTTCCCCGCCGCCGTGATGATTGCTGCCACCTGGAATGTGGATCTGGCCAACGCCTTTGGCGACGGCATCGGCAAGATGGCCGACGAGATGGGCGTTTCCGGCTGGTACGCCCCCGCCATGAACACCCACCGCTCCGCTTTTGCCGGCCGTAACTTCGAGTACTACTCCGAGGACGGCGTTCTGGGCGGAAACATGGCGGCCAACGCCATTCTGGGCGCCCAGGAGCACGGCGTGTACGCCTATATGAAGCACTTCGCCCTCAACGACCAGGAGACCAACCGCTGCGGTATGCTGTGCACCTGGTCCAATGAGCAGGCCATCCGTGAGATTTACCTCAAGCCCTTCGAGATTGCCGTGAAGGACGGCGGCTGCCAGGCGGTCATGTCCTCCTTCAACTATATCGGCAACACCTGGGCGGGCGCCTGCACCGAGCTACTCAACAACGTTCTGCGGGACGAGTGGGGCTTCCAGGGCTTCGTCCTCACCGACTACTTCGGCGTGTACGGCTACATGGACTCTGACCAGGCCATCCGCGGCGGCACCGACTGCATGCTGGTCGCCTATGACACTGAGACCAACCACGTCACCGACACCACCAGCGCCACCTCCGTGCTGGCCATGCGTCAGGCCTGCAAGAACATCCTGTATACCACTGTGAACTCCCGCGCCTATGACCCCGCCAATCTCTCCGGCGGCGGACTCCAGGGCTGGCAGATTGCCGCTATCGTCATCGATGTGGTAGTCGCTGCCGCTCTGCTGCTGGGCGCCGTGGCCATTCTGAAGAAGTCCCGCACCATCGCTCAGTCCGAGCCTGTCATTCCCACCGAGACGGATGACACCCAGAATTAACATTCACCCCTATTTTCACCGGCAGGTCCCTTTCACAGGGGCCTGCCGGCCAATCACAAGGAGGACGCCATGAAGCATCCCGAACTCATTCAAGCGCTCACGTTAAAACAAAAGGTGGCCCTCCTGTCCGGGCGGGACATCTGGAGCACCTATCCCATTCCCCAGCAGAACATCCCCGCTATGTACCTCTCTGACGGCCCCCACGGGGTTCGAAAGCAGCTGGGGGCCTCCGACCACCTGGGCCTCAACGCCAGCCAGCCGGCTACCTGCTTTCCCACCGCCGCCGGCGTAGCCAACAGCTGGAACCCCGACCTGGCCGAGGAGATCGGCCGGACCATTGGCAGGGAAGCCGCCTGCCAGCAGGTCAACGTGCTGCTGGGCCCAGGTCTGAACACCAAGCGCAACCCTCTGGGCGGACGCAGCTTTGAGTACTACTCCGAGGATCCCTACCTCTCGGGCAAGATGGCCGCCGCCCTCATCCGGGGCATTCAGGAAAACGGCATCTCCGCCTGCCCCAAGCACTTCGCTGCCAACAGCCAGGAGCTGCTGCGCATGGCCAGCGACAGCGTGGTGGATATGCGGGCTCTTCGGGAGCTGTACCTCACCAACTTTGAAATCGCGGTGAAGGAAGGCCACCCCAAGTCCATTATGTCCTCCTACAACCTGATTAACGGCACCTACGCCAACGACGACGCCTGGCTGCTCACCGATGTGCTTCGGAAGGAGTGGGGCTTTGACGGCTTTGTCGTCACCGACTGGGGCGGCTCCAATGACCACGCCCAGGCGGTCCGTGCGGGCGGCAACCTGGAGATGCCCGGCACCGGCGGCGACAGCGACCAGGAGATCTTTGCCGCCCTGGAGGCCGGTACCCTCACGGAGGCCGAGGTGGACCAGCGGGTGGACGAGCTGCTGGACGTCGTTCTCTCCACCCACGCCGCCACCGCCGACGGCCCCAAGGAATTTGATGTGGAGGCCCACCACGCCCTGGCCCGGAAGGCCGCCGCGGAAACCGCCGTGCTGCTGAAAAATGAGGAGGACATCCTCCCCCTGGCCCCCGGCACCCGGGTGGCAGTCCTGGGCGACATGGCCCTGGAGCCCCGCTATCAGGGAGCCGGCTCCTCGGTGGTCAACCCCACCAAGCTGGACAAGCCCATTGACTGCCTGCGGGCCTGCGATCTGGAGATCACCGGCCAGGCCCAGGGCTACCGCCGGGACGGCAAGGAGGACCAGGCGCTGCTGGACAGCGCGGTATCCGCTGCCAAGAACGCCGACGTGGTGCTGCTCTACCTGGGTCTGCCCGAGATCAGCGAGAGCGAGGGCATGGACCGCCAGCACATGCGGCTGCCCGCCAACCAGGAGAAGCTCCTGTACGCCGTGGCCGAGGTCAACCCCAACCTGGTGGTGGTCATCTCCGGCGGCAGTGCGGTGGAGCTGCCCTGGGTGGACCAGTGCAAGGGCCTCATCCACGGCTACCTGTCCGGCCAGGCCGGGGCGGGTGCCATGGCCGACCTGCTCACCGGAGCGGTCAACCCCTCCGGCAAGCTGGCGGAGAGCTTCCCCATCCGCTATGAGGACACCCCCAACCACACCTACTTTCCTGGTCGCCAGCGCACCGCGGAGTACCGGGAGTCCATCTACGTGGGCTACCGCTACTACGAGACGGTGGGCAAGGCCGTCCGCTTCCCCTTCGGCTTCGGCCTGAGCTACACCACCTTCGCCTACTCCGACCTGAAGGCTACCCAGAACGAGGTTTCCTTTACCATTACCAACACCGGAAAGCGCGCCGGTGGGGAGATTGCCCAGGTGTATCTCTCTGCCGTGAACAGCGGCATTTTCCGTCCCGCCCGGGAGCTGAAGGGCTTTGCCAAGGTGTTCCTGGAGCCCGGCGAGAGCCGCACCGTCACCATCCCCCTGGACGACAAGGCCTTCCGCTACTTCAACGTGAAGACCAACGCCTGGGAGGTGGAGGGCGGCGAGTATTCCGTCCAGGTAGGCGCCAGCGTGCAGGACATCCGCCTCACCGCTTCCCTCACCGTGGAGGGCACCGGCGCTCCCCTGCCCTATGACCCCAAGGAGCTGCCCTCCTACTTCAGCGGCCACGTGGAGGCGGTGTGCAGCCAGGAATTCGAGGCTCTGCTGGGCCGTCCCCTGCCCGAAAGCCATTGGGACCCCAAGGCCCCGCTGGGCTGGAACGACGCCCTGCTCCGCCTGCCCGACGCCAGAAATCCCCTGGCCCGTCTGGCCGGCAAGATCATCGTGGGCAAGATGGAAAAGAGTCTGGCAGGCCGCTCTGCTGACCTGAACATCCTCTTCGTGTGCAACATGCCCTTCCGCGGCATCGCCAAGATGACCGGCGGCATGGCCACGGAGAAGACCGCCCGCTCCATTCTGCTCATAGTCAACGGACACTTCTTCCGGGGACTGGGCGGCGTCATCCGCGGTCTTCTGGACGGCCGCAAGCTGAAAAATGAGAGGAGAAATGGGATCTGATGGAAGCCTTTCGCAAGTGGAAGAGAGAGCACCCCGACCTGTGGGAGTTCATTCTGTTCAACATTTTGTCAAACTGCGCCACGGTAACCAACTTCGTGGTTCTGTGGCTCTCCTCCGCCTTCCTGTTCGGCTCTATGACCGAGCCCTTCCAGTTTTTCATTTTTGACTACACCTCTCCCGCCTCCGGGGGATTGGGTGGATTCCTGGCCTTCCTGCTGGCCTATGTGTGCGCCCAGATCGTCAACTATATTGTTCAGCGCAAGCTGGTCTTCGGCGCCACCATCGACATCAGCAAGACCATCGGCTGGTATATCCTCACCGTGGTGGTGGCCGGCATCATCAGCGTGGCCCTGCCCGGCTACCTGGTACCCGTGCTGACCCCCTACCTGGGCGGCTTCTCCGCCACGGTGGCCAACGCGGTGAACATCGTGCTGCAGGTGGCCATCAACTACCCCATGATGAAGTTTGTCATCATGAAAAAGAAATAACACAAAGGGACCCCGGATTACACGTCCGGGGTCCTTTTTTATCCTTCCATATGGCGGCCCAGAAAGCCGGCAATGGATTGGGCCAGCTTGTAGTCCACCTCGCCGCCCTCCGGCTCCTCGCCCTGGCTGGCAAACACCACGCAGCCCAGCACGTCGCCCTCCGATAAAATGGGGGCCGCCGTGGACAGGGAGAATCGTCCGTCCTCCGCCAGCAGGGGAATGGCGGTCTCTCCCGCCTTGTGCTGATAAATCTGCCGCCCCTCCATCAGCCGCTCCAGCTCCGGGGAGATGGCCCGCTCCAAAAGCTCCCGGCGGGTCGCTCCGGTGACCGCGATGCAGTTGTCCCGGTCGGTAATAACCGTCAGGTGACCGGTAGTCCGGTTGAGGGTATCGCACAGCTGGCTGGCAAACTCCGTAATTCCCCCCATGAGGGAATACTTCTTAAAAATAACGCCGCCATCCTTATCGGTGTAAATCTCCAGCGGGTCGCCCTCCCGAATCCGCATGGTTCTCCGGATCTCCTTGGGGATGACAACCCGGCCCAGATCGTCGATGCGGCGCACAATGCCTGTTGCCTTCATATCACAAATTCCTCCAATGGCTGTGAATTTTAGGAAGCAAACTTTAGTATCCGCAGGAAAAGATGGGATATGCAGGAATTTGTCTGGATTTGTTTCCCAGCCCTTGGAAATCCTCCTGTCATTGAGGCGGGTCTGTCCGCTGCTTCCCGGTCTGCTCCTGGTCCAGCTCCTCCGGCGGGACGCCCAGCAGCAGCAGAGCCCCCGCCACGGCCAGGGCAGACAGCTCCCGGGTGCCCCGGGGCACCGCCAGGGGAAACTCCTGCCGCTCCACCACCTGGCCGTCCACGGTCACCAGCTCCCGCTGCAGCGCCGCCCACAGCCGGTCTCCCTCCCGGCTGGAAATGGTCAGGCTGTCCCGTGGAGAGACGCCGTAGCTGACCGCACTGGCCGCCCGCACACCCTCCAGAAGCTGTCCCGCGTCCCCCGGCAGCAGCACCGTCCGACAGGCCGCCGGCAGGTGCAGTCCCCGGCGGGCCGCCTGGGGGGATACCACCAAAAGCGTGGGATGGCCTGCGCTCACACCTCCCTGGCCCGTCCGGCCCCGCAGGCCCTGCCGGATCGCTCTGCCGATTCCCTCGTCCTCTTCCACCACACAAAATTGTTCCATACCGAGCCCCCTTACATGGGGACAGTGTTTGAGTTTTTTCCGGAATTATGCGCATGTCTCCCTGCCCCCATGCCCCAATTCCTTGACTTTCGACCTTATCTTTTGATATCATTATGCTGTATAGTTGCGCACATTGCACATGTTTGAAAGAGTGAGGAAGGAACAACATGGCCCAGAAGAAAACCACCTACGGCAACGAATCTATCTCCGCCCTCAAAGGCGCCGACCGTGTCCGAAAGCGCCCGGGCGTTATTTTTGGCTCCGACGGCCTGGAGGGCTGTGAGCATGCGGTCTTTGAAATTCTGTCCAACGCCATCGACGAGGCCCGGGAGGGCCACGGACAGCTTATCACCGTCACCCGCTACCTGGACAAATCCATCCAGGTGGAGGACCAGGGCCGGGGCTGTCCGGTGGACTGGAACGAGAAGGAGCAGAAATACAACTGGGAGCTGGTCTTCTGTGAGCTGTACGCCGGCGGCAAATACGGCGGCGACGGCGACAACTACGAGTACTCCCTGGGTCTCAACGGCCTGGGCTCCTGCGCCACCCAGTACGCCAGCGAATACTTTGACGCAACCATCCGCCGGGACGGCTTTAAATACTCCCTCCACTTCGAGAAGGGTGAAAACATCGGCGGGCTTCAGAAGGAGCCCACGGACCGGGGCAAAAAGACGGGCTCCACCTTCCGCTGGAAGCCTGACCTGGAGGTCTTTACCGACATCGACATCCCCGTGGAGTACTACCAGGACGTGCTCAAGCGCCAGGCCGTGGTCAACGCGGGCGTGGTATTCCGCCTGAAGGTGGAGACCACCCCCGGCAAGTTTGAGACCACCGACTTCTGCTATGAAAACGGCATCGTGGACTACGTCACCGAGCTGGCCGGGGAGGACGCCCTGACCACTCCCGTGTTCTGGCAGACCGAGCGCAAGGGCCGGGACCGGGCGGACAAGCCGGAGTACAAGGTGAAGCTGTCCGTATCCTTCTGCTTCTCCAACCGGGTCCAGATCATCGAGCACTACCACAACTCCTCCTGGCTGGAGCACGGCGGCTCTCCGGAGAAGGCCATGCGCTCCGCCTTCGTCTCCGCCATCGACGCCTGGCTCAAGCAGCAGAACAAGTACACCAAGACGGAGAGCAAGGTCACCTTCAACGACATTCAGGAGTCCCTGGTGCTGGTGAGCAACAACTTCTCCACCCAGACCTCCTACGAAAACCAGACCAAGAAGGCCATCAACAACAAGTTTGTTCAGGAGGCCATGACCGAGTTCCTCCGGGCCCAGCTGGAGGTCTACTTCATCGAAAATCCCCAGGACGCCCAGAAGATCGCCGAACAGGTGCTCATCAATAAGCGCTCCCGGGAGACGGCGGAGAAGGCCCGGCTGAACATCAAGAAGAAACTCACCGGCTCCATGGACATCTCCAACCGGGTCCAGAAATTCGTCCCCTGCCGCACCAAGGACGTGACCCGCAGCGAGCTCTACATCGTGGAGGGCGACTCGGCTCTGGGCAGCGTGAAGCAGGCCCGGGACGGCGAGTTTCAGGCCATCATGCCCGTGCGGGGCAAGATCCTCAACTGCCTCAAGGCCGACTACGGCAAGATCTTCAAAAGCGAGATCATCACCGACCTTCTCAAGGTGCTGGGCTGCGGCGTGGAGGTAAAGGACAAGCGGGCCAAGGACATGGCCGCCTTCGACCTGTCCGCCCTGCGCTGGAACAAGGTGGTCATCTGTACCGATGCCGACGTGGACGGCTTCCAGATCCGCACTCTCATTCTCACCATGCTCTACCGCCTCACCCCCACCCTCATCCAGGAGGGCTACGTGTATATCGCCGAGTCCCCCCTCTATGAGATTACCTGCAAGGAAAAGACCTGGTTTGCCTACTCCGACAAGGAGAAAAATGACATTGTGGCCACCCTCCAGGGCAAGAAGTACGACGTCCAGCGCTCCAAGGGTCTGGGCGAGAACGACCCAGAGATGATGTGGCTGACCACCATGTCCCCCGAAACCCGCCGTCTCATCAAGGTCATGCCCGAGGACGTGGAGCGCACCGCCCAGGTCTTTGACCTGCTGCTGGGAGACGATCTCACCGGGCGGAAGAATCATATTGCCGACAATGGGTATAAATATTTGGACCTGGCAGACATCAGCTGACCGCCTGCTTTCCCTTATTTGCTTTGGTAAGGAGTGTGTCCATGAACCTCTTTGACATTCTGGGGCCTGTGATGGTGGGGCCCTCCAGCTCCCACACCGCCGGGGCCGTGCGCATCGGCCGGGTGGCCCGGGCCCTGCTGGGCCAGCGGCCCCTTCGGGCTCAGCTGCTGCTCCACGGCTCCTTCGCCTCCACCGGCAAGGGCCACGGCACCCACCAGGCCCTCATTGCCGGCCTTCTGGGGCTGGCCCCCGACGACAGCCGGGTGCCGGACAGCTTTGCTCTGGCCAAGGAGCAGGGACTGGAATTTTCCTTCGGCACCTGCACCCTGCGGGATGTCCACCCCAACAGCGTGCTCATCACCCTGGATGGGGCAGAGGGCGGACATCTGGAGGTAGGCGCCTCCTCCCCCGGCGGCGGACGCATCCGGGTCTTTCAGGTGGACGGGTTGGACACCTCCTTCAACGGGGAACTGCCCACCCTTGTGGTCCACAACAGCGACCAGCCCGGCTGCGTCAGCCAGGTCACCGGCGTGCTGGCAAACCGGGGCATCAACGTGGCCACCCTTCAATTAAACCGGGGCGGTCGGGGCGGCAGCGCCGTCATGGTCATCCAGTGCGACCAGCCCATCCCCACGGAGGCCGCCAGGGAGATCCGGGCTCTGCCCGGCATTCTCCGGGTGAGCCGCTACACCCCGGAACAGGAGGCAGCCCAATGATCGAGTTTACGTCCATTCATCAGATGCTGGAATCCGCCCGGGAGGAAGGACTCCCCCTGTGGGAGGCCATCCTGCAAGCCGACTGTCAAAGCCAGGGCATTTCCCGGGAGGAGTCCCTCTCCAAAATGGCGGGGATGCTCCGGGCCATGAAGGAGGCCGACGAGAACTACCGCGCCCAGGACCGCTCTCAGAGCGGCCTTGTGGGGGGCGACGGCGGCAAAATGGCCGACTGCGCCCGGCAGGGCGACACCCTGTGCGGCCCCTTCCTCTCCGAGGTGATGGCGGGTGCCCTGCGCATGGGGGAGTGCAACGCCTGCATGAAGCGCATTGTGGCCGCCCCCACGGCGGGTGCCTGCGGCGTACTGCCGGCGGTGCTGCTGCCCTACGCCCGCCACTTTGGGGCTGAGGAGGCCAAACTCATTGAGGCTCTGTATGTGGCCTCCGGCTTCGGCATGGTCATCGCCGCCCGGGCCTCCATCTCCGGAGCCGAGGGAGGCTGTCAGGCGGAGATCGGCTCCGCCGCCGCCATGGCCGCCCCCGCCCTGGTCCATCTCCAGGGAGGTTCGCCGGAGCAGATGGCCAACGCCTGCGCCATGGCGGTGAAAAACCTGCTGGGGCTGGTGTGCGACCCGGTGGGCGGTCTGGTGGAGGTACCCTGCGTCAAGCGGAATGTCATCGGGGCCATGGACGCCCTGTCCGCCGCCCAGATGGCTCTGGCAGGCATTGAAAGCCGGGTGCCTCCCGACCAGGTGCTGGATGCCATGGCTGAGGTGGGCCGCTCCCTCCCCCACACCCTGCGGGAGACGGGCAAGGGCGGCCTGGCCGCCACCCCCTTCGGGCAGCAGTATATGCCCAGGGAGGAATAGTTTATGGAACGATTCATGCCAACACTGATTGGAATTTTTACCGCCACCATGTTTTTCAACGTGCTGTGGGACGATTTTCCCACCCTTCCGGTGCTGTATGGCGTCATCACCGCGGCCTCGTTTCTGTTTGGCCGGGCCTGCCTGATGTTCCGGGAGCTGCCCGACTCCCGGTCCAGCAAGCAGATCCCGGCAGAAGTGCGCTGGAAATGGTGCCGGGTGCTGGGAATTCTGTATTTGCTCAACGCCGCCCTGTGTCCCCTGGGATTTTTGCTGTGGTACGTTGTGCGCTTCGATTCGGATTTGATTCTGGGCGCTCAGATGCTGGGCTTTTTTGTCATTTGCTTCGCGGGCCTGATTCCTGCCTTCCACCGGGCGCGGGCTTAGCTCTGCACGCACAGTATCTCTGCCTGCCCATGCAACCTGATTTCTCAACTGGAAATAGATAAGGACTGATACCAATGGCTAAGAAAAAGAACCCGGAGGACAGCAAGCCCCGGGTAGACAGCAGCAACGTGATGGGCCTGCGGGCCGAGGTGCTGGAGCAGCCCATTACTGAGACGCTGGAACTCAACTACATGCCCTACGCCATGAGCGTCATTGTCTCCCGGGCCATCCCGGAGATCGACGGCCTCAAGCCCTCCCACCGCAAGCTTCTCTACACAATGTACCAGATGAAGCTGCTGGGCGGGGCCCGTACCAAGAGCGCCAATGTGGTGGGCCAGACTATGAAGTTAAACCCCCACGGCGACGCCGCCATCTACGACACCATGGTGCGCCTCTCCCGGGGCTACGGGGCCCTGCTCCACCCCCTGGTGGACTCCAAGGGCAACTTCGGTAAGGTTTACTCCCGGGACATGTCCTGGGCCGCCAGCCGGTACACAGAAGTGCGGCTGGACGCCATCTGCAGTGAGTTCTTCCGGGACATCGACCAGGACACCGTGGACTTCGTGGACAACTACGACGGCAAGATGAAGGAGCCCACTCTTCTGCCCACCACCTTCCCCAACGTGCTGGTCTCCGCCAACCAGGGCATCGCCGTGGGCATGGCCAGCAACCTGTGCGGCTTCAATCTGGGCGAGGTGTGCGACACTACCATCGCCTACATCAAGAATCCCGACCACGACATCATGACCACCCTGAAGGCTCCGGATCTGCCCACCGGGGGTGAGCTGATCTACGACGAGGCCGCCCTGTCGGACATCTACCGCACCGGTCGGGGCTCCTTCAAGGTGCGCTCCAAGTGGCGCTATATCAAAAGCGAGAACCTCATCGAGGTCTATGAGATCCCCTACTCCACCACCACCGAGGTCATCATCGACAAGGTGACCGAGTTCATCAAGGGCGGCAAGCTGAAGGAGATTGCCGACATCCGGGACGAGACCGACCTCTCCGGTCTGAAGCTGACCATTGACCTGAAGCGGGGAACCGACCCGGACAAGCTCATGCAGAGGCTCTTCCGCCTCACCCCCCTGATGGACAGCCAGTCCTGCAACTTCAACATTCTCATCGCCGGCATGCCCCGGGTGATGGGCGTGCGGGAAATTCTGGAGGAGTGGGTGGCCTGGCGCATGGAATCGGTACGCCGGCGGATATACTACTCCATGAACAAGAAAAAGGAGAAGCTGCACCTGCTGAAAGGCCTGCGGCGCATCCTGCTGGACATTGACCGGGCCATCAAAATCATCCGGGAGACCGAAGAGGACGACCAGGTGGTCCCCAACCTGATGATCGGCTTCGGCATCGACCAGGTCCAGGCCGAGTACGTGGCCGACATCCGCCTGCGCAACATCAACAAGGAGTACATCCTCCGGCGCACCCAGGAGGTAGACGCCCTGGCGGATGAGATTGCTGACCTGGAGGACACCGTCAACTCCCCCAAGCGCATCCAGAAGATTATCATTTCCGAGCTGGAGGACGTGAAAAAGAAGTATGCCCAGCCCCGGCGCACGGACATTCTCTACGACGTGGAGCAGGAGACCGCCGCCGCGGAGGAGGATGAGACCCCCGACTATCCCGTGACGGTGTTCTTCTCCCGGGAGGGCTATCTGAAGAAGATCACCCCCCAGTCTCTGCGCATGGCCAGCGACCAGAAGTACAAGGAGGGGGATGGCCCCTTCCTCCAGTGGGAAGCCACCAACCGGGACGAGCTGCTGGTCTTTACCGACAAGCAGCAGTGCTACAAGACCCGGATGAGCGACTTCGACGACTCCAAGGCCAGCGTGCTGGGTGATTACCTGCCCACCAAGTTGGGCATGGATCCCGACGAGCGGGCCGTCTGGGCCTGCATCCCCGGGGACTACTCCGGCAGCATTCTCTTCTGCTTTGACAACGGCAAGATCGCCCGGGTGGAGGTGTCCGCCTACCAGACCCAGACCAAGCGGAAGAAGCTCACCGGGGCCTACTCGGACAAGGCACCCCTGGTGTCCGCCTTCCTGGTGAAGGAGGACTTTGAGGCCGCCGTCATCTCCACAGAAGGACGCTGCCTCATCTTCCACACCGCAAGTCTCAACCCCAAGACCACCCGCACCACCCAGGGCGTCAACGTGATGACCCTGAAGCCCAAGTACCGGGTGGAAAAGGTTCTGCCCCTGACGCAGACCTCGATTGTCAACACCGCCCGCTACCGCTCCCGCTCCCTGCCTGTGGCCGGAGCCCTGCTGAAGGAGGAGGACCGGGGCGAGGAACAAATGACCCTTCTGTAACGGAACAAGGAAAGGAGGAGCCGCTATGCAGAAAACCACTCTGCGCCGCTATGCCATCATCTCTCTGGGCTGCCTCATCTATGCGCTGGCCTTTAACTGGTGCTATGCCCCCAACGACATCGCCTACGGGGGCTTCACCGGCGTGGCGCAGATTATCAACAGCCTGGGCGGCTTTCTCTCCGTGGGCACGCTGGTGTTTTTCCTCAACCTGCCTGTGTTCTTTCTGGGCTGGAAGCTGCTGGGCGGACAGCTGCTCGTGTCCTCCCTGTACGCCATGACCCTCTCCTCCTTTCTCATCGACCTGCTGGATCGGTTGGTGTCCTTTTCCCCCATGGACCCTCTGCTTGCCTGTATCTACGGCGGAGCCATCCTGGGGGTCTCCCTGGGGCTGATCCTGGGACAGGGGGCCACCACCGGCGGCACCGACCTGCTGGCCCGGCTCTTGAAGCTGCCCCTGCCCTGGCTGCCCATGGGCAAGCTGCTGCTGGCACTGGATTTGGTGGTCATCTGTACCTGCGCCCTGGTGTTTCAAAATCTGAACACTGCCCTGTACGGCCTGGTGGCCCTGTACTTGTCCACAACCGTGATGGACATGGTCCTTTATGGTCTGGACACCGCCAAGGTGGCCTTCATCATCACCGCCTGCCCCGAGCAGGTCGCCCAGGCCCTGACACAGGACCTGGAACGGGGCGTCACCATCCTCCAGGGGGAGGGCGCCTGGTCGGGAGAGTCCCGCCAGGTCCTGATGTGCGCCTTCAAGCAGCGCCAGATTGTCTCCATGAAGCAGCGGGTGAAGGACCTGGACCCCGACGCCTTTCTCATTGTGTGCAACACCCACGAGGTGCTGGGCAACGGCTTCCGCCGCTACCACAGCCAGGATATTTAAATACAAGGTGGAATTTTTATGGCTGATATTACAAAAACGGCACAAAATCTGGAGAAGCGGGGCTTTGTAGTCCGGTGCTTTGACACCGCTGAGCAGGTCGCTGACTACCTGGACCGCCAGATTGATCAGACCTCGGTGGCCTTCGGCGGCTCCGTCACCGCCCAGCAGATGGGCCTCTATCCCCGGCTGGCCGCCCACAACCGGGCCATCTGGCACTGGGAGGGCGGCACCCTCCAGGAGGCCATGAGCACCGACGCGTACATCACCTCCGTCAACGGCCTGGCTGAGACGGGGGAGCTTATCAACATTGACGGCACCGGCAACCGGGTGGCCTCCACCCTCTTCGGCCACCGCCGGGTCTATTTTGTGGTGGGCGTCAACAAGATTGCCCCCGACTACGATGCCGCCCTGTGGCGCGCCCGTAACATTGCCTCCCCCAAAAATGCCCAGCGTCTGGGCCGGAAGACCCCCTGCGCAGTCAAGGGCGACCGCTGCTACAACTGCAGCAGTCCCGAGCGGATCTGCCGGGGCTTGACAGTGCTGTGGGAGCCCATGGGGGGAGCTGAGGTCACCGAAGTACTGCTGATTAACCAGGAGCTGGGTTACTGATATCCCCATCAGCCCGCTCTCATGCAAAGGAGGACGCTCCCATGAAACGACAACTTCTGGCGGGTATGACCGCCATCACTCTGCTGCTTACCCCGGGATGCTCCTCCATGCTCAACCGGGACTTTGTGGACGTCACAACCCACAATACGGCCTCCCCTACCACGGAAGGGGACCCCTTCACCCTGCGGGCAGAGAGCTACCAGGAGTTGGTCAACGCCCTCATTTACTTCATCAATCAGGGCGTGGAAACCGGCACCGTCCGGCTGTATATGGACTCTGAGTCCGTGGAGGATGACCTGGAAAAGGCCTGTCTGGAGGTGTCACATGAAGACGCTCTGGGCGCCTATGCGGTGGAATACATCAAGTACAGCGTCACCCCTGTGGTCACCTATGAGCAGGCGGACGTGCAGATTACCTACCGCCGGACTAAGGAACAGATTTCCTCCATTGTCTCCGTCACCGGCACTACTGCCATCCGGAGCGAACTCAAGTCTGCCCTGGCTTCCTTTGCCCCGGAACAGGTGCTGCGCATCAGCTACTTTGACGGAGATGCGGACTACATCCTGGAACTGGTACGGGAGGCCTACTACGCCACCCCGGCCGCTGCCCTGGGCATGCCCCAGGCGGAAATCCACATCTACCCCGACAGCGGCCGGCAGCGGATTGTGGAAATCCTGCTCACATACCCGCTGGATGCGGCGGAGCTGGAACAGAGGCAGAATCTGCTGGAACAGAAGGCGCAGTCGCTCACCCATCCCCTCTCCTCCCTGGAAGGGGATGCGGCGTTCCTGGCTGCGGCCAAAACGGTGGTCAACACCAACGGCCGCCCGTCTTCCGGGGGCAGCACCGCCTACGACGCTCTTCTGACCGGCGGCGCGGACAGTGAGGGACTGGCTCTGGCCATGGCCCTGCTGTGCCAGACCATGGACCTCTCCTGCCAGGTGGTCACCGGCACACTGGATGGACAGCCTCACTTCTGGAATGTGGTGGAAAGCGATTCCGGGTGGCGGCACATGGATTTGACCGTTTCTTCCTCCTCCGGGCAGTCCTTTTATACCGACCAAGAGCTCTCCGCCAAGGGCTATTCCTGGGACACCAGCACCGTTCCAGCCTGCGGATCATAAATTTTAAAAATTTTTCATTTTTCTATTGACATCGGCCGAATATCTGCTATAATACCATTTGTCGCTGCGAGTGTAGCTCATCTGGTAGAGCGCCACCTTGCCAAGGTGGAGGTAGCGAGTTCGAGCCTCGTCACTCGCTCCAGCTAAAAATCCCACCCATTCGGGTGGGATTTTTTTGCAGGCAGGTAAATACTAATTCTGACCCTAGCAAACAAAAGAGTTGTTTCATTGGAAAGAGGAGTTTGTATGGAACTGATTCGCAAATGGAACCGCATTCATCTGGTACTCCGAATTGTACTGGGTCTGATCTTCGGCGCGATTCTGGGCGTAGCTCTGCCCCAGGCCTCCGGCATCGGGATGCTGGGCACCCTGTTTGTGGGCGCACTGAAGGCTCTGGCCCCCCTGCTGGTCTTTTTCCTGGTCATGGACTCCCTGGCAAAGCACCAGAAGGGCGCCCGGAGCAATATGACCACGGTCATTGTTCTCTACCTGATCGGCACCTTCCTGGCCGCTCTGTGCGCCGTGGCGGCCAGCTTCCTGTTCCCCTCCACCCTGATTCTGGCGGAGGGTGCCACCTCTGAGGCCCCTGGCGGCATTGCCGAGGTGCTGACTACCCTGCTGAACAACGCGGTGAGCAACCCCATCTCCGCCATTTCCAATGCCAACTATATTGGCGTACTGGTGTGGGCAGTGGTCTTTGGCCTTGCCCTGCGGGAGGCAGGCGAGGGCACCAAGCACATTCTCTCCGACCTGTCCTCCATGCTCTCCACCGCCATCCGCTGGGTCATTCAGTGCGCCCCCTTCGGCATTCTGGGTCTGGTGTTCACCACTGTGTCCACCACCGGCTTTGACTCCTTCAAGACCTATGCCCAGCTGATTTTCGTGCTGGTAGGCTGCATGCTCTTTGTCGCCTTTATCGTCAATCCCCTCATCGTCTTCCTGTGCATCCGCCGCAATCCCTATCCCCTGGTGCTGCGCTGCCTCATCCACAGCGGCATCATGGCCTTCTTTACCCGCAGCTCCGCCGCCAACATCCCGGTGAACATGAACCTGTGTAAGGAGCTGGGGCTGGATGAGGACAAGTACTCCGTCTCCATCCCCCTGGGTGCCACCATCAACATGGCCGGCGCCGCCATCACCATCACCGTGCTTACCCTGGCCACCGCCAACACCCTTGGTCTGACGGTGGACTTCCCCACCGCCTTCCTGCTGAGCCTGGTGTCCTCTGTGGCTGCCTGCGGCACCTCCGGCGTGGCCGGCGGCTCCCTGCTGCTGGTTCCCCTGGCCTGCAGCCTCTTCGGCATCTCCAACGACATCGCCATGCAGGTGGTGGGCATCGGCTTCATCATCGGCGTCATTCAGGATTCCTGCGAGACCGCCCTCAACTCCTCCTCCGACGTACTCTTTACCGCGGCTGCCGAGTTCCGCAGCCGCCGGAAAGCCGGTCTGGACATGGGCTATTGAGCCGCTCCTCTACAAAAAAAGCCGCCCCTTCGGACGTAATCCGAAGGGGCGGTTTTCTGTTCTCACAGCAGGACCAGAATAAAATAGGTGACATAGCTGGTCAGCAGGGTCACGCCGCTTCTGTGGGAGAGGCGGGAGTGATGCAGACAGCACAGCAGGAGCAGGACCGCCGCCACCACGGCGATAACCGTGTCGCTGAGAAAGGCGTGGGCAAAGGGCACGGGGGTGACCAGAGCGGAGGTGCCCACCACAAAGAGGATGTTGAAAATATTGCTGCCCACAATATTTCCGATGGCGATATCCGCGTTGCCCCGCCGGGCCGCGGAGACCGAGGTGAAGAGCTCAGGCAGGGAGGTTCCCAGAGCCACAATGGTCAGACCGATGAGGCGCTCGCTCAGCCCCAGGATACGGGCAATGTTGGAAGCCGCATTGACGGTCACATTGCTGCCCGCCACGATGCACACCAGGCCCACCACGGTCCAGAGCCCCATCTGCCACAGGGGGCGGTCCGAATTGATTTCCTCGTCCTCTCCGTTCCCGGAGCGGGCCATACGGAACAGATAGAAGAGGTAGAGCAGAAAGAAGGCCCACAGAATCACGCCGTCCAGCAGGGAGATGGTCCCGTCCAGCCCCAGCACCAGGAGCAGCAGGGTGGCAAAGATCATAAAGGGAATTTCCCGGGTGATGGTGGACTTAGCCACGGCAATGGTAGTCAGCGTAGCAGCCAGGCCCAGAATCACCAGGACGTTGATGATATTGCTGCCTACCACGTTTCCGATGGTGATATCCGCGCTCCCCTTCAAGGCGGCGGTAATGCTCACCGCAGCCTCAGGGGCGCTGGTGCCCATGGCTACAATGGTCAGACCGATGACCAGCTGGGGAATACCCAGGCGGGAAGCCAGTCCCGCAGAGCCGTCCACAAACCAGTCCGCGCCCTTGACCAGCATCACAAAGCCCACAATCAGAAGAAGCAGTGAAATTAACATTTCCATTTTTATCTTATTCCCTCCAGTATTTACCGCTCAGGGTCCCATCTGGACAAACAAAAAACGAGACCTTCGCTGCATGAAACAGCAAAGTCTCGTCGCTGAAATGCATGACCGGATGCTCTCCCGGGAACAACGTGATGACGACCATGCAGACACGGAAACCCGTGCGGACTACTCCCTTTCGCGGTTTTCTATGCTACCTGAAATCCGCCTCCAATTCAAGTATCAGATTGGACAAAAAAAGCGCGCTTTTCCCCCGGTTCTCTGACGGTTCTTCAAGGTTCTCTTCCCATTGTCCGGGGCAAACTCTGCACGTATCAAAACAGGCCCCAGACACGCTGTAAAACGTGCCCGGGGCCTGTTTATGTCCTTGCTCACCGGTCCTGTCCGGGAGCATATTCTGTTTTTGCAATTTCCCCATTGTTCACCGGACGGAGGGTGAAAAGCCCCTCCTGCCGGTCTCCGCCGCCAAAGAGGTTGTTGTACTGAACCCTCTGGTAATCCTCAATGAGAGCGGTAAAGTCGTTGGTCTCCAGGTGGCTGTACGCCTGACCCGCTTCGTCCACATAGCCCACAAAGGTGACGGCGGGCAGCTGGGTCTGGAGCTGCCACAGAAAGCTGTCATAGGCGGTCGCCTCAATTCCCGCGTAGCGCAGCACATACTGCCCCAGGAAATTCAGGCTGGTCACCTCAGGTCCCTCCTCCGGCAGGTCATAGTTGGCCCAGATCACAAAGGGGACATAGTACTTGCCCATGTACTGCTCCATGGTCATCTCCCCCTGGGTGACTCCATAGGCTTTGTCCAGGAACTCCTGCTCCACAGAGGGCTGGTGATCCCCAAACATGACAATGATGGTGGGCTCCTCCAACTGCTGGAAGTACTCCACCAGGGTGCGGAAGGCCTCGTCCGTCTTATTGGCCAGGGTGAGGTACTGTTCCGCCATGGGGTACCGGCCGGGCGCATCGGTGAGGGCCACCTCGGCCGGGTAGTCCTCCACCGTGTAGCCGCCATGGTTTTGAATGGTGACGTTGAACAGGAAGAGGGGCTGTCCCTCCTCCTTATGTTCAAACTCCCAGATGATCTGGTCAAAATCCGACTGGTCGCTCACATAACCGTGCTCAAAGGTCTGGGGCACGTCCATGAGATCGCCGTACTTGTAGTCGTCAAAGCCCAGATTGGGATAGGCCCGGTCCCGCTGCCAGGAAGTCTTCTCTCCAGGGTGGAAGGCCAGAGTATCGTAGCCCAGCTCCTTCAGGTGGAAGGCCAGGGAGGCGGTGGGCCCCAGTACGTACTGCTGATAGGGAATGCTGCCCGAGGGCAGGAAGGCCATGGAATTCCCGGTTAAAAACTCAAATTCGCTGGCGCTGGTCCCCGCACCGAACACGGAGGTATAGGCGTGTCCGAAGATGGCGTTGTCCAGGGAGCGGATGTAGTCGGTGACGCTCTCACTGAGGGAGAGGGTCCCGTAGTCCTCAAAGTCGGCCCAGGACTCGTTCATAATGGCCACAATGTTGGGCCGGTCCACCGAAACCTCCACCGGCTCCGGCTGCTCCACCAGGGACACGATCTGCTGCAGCCGCTCCACAGAGGTGTCCTCCGGCTCCTCCACCTCCAGAAATTCCGTGTTCCGCAGGAAGGTGGCCAGACACCCTCCCGTTTGGTAGGACCCGGCCTGATCCCACACGTCGGTCTTTACGCCCAGGTTCCCCAGCTTCTGGGTGGGGAGCAGCAAAGCCAGGCAGAGAAGTCCCGTGCCCACACAGGCCAGCCGTACCCCCCACTGCTCTCTGCTCAGCCGGAGCATGGCTCTCTGCTTTTTTCTCAGGAGAAAGGCCCCGAGCGCCACAATTAGAGCCAGGGCCCCCAGCATGGAGAGGGTAGGTACAAAGCGGTAGTTTCCCGCCACAGCGGCGGCGGTACCCAGGGCCGACAGGTCCCAGGGCAGAATGGGGGTGCCCCGAAAGGCATTTACAAAATAGTTGGCCGCACCCCAGAGGCCGGCAGCAAGGTGAATGCCGATGCAGCAGGGGGCAATCCGACCCGTCAGTCCGCACAGCGGCCAGTACATCAAGGCAATACACAGGGCATTGGCCAGGGCCGCGGTGGGGGACATGGACCAGGGTGCGGCGCCGTAAGCCAGCTGCATCAGCCACACAGCCGTCAGCGGCGCCAGCAGCAGAGCCCCTGTCTGCCAAATCCACTTTTTCAAATTCTTTTCTTTCATTCGCTCCATATCGTCCATTTCATTCATAAATCCGTTTTCTGCAAGAAACAGTACAATTGGGCATTATACTCCATCCCTCTCCTTTTGTCAAAAAAAGTCGTTCCCAACCTTTTATTTCCTCTTTCTGCTCCCATTCTATGCTTATTTTCCAGAAAAAGAGACGCTGTCCGGATGATTCGGACAGCGTCTCTTTTTCCATTTTCATTGGATATTCCAGCGGGAGTGCCTGTTTATACCCCCTCGGGTGCTTCGCCGGAATCGCTCCAGGCCTGTGCGGCCCTGGCATCCTCCTCCCGGCGCTCCTGGATGGCCTCCTTCAGGATCATATCCTTCACCTTCATGAGCCGGATGGTGTTGGCACGCTCGTTCTCGTCCAGCTTCATGGTGATATACTTGATACTCTCCTGCATCTGGGGAATCTTCACGTACTCCAGGGCGTTGACGCGGCGGCGGGTCTTTTCAATCTCCTCCGCCAGCAGCTGGGAGGTCTTTTCCACCTCTGCCAGCCGCAGCATGTCCTGAAATACCTTGGACATGGCGTCCACCGCGTCGTCCAGCTCGCCGCTGGTCTGGGCAAAGCCGTAGGGATAGACCTCGCCCGGGTCCTGGCTGCTGGTGTGGAAGCGGTACTGGGGCACATCCACCGACATGACGTTCTGGAAGGTCATCTCCAGCTCCACGCTCTGCTTGGGGTACAGGAGGGACTGCTCCAGCATCTCGGGGGACATGAGGGCCGCGGCCACGGTAAAGGAACCGTGGGCCCGCATGAGCCCTTCCTCCACCCGCTTGCGCAGCGCCCGGTTTTCCCGGACCACGTCCATAAACTGCTTCATCAGCTCGTCCCGCTTGTCCTTCAGCAGCTTATGGCCCCGCTGGGCGGTCTTCAGCCGGCCCTTCAGCCGGGTCAGCTCCATACGGGTGGGATTTATGGTTGTGGAAGGCATTCAAATCCCCCCTTAATCCTTCTTGGGCAGATACTTGTCAATGAGCTCCGGCTTGATTCGCTTCAGCTCGCTCCGGGGCAGGATGCTCAGCAGATCCCAGCCCAGGTCCAGCGTCTCAAAGATGGAGCGGTTTTCCTCCGTCCCCTGGGCCACGTAGCGCTTTTCAAACTCGTCGGCGAACTTGGCGTAGAGAAGGTCGGTGGGGCTCAGGGCGGCCTCGCCCAGGATGGACATGAGCTCCTTGTTCTCCTTGCCGGTGGCGTAGGCCGCGAAGAGCTGGTTCATGGTGCCGGAGTGGTCCTCACGGGTCTTGCCTGCGCCGGTACCCTTATCCTTCAGACGGGACAGGGAGGGCAGCACGTCCACGGGGGGATTGATGCCCCGGCGGTAGAGCTCACGGGACAGGATGATCTGGCCCTCGGTGATATAGCCGGTCAGGTCGGGGATGGGGTGGGTCTTGTCGTCCTCGGGCATGGTCAGGATGGGGATCATGGTGATGGAGCCCTCCTTGCCCATCTGACGGCCGGCGCGCTCGTACATGGTGGCAAGGTCCGTATACAGATAGCCCGGGTAGCCGCGGCGGCCGGGGACCTCCTTCTTGGCGGCGGAGATCTCACGCAGGGCCTCGGCGTAGTTGGTAATGTCGGTCAGGATGACCAGCACGTGCATACCCTTCTCAAAGGCCAGGTACTCCGCGGCGGTGAGGGCCATACGGGGGGTGGCGATACGCTCGACGGCGGGGTCGTTGGCCAGGTTAGTGAACAGCACGGTACGGTCGATGGCGCCGGTGCGCTTGAACTCGCTGACGAAGAACTCAGATTCCTCGAAGGTGATGCCGATGGCTGCAAAGACCACGGCGAAGTTGGATTCGCCGTCCAGCACCTTGGCCTGCCGGGCAATCTGGGCAGCCAGGGCGGCATGGGGCAGACCGGAACCGGAGAAGATGGGCAGCTTCTGGCCGCGGACCAGGGTATTCAGTCCGTCGATGGTGGAGATGCCCGTCTGGATAAACTCGTTGGGGTAGTCCCGGGCGGCGGGGTTCATGGCCAGGCCGTTGATGTCCCGGTACTCGTCAGCCAGGATGGCGGGGCCGCCGTCAATGGGCTGGCCCATGCCGTTGAACACCCGGCCCAGCATGTCCTCGGACACGCCCAGCTGCAGGGGGTGGCCCAAAAAGCGGATCTTGGAGTCCTTCAGGTTAATTCCGGCGGAGCTCTCAAAGAGCTGCACCACGGCGGAATCGCCGTTGACTTCCAGCACCTTACAGCGGCGGATGGTACCGTCGGTAAGCTGGATTTCGGCCAGCTCGTCGTAGGTGACGCCCTTGACCTTGTTTACCACCATCAGAGGGCCGGAGATCTCCTGGATGGTCTTATATTCCCGAATCACAGCTCATCCTCTCCCTTCTCTGCGATGGCGTTAATCTCGTCCTCCATCTGAGCCGTCAGGTCCGCATAGGCCTGCTTATACTGGTCGGCGGGGACGGACTTGGCACGGCCGATACCCTCACGGGCGGGAATGGTGAACAGAGCGTTCAGCTCGCCGCCCCGCTCGGAGGCCGCGCGGCACTGGGTATCATACTGGCGGATCATGGCCAGCATCCGGGCCTGGCGGTCGTACTCAGAGTAGGAGTCAATGTCCACGAAGGAGTTCTGCTGCAGGAAGTCCTCCCGAATCATCTTGGCCACTTCCAGGGTGATCTGGTCCTTGGCGGACAGGGAGTCCTTACCGACCAGCTGCACAATCTCGTTCAGGCTGGCCTCCTCCTGGAGGACGGCCATGGCCCACTCCCGGTTCACCAGGAAGTCCTTGCCCAGGTTCTCGTCGTACCAGGGCTTCAGAGAATCCAGATACAGGGAGTAAGAGTTCAGCCAGTTGATGGCGGGGAAGTGACGGCGGTAGGCCAGGGAGGCGTCCAGCGCCCAGAACACCTTAACAATCCGCATGGTGGCCTGGGACACGGGCTCACTGAGGTCGCCGCCCGGAGGGGATACGGCGCCTACGGCGGTCAGGCTGCCCCGGCGGTCCTCGTCGGAGCCGATGCAGGAGACGGAGCCGGCGCGCTCGTAGAACTGAGCCAGACGGGAGCTGAGGTAGGCGGGGTAGCCTTCCTCACCGGGCATCTCCTCCAGACGTCCGGACATCTCACGCAGAGCCTCGGCCCAGCGGGAGGTGGAGTCGGCGATGACGGCCACGGCGTAGCCCATGTCCCGGAAGTACTCGGCAATGGTAATGCCGGTGTAGATGGAGGCCTCACGGGCGGCCACGGGCATATCGGAGGTGTTGGCAATCAGCACGGTCCGCTTCATCAGAGACTCGCCGGTCCGGGGGTCCACCAGCTCAGGGAACTCACGGAGCACGTCGGTCATCTCGTTGCCGCGCTCGCCGCAGCCGATATAGACCACCAGATCCACGTCCGACCACTTGGCCAGAGCGTGCTGCATGACGGTCTTGCCCGAACCGAAGGGGCCGGGGATGGCGGCGGTGCCGCCCTTGGCCACGGGGAAGAAGGTATCCACAATCCGCTGGCCCGACTGCAGGGGGATAACGGGGGGATACTTATGCTTGTAGGGACGGCCCACACGGACGGGCCACTTCTGCATCATGGGCAGCTCTACCTTGGAGCCGTCCTCCTGCTCCAGCACGGCCACCGTCTCGGTGACGGTGAAGGAGCCGGACTGGATGGAGACAATCTTGCCCTTCATCTTGGGGGGAATCATAATTTTATGGAGAATGGACGCGGTCTCCTGGACGGTGCCGATGATGTCACCGCCGACGACCTGGGTGCCGGGCTCCACCGTAGCGGTAAAGTCCCACTTCTTCTCCCGGTCCAGGGCGGGGACCTCCACGCCGCGGGGCAGATTGTTGCCCTTGACCTTCTCCATAATGACCTCCAGCGGGCGCTGGATGCCGTCGTAGATGTTTTCCACCAGGCCGGGGCCCAGCTCCACGGACAGGGGGGAGCCGGTGGTGACAACCTCCGCCCCGGGGCCCAGGCCGGAGGTCTCCTCATAGACCTGGATGGAGGCCGAATCGCCGCTCATGTTCAGGATCTCGCCAATCAGGCGCTGCTCTCCTACGCGGACCACGTCGGCCATGTTGGCCTCCTCCATGCCGGTGGCAACCACCAGCGGGCCGGAGACCTTGACGATCTTTCCCATAGGCTAAACCTTCTTTCTCAACTGCAGAACACAGAATTGGTACCCTTCGACTCATTCTGCATTCTGCATTTCTGCATTCTGCACTCTTACAGGATGTCCGCACCCACGGCCCGCTCCACAGCGGTTTTCACGTTGGCCATTCCAATGCCCAGCGAGCCTTCCTTGCCGGGGATGAGAATGATAGCCGGGGTCAGGGCGTCCTTGTACCGGGCAATGTCGCTGCTCAGCTTGGCAGCCAGCTGCTCGGTCATATAGATGATGGCGTAGTTCTCCTTGGCCATGCGGTGGAGGGCCTCATGCCCCTCCTCGGGGGTATTCACCGGGCAAACCTCCAGGCCCAGGGCCTTGAAGCCCAGAACGCTGTCCATGTCGCCCATCACGGCAATCTTATACATCTTCCCTCCACCCCCTTACACATAGGTTTCCCGCAGCCGGGCGCGGATGGTGTCGCCGTCCAGGCCGGCGGCCCGTCCTGCAAAAATGGTGCGGATGGCGGTCAGCTCCGCCTCCTTGGCGTAGAGGTAGCCGATGACCGTCTGCTCCCCGAAGGGAATCCGCCGGGCGGCGGACAGATAGGCGGTAAGGGCGTCGTCGCAGGTCTTCTCAAAGCCGGTCAGCGCCCCGCTGCCCGGCTGGGTCAGCTTGGCGCCCATCTCCGCGGCCTGGGCCAGGGGCCCGGTGCGGAAGACCTCACCCAGGGCGTCGCCCCGGGCGGCGGCAATGGACTGGGGCGAGACGCTGCCGCCCTCCAGCAGAACCTGGCGCAGGAAGTCGCCCTCCTTGCCCATGCGGTACACCCGCACGGCGGCGCGCAGGTTGGCCACATCCACCGACAGGCGGACATAGCCCCTGAGAAACTCGCTGTCCAGCTCGTCGGCCAGCACACCCATCTCGCCGTAGCAGGCCTTATCCAGAATCAGATCCGCCTGCTGTGGGTCCCGGGTGTCAGCCAGAACGGCCTGGGCCTGCTTCATGGCCTGCTGGAAGCGCTCCGAGCAGCCCCGAAGCTCCTCCCGGCGCCAGCCGTCCAGCAGCTGCTGGGGGTCGTACCGGCCCCCGGGCAGCAGCAGCCGCTCCGGGTCCGCCCCCACAGCCTTGGCCTTAATAAGCACCTTGGCATTGTGGTAATCATATTTCAGTTGGAAAATCTCCGTCAGCCGACGGTCCGGGGAGGCGTTCTCCATATCCCGGAAGGTGTCTGCCCGGGCCTGGGCCAGCACGGCGTCCAGACTGCCGCCCCCGTCGGGGTAGCCGCACTCCGTCAGCACCTTCATGGCCTCGCTGTTGTCCCGGGCCTCAATCATCCGGTCCATACGCTCCCGGGTCAGAAGCCGGTTCTCCATGGCCCGAATGCGGGCCGAGACGGAGAGATAATCCGTATCTTTGCGGTGGGACAAGATATCCCTCCTTTCGTCGTCGTCGCAAGCTTCATATCCCTCACTTCCGCCTTACGGCGAAAGCTCGCTCATTCCGCTGCTCCTCCTCTCCAAACCGGACCCACTCCGTTGGGCTCCGGTTTGGGGCGGCGTTCCGCCGCCATTTTCTCGCAAGCCTTGTATCCCATGCCTCCGCCTTACGGCGAAGGCTCACTCACCCGGCTGTTCCAACTCCGCACTGAGTGCCGTCGGGGCTTCACAGCTCGGTGGTATGGGACGCAAAGCACTTCTATGTTCCGCTGGGGCTCAGGCCTTGGGGAACAGCACCTGGTCCACTTCCTTCTCCAGCTTTTCACGCTGCAGACGGACCAGTGTCTCAAAGGCACAGTTGACCTCCACGTCTCCGTCCACCAGGACGAAGCCGCCCTTCATGGGCCGGGTCTCCTCACTGAGGGTGAGCATACCCGTGCCGGTGACCATGGCGGTGGTGGAATTCACTACCTTGCCCAGGAACGCCCCCACCTTGGTGTCGGTGATGGCATCGGGCAGCTCGGGGGCTACCTGCTTGACCATGGCCTCGTTGGCGGCCACGACCACCTGCTTGCCTACCCGGGCGCGGTCCTGGGGAGAGAACACCAGCTGTTCCTTCCCGGTGGTGGAGGCCTCCAGCACCAGGCGGGTCAACAGCTGCACATATTCCTCCTCAGGCAGGGAGCACAGCTTCTCCAGGGCCAGTTCGAAGGCCTGAGCCAGCATCTCCTGCCGGGCGGCCAGCTCCAGCTTGCGCTGTTCCATCTTGGCCGCGGACTTCAGCCGCTCCAGGCGCTCCTGGGCGGCCCGCTGTCCCCGGGCCAGAGTATCGGCCGTCTCCTTGTCCGCCTGAGCCTGGGCTGCCTCCGCGATGCTCCGGACCTTCTCGTCGGTCTCCTGGTTCATGCGGGCAATTTCAGCCTGGGCGTCCTGGACAATTTTGGCCGTAATTTTTTCAATACCTTCCATAGAGCCGGTTCCTTTCCCAGCCTTAAGCGCTGATGTTGATGATCATCAGCATGGAGGCCAGCAGAGACAGAATGGCGTAGAACTCAACGGTGATGCAGAGCACCATGCCCTTGGACCAGTCGTCGGGCTTCTTGGCCAGAATGTTGATGGAGCCGGCAGCCACGCGGCCCTGAGCGATGGCGGAGAACAGGCCGCCCAGTGCCATGGGCAGGCAGGCCACGAAGTACTGCATGCCCTGAGCCACGGTCAGATCGGGCAGGGTGCCGGACAGCAGGCCCATGCGGAACACGGCGAAGAACCAAACCACCAGGCCGTACAGACCCTGGGTGCCGGGGATAACCTGAAGAATCATGACCTTACCAAACTTAGAGGGGTCCTCACACAGCAGGCCGGTGCCCGCCTCGCCGGCGATGCCGGTACCCTTGGCCGAACCGATGCCGCTCAGGACCGCCGCCAGACCGGCGCCCAGCAGGGCGATGGCCAGACCGCCGATTGTCTCCAGAAAACTCATGACTATGTCCTCCTTTTATTCTTTTACAATGTCGTAATATTTGGTATTCCAGGACAGGGGCCGGAAAGGCTTTCCGCCGTCCTGATAAAACTTGCCGAAGTACTCCAGACACTGAAGACGCAGGTCGTGCACATAGCAGCCCAGCAGGTTCAGCGCGAAGTTCAACGTGTTGCCCACCAGGGAAATGATCAGGAAGATGATAACGTTCCCCGGGATGGCGCCCAGGGTGTTGAACACCTGGGCAATGACCGAGCCGGCCAGCATCAAGGCCATCAGACGGGAGTAGGACAGGATGTCGCCGAAGTAGCCCGTCACATGGTTATAGAGGGAGCCGAACACGGCCGTCACCTTGCCGAAGCCCTTGGCGTTCCAGCCGGATCCCACCAGCACCATGACGCCGCCCACGATCAGCACCACATTGGTGATGCCCAGGATGGCCAGCGCCGCGCCGGCAAACACAATCCACCAGGTCAGCTCTTCCCAGATGGCATCCATCACCTGGCCGTCCCGCAGCTTCTTATAGAAGCTGATGGCCATACCGGTGATAATCTGCACAGCGCCCAGACACATGGCCCCCACCAGAATCATCATGGTGTCATTAAGGGGGGTAAAGAGGGCGGGCAGCGTAATGGGATTGTCCGGGTTAATAAGGGTACTGATCTGGGTCAGGAAGTCGCCGAAGAAGCCGCCGGTCAGAATACCCATGATAAAGGTACTCACGCCGCACAGGCCCAGCAGTCCGAAGAAGTGGGCCATGCCACCCTTGGGCTTTTTCTTGGTCAGCACCACCACCGAGGCCAGCATCATAATGAGGCCGTAGCCCATGTCCGCCATCATAATCCCGTAAAACAGGATGAAGAAGGGGGCCATGAGGGGGTTGGGATCCAACGAGCCGTAGGCCGGCAGGGAGTACATCTCCGTGACCATGTTCAGCGGCCGGGTGAACCAGTTGTTTTTCAGCTTCACCGGCACGCTGGGGTACTCGTCCTCCGAGGGGTCGGTGACCTCCCAGGCACAGGGGTAGGGGGAGATGGCCTTCTGCAGGCTGGGCCAGTTTTCCGCCGGCACCCAGCCCTCCAGGTAGAAGGTCTGTCCGGTGTCCAGCAGATGGCTCCGGGATTCCTCCCGGCTGACCTCCACCGCGGTGCGGTCGGCCAGCCGCCGGAGATCCGCCCGGCAATTCCCCATGCCGGAGAGCTTCTCCTCCAGAGCGGCGGCCTCCTGGGCCAGCTGCTCCAGTTCCTTGTCCAGCTGGGCGGTGTTCTCCGCCGCCGTGCCGCTCCAGTCGCGGAGGTTGGCCCGGGACCAGCCCAGGTCCTTCACCGTCTGGAGTACCGCCTCACTCTGGCTCACATGGCACACCAGAAGCAGATACTGCTGCTCCCGATCGGTGGAGACCAGGGTGAGCTGGGACAGATCTCCTGCCGCCAGCACCTCTCCCTCCGCCTGGGCGAAGGGTACGTTGGCGGGCAGCGTGCCCAGCTGAATGACCACCTGTCCCGTGGACTGGGTGTCCAGAGGCAGGTCCAGGCTCAGCCAGGGAGCCAGAGCTCCTTTCTGAGCGAGCAGTTTGGTTTCTTCCGCGTGGATGGTACTGAGACGGCGGTCCATCTCATTGATCTCCTCCGCCTCCCGGAGTGCGGCCTCGGCCGCCCGCTCGTCAAAGAGCTCTCCCTCCGTCAGCCCCGGCTGGGGCTTCAGCAGACTCTCTTTGGCCGGAGCGCTCCGCTTGAGCACCGCCAGTGCCCGTTCCACGGCGCTGTGCCGATCCCGGGCCTCGGACAGGCCCCCGGTACCGGGCCGGGTCAGCCCCGCCCACACCGGGTCGCTCTCGTCCACCGACGGTTCATCAATCTCCACGCAGCCCATGCGCTGGAGCAGACGGAGAAGGGTATCCCGGTTCTCCCTCATGGCAACCAGCCGCAAATGCTTCATTTTGACGATGGCCATCAGCGATTCACAACCTTTTCTACAATCAACTGTGCCGCCTGGTCCAGCCGCTGGCGGGCACTCTCCTTCATTTTCTCACATGCCCGGCCGGCCTCTTCCATCAGCTGCTGGGCCTCCTGGGCCGCCTCAGCCTCCGCCTGGGCCAGCACCGTTCGGTTCTTGGCCTCCGCCTGGGCCCGGGCTTGCTCCAGCAGACGCTGGGCGTCACGCTGGGCGTTCTGAAGCTTTTGCTTGTTTTCCGCCGCAGCCGCATCCTTGCGCCGCTTCTCTTCCTGCTCCACCTGGGTCACCTTTTGAATGGCCTCTACTGCCATAATCCTCACCACCTTTAGTTCTAGTTCCTTCCTCTGCTTCATCGCAGATTCTTCTATCAATTTAAATCGTTATCTACGGCCTATTTTATTTGATATTCCCCTTAAATGCAAGCGCTATTTTCCGCTTCTTTCGCCATCATTATCCATCTTCAGGCCTCATTTCACCATCTTACTTTTCTTTTTTATGCGTCATCATTCTTTTTTACTCATTTTTTAAGTTTTTATCCGTTTCAGTCTATTTTTCTTTTTTCCTCCTTTAATTATCTGCATAAAAAAATTTCCTGGACTGCACGAAGTCAGTCCAGGAAATTGCAAGACCGTCAAGTTGTTTCATCCAGCAGCTTTGCCTGGGGCACGGCCGAATCCTGCTCCAGCTGGGGCACAATCTCCACCAGACGCCCTTCGCCGTCCGTTACACCTGCCTGGGTCAACAGGGCCTGCGGTGCAGGTTCGGTACCCGATGCCATCCAAATTCGGCCTTCCAGGCCGGACAGCAGCGCGGTGGTAATGCCGCACTCCGGCAGCTCACCGGTGAGCGTACCCGCCTCTGCCCGCAGGGAAATTTTCGTTCCATAGGGGGCCACTGCCTGCTCCACCAGCTCCACAAAAGCTGACACGGCCTGGGCCTGCTCCCCGGCGCCGGAGGTAATGCGATCCACCGAGCCCGCCGTGGGGAATCCGGCGCATTCCAGCAGAATCTCGTCAAAGCCCACGGCGGCCAGCTCACCGCACAGGCCGGCCAGATACTCACGCGCCCCTTCGCTGGCCGGGTTCAGCCACCGAAGGCCCTTCTCATCCCGCCAGTTTCCGTAGCTGGCCCGCATGGCCAGGTCATTGCGGTGGTAGGGGATGGTATTGTCCCGGAAGCAGCACACCCGCGCCACGGTGTAGACCTCACCCTGGTTCCAGGCCTGCAGCTGCTGCTGAACCGTCTCATCTCCGGCGTTGACGCCATAGCTCTGGGCCAGAGCCTGCTGGGAGTTCCAGGCCAGCATGCCCTCCTCATCCTTCATGGTGAGCACCAGGGCGTTGGCGCCCGCCTGCTCCAGCTGAGCCGCCGCGGTGCCGTCCAGAATGGCGGAAATGGGCAATTCCAGCGCCGTCATGACGCTCTCCTGCTCCGGCTCCTCCGGCTGTTCAGGCTGGGAGGTATCCGGTTCCTCCTGGCCGCTTTCCGACCCGGTTCCGCCGGACTGGTCGTCCCCCTGTCCGTCCCCGGAAACATCGGACTGCCCTCCGTCCTGCTGAGAGACATCCGGCAGCTTCAGCGGCAGTCCATCCTTCCCGCCGATCCACACCGCTACCAGCAGTACCACAGCAAGTACACCCAGCACAGCGGCTACGATCTTTAAAACATCCGTCAGCGTCCGGCGGCCCCGGTAGCTGCTGTAACCCCTTTGAGACCGGCGCACGGCAGGTCCTCCTTTCTATGTGTCCCGCCTCCGTATCTCTTTCGCAATACCGGAGGCCGCCAAATCAATTTTCCTTCTATTTCCACAAAAAACCTGCGTTTTATCTCGCTGTCTCAACCATATCGCTTTAAAAAGGAACGTTTTTATTATATCAAGTTTTCCCACTCTTGACAATCCATATTTTACCAATTAAATAACCATGCCTCCGTCGGCGGACAGCACCTGGCCGGTAATAAAGGACGCCTGTTCCGAGGCTAAAAAGCAGATGGCAGCCGCGGCCTCCTCCGGCGTACCGATGCGGCCCAGCGGGGTCTCCTCCCCCAGGGCAGCCAGATCCTCCGCAGAAAGGTGGGCATTCATCTCCGTGTCAATTACACCAGGCGCCACGCAGTTGACCCGGATGTGGGAGGGCCCCAGCTCTTTGGCCAGAGCCCGGGTCAGCCCAATGACCCCCGCCTTGGCGGCGGAGTAGGCCACCTCGCAGGAACCGCCCGTCACCCCCCACATGGAGGACACGGTGACAATGGCCCCCCGCTTCCGACGAACAAAGAAGGGCACCGCGGCCCGCAGGGTATAGAATACCCCGTCCAGGTCCACGCCCATCACCTGCCGCCACTGCTCATCGGTGGTGTCGGTGATCAGCTGCTGGGGCAGAGCTATCCCCGCACAGCATACCAGAGCGTCCAGTGGCCCCAGGTTCTCCTCCGCCTGCTCCACCATGCTCTGGGCCTGGTTTGGGTCAGCCAGGTCTCCCTGAACCACCAGAGCGCGCCGTCCCAGGGTCTCCAGCTCCAGGGCCACCTCTGCGGCCCGATCCGCGCCGCTCCGGCAGCCCAGAGCCACATTCCAGCCCAAGGCCCCAAAGCGCCGGGCAGCCGCCGCACCGATGCCCCGGGAGCCCCCGGTAATCAATACGTTTTGTTCCATGGCTTCTCTCCTCCCAACTCAGACAAAGACCACCTGAACCAGCACCATATAAAGGCCGGTGGCCCCGAAGATGGACAGCAGATCATTGCCCTTCCACAGGTGGAGGAGCACCGCCGTCACCCCCGCCAGAGCAGAAGGCACCCAGCCCGCCGGAGCGGAAAAGGTCATCCCCCGCAGGCAGTAGACAATGAGCATGGCAATGATGGCGGGAGGCAGCACCTTGCCCAGATAGAGGACCAGCTTGGGCGGATGATCGCCCCGATCAAAGAGCAGGAAGGGCAGCGCCCGGGTCAGAAAGGTGACCACCGCCATGACGGCGATGGAGGCCAGAGTCTGTCCAACGGTCAATGTCATGGGAGCACCTCCTGTTCCTTCTCTGTTTTCTCGGCCGTGCCATCCAGTCTGGGACGGAGCACCACCAACGTCATAATAATGAGTCCCAGGGCGGGCAGCAGCATGTCCTCCGCACCCACAGCCCACAGGCTCAGCAGCGTGGCCGCAATGCCCAGCAGGGCGGGCAGATGGCTGCCCGCGGCCTTCCACTGTCCCACGGCGATAACCAGGAACAGGGCGGTCATGGCAAAGTCCACTCCGGTGGTGTCAAAGCCCAGGGCAGTCCCCACCAGGGAACCAATCACCGAGCCCAGAATCCAGTAGCTATGGTCCAGGAGCGCCACGGAAAAGTAGAAGGCATGCTCGTCCACTCCCTCCGGGGCCTTGGCCGAGCTGAGCAGCGCATAGGTCTCATCGGTGAGGGAAAACATCATATAGAGCTTACGTATTCCCATGCCCCGAAATTTTTCCAGCATGGAAAGGCCATAGACCAGATGGCGGAAGTTGATCATCAGCGTCAGAAAGGCTACCTGGGTCAGCGGCGCTCCCGATGCCAGCAGCGAAACACCCAGGTACTGCCCGGATCCGGCGTAAATGGTCAGGCTCATGAGAAAGGCCCAGCCCACTCCGTATCCGATGGACTGAAGCATCAGTCCAAAGGCCATTCCAATGGCCAGATAGCCCATCAAAACCGGCATGGTCACCGGGAAGGCCGCGGCCAGTGCTCTTCGGTTCATAGAACAAACGTCACCTCATCGACAAAAATTTTTCACCATATTCTACTCGTTTTTTCCGCTCTGTGCAACCCCCTCCTCTATTCCAGCGCGTCAGGCATTAAGAAAGGGTAAAAATTCATGAATTTTACCTTGATTTTTCCTTTCTTTAACCTATAATAAGGTCTGCTGAATATGATACTGCGCCCGTCTGCCTATCATTCAAAAGGCGGACATTCCCGCCGCGCACCGCAAAGTTTAGGAGGCTCCGTCTTGGACAATCTGCTGTTTATCTATAACCCCACTGCCGGAAAGGGCCAGGTGGCGGAAAAGCTGTCATCCGTTGTGGATGTCTTTACCAAGGCCGGTTGGCTGGTCACCGTCCGTCCCACCCAGAGCAAGGGCGACGCCACCCGCATCGCCCGGGAACTGGGTCCCTCCTTCTCCCGTGTGGTCTGTGCCGGAGGAGATGGAACGCTGAGCGAGACGGTTTCCGGTCTCATCGATCTGAAAGACCCTCCTTTACTGGGTTATATTCCTTCCGGCTCCACCAACGACTGCGCCACCACCTTCGGCCTGTCCAAGGTGCCCCGTCAGGCGGCTGAGGCTGCTGCCGAAACCGGCATCCCCACCCCCATCGACATCGGCCGTCTTAACGGAACGCCCTTTGTCTATGTGGCTGCCTTCGGTGCCTTCACCAAGGTGGCCTACGACACTCCTCAGGACCTGAAAAAGACCTTCGGCCATCTGGCCTATGTGATGGAGGGCATCGCCTCGCTGCCCACCATCTCCCCCATCCACCTGAAGGTGGAGTATGACCAGGGCGTTATCGAGGATGACTTCTTCTTCGGCATGGTAAGCAACGCCCTGTCCATCGGTGGCATGCGGCCGCCCAACAGCTCCAACGTGGTTTTGGACGACGGCCTGTTCGAGGTCTACCTGGTGAAAAAGCCTGTCACCCTGGCTGACGTGGCCAACGGCTTCCAGGCGTTTCTGAGCATGAAGCCCGGCGACCCAGGCTCCCTCATTCAGTTCCAGACCTCCCGGCTGGTCATTACCGGCCAGGAGCCGCTCCACTGGACCATCGACGGAGAGTATGGAGGCGGCCAGACCGTCAATGTGGTGGAAAACTGCAACAAAGCCCTGACCATTCTCCGGGGCAAATAAACGGAACAAGCCATAAAAAATCCGGCAAGCTGATTGCTTGCCGGATTTTTGTCATTCTGGCTGAAGCACCTGGGTCAGATCCACCGCCTGGGCGTCGCCCCACAGCCGCTCCAAATCATAGAACTTCCGGGCCTCGTCGGTAAAGACGTGGACCACCACCGAGGAGAAATCCATCAGCAGCCAGGTGCCGCCCCGGTGTCCCTCAATGTGGTGGGCAGGCTCACCCTGCTTCTCCGCCGCCTCCTCGCAGGCGTCGGACATGGCCTTAATCTGGGTGTTGGAAGTAGCGGTACACAGGACAAAATAGTCGCACAAGGTGGTAAGATCCTGCGTCTTGAGCACCTTGATGTCCTGTCCCTTCTTGCTGTCCAAAGCCTTGGCCAGCAAAAGCGCCAAATCATAGGAAGTCACTGTATTCGCTCCTTTCATTCGTTACGCAGCGGGCTGCACCGGCTCAGGCTGAGCCGGCAGAACCGCCACGGTATGATCCGAGTTGCTGGTTTCGCTTCCCTGGGATACGCTGGGGTTGGGGTCAGGCTGTACCGCGCCGGAGCTGCTGCTCACGGACTGGGAACCGCCCTGTCCCTCGCTTCCCGACTGGCCGCCGCCGGCCTGACTGCTGTCGCCGCCGGTCTGACCGCCGCCCTGGGAGGTATCTCCGCCGCCGCTCTGGCTGCCATCCCCACCGGTTTGACTGCTGTCACCGCCGGTCTGACCGCCGCCCTGAGAAGTATCTCCGCCGCCGCTCTGGCTGCCGCCCTGGGAGGTATCTCCACCGCCGGTTTGACTGCTGTCTCCACCGGTCTGTCCTCCCTCAGAGCTGCTGCCGCCGCTCTGGCTGCCGTCACCCGTCTGGGTGGTGTCCGACGTATCGGGCGTTTCCGGCACCTCCTCCTTGTCGGAACTGGAGGAAGAAGACGACGAAGACGAGGAAGAGGAGGAGGAGGACCCTCCGCCCATTTTGGGATCCGCCAGCTCCGCGTTGGTCACGCCGAAGCTGCCGTTGCTGTTGCGATAGACCAGCTGCAAATCCCGGGTCTCAATGTCACGCTGGTAGGGATTCATCCCGTCATTGACAATCTCCAGAATGCCCTCCGGGTCCAGAGTAATCAGAGCAGCGCCATTATACTTGAAGGAATCAGCAATGGGCGCGGTCTCAAAGGACACTCCGCTCTCCGGGTCCATGCCGTAGGCCATCTGGGCAAAGGCCAGAATGTTACCCACAGACAGGTCGGTATATACCTTTTCGGTAAAAATCCGGGCCAGCTCGGGAATTTTCAGGAAGGTGGAAGGCTTGAGGCACTCGGTGGCCACTGCCTTCAAAAACTCCTGCTGAATCTCCAGACGGGCAACGTCACCGCCGGAATGGCTTCCATCATTGTTCTTCCGCCAGCGGATGACCTGCATGGCGTCGTCGCCATCCAGCTTGCGGTAGCCCGCCTCCTGATGGATATAAAGATCCTGGTAAGGATCGTCATAGTCCATGTCAAAGGGGACATCAAAGTAAACGCCGCCCAGAGCGTTCACCAGGTCGCCGATGGCCTCCCACTCCACCAGAACATAGAAGTCCGGTGTGATACCGGTGACCTTGGCCACCTCCTGTCCCAGGGCCTTCATGCCCTGAGCCACCCGCTCACTCTCGGGCAGGTCGGAGGAACCCCGGTTCCGGGTATACACCGAGTTAATGCGCTTGCTGGTGGCGCTGGTGTTGATCATGGTGTCCCGGGGCACATTCAGGCCCTTGATGGTCTTGTTGTTGGTGTCGTAGGAGAGCAGCAGAATGGTGTCCGTGGAGCCACTGGCCACGTCCCGTCCTGCTACCAGGAAGGTATAGATGCCCTCCTTGCGCCCGCTGCGGGCAATGTCGGGCACTTCCGCCCCGTCGAAGGTCAGGTCGGACACGCCGTCTCCATCGGCATCCTGGGTAAAGTCGGGCAGGTCAGGTACGCGAATCCAAGCGCTGAGCACCGCCCACACCACAATCACAACAATGGCCAGAATGGTGGCCACCTGCAGACAGCGGTAACGAATCCGCTGTCCACGGTTCAATCCGGCCACCCAATCCTTATACTGCTTCCAATACCGTCCCAGGGAGCTCTCCTTGCGGGAGCGCTCCCGCTTACCGTGTCTGTTTAAATCACTCATTCGGTTCCTTCCTCTGTTGTTACCCCATGGCTGCGCAGCCATTGACGGGCCTCTATGGTCTTTTGGTGAATGGGCTGGCGGCGTTCCTCCATCTCCTGGATGGTGGTCTCCACCCCCAGCAGCAGTGCCTTGTCCAGGTCCTCGTAGGACAGTCGGCGCAGGCGATCCACTCCTTCAAAATCCCGGTTCGGCTCTATGTAGTCGGCCATGTAGATGATTTTTTCCAGAAGGGTCATATCCGCCTTGGCGGTGGTGTGCCAGTAGATGGCCTCGTACACCTCATCAGGTTCTCCAAAAACCCACCGGGCGATACACGCCCCGGTCTTGGAGTGGAGCAGCTTTACCATCTGCTCCTCCAGGGGATCCAGCTCCAGGTGGTACTGTTCGCAGAGGGCCAGCTGTTCCTCCAGCCCCAGGTACTTGGTACAGTCGTGGAGAATCCCGGCCCGCCGGGCCAATACGGGGTCCGCGCCCCAGAATTCCGCCAGGCGCACCGCCTCCTCCTCCACGCCCATCACATGGGGCACCCGCTTCTGCTTCATCATGGCGTAGGAGCAGGCCCGCAGCTCGGGCAGGTCCAGATGCTTGAGATCCGCATGGGTGCCGTACAGGTTGTGCAGGAGAATGTATCCGTACACCGCCGGGGGCAGATACTCCCGCCCCTCGCCCCGGGCCAGCAGGTCCCGCAGCTGGGTGGAGGAGATGTTCACCAGATCGGGCAGGGTAATGGTGGTCACCCGGGCGTTAAATTTCTCGGCCAGATACTCCCGCTGAGGCGCGAAGAGCTCCTCCCCGTCCTGCTGCGTCCGGCCAAAGGCGCAGATACCGGCCAGCCGCAGGATGGTCGCCGGGTCGTGCCACAGGTGCAGGGTCAGGAACATGTCCGTCCCCATCAGCAGCCACAGCTCCGCCTCCGGATACTTCTCGTGGATGCGCTCCAGCGTTTCCGAAGTGTAGCTTTTCCCGGTCCGCTCCAGTTCAATCCCCGAAGCTTCCACCACCTTGGGCATGGCCATGGCGTCAGCCATCTTCTCCACCATGGCCAGCCGGTGCTCCGGCGACGGGGTATCCTGAGGCAGCTCCTTGTGGGGCGGCACCGCCGCCGGCACAAACAGCAGCTTATCCAGCCCCAGGGCCGCCACCGCTGCCCTGGCCGCTGCCAGATGCCCCAGATGGGGAGGGTTAAAGGTTCCGCCGTAGATTCCAATTTTCATACAGGCACCACCTTATTTTATTTTTGTCGCAGGTTCCTTCTGCCCGTGGGGGACTACCCGCGGGACAGCATCTCCGGACAGGCGCTCGGGTTACTTCCGCTTTTTGTCTGCCACCAGTACAATCTTGTCCTTCTTGTCCTTGTTATGACTTGGACGATACAAAACAAATTTTGTTCCGATGACCTGCACCACCTCGCTGCGGGTGAGGGGAGCCAGCTGCTCGGCAGCCTCCCGGGGAGAGAGCATGGAGTTCTCCAGCACCCGGCCCTTGATGAGCTCCCGGGCCTCCAGGGCGTTGTCGGCCTGCTTGACCAGGTTGTCCCCAATGCCGTCCTTGCCCACAATCAAAATGGTGTCAATGCTGTTGGCCAAGCCACGAAGCTGGGCCCGCTGCTTGCTTGTCAGTTCCATTTGTCACGCTCCATCAATCGTATCATTTCTGATTCTTCAGATATTCCTCCAGCTTCACCTGGAAGGCTTCCAGGGCCTTGCCCCGGTGGGAAATGGCGTTTTTCTCCTCCGCCGTCAGCTGGGCGAAGGTCTTTTTCAGAGAGGGTACAAAGAACACCGGGTCATAGCCGAAGCCGCCCTCCCCCATGGGGGCAAAGGCGATGGTGCCGGGGCACTCTCCCCGGGCGGAAATCACATCTCCGTTGGGGAAGCAGCAGGTGATGACCGAGACGAACTTAGCCGTCCGGGGCATCTGGCCCCGCATGTTCTCCAGCAGCAGGCGGTAGCGGCCGGTGTCGTCCAGCCCCTCCCCGCCGTACCGGGCGGAGTACACTCCGGGGGCGCCGTTCAGGGCGTCCACACACAGTCCCGAGTCGTCGGCCACGGCGGGCAGACCGGAGGCCTCCATCACCGCTTTGGCCTTCAGGAGGGAATTTTCTTCAAAGGTGGTTCCGGTCTCCTCCACCTCCACGTCCACGCCCGCGTCGGCTTCGGAGCACACCTCCACCCCCAGCTGGGAGAGAATGGTGTCCAGCTCCACCAGCTTCTTTTTATTCTTGCTGGCCAGCACCAGTTTCATGGTCAAACACCCTCCTCCAGCACCTTCCGCTGCAGAGCCTGAATTTCCCGGATACCCTTGGCGCACAGCTTTACCAGCTCCTGCTGCTCCTCCAGGGTGAAGGGGCGGCCTTCGCCGGTGCCCTGGATTTCAATGAGCCGTCCCTGGTCGTCCATGACGCAGTTGAGATCCACCATGGCGGAGGAGTCCTCTTCATAGCACAGATCCAGCATAGGCACGTCGTCCACCACGCCGGCGGACACGGCGGCCACATAGCCGCTGATGGGGTACTCACTGAGCTGCCCGGCCTCCATCATCTTCCGGAAGGCCAGCATCATGGCCACAAAGCCGCCGGTGATGGAGGCGGTACGGGTACCGCCGTCCCCCTGGAGCACATCGCAGTCAATGGTGATGTTCCAGGGACCCAGTTTTTTCCGGTCCACCACCGACCGCAGGGCCCGGCCGATGAGGCGCTGGATTTCGGCGCTGCGGCCGTTCAGCTTCAGCTTGGAAATGTCCCGGCGGGAGCGCTCCCGGTTGGCCCGGGGAAGCATGGAGTACTCGGCAGTGACCCAGCCCTCCCCCTCGGGGACGTGGCGGGGGGGCTTGTCCTCCACGCTGGCGGTGCACAGCACATGGGTGTTGCCGCAGCGAATGAGGCAGGAGCCCTCGGCAAACTTGTTAATGTTGGGAATGATCTCCATAGGCCGGAGCTGGTCGTTTGTACGGCCGTCAATTCGGGACATAAAATACTTCCTCTCCGCAAATTTTTCCATATTGTATCACAGTTCTTCCAAAGAATGTATGGATAGAATGTAAATTAAACGGGGAATTTTTCCCGTTCTTGTGGCAGTTTTTTAACGCAGCGCGTCCAATTGCCGCCTTTTACCTCCGATCCACCCACCTTACCCCGCTCAAATGAGCGCCTGGGCAAAATCAGCGGCGTCAAAGGGCTTCAGATCGTCGATGCCCTCGCCCACGCCGGCGTACTTCACGGGCACGCCCAGCTCCTTGGCGATGGTGATGGCAATGCCGCCCTTAGCGGTGCCGTCCAGCTTGGTGAGGACGATGCCGGTGATGCCCGCCGCCTCCTTGAACTGCTTGGCCTGGATGAGGCCGTTCTGGCCGGTGGTGGCATCCAGCACCAGCAGGGTCTCCCGGGCGCAGTCGGGCAGCTCCCGGTCAATGACACGGGAAATTTTGTTCAGCTCATTCATCAGGTTCTGCTTGTTATGAAGCCGTCCGGCGGTGTCCACCAGCACCACGTCGCTCTTTCTGGCCTTGGCGGCGCTCATGGCGTCAAAGACCACCGCGGCGGGGTCGGCCCCCTCGTGCTGCTTGATGATGTCCACCCCGGCCCGGTCGGCCCAGATAGTGAGCTGCTCGGCGGCGGCGGCCCGGAAGGTGTCGGCGGCACAGAAGAGGACCTTCTTGCCCTCCCCCCGCAGCTGGGCACCGATCTTGCCGATGGTGGTGGTCTTGCCCACCCCGTTCACTCCGATGAACAGCACCACCGAGGGGGTGGTGGACAGATCGAGTTCCCCGTTGCCCGCGTTCAGGGCGTCGGCGATAACCTCCACCATGCAGGCCCGGGCGTCCTCCAGGGTCTTGATGCCCTTCTCCCGCACCCGGCGGCGCAGCTCCTCCACCAACTCCAGGGTGGTGTCCATGCCAGTGTCCGCCAGAATGAGGGACTCCTCCAGCTCGTCGTAGAAGTCGTCGTTCAGCTCCGAGCCAAAGCTGGCAAAGATGTTGATTTTTTTCAGCTTGTCAAAAAAGCCCATGATGTCTGATTCCTTCCTTTAAAACAGCTTGGTGTTTTTCTCCCCGCAGAAGGGGCACTTGGGACTGTCCAGCTCATAGCGCTTGCCGCAGGCGGGACAGGCTGTCATGGCAATTCCGCTGCCCTCCGGGTCCTCCAACTCTGACCAGTCCCCTCGGAAAAATTCCAGCTTTCCGCAGCCGGGACAGGTCAGGATGTCCACATCCAGTCCTCCGGAGAGCAGGTTGTCCAGATCCCCCAGAATCCATCCGGTCTTGCCCAGCTGAAGATACTCCCGCTTGAGAAGGACCATAGGTGTTCCGCAGCGCAGACAGTTTAAGGGTTTGCCCATATGGTTTCCTCCTTTAGGGGGTTACGCTCTCCCCGCAGTAGGGGCAGTACTGTCCCCACTGGAAGGAGTCGTTCAGCTTCTCGCCGCAGTAGGGGCAGTAGCTGGGGGCGGGACTGTCCGTCCCTACGCTCTGGCTCTGGGATGTGCTGGCATCCAGGCTCTGGCTGGCAGAGGTTCCCGTCTTATCCTGGGGGATAGCCGCTTCCAGGCCGGCGAAAACCAGCTTCACGCCCACCGCCAGCACCACAATGAGGGCCACCAGGCCCACAATGGACCACAGGCCGCTCTTCTTTTCGTTGTTCTCCTCGTTCAAGTTGTACCTCCAAACCCATTTCACACCGTTTTTACCGGATGTTCAGTTCCTTTTCCACGTCGTTGAGGTTGATGGTCAGCATACGGCTCACACCTTGTTCCTTCGTCGGCACAAAGTCCGCTTCACCTCGGAACGCCCGGTCGGGCATTCCTCGCCCGCTCCCTTGCGCCTCCTCTCCAAACCGAACCCGCTGCGCTGGGCTTCGGTTTGGGATACTTCCTCCTCCGGGGCACACCGCTCGCCACGTCCGGCGCCATCGCTTCCGGACGTGCTCTCCGGCGTCACCGGATGTTCAGTTCCTTCTCCACGTCGTTGAGGTTGATGGTCAGCATGCGGCTCACACCTTGCTCCTTCGTCGGCGCAAAGTCCGCTTTGCCTCGGAACGCCCGGTCAGGCATTCCTCGCCCGCTCCCTTGCGCCTCCTCTCCAAACCGAACCCGCTGCGCTGGGCTTCGGTTTGGGATGTCCTCTCCTCCAGGGCACACCGCTCGCCACGTCCGGCGCCATCGCTTCCGGACGTGCTCTCCGGCGTCACCGGATGTTCAGTTCCTTCTCCACGTCGTTCAGGTTAATGGTCAGCATGCGGCTCACACCTTGCTCCTGCATGGTGACGCCGTAGAGCACGTCGGCCTCCTCCATGGTGCCCCGGCGGTGGGTAATGACGATAAACTGGGTCTTCTCCGCCATGGACCGCATATAGCGGGCAAAACGCACCACGTTGTTGTCGTCCAGGGCGGCCTCAATCTCGTCCATGACCACGAAGGGGGTGGGCCGAACCTTCAAGATGGCAAAATAGAGGGCGATGGCCACAAAGGCCTTCTCGCCGCCGGAGAGAAGGGTGATGATTTTCAGGGCCTTACCCGGGGGCTGGACCTTGATTTCGATGCCGCAGTTCAGGATATCCTCCGGGTCCTCCAGCTCCAGGGTGGCCTTGCCGCCGCCGAAGAGCTCCAGGAAGGTCTGGCCAAAGGCCTCGTTGATGCTCTTGAACTCCCGGGCAAAGATGGTCTTCATCTCCCCGGTGATGTTGGCGATGATCTCCTCCAGCTCGCTCTTGGCCCGCTGTACGTCATCCCGCTGGTCGGTGAGGTAGGTATAGCGCTCGTTGACCCGGTCAAACTCCTCGATGGCCCCCACGTTCACGTTGCCCAGGGCGGACACCGCCCGCTTCAGCTCCGCAATGCGGCGGCTGGCCTTCTGGACCGACTCAATCTCCACACGCTGCTGCTTGGCCGCCTCGTGGGACAGCTCGTAGTTCTCCCACAGCTTGTCCAGCAGCTGCTTCTCCTCCATGGAGGCCGACACCTTCCGCTGCTCCAGGCGGGAGACCTCTCCCTCCATGCGCAGCAGCTCCTCGTTGCGGCTCTGGCTCTCCTTGGTGGCCTTTACCCGCTCGCCCTCCAGCTCCAGCTTCTCCTGGTTGAGCTGAGAAATGGCCTCGTTCCGGGTCTGGTTCTCCTGTCGGAGGGCCTCCAGGGCCGCCTCCTTCTCCCCGATCTCCCGGGTGATGCCCTCATTTTTGCTGTGGTAGTCCGCCACCAGGGCCCGGCTCTGGTCCCGGTCCCCGGCGATGCTCTCCTTGAGCCCCTCCAGTTCCGTGAGGCCCGAGCGGGTGGCGTCCCGCTCCGCCTCCAGGGCGGCCAGGGAGGCGGTGAGCTCGGCCACCTCCTGGGCGATGCGGGCGGAGCGCTCCTGCAGGTCGCTCTGGCCCTTGGCCTTGCCCTCAGCCTCGCTCTTCAGGGCGGCAGCGGTGCCCTCCAGGGCCTGGATGCGCTCCCTGGCGCTCTGGGTATCCGCCTCAATCTGAGCCGAGCGGGCCTTGAGCCCCTCCAGCTCCTCCTTCTGGCTCTCCTCCTGCTCCTCCAGGGTGGACACCACGCTCTTACAGTGGGCCAGCTGGGCCTCCGCCTTCACAATGGCGTTCTCCCACTCCCGCAGCTGTCCCTGGGCGCTCTCCAGCTCGTAGGCGGAGGCGGTGGCCTCCCGCTGGGCCTCCTCCAGCTCCCGGGCGGCCTGACTGAGCTGCTCCCGGATGCCCTTGGCCTGCTCCCCCAGCCGCTCCAGCTCGTTGGCCCGGCTGAGGATGCCGGCGCTCCGGCTGGCCGAGCCGCCGGTCATGGATCCGCCGGGGTTCAGCACCTGGCCGTCCAGGGTGACAATGCGGAACTGATAGCCGTACTTCCGGGCCACCGCGATGGCGGCGTCCAGGTTCTCCATCACCGCCACCCGGCCCAGAAGGTTGGAAAATACGTTCTGATACTTGGGGTCAAAGCGGACCAGCTGGTCGGCAACCCCCACAAAGCCCGGCTCCCCTGCCAGCCGCTCCCGCTCCCGCAGGGTGCCGGGACGGATGGAGCTCAGGGGCAGAATGGTGGCCCGTCCGCCCTCCCGGCGCTTCAAATACTGGATGACGGCCTTGCCGTCCTCCTCCCGGTCCACCACCAGGTTCTGCATAGCACCGCCCAGGGCGATCTCAATGGCCACGGTGTACCGGTCGGGTACCTTCAAAAGGTCGGCCACCGGTCCGTGGATGTTCTTGAGGGTGCCCCGCTGGGCCTCCCCCATCACCAGCTTCACCGCCTTGGAGTAGCCCTCGTGCATCTGCTCCATCTCGGTGAGGAGCTTGATGCGGGAGGTGAGGGCGTTTTCCTCCATCTGCAGCTTGACCTGCCGCTCACGGAGCTGCTCGGCCTTCTTCTGCCGGGACTGAGCGCGCAGCTGGTAGCCGCTGATCACGTTTTTGGCTGCGTCCCGCTCCTCCACCGCGTCGTCGTACTGGCGGCGGGCGGTACGGGCCTCCTTCCGGGCCTGCTCCAGGCGCTCCTCCAGCTCAGCGCTCTCCCGGCGCACCGTCTCGTCCCGGTCCAGCACCTCCTGGGCGGCGGCGGCCAGGGCGGAGAGCAGGGCCTTGGCCTCGGCGGCGTCGGCGTTCTCCAGATCCGCCCGGCTACGCAGCTGCTCCAGCTCCTGAGCCAGGGTGCCCGCCGAATGGGCGGCCTCCTGGGCCTGGCGGCTGCGCTCCTCCAGACTGGCCCGGGCCTGGGTCAGCTGGCCCTCAATCTCCTCCAGGCGGGTACGGCGCTGCTCAATCTGGGCGGCCAGGGAGCCCTCCCGGCCCTCCTGCTGCTCCAGGTCCGCCTGGATGCGCCGGGCGGACTCCAGGTTGTGCTCCACGCTGCTCTTCAAAACGGCGATGGCCGACTCCAGCTCGTTGGCTTTGGCCTGCCGGCCCTGCATCTCAAAGCGCAGCCGGTCCGCCTCCACGTCCTTCTCCCGCATCTGGGCGGAATAGTCCTCGGCGGCGGCGTAGGCCTTCTCCTGGGCCACCTTGGCCTCCTCCCGCTGGCGCACAGCCTCCTGATAGTCGGCCTCCAGCTTGATATTCCCTGCCCGGATGCGCTCCAGGGTGTCCAGCCACACGGAGATCTCCAAACCCCGCAGCTCATCCCGGAGGATGAGGTATTTTTTCGCCTTCTCGCTCTGCTGGCGCAGGGGCTCCACCTGCAGCTCCAGCTCGGAAATCTTGTCGTTGATGCGCACCAGGTTTTCGTCGGTGCGCTCCAGCTTGTGCTCGGCCTCCTCCTTGCGGTGGCGGTAGCGTGAGATGCCCGCCGCCTCCTCAAAGACCTCCCGCCGATCGGAGGACTTGACGGAGAGGATTTCGTCAATTTTGCCCTGGCCGATGATGGAGTAGCCCTCCCGGCCCAGGCCCGTGTCCATAAACAGCTCGTTGACGTCCTTCAGGCGGACGGACCGACGGTTGATGTAGTACTCGCTCTCCCCCGAGCGGTAGTACCGCCGGGTGACCATCACCTCCGACTCCTCCATGTCAAAGAGGTGGGAGGTGTTGTCCAGCACCAGGGACACCTCGGCGTAGCCCGTCTGCTTGCGCTTGGCGGTGCCGCCGAAGATCACGTCCTCCATCTTGCCGCCCCGGAGGGCCCGGGTAGACTGCTCCCCCATCACCCAGCGGATGGCGTCGGAGATGTTGGACTTGCCCGAGCCGTTGGGGCCCACAATGGCGGTGATGTCCTCGCCAAAGGTGAGCACCGTCTTGTCGGGGAAGGACTTGAAGCCCTGAATTTCCAATGCTTTCAGATACAACAGACACACCTCAATCTCGCCCGGGACCGGGCCGTCACCGCCGCGGAACGGCGGACATACTCATAGATGATATATTATAGCAAAATCCCCAGAAGATTGCAACGAGGCGGCAGAATGCAGTCTCAAAATCAATGAAATCTTAGGGGAATTTTAATCTGTCCTTTACCGCAGTTTAGGCCGGCGCTGATACCATGGAGGCATAAAACAGAAGGGAGGCGCCCTCCATGGCGGAGCGCACGGTCTACATTCTTCTCACCCGGTCCGGGACCTGGTTCTCCCGGCTCATCCACCTGGCCACCCAGGACAGCTACACCCACGCTTCCATCGGCCTGGACGGCCCGGACGGCCCTTTTTACAGCTTTGCCCGGAAGCACCCCCATCTGGCCCTCCCCGCCGGACTGGTGGAGGAGGCTCCCGCCGCGGAACGGGGCGCGGAAATGCCCTGCCGGCTCTATGAGTTGAAGGTGTCCGAGGACGTCTACCGACGGCTCCGGCGGCGGCTCGCCTGCATGTACGGCCAGCGGGAGCGCTATCACTACAACCTGCTGGGCGTCCTGGGATGCTTCGTCAACCTGCCCCTTCGGCGGCGGCACCACTTCTTCTGCTCCCAGTTCGTGGCCGGACTGCTGGAGGAGTGCGGCGCGGTCACCCTGGACAAAAGTCCCGACCTCACCCGCCCCGCCGACCTGTGCCGGGTGGGAGGTGTGAGGGCGGTGGCGTGAAGAGGGTTGTGGATTCTTTTTCTTGAAAGAAAAAGAATCAAAAAGAACCTCTGGAAAAAACTTCGTTTTTTCTCCCTTTTTTACATAGATGCACAGAAAAAAACGGTGGCCGATTCTAAAATTGGCCGCCGGGTTTGGTTTATTTGGGCGCCGGGTCGGGCAGTCCCCAGCGCTGACAGGTTTCAGATATTCACACAGAAGAAAAGCCGCCGGAAGTGCACCCTTCTGGCGGCTCTTGTTCTTTATTCCAGGTCTTCCACCTTGGCTGGTCCGTGTCCGGCCCGGGTATGGCAGCGGCTTTTCCAGTACTGTACCCCAAGCCACACCACCAACAGCGCCAGGACGGGCAGGCCACCCTGCACCAGCACCTCGTCCATGCGGAGGGGCCAGGCGCCGAAGGCCTGATAATAGCCCAGCACCGTCACCCCCATCAGGCTCCCGTACAGCGCGGGAATAACCAGCCCCGCCCAGATGGGCCCCATGCCGGAGACACAGATCTGCAGCGCCAGAGCCAGAACAAACACGACCATTGCAGCCTCGTTGGACATAACAAGCAGACTCCTTTCTTACTCCAAATCCTCTATTTTCATCTTCTTCAAGTCATCCTGAAAATCCCGACGGTTCTTGTAGTGCAGCCAGATGCCGCCAAAAACCACCGTGGGGATATTTCCCACCAGAAACAGTCCCACCAGGGCGCCCACCGCGCCGGGGGTAAGGCCCACATGGTGCTCCTCCTGGTGGTGTCCCCCCTCCTGGGCGGGAACCTCGATGTAGGTGCCGTCCTCAGTCACCAGATAGCTCCCTCCAGTGGACACGGTCTGGATGGTACCCAGACTGAGCACCATAAGCAGGGACAGCAGGAAGGACAGAATGGGAAGGATCAGCCCCAGCTTCAGGCTCTTCTTGCACAGCCACACCTGGAGCACCACCAGCAGGGCAATGGGCACCAGCAGCATAAAAATTCCGAATATCAGGCTGACTCCAACAGCCGACAGCAGCATGTTCATCTCTCGTCTCCTCCTCGCTTACAGCTCCGGCGAATGCCGGGTTTTCTTATACTCGGATATGAGCACCTTGGCGGTGTCAAAGTCCAGTTTCTCATTGACCACCAATCGCTTGATCGTGGCGATATAGGGGTCGGCGGCGGTGTCCTCACCAATCTTAATCTTCTGGATCAGCCGGTCCAGCCGCAGGCGCACCGTGGGATAGGTCACCCCGTATTGGGCGGCTACCTCCTTCAGAGATCCGGAGGCCAAAATGAACTTTTTGATGAACACCACATCCTCCTCTTCCAGGCCCGCCATCCACTCGGGCAGCACCTCCAGGGACATCGCGCTCCCTCCTTTCTTGTATCTGCATTATAAACTTTAATATTATTAAAGTCAAGCTTTAATTTTATTTTTTATTTTCTTTTATAAAAACAAAAAAACAGGCCCGTGGCCGAGGCCGCGGGCACAGGGGGACAGCGCTTATTTTTCCGCCTCACTCAGCTGGGGGCGGGAGAAGCGGCGGAGGAAGGAGAACTTGGTCTCCGAGCACACCACGGCCACAAAGATGAGGACGAAGCCCATGAGCAGCCGGGGCGTCACCGGGTCGCCGTAGAAGATGACCGAGAACAGCACACCAAACACCGACTCCAGGGAGAGGATAACCGAGGCGGAGGCGGGGTCGGACCACACCTGGCCCACATTCTGGAACAGCAGGGCCACAGTGGTGGCCATGACGCACAGGTACAGAAGGGGCAGGAACACCTGGGGATCGGTCAGGGCCTGAGCGGGGAAGGTCTCGGTGAGCGCTCCCCCAATCCAGGCAAACAGCCCCGCAAAGGCAAACTGGAAGACGGTGAGCAGAGTGATGTCCTTCCCGGGCGACACCTTCTCCACCGCCACAATATGGCTGGCGTAAAAGATTGCGCACACCAGGGTAAGGAGGTCACCGGTGTTGATGGACAGCTGCTCATTGAGGGAAACCAGGCCCACGCCGGTGACGCACAGTAGAGCGGCGGCGATGTTATACCGGTCGGGGCGCTTCTTCACCACTGCCCAGGTGAGGAAGGGGACGAGAACACAGTAGACCGCCGTGAGAAAGGCGTTCTTGGAGGGGGTGGTCATGGACAGTCCAAAGGTCTGCACCGAGTAAGCCAGACACAAAAAGCCCCCCATAATGGCCCCCCGCCACAGGTAGTCGGGGGTAAAGGCCTTCCAGCGCCGGGCGCACACCAGGGCCAGCAGCACCGCTCCGGCGGTAAACCGGATGGCCAGCAGGAAGAAAACTGGCACCGCGTCCAGGGCATTTTTCATGATAAAGAAGGACGTGCCCCAGATAAGGGCAGCGGCAAAGAGCATGGGCTTTGCCAGCATGTGCATGGTCCTGGGAGACATGGACATTCAACTCCTGATTGAAAAATAGGGACAAACTATGATATGATAATGCGCAAACACCGGCTGTGAGGCCGGACACTGGAAGTGGCTTTTGTGGACATACTTCCCCGCGCCTTTTATGACCGGGACACCCTGACGGTAGCCCGGGAGCTGCTGGGCAAGCAGATTGTCCGTGTGCTGCCGGACGGAGAACGGCTGGTGTGCGCCATCACGGAGACGGAGGCCTATGTGGGGCCCATTGACAAGGCCTGCCACGCCTACGGCTATAAGCACACGCCCCGCACAGAGACCCTCTTCGCCCCGCCGGGCACCGCCTACATCTACTTTATCTACGGCATCTACCACTGTCTCAACTTTGTCACCGAGCCGGAGGGTGAGCCCTGCGCGGTGCTCATCCGTGGGGTACGGGTAGTGTCAAACGGGGACATTATAGCAAAAAACCGCTTTGGATGCAAGATGGCCCACATGAGCGCCTATCAGCGCAAAAACTTTCTCAACGGTCCCGGAAAGCTGTGCCGCGGGCTGCTCCTGACCCGGGAGCAGAACGGCCTGGACCTCACGGACCCCACCGGGCCGCTCTATGTCTGCGGCGGGCCCGCCCCGGAGCACATCTGTACCGGCAAGCGCATCGGCATTGACTACGCCCAGGAGGCAGTGGACTTCCCCTGGCGGTTTTACACGGAGGACTGACATGTATTTTTTTGACTTGGACGGCACGCTGCTGGACTCCAACGGCATCTGGCTGGACATCGATATCGACTTTCTGGGCCGGCACGGCATTTCTCCCGTTCCGGAGGATTACACCGAGTATGTGACCCACCACGCCTTCAGCGAGGCGGCGGAGTACACCCGCCGTTACTTCTCCCTTCCCCTCACCCCGGAAGAGATTGTGGACACCTGGCACACCATGGCTCAGGACGCCTATGCCAACACCCTTCCACTGAAGGCGGGGGCCCGGGACTTTCTGGAGCGGGCCAACCAGGCTGGGATCCGCTGCGCCCTGCTCACCTCCTGCATGCCCTCCCTGTGCGAGGCGGCCCTCCGCCGCCACAGGCTGGAGCCCCTGCTGGAGCGGGTGCTCACCACCGCCAGTCTGGGTGCGGACAAGCGGGACCCGGAGCTCTTCCGCCGGGCCGCCGCGGTCTGCGGGGAAAAGCCGGAGGACTGCGTTCTCTTTGACGACTCCCCGGTGTACTGCGCCGCCGCCAAGGAGGCCGGCTGGCAGATTTACGGCGTAACCGACCCGATTTTTGAGGACCGGCGGGAGGAGATGGCCGCCCTGTGCGGCCCCGGCCGGTTCCCCTTCTCCTTTACCGGACCTCTGCCGGTGGACAGCGCTGCATCCGCTTCCTCCTGAGAACCAAATAACCAAATTCAAACGCATATGAAATGCACAGCGGGGGCGGTCCAAATGGACCGCCCCCGCTGTGCTGTCGAAGAAAGGGAATGGGAACGTATTGGGATTACTTGGCCACCACAATGCGGACCTTTTCGCCGATGGGATCCACATAGATGGTCAGGTCGTTGGAGAAGGCCTTGCAGGCGGCCAGCCGGTCGGCGCCGCTCTCCTGCTTGAACCACTCCTTGGTGGCCTGCTTGTAGCACTCCACGTCGTCGGCCACCCGGTAGGTCTTGCCGCCGGCATTCACATAGGTGACGCCCTGGCTGACAAAGATGTCACCGGAGGAGACGTTCTTGATTTCGGTCAGTTCGATGACCGAGGCCGCCTTGGCCAGGCCATCCAGCTCGCCGTAACCCTTGACCACGCCGCCGAAGCCGCCGTCCTTGAAGGCATAGCCGGTAATCAGCGCGGTGCCCGCTCCGCTGTGGTTCTCCACGGCGACGGTGCGGTTGGTGTAGGTCATCTCGCCGCTGCCGCCGGGCTGCTCGCCGGCCCGAAGGATGCCGTAGGTATAGGCGTCGCCAGTGACGGCTTTCAGAACGATGTAGTCCACCTGGTTGGAGGAATCGAGGTGATAGGCCTCAATGTCCTTGGCCGCCACGGAGCCTCCAAGACCGGTCAGGTCCACAGCGGTGACCGCGGAGCCCACCTGCTCAAAGATGCGCACGCCGTTTGCCACCGTGTAGCTGCCCAGCTTCATGCTGCCCACTTCGAAGTTACCGGGGATGGAACCGGAGGAGAGACGGCTGCCGTTGATGCGGTCCCGGGCACTGGAGGTCACATTGATCAGGTTATCCGTCAGCTTGCTCAGGTCGCTCTTGCTTCCGGTGAGCTCAACGGTGCCGCCGTTGGGCAGGAACATCTGGACCGCGGTACTGCTGGTCACAATACCCAGGGCATTGGAGCGAACCTGCCCGGAGGGCTTGGCCATGCCGGCCACCTTGCCGTCAGCGGTGAGGAGCAGCGTCACGTTGCTGCCCAGGGAGAACTGGCCGATGGCATCCCAGGCGCTCTCCAGCACCTCAAAGTCATGGCCCAGGATGCGGATCTTCTCAGGGGCCTTGGCGTTGGGGGAGGCATCCTCATAGATGCAGTTCAGCCGCAGATCGGACACCACCAGGGTGTTGGTCATGGCGTCATAGGTCACCACGTCGTAGGGCTGAATGCCGGACATGGAGATGGTCTGACGGTTCTTCTGGATGGTGAAGTTGGTGGCGCCGCCGGTGAGCTGGTGGAACGTAGCCACGCTGGGGCTGCCCATCACCACCACCGCGTCGGTGGAGGAGCTGGTAGCGCCGCTGGCATAGATGGCCACCACCTTGCCCCGCTCGGAGAACAGGGTGAGCTGGGTGCCGGACTTCAGAGAGCCGTAGACGTTGAGATAGGTATCTCCCTCCACCTTGTCCGCGGTGTAGACGGTGGTGGAGCTGGAGATAGTGTACTGGGTGCCGCCCGACTTCACGTAGGTGGGCTGGGCGTCGCCGGAGAGGGTGATGGTGACGGAGGTGCTGTCGTCGGGCACGAAGGTAACAATTTCCTTCTTGTCGTTGAGCACCAGGGCGCCCCGGCGGCCCTGGAGGGCAGCGGGACGGGCCCCTTCCGCCTGGGGCAGGTAGGTGCCGTCGGAGGTACGGATGGCACCGTTGTCGGTGCCGTCATCGCTGGCGACGCCCACCGCCAGCATGACCACGTTCTCCTTGGGGGCCTTGTCGCCCAGGGTCTGGTAGTAGACGGTGCCGGACCCGGTCTTGCAGCGCAGAGCATTGGCAAAGAGCTGGGCCGCCTGCGCCCGGGTGATGTTGTCGTAGGTACCGGCGGTCACGCCGTCGGTGAGGCCGATGGCCTGGGCCAGATTCATGTAGCTCTGGGGCCACACGGCACCCGCCTGCTGGCTGCTGTACTCCAGCACCCGGATGAGGATGGTGGCCGCCTGGGCCAGGCTGATTTTAGAGTCGGGCTCAAAGCGTCCGTCGCCCACACCGGTGATGAGGGAGGACTTGTTCTCCTCCGTTCCCACCGTCAGGGAGGCGGCCAGGTTCACATAGCCCAGAGCCCAGTGCTCGGCGGTGACGTCCGTAAAGATGGTCCGGGTGGCATGGAGAGGCACCTCGTCTCCCTTTCCCATGAAGTTCACCACCATGGTACAGAACTCCGCCCGGGTCAGGTTTCCGTTGGGGTTAAAGCGGTTTCCGCCCACACCGTCCACCACGCCCATCAGCCGCAGCACATCCGCGTTGACGGCGGTGGCGCTGTCGGTAATGTCGCTGAAGGAGGAGGTGGCGGCAGCACTGCCGGGGACCACCGTAAGGGCGGCCAGGAGCGCGAGGGCCAGCAGTGCGGACAACACTCGTTTTGTTCTCATATGCTTCATACTCCTATTCTCCTTATTCCGCCCGAAGGGCTTCCACCGGCTGCAGGCCGGAGGCCTTGACGGCCGGGTACATGCCAAACAGGACGCCCAGCACCACCGAGAACAGGAAAGCTCCGATGGTAATGGACTCCGTTGGCCACAAAATCATGCCCTGGAGCAGGAATTTTCCCGCGATAAGGGATCCAGCGCATCCAATGATAATACCGATGATGCCGCCGATGCCGCAGATGACCGCCGCCTCAATGAGGAACTGGGCGATGATGCTCCGCCGCTCGGCGCCGATGGCCTTGCGGATACCGATCTCACGGGTACGCTCGGTGACGGTGACCAGCATGATGTTCATGATGCCGATGCCGCCCACCAGCAGGGAGATGGCTGCGATGCCGCCCATGACCAGGGTCTGCATGAGGCTGGCCTGCTGCATCTGCTCCTGCCACTTGTTGTCGCTGCCCACGTAGAAGTCGCCCCCCTGGCGCATGCCGTTTTCATCCTGGGGGAACATGCCGTTGAGCAGACCGTCCAGCTTGGTAATCACCTGGGTGGTGGCCGCCGCGGAGGAGGCCTTGATGCTCCAGGAGGAGATGGTCTGGTTCTTGTTGATGGTGCGGTTGAGGGTGTAGGGCAGCAGGAGGATATTGTCCACCTCCGGGGAGTACTGCACATCCTTGGACTTGTACCAGCCCACCACCAGATAGGGCATACCGTTGACGGTGATGGTCTCGCCCACGGGGTCGGTGTAGTCAAAGAGCTTTTCCTTCAGCCCGCCCCCCAGAACGCACACGCTGTTCTCATTCTTCAGGTCCAGGTAGGACAGCTCCCGGCCGCCTCCCAGCTCGTAGTTGTTGCACACGCCGTACTTGTCGTTGCCCAGCAGCACCTGGATCATATCCTCCCAGTGCTCGTAGTTCTGGGTGGAGTAGCTCTTGGCTCCGTATTTGACTATCATCTCGCTGCCCCAGGCCTGGACGTTGGGGGTAATGCCCACCACCAGGTCGCCCAGTCCCAGCACAAAGTCGTTGAGAACCTGGTCCATATCCTGTCCGGTATAAGAGTTGGCGTTGACGCTGATTTTGTTGTCGCCCATCTTCTCGTAGTACTCCAGGTTGCGCTTGTTCTGGCCGGAGACCACGGAGACCATGACCACCACCGAGGCCACGCCGATGATAATGCCCAGCATGGTCAGAAAGGATCGGGTCTTCTTGGCATAGATGGACTTAAAGGCCATTTTAAATGCCTGCGTAAGGTTCATGCCTGTGTCCCCTCCTCCCCCCGTTCATCCGAGACAATCTTTCCGTCGGACAGCCGCACCCGGCGGTTGGCCTGGGCGGCGATGCCGTTGTCGTGGGTAATGAGAATGATGGTGGACCCCTCCCGGTTCAGCTCCCGGAGGATTTCCAGCACGTGCTGGCCCGTCTTGGAGTCCAGAGCGCCGGTGGGCTCGTCGGCCATGATGATGGGAGGGTGGGTGGCGATGGCCCGGGCGATGGCCACCCGCTGCTGCTGACCGCCGGACATCTCGCTGGGGCGGTGGTGGGCCCGTTCGGCCATTCCCACCCGCTCCAGCGCCTCCATGGCCCGGTCCTCCCGCTCGAAGATGGACAGTCCCTGGTAGATGAGGGGCAAGGTCACATTCTCCAGAGCGTCCAGCTCCTGGATGAGGTTGTAGCCCTGGAAGATAAAGCCGATCTCCTTGTTGCGGATGCGGGCCAGCTGGCGGTCGGAGAGCTCGGTGACGTCGGTGCCGTCCAGCCAGTACTCCCCGTAGGTGGGGATGTCCAGGCAGCCCAGCACGTTCATCATGGTGGATTTGCCCGAGCCCGACTGGCCCACGATGGCCACAAATTCGCCCCGGTCAATCTCCAGCGAGACCCCGTCCAGGGCCCGGACTTCGCTCTCCTTGCCCTCGTTATAAATTTTATAGATATCTTTGATTCTGATGAGCATGGCGCCACCTCTTACCAGCCGGCGCTCTGGTCGGTCTCCCGGTTGGTGAAGACGGGAGTGCCCGCCTCAATGCCGTCCTTGATTTCCACGTTGTATGTATCCGAGATGCCGATGGTCACCGGAACGGGCCAGAAGCCCTCCTCCGGGGTGGGCATGGTATTCTGCTGCTCCGGCATGCCCTCCTGGGGGGTGGAAGGAGCAATCTCGATGGCATTCTCCGGCTTGGAGTCGGCCTGCACAAAGACAACGGTGTGAATGTTGCCGTCCACATCGGTCACACGACGGACGCTCTGGTTGGGAACCGTGATACAGTCTACCGCCTCGCTGGTAACCAGCTTGTAGCTCAGCCAGGCGCCGCTGGTCAGGCTGCCGTCAAAGTTGTCCACCGACAGCTGCACGGGGTAGGTGGTCATACCGCTGCCCACCTCGCCCTGCATGGCCACCTTGGTGACCGTGCCGGTGTAGGGGGTGTTGGTGGCCTGATCGGTGAGTTCCATGGTCATGCCGGCCTTGATAAAGCCGATGTTGCGGTTGTCCACCTGGATGTCCACCAGCATGGTGGTGGTGTTGGAGATGGTGATGACCGTCTCCCCCTCCTTCACCGTCTGGCCGGGCTCCAGGGCGCAGGAGAACACCACACCGTCGATGGGCGCCACGGCATTGAAGTTCTCAATGCCCTTCTGGGCAGTCTCCAGTTCCTGCTGGGCCGTATTGATCTGTTCCTGCTTGGCACGGATGTCCGCGTCAATGGTGGAAGAGCCCAGGGTGAGCAGGGCCTCGCCCGCGGACACGTTGGCGTGGTTGAGCAGATTGCCTACGCTGACCACCGGGCCGCCTGCCTTGGCCACAATGTTCCGGGTCTCATAAAACTCCGTCTTGCCGTTCTGATAGGGGTAGATAGCGGTTCCGTCGGCGGCGGTAAGTACGGCGGAGGCGTCCATATCGGCAGTGAGGGTACCGGGGTTGTCAAAGACGATGACCACCTCAAAGTGGACGGCGCCCTCAGGGGAGATGTAGCTGACCTTGTTGATCTTCTCCACGGTCCCCTTGTAGTCCTTCATCACCGCGGGGATGGAGACGTTGACACTCTGCCCCACCTTGATGTCCTTCTCATAGGCATAGCTGAAATAGAGGGACAGCTTCAGCTTCTTGTCGTTGACCAGCGTGGCCACCGGAGCCTCTTTGCTCACTTCCTGGTCGGGCTGGAACTCCTTGACGTCCTGCAGTTTGCCGGCAAAGGGGGCCCGGACGGTGAGGTTGGCCGCATCCTCCTGCAGGTCAGCCATGTCCTTGAGCAGCTTATCCAGGTTCTCCTGGGCCTTCTGCAGCTTATCCCGGGCGTCCTGGCTGTCGATGGTGTAGAGGGGATCGCCCGCCATCACCTGCTGGCCTACGGTGACAAAGACCTCCTGCACAGTGCCGGCAGCACTGAGGGTAATGGAGGCCGACTCCTTGGGCACGGCGGATCCGTTTCCCTGGACAGTGCTCTGAATGGTGCCGATCTGGGCCGGCTCAGACAAGGGTTTGCCCGTTGTCTTGTCATTCCGGAACACCAGGTACCACACACCAAAGCCGGCGCCGAACAAGATGGCCGCCGTGACGCCCAGCGCCACAATCCGCTTCACCATCTTTTTCTTACCGTCCTTTTTCTTCATGGGGCCTTTGGACGGCGCGGGAGATTGGTTCTGGGACGGAACGGGAGTCTGAGTTTGTGCCTGGGGAGTCGTGACTTCTGGCATAGCGTAAATCCTCCTTGCCGCATCGGGCCGGTAAAATTAACAAACAACATGGACAGTCTACGCCTGTCCTTAGGGACATTATAGGCGACCGGCAGCTTTCAGACAATTACAGGGTGATTACAAATATTTAAGATTCCATTAAGGATTTCCATCTGCTCGTCCCGGACAGACCCGCTGCCGCCCCTGTTAAGATAGACGAATCCGGCAGGGAAATGTTGCAGAATTTTCACCAATTTTTCAAAGAATTTGTCTTCTCCCTTCGCCTGAATGCGACAAGAAAGCCCCGGCTGCGGGAGAGCGCTCCGCTCTCTCCCGCGGCCGGGGCCGGGACTTTAAAGCTTTTCCATGTGGGCGGCGGCGGACTTGAGCATCAGCCGCTTGGTGCCCACCTCATCAAAGGCGATCTCCGCCAGGGCGTCGCCCCCCATCTTCTGGATGGAGAGAATCATGCCGCGGCCGAAGGCCTTATGCCGCACCGTGTCCCCCTTCTGGAAGGAGGGGGTCCCGGCAGAAGTGGCCGGGGCGGCATAGGCGGCAAAGCCGCTGCGTCCCGCTCCCGGGGCCGTGCGCCGGGTCTGGCTGGAACCAGCCGTGGGCCGGACGGGCTGGGGCCGCTGGTCATAGGGGCTGCGGGTCATGCCCTGGGCAGCCCGTCCGCCTCCATATCCGCTCCGGGCAAAGCCGTCTCCATAGCCGGTGTAGCCCGAGGTGCGGCTGGGCATGCCGCCCCAGCCGCTCTCCTCCTCGCCGGAGGACAGGTAGCTGCGGCCGGAGCGCTCCAGGTGCTCCTCCGGGATCTCCCCCACAAAGCGGGAGGGCCGGTTGGCACTGGTGCGTCCGAAGAGCATACGCTGGCTGGCGCAGGTGAGGTAGAGCTTCTCCTTGGCCCGGGTCATGGCCACGTAGCACAGACGCCGCTCCTCCTCCATCTCCTCCGTCTCGCCGATGGCCCGGATGCCGGGGAAGATGCCCTCCTCGGCTCCCACCAGGAAGACCACCGGGAACTCCAGGCCCTTGGCCGCGTGCATGGTCATCATCACCACGCAGTCCTGGTCCGGGTCGTGGCTGTCCAGGTCGGTATAGAGGGCAATCTCATCCAAAAAGCCCGCCAGGGTGGGCTCGTCCCCGGCGTTTTCCATGTACCCACGGATGGAGGTGAGCAGCTCCCGCACGTTCTCCAGACGGGTGCGGTCCTCCACGGTGTTTTTGGCCTCCAGCATGGTAGCGTACCCCGTGCGGATGATCAGCTCCTCGTAGAACCGGTCCAGGGGCAGCTCCCCCAGAAGTCCGGCCAGCTCCCCCATGAGGCTGGTGAACTGGGCCAGCTTGCCCGCCGATCGCTCCAGCTCCGGGTACATGCGGGCGTTGTCGATGACGGCGTAGAGAGAGGTCTCCTCCCGCCGGGCCACCTCCTGGGCCGTCTCGATGGTCTTGGCCCCGATGCCCCGGGGCGGGTTGTTGATGATGCGGGTAAGGCGCAAGTCGTCCTCCGGATTATTCAAAACCGCCAGATAGGCGATCATGTCCTTGACCTCCGCCCGGTCAAAGAAGCGGGTGCCCCCGATGATGCGGTAGGGGATGCCGCTGCGCTTGCAGGCATTTTCCAGCTGGTTGGACTGGGCATTCATGCGGTAGAGGATGGCGTGGTCCTTCCACTTCCGCCCCTGGGCCACATCCTCCACAATCCGGTCGGCCACAAACCGGGCCTCGTCGTTCTCATTCATGGCCGTGTAGAGGTGAAGCTTCTCCCCCTCCCCCGCTTTCGTCCACAGCTCCTTGCCCTTTCGGCCCTGGTTGTTGCGAATGACCGCGTTGGAGGCCTCCAGAATGTGGCGGGTGGAGCGGTAGTTTTCCTCCAGACGGATGGTGCGGCACTTGGGGTACTGCTTTTCAAAGGAGAGGATGTTCTCAATGGTGGCACCGCGGAAGCGGTAGATGGACTGGTCGTCGTCGCCTACCACGCAGAAGTTCTCATAGCCTCCCGCCAGGGTGGAGGCCAGGAGATACTGGAGGTTGTTGGTGTCCTGGTACTCATCGATAAGTACATACCGGAATTTTTTCTGATAATATTCCCGTACGTCATCAAATTTCTGCAACAGGCGGACGGTGTGGAGGATGATGTCGTCAAAGTCCAGGGCGCTGGCTTCCCACAGCCGCCGCTGGTACTCCACATAAATTCTGGCGATTTTGGTCAGACGGAAGTCCCCCGACTTCTCACACCGGGCCAGGTAGTCCTCCCCCAGGAGCATCTCGTCCTTGGCCCGGGAGATATATCCCAACACCGACCGGGGCGGGAACTGCTTGTCGTCCAGCTCCAGCTCCTTCATGCAGTCCTTGATGACCCGCAGGGAGTCGTCGGTGTCATAGATGGTAAAGGAGGAGGAGAAACCCAGCCGCTCAATGTCCCGACGGAGGATGCGCACACAGGCGGAGTGGAAGGTGGAGGCCCACACGTCCTCCGCCGACGGCCCCAGCATCCGCGCCAGCCGCTCCTTCAGCTCTCCCGCCGCCTTATTGGTAAAGGTAATGGCCAGGATGGTCCAGGGCGCGGCAGGATCCAGGGCACACAGCCGCTCCTGGCGCTCCTTGTCCTCCGGGGCAGGCTGCTCCCGGGAGGCGGCGTAAGCCTCCAGGAAGGCTAGGTCCTCTTCAGTCACCCAGCCGGGCACCTCCGGGCTGTCTGAACCCCGGCCGTACCGCATGAGATTGGCAATGCGGTTGATGAGCACCGTGGTCTTACCGCTGCCCGCCCCCGCCAGCAGCAGAAGAGGCCCCTCGGTGGTAAGCACCGCCCGCTGCTGCTCCGGGTTCAGCCGGGTGAAGTCCCGGGCGATGGCGTCCCGCCGGGCCCGGGCAAAACGAAGTTCTTGGTCGTGATTGAGCATAGTTTTCTCTTCTCCTCAGGTCATTTTGGCAATCGGATTTATTGTATAACAAACCCCCGCCCCGGTCAACCGCGACCGGCCTCCAAACTTTTTTCTTCCCGGAGCGGAACCTTTCCGCTCTTTTTCCGTCTACTCTTGTAAAGAGCCCGGTACGAAAGGAAAAATTTTCTCTCCCAGGTATAACCTGTCCCCCTTCGGCATACATTGAATTCAGACGCCGGGACAACCCTATTTCAACATCTTCCGCGCTTCCCAGGACTCCCCCCTATATCTTGTGGTTCGGAATCTGCAACCATTCTGTAACCATTTTGCTATCATCTCGTAATGGTTCCGATAAGAAGGTAACACCCCAAACTGTTATACTGATGGTACCATCAGGAAAGGAGGTCTCCCCAGTATGAAAAAGCTGCTGTTGACCGCAATGATTGCCACCTTATTGATTGTCCCCTTCCATGGCGTAGCCATGGCCGAGGACCAGGAGACCGTCTCTCCTGAGACCACCGTATCCCAGGATTCCTCCTTTGTCCCCGGCGAAGTACCGGCCCAGATTGACGCGGTTCAGTCCATGACTCCCGCCATTCACGCCATGATTCTGTCCATGGTCCACTATGACCTCAATCAGTTTGATTTCTCCAACCCCGAGCTGGGCTGGGAGACACTTTATAACATGCTCTCCCTCTACGGACAGATGGACGAGCGCTCCGACTACCTGGATGAGCAGCTGGTTCTCCCGGTGGAGACCGCCATGGACTTCTCCTCCGCCATCTTCTCCAACTTCTCCGACCTGGGCGCTCTGCCCGCCGATCTGGCCGACCGCATGGTCTACGACGCCGAGGTGGACAGCTACCTGGTCACCTGCGGCAACGACAGCCTGGCGGAAATTAACCTCACCAGCTCCCAGCAGGCCGCTGACGGCACCCTGACCCTCACCGGCTCCCTGTCCTATCTGGTAGACGGCTCCGACCTGGCTCAGTTCCAGGCCACCCTCCAGCCCCGCGACAACATGTTCGGCTACACCATCACCTCCCTGGTGCTGGTGGGCTGAGTGTCCCGCTTCCAACGCGCACCGGTTTCCGGTGCGCGTTTTTTTGCGCGGCAGGTATAGTTTCCATTGCCTTCGTCCATATTTTGGTGGAAGTCTTGCACTTCCCGGCCGCCGCGCTTATAATATGGAACACAGAGCACGAAACTATAATTGAGGTGCAGCATCATGAATGACACCATACAAACCTACATCCGCCCCGGCGTTCGGGCCCATCTGGTGGGCATCGGCGGGGTCTCCATGGCTCCTCTGGCCGAAGTACTCCATGGCCGGGGCGTCATTGTCACCGGCTCCGATATGCACGAGAGCGCCGCGGTTCAGCATCTCCGCTCCCTGGGGATTCCCGTAACCATCGGCCACCTGCCCCAGAGCGTGGATGGCGCGGGCTGCGTCATCCGCACCGCCGCCGTCCACAATGACAATCCGGAAATTGCCGCCGCCCTGGCCGCCGGTATCCCCGTCTTTGAGCGGGCCCAGGCCTGGGGCGCGATTATGCGCCACTACCAGAACGCCCTGTGCGTGGCCGGCACCCACGGCAAAACCACCACCACCTCCATGTGCACCCACATCTTCCTGGCTGCCCAGCGGGACCCCTCCGTCATGATCGGCGGTGTTCTGCCCGTGCTGGGGGCTGGCCACCGGGTGGGCCATGGGGACACCATCATTCTGGAGAGCTGCGAGTACTGCAACTCCTTCCTCTCCTTCTTCCCCACGGTGGCTGTCATCCTCAACGTGGACGCCGACCACCTGGACTTCTTCAAGGATCTGGAGGACATCAAGCACTCCTTCCGCCGCTTTGCAGAGCTGGTGCCGGAGGACGGCTTTGTGGTGGCTGACCGGGATGACCCCAACACCATGGACGCCCTCAAGGATCTGGACCGCCGGATGATCACCTTCGGTCTGGAGGAGGGCGATGTCCACGCCGCCAACCTCACCTGGGAGAACGGCTTTGCCTCCTTCGACATCGTGGCTCACGGCCAGTTCTTCACCCATGCTGAACTGTCGGTTCCCGGCATCCACAACGTGCGTAACGCCCTGGCCGCGGCCGCCGCGGCCCTGTGCCTCAAGGTCCCCGCCCAGGCGGTGACCGAGGGCCTGAAGGCCTTCCACGGAGCAGGTCGCCGCTTCGAAAAGAAGGGTGAATACCATGGAGCCATGGTCTACGATGACTACGCCCACCACCCCCACGAGCTCCAGGCGCTGCTCACCACCGCCATGGGGCTGGGCTATCAGCGGGTCATCTGCGCCTTCCAGCCCCACACCTACTCCCGCACCCACGAGCTCTTTGACGACTTCGTGGAGGTGCTGAAAAAGCCGGATCTCACCATCCTGGCAGAAATTTACGCCGCACGGGAACAGAACACCCTGGGCATCTCCTCCGCCGACCTGGCCGCCAAGATCCCCGGTGCGGAGTTCTGCCCCTCCCTGGAGGACGTGACCGCCCGCCTGCGGGAGCTGGCCCAGCCCGGCGACCTTATCCTCACCGTGGGCGCCGGAGACATCTATCTGGCCGGCGAGGCCCTGGTGAAAGGCCAGGAATAACAAGCGCCGCTCAACTGAAGGTAAAAACAGGCGGACAGCACTTTTGTGCTGTCCGCCTGTTTTTTCTTTATAAGAGGGGCAAGGGGGCCAAATTTCACTTCGTTTTCCCGCTCCGTATGGCTGCGGCAGGCCGCCAAGCTCAATAAATCAGCCAGGCGCGGCCCGCCCGAATGCGTTTTTGCGCATATTCCGGCACCTCATCCACCAGTTTCACACCGGCAGGCTCCATATAGTTCCGGTAAAAGTGCTCCTTCGCCTCCGGGGAGAAATAGTCCTCGTCCAGCAGAACAGCCCGGATGCCGGAGATCAGTCCCAGCTGCTGCAGGTAAAGGCCCGCCTTGAACATGGTGTTGACCTGTACGAAGGAATCAAACACCCCAAGCATCTTCGCAATGGTGCCGTTGGGATTTTCCGAAAATCCCACACCGTCCACATTTCCAATCAAATAGACCGGCTTCTGGGGGTTCTTCTCGTTGTACCGGTTGATCATCTTCTTGATGTCCACGGTCTCGTCCGATTTGTTCACGCCATACTGCCCGGGATCTGAGGTATGAATCAGGGACTGCACCAGCGCGCGGATGTCCCCCTCCTCATCCTTTATGATCAGATCAAAGCTGTGGATTCCTGCGGCCGCCGCCTCATGGGACACAAGCTCCATGGTGGCAAGGTTGACGTTGGGGTCCCGCTCGGCCATGGGCTCCAGATGCTTCTTTTCCGGATAAATTCTGGCCCCCACATCGTGGAAGCTCCGGGCCGCCAGCCGCTCTGCACCGTGTCCCCGGTACTTGGCCTGCTTTTGCTGAATCTCTTTGGGAGCAATCAGATTATTAAAAATCTCTTTTATCAGGTTCTCAGACAAAGGCAGAAAGGCATTCAGAATCTGCTCCAAATCGTTGTCGCGAAAGTATCCGGCAATCAGCTCGGCCCACTTCTCTTTTCCCGGACGGGAGAGTCTGCCCACAAACCAGCCGGTGCTGTGCTTGACTAAATCTTCACGTGCTTCCTCAACCAGGCGCGTTCCGTCATCCGCCTGCCAGCTGTGGGCAAGGTAGGTCATATCCAGATAAAACCGCTTATCGGAGATCCCCAGCAGCAGCCGGATGTCCCGTATGAATTTCGGGTTATGTAACAGGGCCTTCTGGAGCGACTCCGAAAAGGTGCCCTCCCGATGGCTGCGATAGTAATTGAGAAACGCAAGTAAGCTGGCCACAACCTGGTCATCCAGCGTCTCTCCCCGATAGAGGGGAATCTCGTTCTGCGGGGCCACACAGTACCAAAATTCCTGCAGCTTATCCATAGTTATCCTCCTGCGATGAGCACGCAAATAACCGCTTGCATTTGAATTGAAACTATTGTAATATAGTCCTCGTTTCATGTACAGTACTTTTTTCTTCGCACGTGGAGGCCCTTTTTATGTACGATCTTCATTCCATACACGCACAGCTCCAGGACAAGGAGTCGCGGCTCTTCCGAACCGAGCAGGCTCTGATCCGCTGCTTTTATGACAAGCTGGATCATCTGCAGGACTGCAGCGACCCTCTGTTTTCCATGTGGCAAAACGAGCTCACCTTTACCTACGGAAACCTGGGTGAGCTTCTTTCCCAGAACACGAAAATCAATTCCGCGGAGCTCTGTGCCCTGTACGGATTTGAAGATCCCGAAAATGTGGATTTGTCTCAGCTCTTAAAGAGCATCCAAACCTTTTACAGCGTTCTCATTAAGCTCATCACATTTAATATGGTGGAGGGCGCATCCTCCTCCCAAGCCCATGAGGTGAACGGTGACTCCATCCAACGCATCCTGTCGGGCAGCGCGTTTGTTTCCCTGGGCATTGTCAATTATTGCTATGACGACTGGTTTTCCTGGATTTTGAAGTACTGGGATTCGGACCTGGAAGCCCAGTGCTGCACCCTTTGGCGCTGTCTGGATGGGGAAAACACCATTTTTTCCATCAAAGGCTTTCTCCAAAGCTTCCGCTCCGACAGCTTGAAGCACATTTATGAAACGGTGATTCCACGGGAAATCCGCCATGCTCTGGGCGAATACTATACGCCCGACTGGCTGGCCACCTGCACCATTAAAAATGCCTTGCAAGCAAGCGGAGCAACCATCACGGACCTCCGTTTCATCGATCCCACCTGCGGGGCGGGGACTTTTTTAACGCGGGTCATGCGGATGATTCAGGCCGAATCCGTGGATGGCCTGGTGGACCCGGCCATGGTGGCTGGGTTTGACATCAACGCCCTTGCCGTTCTTACGGCCAAGACAAACTACCTGGCAACTATAATCGACCAACTGAGCTCCTGCCAAAATTTCATCATCCCTGTCTACCACTATGACATCATCAACACGCCGGTGCTTGAAGGGGAAACCCTCACCATTGACACCAACTGCGATTTGATCTGTGCGCTCCCCCGCTCCATTTGTGAAGCGGTTCTGCAAGAAAATCCGCCCTTCCGCGCCCGTGAGTTTCTGCAGCTCCTGCAGCAAAGCGAAGCTTGCGCCCCCTTGTACCAGAGTATTTCGGCCTATGATTCCACCAACCAGGCCATTCTTGCCAACATTCTGTTGAATCGCATCTATGCGTTTTACGAAGAGAAGGCCGACATTGTGGTGGGCAACCCTCCATGGGTGAACTGGGAATATCTCCCCCCGAAATATAAGGCGAAATCCCAGCACCTGTGGCCGGAGTACGGGCTGTTCAGCGCCAAGGGCCGCGACCTGAGCTTTTCCAAGGAAGATATTTCTATTCTGGTGACATACGTGGTGATCGACCGTTTTCTGCGGGACCGGGGCTATCTCAGTTTTGTCCTGCGCCAGGCCATGTTCAAATCCGCGCAGAACGGAGCTGGCTTCCGCCGCTTCAAGCTGGGGAAGGACGACACCGAATTCCGGGTCCTGCAGGTGGATGACCTGTGCAGCGTGAAGCCCTTTGAGGGGGTCAACACCCGGAGCGCGCTGGTACTGATCCGGAAAAATGAGACACAGACTTTCCCGGTCCCATATAACTGCTGGTCCCGGAAGAAGCACTTTCTAAAAGCCACACGGGAACCGGACGCAACTGCCGATTCCATTATGGCCTTTGTTGACGTGGAACACATGATTGCATTTCCCACGGACAAGCAGGACCCCACTTCCCTCTGGGTCAATTCTCCCCAGCAGCTTGTTGCCGTCATTGATCAGCTGCTGGGCAGCAACCCATATAAGGCAAGAACCGGTGTCTTTACCGGCGGAGCAAATGCGGTCTATTGGATGAACATTCTGGATCGAACCGGCGACACTATCAAAGTCCGCAACATTGTGGAGCGGGCAAAGCGGAAGGTGGAGGCCGTAACCGCTGAGCTTGAACCCACCTTTGTCTACCCCCTGGTTCAGGGCAGTGACATCGCCCAGTGGAGCGTTCACACCAAGTCCTATATCCTATGCCCCCACACCGCCGAGACGAAAATGTATCCGGTGGACGAGAGCACCCTCAAAGCAGAGGCCCCCAAAACCTTTGATTATCTGGCGCATTTTAAAGCGGACCTGGATGCCCGCAAGGGGTTTGCCGGATGGGAAAAGGAGATCCAGGCCCAGCACTTTTATTCCATTCTGCGAATCGGCGAATACACATTTTCAAGCTATAAAGTGGCCTGGCGGTATATTGCGCAGTCCTTCATTACCGCCGTCATTACCTCCGTCCAGGACAGCCTGATTGGTGAAAAGCTGTATATTCCCAACGAAAAAATCATGTATGTGGGCACGGACTGCAGGGAGGAAGCCTATTATCTCTGCGGCGTCTTAAGCTCTTCCCCCGTGAGCTACTGCGTGAAATGCTACATGAACCCCACCAGCATCTCCGCCCACGTTCTGGACAAGCTTAACATCCCCAAATATGACCCCAGCAACGCGCTCCATCAGCGCATCGCCACCATCTGCGAAGCCGGACACGCCACAGCGGACGCCGAACAGCGGGCAGCGCTCCAGTCGGATCTGGACACGGCAATCGGCCAGCTCTATGGCATCCCCGCCGACTCCATCCGGTTAATTCAGACCTCGTTGGAGAAGTTGTAAGTACACCTGCTTTGAAACAAATATCCCCCGTGCCCAAGGCACGGGGGATATTTTGTCTCTTAACGTAACCGCGGAACTTACTTCCACATGGCGTCCACAGCCGCCTCATCCAACTGATGGGTTAGCTCTGCGCCCTGGGCGGCCAGCGCCTCGTCCAGCTCCCCTTCCTTCATCATCCGGGTCACATAGGGGCGCAGGTCCTCGGCGGTGTACTCTCCCTCCGGATCCAGACGCAGGAACACCGTGATGCTGTTCTCGTTCTCCAGAACCGAGCAGGCCCCATAGTCTGTATTTCGCAGGACCTCCATGGCGCCCTCGCTCAGGTTGGCCTCCCAGTTCTCCGGGGTAAACAGATTGGCATAGACATAGCTGTCCAGATCTTCCTCATTCCAGGTCCGCTCGGTCAGAGCCAGCACCTGAGGCAGTTCCGCACTTGCCGCGTTGCGCATGCTCTCCTCGTCCGAAGCAGCCTGCTGGATCCGCTGGGCAGCGGCAAGCACCTGCTCCTTGGCCTGGTCGTCATTGCTGATGCTCTGGTCCTCCTCCCCGGTCAGAGGCAGGTAGACACACACGCCGTAGTAGAGGTTCTCCCGGGCATAGTCCAGAATCTCTCCCTCAGCCACCGGCTGCTCTCCGTCCTTCCCGTATACCATGGTGAGCAGACTGTCTTCCCGGTACAGATGGGCCACATACTCCTCCAGAGTGGCCTCATCCACTCCGTTTTCCTCCATCTCAGTCTGGGACTGCTGCCAGATGGTGGGGGCGTACTGGTCCACATAGGCCTGGCCCTCCTCCCCCATCTCGCCGCCCAACTGCTGGAAGCGGGCCTCCACGGCGGCGTAGTGCTCCATCTCCTCCAGCACAGCCTGACGCAGCTCCTTCTCGCTGGCATCCGGATTCGCCCGGGCGGTATTCAGCTGCAGCAGGCGGTAGAGCTTGGAACTGAAGGTAGTCTCACCAATGGAGCCCACCGTCTCCGGATCCGGCTGGGAGGTACCGCAGGAGGTAACCGACAGCAGCATCATTCCGCACAGCATAAGGGATAAAAAACGTTTCATGGTCTGGTCTCCTTTTGAAAACTGGGGCTAGGCCACCGCATAGGCCGCAATGGCGGCAAACAGGGCCATGGTACAAATGGTGTGGGCGGACAGGGTGGTGGAGATATACTCTCCATCCTCGCCCACGTCGGCAAACAGGGGAATAATAAAGGGGGCGGGCAGGGAATAGAGCACCATCAGGGCCAGCATCAGGTCCTTGGAGAAGGGAATGATGTGGAACACCACCGTGCTCGCCAGCACCAGCAGGCCGCCCATGACCAGCAGGCGCAGCACCACCGTGGTCACCACCGGCCGCAGCAGCCGCCGGCTTAGATTGAGCTCATAGCCCACCACCAGCAGCACCAGGGCACTGGTGGGCGCGGTGATCATGGAGATAATCTGACGTACCAGCTCCCCCAGCTGGCTGGAGAGGACCAGATTTCCCACGCCGGTGGCACCCAGAAGGATGCCCAGCAGCATCCCCAAAAAGCAGCGGTTGCCCGCCATGATTTTCACCATGTCTTTGGGACCCAGCGCGCCGCCGTCCACTGCCTTCAGGGCGCCCAGGAAGGCGGTATAGGCAAAGACGGTCTGGCCCAGGTCCACCGCCGCAAAGCCGCTCTGCTCTCCGGTGAGAAGCCCGTACAGGGCGTAGCCCAGCATCCCGCCCTCGGCACTGGCCAGCAGGAAGGGGAAGAAACGTCCATAGGGCGCCACCAGCCAGCGCAGCCCGAAGCCGATGGCCAGGGCAATTCCGAAGCCCGCATAGACCGCCACGAACAGCAGCACCACCGTCATGCTGTACTGGGCGGTAAAGAAGGCGTTGAACAGCACCACCGGCAGGAGAATGTCTCCGATGACCGACTTGATTCCGGCCAGACCCTGCAGATCAAACACCTGGGTACGGTTGCACCAGCACCCGATTCCCAGAAGAATCAGCACAGGGACAACCATTTCCGCGACGCGCAGCAGCATATTGCACCTCTCCTTTACCCATTCAAAATGGAAATGGGGGCAGGCCCCATGGCCTGCCCCCTCTGTCTCCAGTGTTATCCGTTGATGCTGTCGAGGTAGAACTCGTAAGCTTCCTTGTCGGTGAAGCCCTCGTGGACAACCTTGTTGACCGCCATGGCCATCTCTACGGGATGCTCGCTCTGGAAAATGTTGCGGCCCATGTCGACGCCGCGGGCGCCCTTCTGAATGACCTCGTAGGCCAGGGTCAGAGCATCAGCCTCAGGCAGCTTCTTGCCGCCGGCCACCACGATGGGCACGGGGCAGGCAGCCACGACCTCTTCAAACTTGTCGCAGTTGTAGGTCTTGACAATCTGGCAGCCCATCTCAGCAATGATGCGGGTGGCCAGCTTGAAGAAGCGGTCGGTACGCTCCATGTCCTTACCCACGGCGCACACGCCCAGGGTGGGAACGCTGTAACGCATACCGGCGTTGATGACCTGGTTCAGGTTGTCCAGGCTGGACATCTGGCCGTCGGCACCGATGAAGGTCTGAACGGCCATGCAGTCGGCGTTCATGCGGATGGAGTCCTCGATGTCCACCGCCACAACCTCGTGGCTCAGGTCATCCTGCAGCATGCTGGAGCCGGAGGTGACACGCAGCGCGATGGCGTTGGTCAGCTCGGGGGGGCAGCAGGTGCGGATGGCGCCGCGGGTACCCATGAAGCAGTCCACATAGGGAGCCAGCTTGGGCAGCAGCAGATCCAGACGCTCCAGACCGGCGGTGCTTCCCATAAAGTAGCCGTGGTCAAAGGCAAACATCACAGTGTTGCCGCTCTTGGGATTGAAGATATTGGCCAGGTGGCGCTTCATGCCCCACTCCAGGCTGTTGGAACCCTTCAGATAAAAGCCGTTCTGATTGGCAAACGGAACATTAACATGATAATCCTTCGCGACCTTCAGGCCCTGCAGATCTGCCATAATAAGATCCTCCTTTAAATATGTATCCAATTACACATCTGGAAAAGTAAGCGGAACCCTCCGCTCCCGCAGGCGCACGAAAGCGCTTCCCATGCGTCTGCGGCAGCGGAGCACGGCCGTGAGGCCGTGCTCCGGAAGAGGTGACCCTCTTCAATTATGCGCCTTTTTCAGTGCAATTGCAATTAGAAATCGTACTGATCCATGTTCTCGGCGGTGAACACCACGCGCTCGGGCAGCAGCACCACGCCGTTGTTGGTCTCAGCAGTCTCAGCACCCTCGGAGATGCTGTCGTTGGGCATGACCTCGCACTCGCCGATGCCGGGGATGTCGATCACGTCGCCAACCTTAACGGTGTTGCCGGCAGCCAGGTAAGCAGCCAGGTAGCAGCCCATGCCGCCCTGAACAGCGCAATCCCACAGGCCCCAGTTATACAGAGTGCCGTTGGAGCAGTACTCCTTGATGGAGTTGGGGGTAGCAAAGCCGGTGATGGTGATGGTGTCCTTGTTGTAGCCCTGGTTCTCGGCAGCCTGCAGCTGGCCGGGCAGAGCGGTGGAGTCGTTGCAGATGATCAGGTCGATGTCGGGGTGAGCGGACAGAACGGCCTCGCCGACGGTGATGGCCTGCTCAGCATCCTGGTTGGAGTAGTAGTTGTCAGGAGCAACGTTGGTCCAGTTGGGGTACTTCTCAGCGATGATAGCCTCACCGGCGACCTGCCAGCTGTTCTGGTCGGTCACGGTAGCCTGGGAGTAGTGCCAGCAGTAAGTAACCTCATCGTTCTCGGGATCCACGCCACGGGCCTCCAGGCCGGCAACGGCCATGTCGACCAGCATCTGGCCCAGAACCTCAGGAGTGCCCTGGGAAACCATCAGGGTACGGTCAGCAGGATTGGCGTCGGAGTCCCAAGTGGTGACCACAACACCAGCCTCGCTGGCGGACTTCAGAGCGTCGGACACGCCGGCGGCGTCCACGGTGGAGATGCAGATAGCGTCAGTGCCGGAAGCCACAGCAGTGTTGATGACCTGAACCTGGTCAGCCACGGCGGCGTTGGCGCTGCCCTGATAGTCAACGGTGATGCCCCAATCCTTGGCATACTCCTGGGCGCCGTTGTTGGCCACCTCGAAGAAGGCGTTGCCGGTAACCTTGGGGATGAAGGTGACGGTCATGCCCTCAACGGACTTGACCTCGCCGTCCGCGGAGCTGCTGGCATCGGTCTGAGAACCGCTGGCAGAGGAACCGCTGGACTGGCTGCTGGAGTCGTTGCTGCTTCCGCAAGCCACCAGAGACAGGCTCATGGCCAGCGCAAGTGCCAGTGCAAGTGCTTTTTTCATTTTCATTACCTCCTGTTTTTATATTAGAACGGATCGCTCCGATCTAATTCCAAACATTATTGAGCCGCCTTGGCTTTCGGCTGGAATTTTCCTTTCAGCTTGGCCATAAATACGGCGGTGCCGGGCATGTTGACCACGGCGCGGCCCACGACCACCACGACCAGCAGAACACCGATGGGGATGTCCAGATACTGGGTGTTGATCTTGAAGCAGAGAGGCAGGCCGAAGCGCAGCAGACCGATGATCAGGGAGGCCAAAGCAGTACCGATGGCGCTGCCCTTGCCGCCGGTGGACAGGGTGCCGCCCAGCACGCAGGCGGTGATAATGTTCATGGTCAGGGTGCTGCCCAGGTCGCTCTTGGCGGTGCCCAGATAGGACGTCAGCACGATGCCGGCAATGGCGGCGCTGATGGCGCTGAGCACATAGGTGGACAGGATGATCATACGGGAATTGATGCCGGAAAATTCCGCAGCCCGGGGATTGACGCCCACCAGGAAGACCTTGCGGCCGTACTTGCTCTTGTGGAGCAGCAGATAGGCGATTACGGTCATAGCAGCGAAAATCAGCAGCTGGGAAGGAATCACATCAAAGAGCTTGAACTTGGTCAGGGCCTTGAAGCTGTCGGGGAAGCCGCTGATGCCCTGATAGCTCTCGGTGGAGCTGAGGGTGGACACCAGCAGGGCCAGGCCGGCATACAGGAAGCTTCCGCCCAGGGTCACCACCATGGCCTGAACCCGGCAGTAGGCGATGAAGAAGCCGGACAGGGCGCCGCACAGGGCGGCGGCCACAATGGCCAGCACCACGGCTCCCCAGATGTTGAAGCCGAAGTCCTGCCAGGCCACACCGATGATGATGGAGGTCAGACCCACGATGGAGCCGGCCTGAATATCGATGCCGCCGGTGATCATGACGAAGGTGACAAACAAGCTGATGAGGCAGATGGCGATAAAGTCGTTGACGCTGGACAGCAGCAGGGGAATCCGCAGGAACTTGGGATTGGCTGCGCCGAAGATGACGAACTCCAGTACCAGAATGACCACCAGGAAGGTGTTCCAGTTTTTCAGCAGGCTGCCTACTTTACCGTGATGATGAGAATCTAACTTCTTCACTGGGGATCGCCTCCTTCCATTGCGTTGGCTGTGCGGGCCATCAGGCGCTCGTGGCGGCTGCGCACGGCGCTGCGGTTCTGCATCAGTGCATCAATGACAACGATGGCGATGAGGATGATACCGGTGATGGCGTTATCGTAGTTGGACGAGAAGCCCATAAAGACCAGCAGGTAGCTGATGGAGCTCATAATGACTGCGCCGATGGCCGCGCCGATGACGCTGCCCACGCCGCCGCTCAGGCTGATACCGCCCAGCACACAGGCGGCCACGGCCTTCATCTCATAGCCGTTGCCGGACAGAGAGGTGACGAAGCCGATACGGCTGCAGAAGAGGATACCGGCAATGGCGGACATGACGCCGCAGATCACATAGGCCAGAACCTTGGTCTTGGTGGCAGAGATGCCGACCAGCGTGGCGCCGCCGGCATTGTCGCCCACGGCGGTGAAGTAGCGGCCCCGACGGGTGCGGGTAAGCAGCACATGAATAATGGCCACTACAATCAAGCAGGCGCAGAAGTAAACGGTGAGGTCACCCACCAGAGTCTTGGAGGAGAAATCCTTGAAGGACTTAGGCAGGTTCTCCACCCAGGCGCCGCCGGCATACACATACATGCTGCCGCGGAGGATACCGTTGGTACCCAGGGTAAAGATCAGAGAGGGAACACCCATGACCGCCACGCCCCAGCCGTTGAACAGGCCGATGACGGCGCCGATGAGGATGCCCACTGCAAATGCAACCAGCCAGTTGCTGCCGTCCCGGAGCATGCTGCCCACAACCGTGGCCACGATGCCCAGAATGGAACCGACGGAAACATCAATCTCACCCACGATGATGGCAAAGGCCATACCGATGGCGATGAGGATATACACAACCGCGGAGTTAAAGCAGGCGGAAATGTTCTCCGAGGAGGCGAAGGTGGGGTTGATGATGCTGACGATGATGAACAGGGCTACCAGGAACAGAAAGCTGCTCAGCTCCCGGGCCTTCAGGACTTTTTTCAGCGCACTCATGCCTTTTCCTCCTCCTTCCGGATCAGACCAAAGGCGGCGCTGGTCAGGTTGTCCTGATTGACATCCTCCTTGGCAAATTCACAGTTGACCCGGCCCAGATAAATGCTCATGGCCCGGTCGCTCAGCTCCACAATTTCTTCCATATCAGAGGAGATGAGCAAGATGGACACGCCCTGGTCACGCAGCTGATGGATGATGCTGTATACGTCGCCGCGGGCCGCCGCGTCGATGCCGCGGGTGGGCTCGTCCAGAATGACCAGCTTGGGAGCCGTAGACAGGCTGCGGCCGATGACAATCTTCTGCTGGTTGCCGCCGGACAGGCTGCCGGTCAGCTGATCCTGGCCGGTGACCTTGATGCGGAAGTCATCCACATACTGCTGGGTGACCTTCTTCTCCTCCTTGCGGTTGAGGAAGAAGTGACCCATCTGAGCAGTGCCCAGCAGAGCGCTGGTGGTATTGCAGGCCACGTCGCTGATCTTGAACAGGCCGTCGGCGTGACGGTCCTCGGGCACGTAGTTCAGGCCAGCCTTGATGACGTCCGCGGTCTTCAGACCGGTGATGTCCTTGCCGTCCAGAATTACATTGCCGCCCAGCACCTTGTCCCGGCCGAAAATGGTCATGGCCATCTCGGTACGGCCCGCGCCTACCACGCCGGCCAGGCCCAGAATCTCACCGGGATAAACCTTCAGGGAGATGTCGGTAAAGCCGTAGCCGCTGAAGTTGCGCAGCTCGAAGACAGGGGGCTTGGAGTAGTCCACCTTGCTGGTCACCTGGGTCTTGCGCTGGCAGGAGTCGGTGGGCAAAAGGCCGCACACCAGGTCGTCCCGGGTGAAGTTGCTCACCGGACCGTCCAGGGTGATGACACCGTCGCGCATGATGGCCACTGTGGTGGCAATCTCAAAGACCTCGTTGAGGCGGTGAGTGATGTAGATAATGCCGATGCCCTGGCTCTTCAGGTCCTCCACACATTTAAAGAGGCTTTCCACTTCTTTAAAGGTAAGGGCGCTGGTGGGCTCATCCAGAATCAGCACCTTGGCGTGACGCAGCAGGCCGCGGAGAATCTCCACCAGCTGCTGCTCAGCGATGGACAGGCTGCTGGCCTTCCGCTCCAGAGCGATGTGCCAGCCCAGGTAGTCCATCCGCTCCACCAGTTCCCGGTGCAGTTCTGCCCGGGGACGGTTGAAGCCAATGAGGATGTTCTCCTCTACCGTCATATTGGGGAACAGCAGGGGCTCCTGAGGCACCATGTAAACACCGTGTGCCAAAGCCTCGGCGGGCTTCCCCACCGTCATTTCCTGACCGTCTACAAAAATCTCGCCGCTGTCATGGCTGTAAATGCCCATGATGATCTTCATCAGGGTACTTTTACCTGCGCCGTTGCCTCCGATTAAGGCCAGTACCTCTCCCGGAGCCAGGTCCAGGCTGATACCTTTCAGGACGGCGTTCAGGCCAAATGACTTGTAGACATTACGAACCGACAGGAGCTTTTCCTTGCCGGACGGAGCAGTCATGTTTTCCAAGCCGATACCTCCCACTGTACGCAATCACAAAAGTTACTACTTCGTATATTTTGTTATGGGCTTAGAATAATGGATTTTTTTCGCTTTGTCAACAGGAAATGTCAAACAACAAGCCGTCTCCAGCCGGTTTTTTTCGTCGATTTGCAGCATTTTATCAGCTTTCTTTCAGGATTCTCGGGCATAAAATACAAATAATTGTTTCATTTGCACATATAGAATTGCAATTATTTGTCTATAACATACAATTTTATGGTCTTTTCATAACATTTATAAAATCGCATTGACATCTGATAGGGCTCAATGCTATACTCAATTAGGAAAACATTTGATTCAACTTAAAACTTTTGTTCTTTCCATTCCCGCTCTTTTCCCCTTTTAATTTCTCTTAATGTGCAGGAGCTGAAATCATGAACGGAGACTTCAATTACGAAGAGATTTTAATGGTAAAAACAGCGTGGTATTATTACATCGAAAACTATACCCAGCAGAAAATCTCTGAGCTCCTGGGCATCAGCCGCATCCGGGTCATCCGACTTCTGGAGAAGGCCCGGCAGAACGGTATTGTCAGCTTCCGCATCCGGCAGGACAACAACCGCCGCATGCAGGTGGAGAAGTCTCTGATTACCCACTTTTCCCTCAATGACGCCTTTGTCATCCCGGTGGGCAGCGACGCCTCCGAGCTCAACGAGAGCCTGGCCCAGGCAGCCGCCATGTATATCGCGGATCGTCTGACCGACAATACCTTTATAAATATGGGCTACGGCGACACCCCCAGCCGGATCCTCAACCATCTGGCCCGTTCCACGGAACACCCCATCAACGCCGTGTCCCTTACCGGCGGTGTGAGCTACTATCTGCCCAACACCCAGTCCAGCGTCTTCAATGCCCGCCTGCACCTCATCCCCTCCCCCCTGATTCTGGGCAGCCCCGAGCTGGTCCAGGTCATGTTCCAGGAGGAATCGGTCCAGCGCATTCAGCAGATGAGCCGGGTGGCCAAGATGACGGTGGTAGGCATCGGCAGTATGGGCGCCAACGCCACCATTATTCAAAACGGCATCCTCACCAAAGCCGACTTCCTGCTGCTGGAGATGCAGGGGGCTGTGGGCGACATCCTCAGCCACTTCATCGACAAGGACGGAAATCCCATCCAGAGCAGCGTGGAGCAGCGGCTTCTGAGCACTCCCCTCCAGGAGCTGCGCCAGATGAACAACGTCATCGGTGTGGCCGGAGGCGAGGATAAGATCGAAGCCATCCATGCCGTGCTGAAGGGGCAGTACCTGGACACCCTCATCACCGATGAGGCCACGGCCGAGGCTCTGCTCGCCCACGAATAACCCCTGGGCCCTGTCCCGCCCGGATCAGGGTCCGTCTTTGCGTCTTTCCCGTTCCGTATCCACTTAAGGGATTTATATCGTTCTGAATTTTAATATTTTAAGGAGTTGATGGTTCTTATGTCCAAATACCTGATGGCAATTGACGCCGGAACCGGCAGCGTTCGCGCTGTCCTGTTCGATCTGGACGGCAACCAGATCGGCTGCGTGCAGGAGGAGTGGACTCACAAGGAGGATCCCCGCTTCCCCGGCAGCATGGATTTCGACTGGGAATACAACTGGAAGCTGGCCAGCGGCTGTGTCCGGGGCGTGCTGGAGCAGACCGGCATCGCTCCCTCCGACGTGGCCGCCGTCTCCACCACCTGCATGCGGGAGGGTATCCTCCTCTATGATAAGGAGGGTACGGAGATCTGGGCCTGCGCCAACGTGGACGCCCGCAGCAACGATGAGGTAGCTCAGCTGATCCAGAGCGATCCGGAGCTGGAGAAGGAGCTCTATGCCCAGTCCGGCCAGAGCTACGCCCTCAACGCCATCCCCCGTATCCTGTGGGTCAAGAACAAGATGCCCGAAATCTACGAGAAGACCGCCGCCGTTGGCATGTTCAACGACTGGTTGATCTATAAGCTCACCGGCGTGCTGGCTGTGGAGCCCAGCAACGGCTCCACCACCGGCCTCATGGACCTGCAGAGCCGTACCTGGGACCCCTCCATCGCCCGACGCTGCGGCCTGCGGGAGGACATCTTCCCCGCAGTGCTGGAGTGCGGCCAGATTGCCGGCAAGGTGAGCGCCCAGGGCGCTTCCCAGACCGGCCTCGCCGAGGGCACCCCCGTGGTGGTGGGCGGCGGCGACTGCCAGCTGGGCACCATCGGCGTGGGCGCCTGTGACCCCGGCCAGGCGGCCGTGTTCGGCGGCAGCTTCTGGCAGTATGAGTTCAACACCGACAGCGGTAAGACCGACCCCCAGGGCCGGGTCCGTGTCAACTGCCACGCCGTCCCCGGCGTGTGGCAGTATGAGGCTCTGGCCTTCAAGCCCGGTCTGGTGATGCGCTGGTTCCGGGACGGCTTCTGCCAGCTGGAGAAGCAGCAGGGTGCCGCCGAAGGGGTGGATCCCTACGACCTGATGAACCGTGAGGCGGAGAAGATTCCCGCCGGCTCCTACGGCATGATGTGCTGCTTCAGCGACGTGATGAACTTCATCAACTGGAAGCACGCCTCCCCCACCTTCACCAATTTCGAGCTGGAGCCCGAGAAGTTCAACCGCTACACCTTCTACCGCGCCATCCTGGAAAACACCGCCCTCATCGTCAAGGGCCACATCGCCCTGGTGAAGGAGGCCACCGGCAACGAGCCCGAGGAGCTCATCTTCGCCGGAGGCGCCTCCAAGAGCCCCCTGTGGTGCCAGATTCTGGCCGACGTCACCGGCAAGAATGTGCGCACTCCCGTGGTGAAGGAGGCCACCGCTCTTGGCGCCGCCATTCTGGCCGGCTACGGCGTGGGCATCTATCCCAGCATCGCCGAGGGTGCTCAGCGCACCGTGCGCTTTGATCATACTTACGTTCCCAACCCCGACAATTATGCTGTCTACGAGGACATGTATCAGGTTTGGCGCCAGGTTTACGCCGCTCAGCTGGAGCTCTGCGACCGCAAGCTGACCAAAAATATGTGGATTGCCCCCGGCCTGTAAGCCGACAGTCCCAGTATAGAATGGAGAGAGATTTATGTTTGTAATCAACGAAAATGAGAAGGAGTACCGCTTCGGCGACAGCGGTCCCAAGTACCTGATGAAGGGCCCCCGCATGAACTTCGCCCTGGTGCAGTTCATGCCCGGCCAGGACTTCCGCGCCCACTATCACAACGTGATGGAGGAGAACTTCTTCATCCTGGAGGGCAAGATTGACATCGTGGTGGATGGCACCGTGCACACCCTGAGCAAGGGCGACCTCATCCACATCGAGCCCGGCGAGGTCCACTACTGCCGCAACGCTTACGACGTTCCCGTGAAGATGGTCTCCACTCTGGCTCCCTATCAGGCTGTGGACAAGGTAGAGGTAGAAAATCCCGTCTATTGATTGCGGGCTGTCTCTCAGGCCGGTCCTTTCGGTCCACAATTTCAAAGAACGACAAAACACCGGGCTCCATTCCGACGGAATGGAGCCCGGTGTTTTGCTCTGTTTGGGATTTGCTGCCTGCTCTCGATCAGATGAGAGACAGGGCCTCCTCATCCGCCACCAGGATGAAGTCGGGGTGGTACTGGAGGATGGAGGCGGGCACCTGGGGGGTCACGGGGCCGAAGAAGGCGTCCTTGATGGCCTGGGCCTTGTTGGCACCGGAGGCCACCATCACCACCCGGCGGGCCTGGAGAATGTCCCGCACACCCATGGTATAGGCGTGGGTGGGCACCTCGTCAATGGAGGTGAAGAAGCGCTTGTTGGCTTCCCGGGTGCTCTCGGTCAGGGTCACCTTGTGGGTGCCCAGAGAGAAGTGGTCGTCGGGCTCGTTGAAGCCGATGTGGCCGTTGACGCCCAGGCCCAGCAGCTGCAGGTCGATGCCGCCGAAGTCGGCGATGAGCTTGTCGTAGCGCTCACACTCCCCGTCGCCGTTGACACCGGAGGGCACATTGGTGTTCTTCTGGTCAATGTTCACGTGGTCAAAGAGGTTATGGCGCATAAAGTAGGCGTAGCTCTGGTCGTGGTCGGGGGTGAGGCCGGCGTACTCGTCCAGGTTCACCGAGCGCACCTGGGAGAAGTCCAGCTCGCCCGCCTTGTTCCAGGCGATGAGGTTCTGATAGGCTCCTACCGGAGAAGAGCCGGTGGCCAGGCCCAGCACGCAGTTGGGCTTCAGGGTGATCTGGGCGGCAATCAGCCGGGCGGCGGCGGCGCTCATGGCGTCGTAGTCCTTGGTTCGGATAATTCTCATGGCAGTCATTCCTCCATATTTATATCGTATGATCCGCTCTTTTGGAGCAGTCAGCACGCTTGTTCGCCCTCTACATAGACGGCTTTCAGCTCCAGGTCCTTGGACAGCAGCAGGAAATCCGCCCGCTTGCCCACCGCCAGGGAGCCAATCTCACCCTCCAGCCCCACCGAGCGGGCGGGAGCCAGGGTGGCAGCGGTGATGGCGTCCTCCAGGGACAGCCCGTAGGAGACCACGTTCTTCACCTCAGTGAGCATGTTGGTGGAAGAGCCGGCCAGGGTGTCCGTCCCCTTCAAGGTAGCCCGGCCGCTGTGCAGCTCAACCGGCTGTCCGCCCAGCTCATAGTCGCCGTCAGGCATATCGGCACAGCGCATGGAGTCGCTGATCAGCACCAGCTGCTCCCCAAACATGCGGTGGGTGGCCCGAATCACCGAGGGGTGGATGTGCATGCCGTCGCAGATGAGCTCCACCGCAGCACCAGCGTCCAGCGCAGCCCCAATCACTCCGGGCTCCCGGTGGTTCAGGGGCGGCATGCCGTTATAGAGGTGGGTGGCGTGGTTGGCGCCCGCCCGGAAGGCCTCCATGGCCAGGTCGTACCCGGCGGTGGTGTGGCCCAGGGAGACGGTGCACTCCTTGGACACCTCCTCAATAAAGGGCAGGCAGCCGTCCTCCTCGGGAGCCACGGTGATGAGGCGCACCTGTCCTCCGCTGGCCTCATTGAGCCGGCGGAACATGGCCATATCGGGCTTGTGCAGGTTATCCGCCGCCTGAGCGCCCCGCTTAGCGTAGGACAGGAAGGGTCCCTCCAGATGGATGCCGGCACACTTGGCGCCGTCCTGTGGCCGGACAAAGTCCCGGATGGTGTGCATGGCCCGGGTGAGTTCCTCCTCGGGCAGGGTCATGGTGGTGGCCAGGAAGGAGGTCACTCCGTGCTGGACGTAATGCCGGGCCATGACGGGCAATCCCTCGGGATTGCCGTCGGAAAAGTCGTGGTTCCGGGCACCGTGGGTGTGAACATCCACAAAGCCGGGCACCAGGTACTGTCCCCCCGCGTCCAGATCCCCCGGGGCATCCGCCGGACCAATGTCCGTGATGACGCCGTTCTCAAAGGCCAGAGAGCCGGGCCGGAAGGCTCCGTCCACAAATAAAAGGGCATTTGTAATTCGCATAATCGTTTGCACCTCCGAAAAAAAGGGGCGGCGGTGGATTGGCCGCAGCCCTTTTTCAGTCATTTCTTCTCCCGGCTCCAGAGCCGGATATACAGGATTTTCGCAGGAATATGCAGGATTTTGTGTTTCCCCGCAAAGCGCCAGGTTCTTGGTGTAAATTTATGGAATTTTATCCATTTTTATATCAGACTGGCACAAATTCCGCACCTTTATTTTACCATAAAACCATCCGCTTGTCACGCACAAAAACCCCAGGCGGAAAAGGCCGCCCTACGGCCTGTCCGGCCGAAGGGCGCAGCTCAGTAGGTGGTAATGAGCAGCTCGCTCACCTTGCCCCGGGCAGCCGCATCCGAGTTAATCATCCGGGAGGCGGCGATACGCCGCAGGGTACACCCCGCGTACAGCTCGTCAAAGAAATTATCCTGAGGATCGGTGTTATGGGGGTCGGAGTTGCTGGCCGCCACCTTTACCCCCCGCTGTGCCAACTTCTTGAGGAAGACAGCCAGCTCCCGCTGCTCCTGGTCTCCAAAGGAATTTTTGGTGTAGGCCGTGAAGCTGGAGGTCTGGTTCAGGGGGCGGTAGGGGGGATCGGCGTAGAGGAAGGTCCGCTCATCGGCAAACTCCTCCACCTGGGTGTAGGGGGCGCACACCAGCTCCACCCCCTGCAGCAGACCGGACACCCGGCGCAGGTTGTCCTCGTCGCAGATGGTGGGATTTTTGTAGGCCCCCGCCGGTACATTGAATTCTCCCCGGGCATTCACCCGGTAGAGCCCATTGAAGCAGGTGCGGTTCAAAAACAGCAGCAGGGCCGCCCGCTCCGCATCCTCCTTGTTCCCTCTCTCTCCCTCATTAAATTGTGCCCGGATTCGATAGTAAAAATCCTTCCGGGCCTGGGAATCCAGGGACAGATAGTCCTCCTCCAGCCGGTGCAGCCGCTCCAACAGCTCCTCCAGCCGGTCCCGGACACAGCAGTAGGCATTGATTAGCTCCCCGTTGGTGTCGCTGGCGTAGACCGCCTCCAGACGGTAGGTGCTCAAAATATCCAGCAGCACCGCGCCGCCCCCCAGAAAGGGCTCGGCGTACCGGGTGATGGTGGTTCCCAGCCCCTCCGGATAAACCCTGCGGATCTCTGGCAGCAGCTGGCTCTTTCCGCCCGCCCACTTCAGAAAGGGGCGGGCCTGTCCTTCTTGCAATTGCTTTGTCACGGTGTTTCCTCCCGTTTTTTGACCTGGGCGGTGCTGCGCAGCTGGTTCTGCTCCCGGCCGCCGCTCCGGTTGTGCCGCCGGATGAGGTCGGAAATTTCTCCCTGGGCCTGCTCCACCTCCGCCTTGAAGGCCCGGGCGGACAGACGCAGCGCCCCGTGGCCCAGGATGATGAGCTGTTCCAGCCCGTCCGAGGTGGCCACCCGCACCCGGTGCTCCTTTTGGAGGTCGTAGGTGGCCTTTTCAATGTAGGCGTCGGCCGTCTCCGCCTCCTTGGTATACACCACATAGATGTTGTTTACCTTCTCCACCGAGCCCGGGTTTCCCTTCACCTTGTAGGCGTCAAACACCAGAATGACTACGCACTTGCGGTAGCCCTGATAATTGGACAAAATGTCCGACAGCATGGCCCGGGCGGCGGCCACATCCTGCCGGGCCACCGCCTCCAGCTCCTCCCAGGCGAAGATGATGTTATAGCCGTCCACCAGCAGGTACTCCGGCCCCGTCTTCTGGTCCCGGATGTGGTACTTGCCCTCGTCCAGACTGGTGCGGGCAGGTTTCTTCTGGGGCTGGAAGGCCTGGCGCTCCACCTTGCCGTAGGTGCGCTCAAAGATGGCCTGGAGCTCCTTGTCCTGCTCCAGGGACCCGCCCCGGTAGGCCCGTTCTCCCCCGGCGGGAGCGGAGGGCTCTTCCGCTTCCGGCTCCTCCCCCAGGCGCAGCCCGCTGTCCACGTGCATATGCTCCCGCACCTCGTTCCACTTCACCACAACGCCTGCGCCGTGGTCGCAGAACACCGAATCGGCGGGGTTGTCCGTGTCCCGCTCCGGGTCGTAGCCCAGTTCCGCGGCCACCTCCTCCTGGTTGTGGCAGGGCGCATAGCCCCCCGCGGTGCACCCAAGCCGTCCCCGGCCCCGGGTATAGGCGGCCACCTGCTGTCCATAATCCCGCAGGCCGGCCACCGGGGCCTGCCCGGTGAGAGCGACCAGCTCTTCCCCGCTCTCCGGCGGCTCCACGGTTCCGCCCATGTTCTGCAGATCGGTCATGGCCCGGCCCACACAGTCCACGGGCACCTCCAGGGTGAAGTCGTAGACGGGCTCCAGCAGAAGGGTCTCCGCCTGCATGAGGCCCTGGCGCACCGCCCGGTAGGTGGCCTGGCGGAAGTCGCCCCCCTCGGTGTGCTTCACATGGGCCCGCCCGGCCACCAGGGTAATTTTCACGTCGGTGAGGGGGGAGCCGGTGAGCACCCCGGGGTGTTCCCGCTCCAGCAGGTGGGTGAGCACCAGCCGCTGCCAGTTCAAATCCAGCTGGTCCGTGGGACAGGCGGAGGCCACCCGCACCCCGCTGCCCCGCTCTCCCGGCTCCAGCAGCAGGTGGACCTCGGCGTAGTGGCGCAGGGGCTCAAAGTGGCCCACGCCCTCCACCGGCCCGGCGATGGTCTCCCGGTACACAATGCCCCCGGTGCCGAAGTCGGCCTCCAGGCCGAAGCGGTCGGAAAGCTGCCGCCGCAGCACCTCCAGCTGCACCTGGCCCATGAGCTGCAGGTGAATCTCCTTCCACCGCTCATTCCACACCACCCGGAGCATGGGGTCCTCCTCCTCCAGCTGGCGCAGCTTGGGCAGAACGGTGTGGGGGTCGGTGCCCTGGGGGAGGATGAGCTGATAGGACAGCACCGGCTCCAGCACCGGCCGGGCACCGTCTTCCTCCGCCCCCAGACCCTGGCCGGGGTAGGTGCGGCTCAGGCCGGTGACGGCACACACCGTCCCCGCCGGGGCCTCCTCCAGGGTCCGGAACTTCTCCCCGGAGTAGAGGCGCAGCTGGTCCACCTTTTCCTCCCAGCGCTCCTCTCCTGCTCCGCCCCCGATGAGTTCCTTGGGCCGCAGCGCGCCGCCGGTGACCTTCAGCCAGGTGAGCCGCGCCCCCTGGCTGTCCCGGGAGATTTTAAAGACCCTTGCCCCGAAGTCCCGGGGATACTTCTTCTCAGGCAGGCCGGTCTCCAGGCCGGACAGGAGTTCCTCCACCCCCTCCAGCTTCAGCGCCGAGCCAAACCAGCAGGGGAACAGCTTCCGCTCTCCCGTCAGCCGGGCCAGGGTGCCCTCGGACACCGCTCCCGTCTCCAGGAACTCCTCCAGAGCCTCCTCGCTGCACATGGCGGCGGCTTCATCCCGCTCCGAGTCCGGGGCCGTGAAGTCCACAAAGCCCCCATCCAGCTTGCCCAGCTCCTCCAGCACCCGGATCTTGTCCGCCCCCGCCAGGTCCATCTTGTTCACAAACACAAAGGTGGGCACCTGGTAGCGCTGCAGCAGCCGCCAGAGGGTGCGGGTGTGGCTCTGCACCCCGTCGGTGCCGCTGACCACCAGCAGGGCCCCGTCCAGCACCTGGAGGGTGCGCTCCATCTCCGAAGAGAAATCCACGTGGCCCGGGGTGTCCAGCAGCGTCAGTTCCACATCCCCAAGGGGCAGCACCGCCTGCTTGGCAAAGACGGTGATGCCCCGCTCCCGCTCCACGGCGTCCGTGTCCAGAAAGGCGTCCCCGTGGTCCACCCGGCCCAGCCGGCGCAGGGCGCCTCCCACATATAAAAGGCCCTCGGCCAGGGTGGTTTTCCCCGCGTCCACATGGGCCATGACTCCGATACAAATTCGTCTCATGCTCAATAACCACTCTCGTCCCGCTCCGCGTTCCTCCGCGGATCCAAAGTCTCTCCTATTATGACAGGTTTTTTCCCGTTCTTCAATCCTTATCCGCGGAAGCCCGCCCCGTCGCCGCCCTGCTCCTCTTCCCCACAGACCGGTGTGGACTTTTTTTCCAAAAAGAGGTATACTGTACCATAAAATTCTTTTTTCAGGAGACTTATGCCCTATGTATCTGGTCCTATGGATTTTCTTTGCCTATGCCTTTCTGGGTTGGTGCACAGAGGTAAGCTTCGCCGCTCTGGTCAGCGGAAAATTTGTCAACCGCGGGTTTCTCAATGGCCCGGTCTGTCCTATCTACGGCTTTGGCGTGGTCATTGTTCTGGCCTGTCTGGAGCCCCTGCGGCATAACCTTCTGCTGCTCTTTGTGGGCTCCGTGCTGCTCACCTCCGCTCTGGAGTGGGTGACGGGCTTTGCCCTGGAGAAGCTCTTCCACCAGCGTTGGTGGGACTACTCCAACGAACCCTTCAATCTGGGGGGCTACATCTGCCTGCGCTTCTCCATCGCCTGGGGCCTGGCCTGCCTGTTTGTGGTCAAGATCATTCACCCCACGGTGCTGCTGGTGATCCACCTCATCCCCAAGCCGGTGGGCATCGCCCTGCTGGTTATCTTCAGCCTCATCATGGCGGTGGACCTGGTGGCCACAGTGCGTACCATCGCCAAAATCAACCGCAATCTGGGCCAGATCGACGAACTGGCCGCCAAAATCAAGTCCGCCTCCAACGAGTTTGGTGAGAACCTGGCGGACCGGGTGCTGGACGCGGCCGAGAAGGGCGCCGATCTGCGGGACGAGCTGGCGGAGCGCGGCGAGGATCTCAAGGAAAATCTGGCCGATTTGAAGGAAGATCTCACCGACCACTGGGAGGAACACCAGATGGATCAGGCCCTGCGCCGGGCCGAGCGCCAGGAGTCTCTGGAAGAGCTGCGCCGCCGCCTGAGCGAGGTCATGGATCAGCGGATCTTCGGCCAGCGCCGCCTGCTCTCCGCCTTCCCCAAAATGCGCTCGCTGGACCACAAACAGGCTTTGGAGGCGCTGCGCCGTCAGATGGAGCAGCTGCGTGACGGGCGAAAGTCCTAGTCCACATTGCCATTTCAGCCATTATGTGATATAATGTTGATTATTACAAGCAAGGAGATTTTTGTTCATGGAGGAACTGTTGGATTTAAAGCGCCGGATGGAGCAGGAGCGTCCCGCTCCGTGGGAGGAACTGCCCGACCTGGCCCTTTATATGGATCAGGTCATCTCTTACATGCCCCGGCAGTTGATCCATTTTGATGACGGAGAGGCTTTGACCTCCGCCATGGTAAATAACTATATCAAGGACGGCCTGGTCCCCCGGGCCGACGGCAAGCGGTACGGTCCGGTCCATCTGGGCTACCTCACTGCCGTGTGCGCGTTGAAAAAGGTCCTGTCTGTACGGGATACCGGCGCTCTCATCGCCGCCGGAGAAGCCCGGGGCAAAAGTTCTCAGGAGCTTTATGCCTACTTCTGCTCCGCCTTGGATCGGGCTTTGTCGGAAACCGCCCAATCCATTGACGAGAATGCCACTTCGGAGGACCTGGCCCGGCTGGCTCTGGATCTGGCCCTGCGCAGCTATGCCAATCAACTGGCCTGCGCCCGGATTCTGGACATTCTTCAGCCCGATTCCCCGGAAACAGGCAAAAAAGCCAAGAAATAAAGAGGTTCGCCTCTATTTCTGAAACCGGCCCTCCGGTTTCAACCATATTGCTATGACAAGGAGTGTGTGTTCCATGTCCGATTTTGTAATTCTTACTGACTCTTCCGCTGACCTGGGGGCCGATATGGTCGCCCAGCTGGATATCCAGGTGCTGCCCCTCAGCTTTACCATTCAGGGCGTCACCTACCACAACTACCCCGACAACCACGAGATGGATCCCGCCGTCTTTTACAGCATGCTGCGCAAGGGCGAGCTGGCCACCACCTCGGCGGTGAACGTGGCCCAGTACACCGAGGCTCTGGAGCCCCTGCTCCAGGCCGGCAAGGATGTGCTGGTGCTGGCCTTCTCCTCTGGCCTGTCTGCCACCTACAACTCCTCCCGCATCGCCGTGGAGGAGCTGAGCGAGAAGTACCCCGACCGGAAGCTCTACACCGTAGACACCCTGTGCGCCTCCCTGGGTCAGGGCCTGCTGGTCTATCTGGCCGCCAAGGAGCGGGAGAAAGGCAAATCCATCGAGGAGGTCCGGGACTGGGTGGAGGCCCACAAGCTCAACCTGTGCCACCAGTTCACTGTGGATGACCTCCACTTCCTCAAGCGGGGCGGCCGCATCTCCGCCACCACCGCCGTACTGGGCTCCATGCTGCAGATTAAGCCCGTCCTCCACGTGGATGACGAGGGCCACCTCATCAACATCGCCAAGGCCCGAGGCCGCGCCGCCTCTCTGAAGGCCCTGGTGGACAAGATGGAAATTACCGCCATCGATCCCAAGGATCAGATCGTCTTCATCAGCCACGGCGACTGCCTGGCGGACGCGGAGATGGTGGCCCAGATGGTCAAGGACCGCATGGGCGTACAGCAGGTCTATATCAACTACGTGGGCCCCGTCATCGGCGCCCACTCCGGCCCCGGCACTCTGGCCCTGTTCTATGTGGGCACCGAGCGCTGAGGACCTCATTTCACCACAAAGGAGACACTCCCATGGATGAGATAAAGTGGCTGGAGGTGGCGGTGAACACCACCCCGGAGAAGCTGGACGAGGTGTGCGCCAAGCTCACCGCCGCCGGTATGGACGCCCTGGTCATTGAGGACGAGGGGGATTTTCTCAATTTTCTGGAACAGAACCGGCAGTACTGGGACTATGTGGACCAGGAGCTGCTGGACCGCATGAAGGGGGTCACCCGGGTCAAGTTCTACGTCACCGACGACGAGGACGGCCGGGCAAAGCTGGAGACCTACACCAGGGGTCTGGGCTGGGAGTACACCGTCACCTCCCTGGCCGACAACGACTGGGCGTACAGCTGGCAGAAATATTATAAGCCCCTGGCCATCGGTCAGCGGCTCTATGTGGTTCCCCAGTGGGAGCGCGACGAGCCCGTCCCCGAGGGCCGCTGCCCCCTGTATCTGAACCCCGGCCTTACCTTCGGCACCGGCTCCCACGCCTCCACCCAGCTCTGTCTGGAAGGGGTGGAGGAGCACACCGTCCCCGGCCGTCCGGTGCTGGACCTGGGCTGCGGCAGCGGCATTCTCTCCATTGCCGCCCTGTGTCTGGGCGCCAGCCACGCCATCGGGGTGGACATCGACCCCAAGGCGGTGGACGTGGCCTATGAAAATGCCGCCCTCAACGGCATCGGCCGGGACCGGTACACCGTGCGGGCGGGGGACGTCATCTCCGATTCTGCTCTGGCCGCCGAGCTGGGCCAGGAGCGCTATCAGATGGTGCTGGCCAACATTGTGGCCGACGTCATTATTCCCCTGTCCGCCCGGGTCCCCCAGCTGCTGGCGGAGGACGGAGTATTCCTGTGCTCGGGCATCATTGACACCCGGGCCCACGAGGTGGAAGCCGCCCTGGCCCGCAGCGGCCTGACCGTCACCCGGAAGCGGGAGAAAAACGGCTGGGTGGCCCTGGAGGCCCGCCTGAACGGCTGATTTTAATGCGTAATAAAAGGCCCCGGTATTCCGAACTGGAATACCGGGGCCTTTTATTACGTTTCGTCGTTCCACCACACCACAGTTCCGGCCTCCCGGGAGGCGGGAACATCGATGAGGCGCTGGTTGGCCGAGCCGCGGAAGCGGAGGGACAGCTCCTTCTGCTCCAGCACAAAGGGGCCGTCCACCAGCACGTCCAGCTGCTCCAGCAGTTCCCGGCTGTGCTCCCCCACCTTTCCGGAGAGCAGATCCTCGTAGAAGTAGCCGGTGTAGCACCAGATGTCCTTCCCGGGATACGCCTCCCGCACCCGCTTCACCAGCTCCAGCACCGCCGCCTGGTTGGACGGGTGGAAGGGCTCACCCCCCAGCAGGGAGAGGCCCTTTACATAGGGCTTGGCCAGATGGGTCAGGATGGCGTCCTCCTCATCCTTGGTAAAGGGCTGTCCGTAGCCAAAGTCCCAGGCTTCAGGATTGAAGCAGCCCGGACAGGCGTGGGTACAGCCGGAGACAAACAGGCTCACCCGGATCCCCGGTCCGTTGGCCACATCGATGGGGCGAATGTCGGCGTAGTTCATGGAAAAACCTCCGGTTTTCAGAAGAGGGCGAGAAGCGTGGAGCGTTCTTCCCGCTCCACGCTCAACGCTTCATTCTTTTTTACAGGTGGAGCACCCGGGACTTAATCTCCTTGGTCTTGCCCACGTTCCAGTAGTTCTCACCCAGATAGCCGCAGGTACGGCGGGTGACATTCATCTTGGAATGGTCCTTGTTGTGGCAGGCGGGGCACTCCCACTGGTTGTCGTCGTTGATGATAATCTCTCCGTCGAAGCCGCACACCTGGCAGTAGTCGCTCTTGGTGTTGAACTCGGCGTACTGGATGTTGTCGTAGATGAAGCGGACAACCTCCTTCAGAGCCTCCAGGTTGTGGCGCATGTTGGGAATCTCCACATAGGAGATGCAGCCGCCGGTGGAAATCTTCTGGAACTGGGACTCAAAGGTGAACTTCTCAAAGGCGTCAATGTGCTCCCGCACGTCCACGTGATAGCTGTTGGTATAATAGCCCTTGTCGGTTACATCGGGGATAGTGCCGAAACGTTCCTTGTCGATGCGGGCGAAGCGGTAGCACAGGCTCTCGGCGGGGGTGCCGTAGAGGGCGAAGCCGATGTTGGTCTGGGCCTTCCAGTCATCGCAGGCCTTGCGCAGCCGGTTCATCACCTTCAGGGCAAACTCGGTGCCGCCGGGCTGGGTGTGGCTGACACCGGTCATCAGCTTGGTGACCTCATAGAGGCCGATGTAACCCAGGGAGATGGAGGAGTAGCCACCGTAGAGCAGGGGCTCAATGGGGGCGCCCTTGGGCAGGCGGGCGATGGCGCCGTACTGCCAGTGGATGGGAGAGGAGTCGGACTTCACGTTCTTCAGGGCGTTGTGGCGGCACATAATGGCCTCAAAGCACAGCTGCAGGCGCTCCTCCAGCAGGGACCAGAACTTCTCCTGGTCGCCCCGGGCCAGAATGCCGATCTGGGGCAGGTTCAGAGAGACCACGCCCTGGTTGAAGCGGCCCTCAAACTTGTAATTGCCGTTCTCGTCCTTCCAGGGAGCCAGGAAGGAGCGGCAGCCCATGGGCGAGAACACGTTGCCCTCATAATTTTCCCGCATCTTCTTGGCGGAAATGTAGTCGGGGTACATGCGCTTGGCGGAGCACTTGACGGCCAGCTCGGTAATGTAGTCGTATTTGCCGCCCTTCAGGCAGTTGTGCTCGTCCAGCACGTACACCAGCTTGGGGAAGGCGGGGGTGATATACACGCCCTTCTCGTTCTTGATGCCCTCCAGACGCTGGCGCAGCACCTCCTCCACGATCATGGCGTTCTCCTCCAGGTAGGGGTCGTCCTCCCGGAGGTTGAGGAACAGGGTAACGAAGGGGGACTGGCCGTTGGTGGTCATGAGGGTGTTGATCTGGTACTGGATAGTCTGCACGCCGCTCTTCAGCTCGTCCTTCAGCCGGTCGTTCACCAGCCGGTCCAGAGTGGCCTCGTCCACCTGGCCGGCGCACTCATAGGCGATGTGCTTCTTGAATTTCTCCTTGCTGCGGCGGAGATACTTTCCAAGATGGCTCATGTCCACGCTCTGGCCGCCGTACTGGTTGGAGGCCACGCAGGCGATGATCTGGGTGGTGACGGTGCAGGCCACCTGGAAGCTCTTGGGCGACTCAATGAGCTTGCCGTTCATCACGGTTCCGTTGTCCAGCATGTCCCCAATGTTGATGAGGCAGCAGTTGAAGATGGGCTGAACAAAGTAGTCGGCGTCATGGAAGTGGATGGCACCCTCGTCGTGGGCCTTGGAGATGTACTCGGGCAGCAGAATGCGCCGGGTCAGGTCCCGGCTCACCTCGCCGGCAATGTAGTCCCGCTGGGTGGCGGCGATCATGGTGTTCTTGTTGGAGTTCTCCTCGGCCAGCTCCTTGTTCTCGTTGCGCAGCAGGGAGAGGATGGACTCGTCGGTGGTGTTGGCCTTGCGCACCAGGGCCCGGTTGTAGCGGTAAATAATATAGGTCTTGGCCAGGTGGAACTTATTCTCGGCCACCAGCCCCTGCTCCACCAGGTCCTGGATGTCCTCCACCAGCATCCGCTGCCGCTTCATGCCCTCAATGCGGTCAACAATGGCGTCAATCCGATCCCGGCTCAGCTGTTCCTCGGGGGAAACCTCGGCGTTAGCCTTCTCGATGGCGGTTATAATCTTGCTTCGGTCGTAATCTACAATGGTCCCGTCTCGCTTGACCACTTTCATGCTCATGGTGCACTCCTTTTTCTTCAGTAACTCATTCAAATCTCTCTGTTTTCGTAAACCGGCCCTCTGTGCCGGACAGTGTCCAGTTGCAGATTATAGCATAGGTCATTTGGTTTGTCACCAGATATTGTGCCTTATTTTTTCATTTTCCAAAAGATTGTACAAGATGTGCAATACCCTCTGTATTTCTCAGGATACACCTGTTCCCCTCTCTGTTTTCTCCCTTGCGCCGCGCATTCAGTTGCCCCAGGGAGTAAAGTATGATATACTTTTGGTTGAATTTTCTCCCAAGGAGGACACTGCCATGCATCCAAGCGCTGCCGTGGCCATGAGCGGAGGAGTGGACAGCTCCGCCGCTGTATGGCTGCTGAAGGACCAGGGTTATCATCTGGCCGGCATCACCATGGTTCTGTTTCCCGGCGGCGAGGGCTGTGGGGAGGAGGCCGCCCAGGCTGCCTGCCAGCTGGGCATTCCCCACCATGTGCTGGACCTGTCCCAGACCTTCCGCCAGGAAGTCATGGACGCCTTTGTCCAGGCCTATGAGGCCGGCCGCACCCCCAACCCCTGTGTGGTGTGCAACCGGAAGCTGAAATTCGGCGCGCTGCTGGACAAGGCCCGGGAGCTGGGCTGCGACAAGCTGGCCACCGGCCACTATGTCCGTCTGGAGGAGGACCGGGGCTCCGGCCGCGTTCTGCTGAAAAAGGCCCTCCATCCGGAGAAGGACCAGAGCTACGTCCTCTACTCCCTCACCCAAGAGCAGCTGTCCCACAGCTTATTCCCCCTGGGCGGGCTTACCAAGGAGGAGGTACGGGCCCTGGCCCAGGAGCACGGGCTCACCTGCGCCCAGAAGGGGGAGAGCCAGGACATCTGCTTCATCCCCGATGGGGACTATGCCGCCTTTATCCGTCGGTACACCGGCCGGGACTATCCCGCGGGCCCCTTTGTCAACGAAGCGGGCCAGGTTCTGGGGGAGCACACCGGCATTATCGGCTACACCGTGGGCCAGCGCCGGGGACTGGGGGTATCCTCCAACCAGGGCCGCCTTTACGTGAAGGAGGTCCGTCCGGCGGACAACACGGTGGTCCTCTCAGACAACAACAGCCTCTTCGCCCGGGCCCTCACCGCCCGGCAGGTCAACTGGATTGCCTGCGATACACCCAGCGCCCCCCTGCACCTGCGGGCCAAGGTGCGCTACCGCATGGTCGAGCAGCCCTGTACCGTGGAGCAGACCGGCCCGGACCAGGTCCGGGTGGTCTTTGACCAGCCTCAGCGGGCCATCACCCCCGGCCAGGCCGTAGTCTTTTACGACGGCGATACCGTGGTGGGCGGCGCCGCCATTGAGAAAGGAGAATCCCTATGAGCAAGAAGAAAAAGCGCCGCTCTCAGACCGCTCCCAGCGCCCGCACCCGCTCCCAGGGGGCCACGCTGGCCGACGAGAAGCAGCAGGCAGGCAAGCGCTTCAAGCCCGCCGCCCGGAACCTGCTGCTGCTCAACCTGGTCTTCCTGGCCGCCACCCAGCTGCTTTACAACTCCCAGCTCATTTCCGAGACAATCTCCAATATATGTACGCTGCTGGGCATCATTTTCCTGTTTGTGGCCCTGTGGATTCAGTTCGGCAACGGCCCCTCCGGCGATCCCACGCCCCGCCCGCCTCATCTGAAATAAAGTTGATTTTTTTACCGCCCTGGTATATCATGATGGGTACGACTTCCTTTTGATAAGGAGATTCTTCATACGATGCGTAAGGATATTCTTTTGCCTGGGCTGGCCGTCGGCGGAGGCGCGGCGTGTCTGGCCCTGCGGCAGTGGCAGCTCAGCTCGGCCTACGACGCCGAGACCCAGCTTTTCTCCCACGGTGCCCCTGCCACCTATGCCCTGCTGCTTCTGGCTGCGGCTCTGATTGCAGCGCTGGCTGTACTGATCGGAAAGGGAGGCCATCCCTCAGACTTTCTCGCCGCCTTCCGCTGCCCCGCCCCCCTCTATATGGCGGGAATGGCCGCCGCCGCGTTCCTGTTTTTCGGCGCGGGCGTACTGGGGCTGCTGTACGGCCTGGATGAGCTGACCCTGTGGCGGGTGGACCCCAAGGGCCATCTGCTCACCTATCCCGCCGCCTTGCTGCTGTGCGCCCTGCTGTGCTTCCCTGCGGGACTTTCCTGCCTGCAGGTGGGCAAGGGCGCCTATCGGGGACACCCCGCCCCCTCCTGCTCCCTGATGGTCCTGTTTCCCGCCTGCGCCGGACTGGTGTGGCTGTTTGCCACCCACCTCAATCACAGCACCGACCCCATTCTCATGGGCTACGGCTTCTCTCTGGCTGCCGCCGCCCTGCTGATGCTTGCCCATTATGAGGCCGCCGCCTTTTTCCATGGACGGCCCCATCCCCGCCGGGCCCTGTTCTTCGCCCTGGCGGGCACAGTGCTGGGGCTCACCTCCCTTCTGGACGGCCTGCCCCCCTTCTTCGCGGTGCTGACCGCCGCCTTCCTCCTCTCCGCCCTGTCGGGCGCCTGCGCGCTGGCCCGTAATCTGTTCGGCCCTCCCTGGCCCCGCCGCCTGCTGACCGGGCGAATGCCCCTTGGGGCTGAGGAAGAGGACAACGAGGAGGATATTCCCGATCAAGATTGTACGGAGGAGTTATAATATTATGGAACGCAAACGTTTTTATATCACCACCCCCATTTACTACCCCAGCGACAAGCTGCACATTGGCCACACCTACTGCACCGTGGCCACCGACGCCATGGCCCGCTATAAGCGCCTTTGCGGCTATGACGTGCTGTTTCTCACCGGCACCGATGAGCACGGCCAGAAGATCGAGGACAAGGCCAAGGAGGCCGGTGTCTCCCCCAAGGAGTTCGTGGACCGCATCGTGGAGGGTCCCCAGGGCGTCAAGGATCTGTGGAAGCTGATGAACATCTCCAACGACCGCTTCATCCGCACCACCGACGACTACCATGTGGCCTCCATCCAGAAGATTTTCAAGAAGATGTACGAGAACGGGGACATCTACAAGGGCAAGTATGTGGGCAAGTACTGCAAGCCCTGCGAGTCCTTCTGGACCGAGAGCCAGCTGGTGGACGGCAAGTGCCCCGACTGCGGACGCGAGGTGCAGGACGCGGAGGAGGAGGCCTACTTCTTCCGTCTCTCCAAGTACGCCGACCGCATCCAGCACCTGCTGGAGGACACCGACTTCCTGGAGCCCCGCTCCCGGGTTAACGAGATGGTGAACAACTTCATCAAGCCCGGCCTGGAGGACCTGTGCGTCTCCCGCACCAGCTTTACCTGGGGCGTGCCCGTGGACTTTGACCCCGGCCACGTGGTCTATGTGTGGGTGGACGCCCTCTTCAACTACACCACCGCCCTGGGCTTCCTCAACGACAAGTACGACGATTACGAGAAGTTCTGGCCCGCCGACGTTCACTTCGTGGGCAAGGAGATCGTCCGCTTCCACTCCATCATCTGGCCCGCCATGCTCATGAGCATGGGTATGCCCCTGCCCAAGAAGGTCTTCGGCCACGGCTGGCTGCTGCTGGACGGCGGCAAGATGTCCAAGAGCAAAGGCAACGTGGTGGATCCCTATCTGCTGGCACAGCGCTTCGGCGTGGACGCCCTGCGCTTCTTCCTGCTGCGCACCTTCCCCTTCGGCTCCGACGGCAACTTCTCCAACGAGGCCCTCATCAACACCATCAACGTGGACTTGGCCAACGACCTGGGCAATCTACTCAGCCGCACCGTGTCCATGGTGGGCAAGTACTTCGGCGGCACCCTGCCCACGGAGCAGGTGGAGGACGCCGAGAAGGACAAGGAGCTGGTGGAGCTGGCCTCCACCCTGCGCAATCGCTACGAGGAGCAGATGGAGAAGTTCGCCTTCCAGAACGCTCTGAGCGAAATCTTCAAGGTCATTGACCGGGCCAACAAGTATATTGACGAGAACGCCCCCTGGGTGCTGGCCAAGGATATGGAGGCAAACGGTGCCCGCCTGGCCCGGGTGATGTATAACCTGCTGGAGGTGCTGCGCGTGGCCGGCATCCTCCTCACCCCCTTCATCCCCGACTCCGCCGCCGAGGTTTTGAAGCAGATCGGCGCCTGCGAAGCCTGCTCCACCTGGGAGAGCGCAGGCGTGTGGGGCTCTCTGCCCGCTGACGTCACCGTCACCCGGGGCGAGAACCTGTTCCCCCGCATCGACATGGAGAAGGAGCTGACCGCTCTGGAGGAGATCGCCGCCCAGGCCAAGAAGGCCGCCCTGCCCGCGGTGGAGCTGGAGCCCCAGCTCACCGAGAAGGTGGAGTTTGACACCTTCTGCAAGAGCGACTTCCGGGCTGTCAAGGTGAAGGCCTGCGAGAATGTGAAGAAGTCCAACAAGCTGCTGAAGTTCACTCTGGACGACGGCACCGGCACGGACCGGCAGATTCTCTCCGGCATCGCCGCCTGGTATAAGCCCGAGGAGCTGGTGGGCAAGACCCTCATGGCCATTGTCAACCTGCCCCCCCGCAAGATGATGGGTCAGGAGTCCAACGGCATGCTCATCTCCGCCGTCCACACCGAGCACGGCGAGGAGCGCCTCAACCTGCTGATTCTGGATGACAAGATCCCCGCCGGGGCCAAAATGTGCTGATTATTTCGGAGGACGGGCCCCGGCCTGTCCTCCGTTGTCTTTTATAAGGAGGCCTCTCATGGACACCTTTGCACGAATTTACGCCCTAACGGCCCAGATTCCCCCCGGCCGGGTCACCACCTACGGACAGCTGGCCCGTCTGGCAGGCAATCCCCGCCTGAGCCGCATTGTGGGCTGCGCCATGCACGCTGCCCCGGAGGGGCTGCCCTGCCACAGGGTGGTGAACCGCCTGGGCGGACTGTGCGACGCCTTTTCCCCCACCGGCCGGGACAGCCACCGCCTGCTGCTGGAGCAGGAGGGCGTCCCCTTCCGTCCCGACGGCACGGTGGATTTGGCCCGGTGCATGTGGTATGGGCCCGAGGCTGATATGGATACCGAACCATAATCCGGACGGGAGTTCCCGTCCGGATTCTTTGCTTCTCTTCCCCATTTCGCCCCGCCTCCCCTTTCTTTTTTTCCAGAGGTATGATATGATGTAGGTTGAATTTGTCTGTAAAGGTTGGGAACCAGCATTGGAAAATATCGTGTTAATCGGCATGCCCGGCTCCGGGAAAAGTACCGTGGGCGTTCTTCTGGCCAAGGCCCTGGGCTACGGCTTTCTGGACGTGGATCTGGTGATCCAGCAGCGGGAGGGAGCGCTGCTCCAGGAAATCCTGGACGCCAGAGGGGTGGAGGCCTTTCTGGACGCTGAGGAGGAGGCGGTCTGCTCCGTGTCCTGCACCGGAAACGTCATTGCGCCGGGCGGCAGCGCCATCTGCCGGGAAAAGGCCGCTCTTCACCTCAAGTCCCTGGGCCCGGTGGTCTACCTGAAGGTTCCCCTGGAGGAGCTGTCCCAGCGGATTCAGAACCTGTCCACCCGGGGCATCGCCATGCAGCCCGGTGAGACTCTGGCCGATATTCTGGCCTACCGCGCCCCCCTTTACGACAAATATGCCGACCTGGTCATCGACTGCGGCGGCGGCCAGACTCTGGCCCAGACCGCCCGAATTGTGCGGGAGCGCCTGGAAGAGCTCCGTTCCCGCCCGTGACCCCATCCCCAGCCCGCGGGGACATGCTGCGGGCCGGGCGCTCCGGCGCCCGAATGCGTAAAGGAAGTATTGCATGACATTTCGTGAACTGGGGCTTTGTGCCCCCATTCTCTCCGCCCTGGAGGAGCAGGGCTATGAGCACCCCTCTCCCATTCAGGAGAAGGCCATTCCCCCCGCCCTGGAGGGGCGGGATGTACTGGGCTGCGCCCAGACCGGCACCGGCAAGACCTGTGCCTTCGCCACCCCCATTCTTCAGCGGCTCAGCGAGGCCCCGGTGAAGGGCCGTCCCATCCGTGCCCTCATTCTCACCCCCACCCGTGAGCTGGCTATCCAGATCGGGGAAAATTTTTCCGCCTACGGAAAGCACCTCCAGCTGCGCCACACCGTCATCTTTGGCGGCGTGGGTCAGAACCCCCAGGTTGAGGCTCTGAAGCGGGGCGTGGACATTCTGGTGGCCACCCCCGGCCGGCTGATGGACCTGCACAACCAGGGCTTCATCTCCTTGGATGACCTGGAGATCTTCGTGCTGGATGAGGCCGACCGCATGCTGGACATGGGCTTCATCCACGACGTGCGGAAAATTCTCAAGTGGCTGCCCGCCAAAAAGCAGACCATGCTCTTTTCCGCCACCATGCCCCCGGAGATCGCCGATTTGGTCTCCTCCCTGCTGCACAACCCCGCCCGGGTAGCGGTGGATCCCGTCTCCTCCCCGGTGGAGGCCATCCGCCAGTGGGTCTACCCGGTGGATAAGGCCAACAAGACCAGGCTGCTGGCCTGGCTCATGGAGCAGAAGCAGGTGAAAAACGCCCTGGTCTTCACCCGCACCAAGCACGGGGCCAACAAGGTGGCCCGAGACCTGGTAAAGGAGGGCATCTCCGCCGCCGCCATCCATGGCAACAAGAGCCAGACCGCCCGGCAGCAGGCCCTGGCCGACTTCAAGTCCGGACGCATCCGCTGTCTGGTGGCCACCGACATTGCTGCCCGGGGCCTGGACATTGAGGAGCTGTCCCACGTCTTTAACTACAACCTCCCCGAGGTGCCCGAGACCTACGTCCACCGCATCGGCCGTACCGGCCGGGCAGGCCGGGGCGGCGAGGCCATCGCCTTCTGCGACTTTGCAGAGCAGCCTCTGCTGCGGGACATTGAAAAGCTGATTCACCGCTCCATCCCCAAGGTGGAGGATCACCCCTTCCCCATGGAGGTCTTTGAGGCCCCCAAGCGGGACAAACACGGCCGCGTCATCAATGAAGAGGACGCGGAGGCCCGGGCTGCCGCCCGGGAAAAGCGCCGTACCCGGGACGAGGAGCAGAAGGCTGCCGCCCGGGAAGAGCGGCTGGCCCGTCAGGAGAAGGAGGCCCAGGCTCTCCAGGCCCTGGAGGAGCAGAAGGAGAGCAAATCCAAGCGCCGCCGTCGCCGCCGGAAAAAGAGCGGCCAGGTTCAGGAGGCTGCGGCACAGTTCCCGGAGACCACCCAGTCTCACGAGGCCGCCCCGGCCCGTCCCAGCGAACCGGCCCGGCATAACACCGGGGCCCGCTCTGAGCGCCCCAAGCTGGTGCGCTCCGGCCACCTGATGGACACCGGGGACGCTATGCCCCGCACCGACTTCTACCGTCCCACCCCCCTGGACAGCGACGTCATCATGGACGCCACCGCCCGCCTGCTGGCCCCCCGCCGTCCGGTGCACGCCTCCCCCGCAGCGCCCGCCCGTCCGGAGCGGAGCAGCGAACACAGCGGACGGCGTCGGAAGAAGAAAAACAGTCAGGGGCAGGCTCCCAAGGCGGAACGCACCGCTCAGCCCGCCCCCGTCCAAAAGCAGCAGCCCCCTGCCCCCAAGAAGGCCGCAAACCGGCCGGAGGACAGCAAGAAGCGCCGTGGCCGCTCCGGCCGGCATGAGCCCGACCTGGATGCCCACCGCCACCAGCCCAAGGACTCCACCGAGCAGCCCAGCCTCATGAAGCCCTACTACTTGGATATGGGCCGCTGAACAATTCCATTTGCCCGAATCCCGCAGCTGCGGATATGATATGACACACAGGAGGATTGAACAATCATGGATTATCAGGCACTCTATCAGCAGAAGCTGACCACGCCCCAGGAGGCGGTCAAAGTGGTCCAGTCCGGCGACTGGGTGGACTATGGCTGGTGCACCAACCACCCCATCGCCCTGGACAAGGCCCTGGCCGCCCGGAAGGATGAGCTCCGCGACGTGAAGGTGCGGGGCGGCGTCACCATGTGGATGCCCGAGATCGCCAAGGCCGACGACGCCGGCGACCACTTCACCTGGAACAGCTGGCACTGCAGCGGCATCGACCGGAAGATCATCACCAAGGGCATGGGCTTCTTCAGCCCCATGCGCTACTCTGAGCTCCCCCGGTTCTACCGCGAGAACCTGTCTGTGGATGTGGCCATGATTCAGGTCACCCCCATGGACAGCCACGGCAACTTCAGTTATGCTCTGGGTGCCTCCCACCTGGCCGACATGCTGGAGAAGGCCAAGACCATCATCGTGGAGGTCAACCAGAACCTGCCCTGGGTGTACGGCCTGAACGGCTGCGAGATCAACATCCAGGACGTGGACTACGTGGTGGAGGGTGAGAATCCCCCCGTGGCCCAGCTGGGCGGCGGCGGCGAGCCCACCGACGTGGACCGGGCTGTGGCCAAGCTCATTGTGGAGCAGATCCCCAACGGTGCCTGCCTGCAGCTGGGCATCGGCGGCATGCCCAACACCGTGGGCTCCATGATTGCCCAGTCCGACCTGAAGGACCTGGGCGTCCATACCGAGATGTACGTGGACGGCTTTGTGGACCTGGCCATGGCGGGCAAGATCACCGGCAAGAACAAGGCTCTGGACAAGGGCCGCCAGGTGTACGCCTTCGCCGCCGGCACCCAGAAGCTCTACGACTACGTGAACCGCAACCCCGATGTCATGGCCGCCCCCGTGGATTACACCAACGACGTGCGGGTCATTGCCCAGCTGGACAACTTCATCTCCATCAACAACGCCATCGACATGGACCTCTTCGGCCAGGTCAACGCCGAGTCCGCCGGTCTCAAGCACATCTCCGGCACCGGCGGCCAGCTGGACTTCGTCATGGGCGCCTACCTGTCCAAGGGCGGCAAGAGCTTCATCTGCATGTCCTCCACCGTCACCGGCAAGGACGGCACCGTGAAGAGCCGCATCGTGCCCACCCTCACCCCCGGCTCCATCGCCACCGACCCCCGCTCCTGCGTGCAGTACCTGGTCACCGAGTACGGCATGATCAACCTGAAGGGCCTGTCCACCTGGGAGCGCGCCGAGGCCATCATCTCCATTGCCCACCCCGACTTCCGGGAGCAGCTCATTCAGGACGCGGAGAAGATGCACATCTGGCGCCGCAGCAACAAGTAATCTTATGTTACAAAAAAGCACCCCGCGCCGTAAGCGCGGGGTGCTTTTTTCTGTTTATACCAGCTCCCACTGGAAGTTTTCCAGCTTCAGCCGGCTGCCCACCGTAGTTCCCTCGGGCAGAAGAAACATGGTGATGGAGTAGGGCTGCCCCTGGTCGCTCACCAGGTCAGCATAGTCCCCGTTAATGGACTGGACGGTATAAAAGACAGGTTCCATGGCGCCTCCTTATAAAAGTCCTGTTTATTGGACTGTTCCTTTTGTAGAATCAGGGTGTAATCAGGGATGGTTACACACCGAATTTACAATATCCGGCGACACATTCGCCGCAGAAAGGAGCAAAACAGGATGGATTACAGCATTGTTTGGGTACGGGGGCATGTGGAAGTGTACGACTGGGCGGGCCGGTTTTGCTTCTCCGCCGACAACGAGCGGGAGGCCCGGGAGGAGCTGGAGCTCACCGCCTGAACACAAATCCAATATAAATTGGGGCGCCGGAGAAACCGGCGCCCGTTTTTTACGAATCAATAAAGCTGCGGATGCGCAGCTTCACCCCCAGATTGGTGGCGATGTCCTTGCAGTTCTGAATCTCCTCCGGGCTCTTGTCCTTGTCCACGATGGTGAAGACCACGTTGGGGACATAGTGCTTGGCCTCACCGGCAAAGTCCAGCATGGCCTGGTAAGCCGCCTCTCCCTGGACAGGGTGGCAGAGGGCGGCATAGTCGGCGGCATTATCCGAATTGAGGGAGATGGACAGGGTATCAATCCGGCCCTTCAGCTCCGGGCATACGTCCCGGCCCAGAATGAGGTTGGCGTGGCCGTTTGTGTTGATGCGCACGGGAGGCAGCTTGTCCCCAAAGCGCTTTTTCAGCTCATCCACCAGCCAGAGAATATCGTCCAGGCGGTAGGTGGGCTCCCCGTAGCCGCAGAAGACGATCTCCCGGTAGGAGCACACGTCCCGGCCCAGGAAGCTGTCCAGGGCCTCCTGGCGGGTGGGCTCCCGCTCCAGCCAGAGGGAGTCCTCGGTGTAAATAGAGCCCTGGGCCTTGCCGTGGCGCAGGCAGAACTCGCAGTTGCAGTTGCACTTGTTGGTGAGGTTCACGTACAGCGCGCCCTCGTATTCATAGGTGATGGTCATAGCCTTCACGCCTCCTTGATATTAAAAAAACGTTTGCCGTTTTCCAGGGTGATGCGGGCGACCTCCTCGGGGTCCACCCCCTTCACCTGGGCAATCTTTTCCGCCACCAGATGGACCTTCCCCGAATCGTTGCGCTTGCCTCGGAAGGGCTCGGGGGTGAGGTAGGGGGAGTCCGTCTCGATCATAATCCGGTCCATGGGCAGCCAGTCGATGACCTCCAGGGCCTTCCGGGCGTTCTTGTAGGTGACCACCCCGGTGAAGGAGATCATCCAGCCCAGCTTCACCAGCACCTTGGCGTCCTCCAGATTGCCGGAGTAGCAGTGGTACACCCCTCTCACCCGGGGATACTCCCGGACAATGGACAGGCAGTCCTGGTGGGCCTCCCGGTCGTGGATGATAACGGGCAGGTCCAGCTCCTGAGCCAGCTCCAGCTGGCGGCGCAGCACCTGCTTCTGCAGCTCCTTGGGGGGATTTTCCTTCCAGTAGTAGTCCAGGCCAATCTCCCCGATGGCCTTTACCTTGGGGTGGGCGGCCAGGGTCCGCAGTTCCTCCAGCCAGCTGTCCTGCCAGTCCCCGCAGTCGGAGGGGTGGACCCCCACGGCGGCGTAGACAAAGGGAAACTGCTCGGCCAGGGCCACGGCGGTCCGGGAACTCTCCAGCTCGCAGCCCGGGTTCAAAATCAGATCCACTCCCTGCTCCGGCAGAGAGGCCAGCACCTCCAGACGGTCAGCGTTGAAGGCCCCGGAGTCGTAGTGAGCGTGGGTATCAAATACATGCAGCACGGCGGTACCTCCGTAATATCAGCTTCATTTGCCGCACTATCATACCCCCTTTTGCGAGAAAAAGCAAGGGCGGCGCGTGTGCGCCGCCCTTGGAAATAGGATTCTCACCCGTGAATCTCTTCGCTGAAGTCGAACAGTCCGTATCCCGATCGGATGGGACCGTAGTTGGTCACACTCTTCTGCCCACCCATGTCATCGATGTCCGCAAAGGGGTAGGAAAGCCAGCTCACCTGGTGGCGGAGAAATACGATGCACTGGTCCGTGTAGGTCCAGTTCTCCGGATCCTCAAAGTGGATGTCGGCAGGCTCCGGCATCTCCCTGGCGTCTACCGTATAGGCCAGACAGCCCCACAGCGTTTCCGCTCCGTCGGGGATGGTGAAGGAGAAATAAGGGGAGTAGTGGAGGTGGCCGCCCAACCGCTCAAGCTCCATCTGGGCGCTCTCCGGGAACATCTGTGCCCACAGGTTGCCCTCCAGCTCCTCCGCCGTCTCGCCGCCGGCCAGCTGTACCTCCGGGGCGGCCACATAGGTTTTGCCGGTCTCCTCCCACAGGAGCCGGGCAGAATAGTGGTCGGTGGGATACCAGCCGGAGGGGTCTATGGAGAACTGCTCCTGGAGGCGGAGGACGGGTACCTCATCGTACCGGAACCAGTGGTAATACCGCACCTGCTGGTCCGGCAGGAAGACCATCCAGGTGGAAAGCTCCGCCTGCTCCTCCCCGGCCTCCACCGCCAGCCAGTTTCCCTCTACCTGGGGCTCCTGGTCATCGGTGGCGTCGCCGTCATACCACTCCCCGGTGCACACAGCGGTGGCTCCGGCGCACGCCTCCAGCTCCGCTCCGTCCAGCCACCGGGCCAGCTCCTCCGGCATGCCAAGGGACACCAGCTGGCGGCGGATGACCTCCTGCTCCGCGGTCAGCGTCCCGGTAACCTCGGTTCCCGCCGGGGTGGGTACCTTGCTCCCCAGCACCAGGGCGGCGGGCAGGGCCAGCAGTACCAGGGCAAACACCGCCAGGACAAAGCGCCCACCGGAAATATGCACTGGGGCGGGCTCCAGGTCGTAGCCCCGACCGGCCAGCGCCTCGCTCTGCCGGGCCAGGCACACCAAAAGGACAATTTCCAGGCCGATAAAGAGGGCGGGCCGCCCGTAGTAGAGCCCCTCATTCGTGATGGTGACACCAATCAGACCAGGCTCGGTGGCAGGGACCAGTTCCGACCACAGGGCTACCGCCATGGCCAGCAGGTGTACCCAAAAGCCCAGCCCCAGCCAGTCCCGTTTCGGCCGCCCCGCCCTGGGAGCGGCGAAAAAGGCTTGCCGCGTCCCCCGCCACAGGGCGAAAAGGAGCAGCAGGTTGGCCCCCTGGACCAGCCAGGTGAGCCCCCACTTCCACAGGGGCTCGGCCAGAATCCACCCCGCCACCGGGGTGGCACTCAGGATGGTCCAGGCCACATGGAATAAAAGCTTCAGGGCGGACATGGCCCAGCACAGCTTGAACCACCCGCCGCTCCGGCGCATGGAGCGGCCGCCCAGATAGATGAGGGTGGTGCCAACCAGGGGCAGAATGTAGTCCAGGTAGAAAAACTGGAGCTGGAAGGTTACCAGGGCCATGCCCCACAGAATCTTCACCATGGCACTCTGCCAGGGGGTGTAGTCCTCCACCTCCTGGGGGGGCGGGGGCAGCTGGCCCATCTCGTCCATCAGGGCGCGTTCAAATTCCATCTCATTGGGCTTCATAGCACGTCACCTCCCAACTGCTTCTGAAGCTTCTTGCGGATGCGGTAGAGTCTGCCCTCCACCGCCCGCTCCGTGGTGCTCAGCTCGGCTGCGATACGGGCCGTGGACTGAAGGTAGTAGTATTTGCGGTAGAAGAGTCGGCGGTCGGCCTGGCTCAGGGTACTCAGGGCTTTCTCCAAAGCCTGAGCCCGCTCTTGGCGCAGCAGTTCCTCCTCCGGACCCGGAGCGGGGTCCGGAGCGTCTGGGGACAGCTCCCCGCTGTGTCTCGCCTGTCGCTCCAGGGCCCGCAGCCGGTCATAGGCGGCGTTGCGGCACACGGCGGTAATCCAGGTGGCCAGTCCTGCCCGCTCTCCGTCAAAGGAGGCCGCCTTCTCCCACAGCTTCGCCCGGACACGGGCCAGACACTCCTCCACCTCGTGGGGGTCGGAGAGAATACCCCCCACCACATAGGCCATCATGGGTCCGTACCGCTCCAGCAGGCGGTCCATGGCCGCCCCGCCGTCTTTCTGGAATTCCACGGCCCAATTCATTTCCTCACCCAAGTCCTCACCTCCCGGTTTCCTGTTCACCCATATATACGCTCCTCACAACACTATCCCACGGCTTCTCCATAAAAAAAGCGCGCATGAGCGCGCTTTTTGACGTTTACAAGAACACCGCGGTGTAGGCCGCCCCCAGCACCAGGGCGGGCAGCATATTGGCCACCCGAAATCTGGGTCCGAAGGCCAGGTTGACGCCCACACAGAAGATGAGGATGGAACCCAGGGCGGACAGATTGTCCACCACCGGCTGGCTGAACACCGGGGCCAGCAGCCCGGCGCACAAGGTGACCGCCCCCTGGAGCACTCCCACGGGCAGAGCGGAGAAGATGGCCCCTTTTCCATAGGTGGAGGCGAAGATCATAACAATGAGGAAATCCAGAATGGATTTGGTAAAGAGGGTAGTGGGGTCGCCGGACAGCCCATCCTGGATAGAGCCCACGATAGCCATAGCCCCGATGCACACGGTGAGGGAGGCGGTGACAAAGCCCTGGACAAATCGGCTGTCTCCACCGCCCCGGTCAGCCCTGGCCTTCAGCCACACGCCCAGCCGCTCCAGCCAGCCCTCCAGATCCAGCCACTCCCCGATGAGCGTACCAAAGGCCAGAGCTAGAATCATCCCCAATGTTTCCTTCATAGATACCCCGGCCAGGGTGTTCCCCTCCACCACTAGAAGGCCGGGCAGCGTACCGGACAGTCCGATGAACATGGTGCACAGCCCCAGAGCCTGGATGACCGCCTGCTGTCGACGCTCCCCCAGGCCGCCCCGGACCAGCAGCCCCAGTCCTCCGCCCACCACAATGGCAGATACATTGACGATGGTTCCTAGCCCTACCATCTGAACCTTCCTCCCTCAGTCAGCTTCTATGTGACAAATGCGGCTTCATTATACGAAAAAATTTTTTCTCTGTCAAAGAAAGGTTATTAGTAGTGTACTCGTTCTGTCAAACAGGTCTGACACATGCGGGAGCAACACCTTAATGGTTTCTTCATGGAAATACAGAAGCGGCACCCGCGTGCCATGGGCTGCTCCGCATCCTACGCAAAGGTCCGGCGGCAAGCAACAGAGAACCTTTCTGCACATCGTGAAAAGAATGCGCACCAGGCGGTCTTTTTTGCTTTAATTCATAAAAATGAGCGATTGACTTCTGAATTTTCTTCGCATATACTTAATTAAGTTAGGCATAAATTCTGAAGTCAGAGCAGGAGATTGGAACATGAATCAATACAGCACCAACAAGCTCTGTCAGCTGTGCGGCGTCAGCCGCAAACAGCTCCGCTACTATGAAGAGCGCGGCATCCTGAGCAATGTTCCCCGTTCCGACAGCAACAACTACCGCTACTATACCCAGGAACATATCTATGAAATTGTGGCTGCCAAGGGCCTGAAAAACATTGATATGTCCCTGGCCGAAATGAAGGATGTCATCTACGGGAAAAACGTGGACTCCATTCAGCTCTCCCTGCAGAAGCAGTTGAATCTGGCCCGGGAAAATCTGGAGGAGAGCCTGCGTCAGTACGAGCAGAGTACGGTGGTCTATGCCAAGCTGGCGGAGGCTCTGTCGGTTCTGAAGCTGCACCACCGTCAGATGGACTCGGAATTTTCCTGTGAAGTGGTGGACCGCCCCGCCCAGGACGTGGTGTCCCTGCCCTACACCGCTACCTTTGAGGACGAGGGCTGCTGCGACGTGGAACACCTGCCCAGAATCCAGACCATCGCCCAGGAAGTCAATGCCATCTCCTTTGGCTCCCTGCTCTACCTGACTTATGACCATTTTGACGGCACTGCATGCACATTCAACCACCAGGTCCATGACTTCAAAATTGCTGTTCCTGTGCTGGACCGGAAAAAGCCCAGCCACCATTACGACAAAATTCCTGCCTTTCGGGGTGTCTCAGCCATTCACATTGGCAGTCCCAAAAAGGAACGGCTGTACCGCACCTATATGAAGATTCTCACCTGGGCCAGAGAGCACGGCTATTGCCTGGAAAATTGGTCCGTAGAGGAATGGTTAATCAGTCCCATGGTAACCAACAACAAGGATCTTTGGGTCATTCAAATCATTATTCCCATCAAGCCCTGACCCCCACGTTTGTGGCTTCTTCCCCTTCCGCTCAGCCAAACAGCATAAAGCTGTCCCCAGGGGCCGGGTTCGGTTTTACCACCCGCCCCTGGTTTTTCTTGTTTATTTTAATTTAATTCGCTAGTTCATTAAATAAACAGATTCTATGCATGTCCGTTTCCGGTTTATTGCACAAACATTGAAATAGCAGGTTGTTGAAACAGTCAAATGAATGATTAAAAATTTTAACCTGCATTTCCTCTTGACCTATCCCCAATGGATAGATTTATACTTGGTGACAAGCAAAGCAGTTCAGTACCGCATTGCCAAACTAATTTAAAGGGAATGAACGACAAGTTTCAATAAGGAGTGACAATAGGATGAACGTACTTAAGCAGCCTACAAAGAAAACCTATGAGCGTGACGCACAGCTCACCCAGACGGTAATGGATATCATCGACCACGTCCGGAAAGACGGCGATCAGGCTCTTTTGGATTATGCCGCCAAGTTCGATCATGTGGAGCTGGACAGCGTTCGGGTCTCTCCTGAGACGGTCAAGGCCGCATACGAGCAGGTTGACCCGGATACCCTGGAGGCCATCCGCTTCTCCGCCAGCCAGATTCGCTTCTTTGCCGAGGAGCAGCGCAAGTGCCTGAAGGACCTGGACATTCAGAGCCGGATCCCCGGACTGGAGATTGGCCACCGGATGATCCCCGTGGAGCGCTGCGGCTGCTACGTGCCGGCGGGCCGCCATCCCCTCCCCAGCTCCGCACTGATGGGCATCGTTACCGCCAAGGTGGCCGGTGTCAAGCAGGTAGCCGCCTGCTCTCCCGCGTTCAAGGGGTACGGTACCATCCACCCCGCCGTGCTGGTGGCCATGGACATCGCCGGTGCCGATGAGATTTACTGCATGGGCGGCGCCCAGGCCATTGCCGCTTTCGCCTACGGCACCCAGTCGGTGGCCAAGGTGGATTTGATTGTGGGACCGGGCAACCGCTTCGTCACCGAGGCCAAGCGCCAGGTTCTGGGCGATGTAGGCATTGACAGTCTGGCCGGTCCCAGTGAGGTACTGGTACTGGCAGACGAGAGCGCCAACCCCACCTATGTAGCCATCGACCTGCTGGGGCAGGCGGAGCACGACCCCAACGCCAAGCCCATTCTGGTCTGCACCAGCCAGAAGGTGGTGGAAGAGGCCATGAAGGAGCTTCAGCGCCTGCTGCCCACCCTGGAGACCCGGGACGTGGCCGAGCAGTCCTGGACGGACAACGGGGCCATCTACCTGGCCGACTCCATGGAGGAGGCCATCGCCATCTCCAACGACATTGCGCCTGAGCACCTGGAGGTCCAGGTAAACAACGAGCGCGAGGTGGCCCAGAAGCTGCTGCACTACGGCTCCATGTTTGTGGGACACTACGCCCCCGTGGCCTTCGGCGACTTTGTCTCCGGCCCCAACCACACCCTGCCCACCATGCGCACCGCCCGCTACTCCAACGGCGTGTGGGTGGGAACCTTCATCAAGACCCCCTTCCATCAATTCGTCTCCAAAGAGGGATGCGCCAACCTGGCCAAGCACTGCATGCAGCTGGCTCAGGTGGAGGGCCTGCAGGCCCACAGAGATTCGGTCAAACTACGTTTGGAGGGATAAGAATGAGTCTTCTGCAGGGAAAGAATCTATTCGACGTATCCGGCAAGGTGGTTCTGGTCACCGGCGCCGGCTCCGGTCTGGGAGAGGGATACGCCCTGGCCTTCGGCGAATCAGGTGCCACCGTCCTGTGTGCCGGGCGCAATCTCCAGCGTCTGGAGCACACGGTAACGGAAATCACCAATAACGGCGGAAGCGCCAAGGCCTACCAGGTGGATGTGACCGACCTCTCTTCCATCCAGGCCCTGGTGGCCGCGGCGGTACAGGATTATGGCCGAATCGACGTGCTGGTGAACAACGCCGGCTACGAAAACATCCAACCCTTCCTGGAGGTCACCCCCCAAGTGTACGACGACATCATGAACGTGAACCTGAAGGGCGTCTTCTTTGTGGCCCAGGAGGTCGCCAAGGTCATGAAGGCTCAGGGCGGCGGCAAGATCATCAACATCGGCTCACTGGGCAGCTACATCGGCCTGGCCGAGTCCAGCGTCTACTGCTCCACCAAGGGCGGCGTCATTCAGTTGACCAAGACCATGGCCATTGAGCTGGGCGAGTTCAACATTCAGGTCAACTGCCTGGCCCCCGGCTACTTCATCACTCCCATGACCCAGCCCTTCTACGACGATCCCAAGCACCGCGCCTGGATTGAAAGCCGCATCCCCCTGCACCAGTGGGGCACCACCCTGGATCTGGCAGGGCCCGCGCTGTTCCTGGCCTCGGCCGCCAGCAACTATGTCACCGGCGAGACCATCAAGGTAGACGGCGGCTGGCTGGCCAGCTGACCGCTCCCCCAAACCGTCCGAAGAAAGGAGATGCTCTGGTGAAAGCAGCAAGATACTACGGAATCCATGACGTGCGCTTTGAGGAAATCGAGAAACCCGCCTGCGGCCCCAACGAGGCACTGATCAAGGTCTCCTACGCGGGCATATGCGGCTCTGACCTTCATATCTATAACAAGGGTATGTTTATCCAGAACATTCCCGAGACCATGGGCCACGAATTCGTGGGCGTCATTGAGGAGGTGGGCAGCCAGGTCTCCGGCTTTGCCCCAGGAGACGTGGTCATCGCCAACCCCATGGTGCCCTGCATGAAGTGCGACAGCTGCCGGGTGGGCAGCTACAACACCTGTGAGGCCCTGGGCTTCATCGGCGAGGTGCGGCAGGGCTGCTTTGCCCAGTACATCGCCATGGACCAGGAAACTCTCATCCATGTACCAAAGGATGCCGACCAGAAAAAGGTCGCCCTGTCCGAACCTCTGGCGGTAGCCCTGAACATCTGCAAGCGAGCCAACTTTCAGCCCGACGACCGGGTGGCCCTCATCGGTGTAGGTCCCATCGGTCTTTTGACCATTCTGGCTGCCAAGGCCCTGTACGGAGTGAAAGAAATTGCCGCCGTGGATCTGTCCCAGGTACGGCTGGAGCTGGCCAAGCAGGTGGGCGCCTCTCAGGTCTATACCAGCCTGCCCGATGGATTGAAGTTCAACAAGGTGCTGGACGCCGCAGGCCAGCCCGTCACCTTCCAGACCGCCGTCAACCACGTGGAAGCCAACGGGTTCCTCTATGTAGTCAGCATTTTTGAAAAGGACTTCATCTTTGACATCAACACCCTGGTCTCCGCCCAGGCTACCCTGGTGGGCTGCAACGTCTACACCCGTGAAAATCTGGAGGACGCCGTGAAGGTCATCTCCGACGGACGGGTGGATGTGGGACCGCTCATCTCCCGGGTATTCGATTTGACCCAGTGCGCCGAAGCCTTTGCGCTTTTAAATTCGCAGGACAAGAGCGTTGCAAAAGTGTTGTTTCAGCCCTGACGGTTAAGAAAGGAGAGAAGATTGGTATGACAACCTTGTTTTGGGGATTTCCGGTGGATACAGGTCTGTTTATTCTAGGAACCATTGTAATCGCCGCCATCGCCACCATCACCTTCTATCTGGGCAAGTGGAGGCTGTAAGCTCCGCCTGCTTGGGCAGGCACACCCAAGAATCTGTAAACAAGGAGGCAAATCCATGAGTATTAATGACCTGGAAGCTGCCATTGGCATGGATATCCCTACCATAGTCCCCATCGTTTTGATCCTCTATATGGCCGCTATGCTCCTCATCGGCCTGTGGGCCGCCCGAAAAGTAAAAAACGCCGAGGACTGGTTTGTCGGCGGTCGTGAAATGGGCCCCTGGATTACAGCTCTGGCCCACGGCTCCAGCTCCGTGGGCGGCGGCATGTATATTGCCGGTCCCCAGTATGGCTGGGAATCCGGCGCTTCCTCCCTGTGGGCGGCCCCCGGCGACGTGTTCGGCCCCCTGCTGAACTTCGGCATCATCGCCCGGAGAATGCGCCGCTACACGGAGCGTACCCGCTCCCTGACCATCCCCGATTTCTTCGGTCACCGCTATTACAGCCGGGGCGTCAAGCTGCTGGCCGTCATCATCCTGCTGGTGGCCATGGTCATCAGCCTCATCGTGGAGTACCTGGCTCTGGGCATTCTGCTCTCCTGCATCACCGGCTGGAGCTTTGAGGTATCCCTGCTGGTGGGCTGTATCGTTATCCTTATTTACACCGGCGCCGGCGGCTATCTGGCCGTGGCCTACACTGACTTCGTTCAGTCCATCCTTATGGTCATCGGCCTGGCCATTCTCATTCCCGTGGCCCTTATCAGCGTGGGCGGCTTCACCGGCATGAACGAGGGCCTCTACGCCATCAATGCCGGCCTGCCCACCATGTGGGGCGAGGATTTCGTCCTCAAGGGCGCTCCCCTGATGATTGCCGGCACCGCTCTGGTCTACTTCGTGGGCTACATGGGCCAGCCGCACCTGGTCATTAAGACCGTGGCCATCAAGGACGAGAAGTCCATCCGCCTGGTTCCTCTCATCGGCGGCATCTTCGGCTTCTTCCTTTCCTTCGGCGTGTATATCCTGGGTATGGTAGGCCGCGTAATCTACCCCGACGTCTCCATGCTCCCCGGCGGCAGCGCGGAATATATCATGCCCATGCTGGCCCTGACCAAGCTGCCCCCCATCCTGGCCGGACTGCTGCTGGCCTGCGCCTTCTCCGCCATCATGTCCACCGCCAGCGCCCTGCTGCTGGTGGTCGTCTCCTCCGCTGGCAGCGACCTCTACCACGGCTACATCAACAAGAACGCCACGGAGAAGCAGGTTATGAACGTCACCAAGCTGGCCACCTACCTGCTGGGCCTGATTTCCGCTGTGCTGTGCTTCCTGCCCATGTTCCAGGTGGGCATCTACGAAGTCACCTGGATCGCCTGGTCCGTGCTGTCCCCCGCCTTTATCCCCCTGATTGTGGGCGGCCTGTACTGGAAGCGGGGCACCAAGGAGGGCGCCTACGCCGCTTTGATCGTGGGCTCCGTGGTGGGCTTTGGCTGGTACTACCTGCTCCAGGAGCGCACCCAGATCCACACCTTCTTTGCCGCCCTGGTGCTGGCCGTGGCCGCTTACATCATTGTAAGTCTGCTCACTAAGCAGCCTCCCAAGGAGGTTGACGACCTGGTGGACTACGCCAGAAAGTTTGAGGACGTGGAGGGCGGCGAGTCTGTGGCCTCCGGCGTGCAGATGACCCAGGAGCAGTTCCAGGCCGTCATCGCCCCCGCCGACGCGGTCTCTCCCGCCTGAATCCGGCCATGAAAACCATCAAGGTGATCACCGGCGTGCGCTTTCAGCCGGAGCACTTTCTCCAGCGCATGGCGAAGTCCAAAAAGCTTTCCTACATCGAATTCTCCCATGTAAACACCGTATACAGCCTGTGCTGGGTCTTTCAGTTCCGGGTTGCACTGCCTGTGACCCGCAAAATCACCCGGTACGCCGGCTACTACGCCGGCTTTGAGGAGTCCACCATGACTCCGGGCAAGCTGCGTATGCTGCCCGCCTCCCAGGAGATGGAGGTGGAAGACAGCCAGGTGCTGGCCCCCCGCCTCACCCAGGATGAGGCGCTGAAGGCCTCCTGGGAGTACAACAAGCTGGGCATTCTGCGCAAGTTCAAAAGTCTCAGCGCTCCGCCGGTCCTGGAGGAGTATGTGGTGGAACAGCTGTATAAGCCCATGTACGTCATGCGTTTTTATAACAAGGAGCTGGGCGAGGCCAAATATAAGGTGCTGGACTCCCTCTCCGGCGACCTGGAAAGCATCCAGATTCGCTCCGCCCCCTCCGCCGATTAACCGTTCTCCCTCCGTGTTCCCTCGGCCCACGGTTCCGGGCAGCTCCGTTTGGGGAGCTGCCCGGATTTTTATGCCCATGTTCCCTTCTCCCCTCTTTTTCGGAAAGCACATTGAATCCCATTGCGGTCCATGTTACAATAAGCTTTACCAACGGGCCACTTCGGCGGCCCTGCCCCGGGACGAAACCCGGGCGCGACTGATTTCAGACAAAGGGGGAACCCCATTGTGAGAACTATTTCCGCCGGGGCCATCACCGATGCGGTGGCTCGGCTGTGCATGGAAGCCAACACCCATCTGCCCAAGGATATTGCCGCCGCCCTGGACCGCAGCCGTCAGGAGGAGCCTTGGCCGCTAGCTAAAAAGACCCTGGACCTGCTGTGGGACAACTTGGAGGTGGCAGAGGAACGGGCCCTGCCCATCTGCCAGGACACCGGGATGGCCTGTGTTTTTGTGGAGCTGGGCCAGGATGTCCACATTGACGGCAATTTTGAGGACGCCATTCACGAGGGCGTCCGCCGGGGCTACGGCGAGGGCTATCTGCGCAAGTCTATTGTGGGCGACCCCCTCCGCCGGGTAAACACCGGGGACAACACCCCCGCCTTCATTACCCTCCATCTGGTTCCCGGCGACCGCTGCACCATCACCGTGGCTCCCAAGGGCTGCGGCAGTGAAAACATGAGCCGTCTGGCCATGCTCCGTCCCGCCGACGGGGTAGAGGGTGTGAAGCGCTTCGTGGTGGAGACCGTACAGAAGGCGGGCTCCAACCCCTGTCCCCCCATCGTATTGGGAGTAGGCGTGGGCGGCTCCTTCGACAAGGTGGCCGCGCTGGCCAAGCACGCCCTGCTGCGTCCCATTGACCAGCCCAACCCCGACCCCTTCTACGCCCAGCTGGAGCAGGAGCTGCTGGACGAGATCAACGCCCTGGGCATCGGCCCTCAGGGCTTTGGCGGCCGGACCACCTGCCTGGGTCTGGCCATCGAGGCCGCCCCCACCCACGTGGCCGGGCTGCCCGTGGCCGTCAATGTCAGCTGCCACGTCACCCGCCGGGCCACGGCGGAGCTGTAAGGAGGTCATTGCCATGCAGTACAAACTGACCACTCCCGTCACCCGGGAGGATTTGGCCCCCCTGCGTGCGGGGGACACGGTGCTGCTGTCCGGTGTGGTCTACACCGCCCGGGACGCAGCCCACAAGCGCATGATGGAGCTGCTGGACGCCGGTCAGCCCCTCCCCTTCCCCGTGGAGGGCTCCGCCGTCTATTACGTGGGCCCCACCCCGGAGCGCCCCGGTGAGGTCATCGGCTCCGCCGGTCCTACCACCAGCGGTCGGATGGACCCCTACTCCCCCCGCCTTCTGGACTTGGGCCAGGCCATCATGATCGGCAAAGGCGCCCGGAACCAGGCCGTCAAGGACGCGGTGGTACGCAACGGGGCCGTCTATCTGGCCGCCCTGGGGGGCGCCGGTGCCCTGATGGCCGGGAGCGTGCAGTCCCTTGAAATCATCTGCTGGGAGGATCTGGGCTGCGAAGCGGTGCGGCGGCTGGAGGTCAAGGACTTCCCCCTCACCGTCATTCTGGACCCCCAGGGGGGCGACCTCTACGAGAGCGGCCCCGCCGCCTACCTGGCCAGCCTGGGTTGATTTCCCGAAAGCATATTGGCATTCTGCTCCGCCTGTTCCCTGGGACAGGCGGAGTTTTTTGTTTCGTCTTGACCTTTTTCTTCCTCCATGCTATCATGTATCTGTCTTAAATGAGACAATTTAGGGGGTGAGGCTATGGCGCTGACCAGCCGGGAGCTGGAGGTTCTGGGAAGCTGTCCGCTGCTGCGGGGCGTCTCCCTGGATCGGCTCCGTCAGGCCGCCGGGGCAGGAAGCCGGGTGGCGTATCCCGCCGGCGAAACGGTCTATTGCCCCGACCACTTCCTCCGCTCCCTGGGAGTACTGCTGTCCGGTGAGCTCCAGGTCACCAAGGGCACCCTGTCGGTGAGCCGTCTGCAACCCGGGGACCTCTTCGGGGCCGCCGCCCTATACAGCGACGCCCCGGAGTTTGCCACCACCATCACTGCCCGACGGCCCAGCTGCTGTCTACTGCTTAGTCAGCAGGTGGTGGATGATCTGCTGGCCGAGGACGCTCTGGTACGGAACAACTACCTGCGCTACCTCACCGGCCGCATCCGGTTCCTATCCACCCGGCTTCAGTCCCTCTCCCAGCACGGGGTGGAGGGCAAGCTGGCCCGCTATCTGCTGACCAATCAGCGGGGGCAGGTTCTGGTCTGTCCCGCCACAGAGCTGGCGGGGCGTCTGGGTGTGAGCCGCGCCTCCCTGTACCGGGCCTTTCAGGCCCTGGAGGACGCCGGTCTTATCATCCGCCATGGCCCATCCATTGAGATCCCCAACCTGGCTGCCCTGGAAGGGGTACTCTGACCGCAAACAATTTGGAAAGGACGAATGTTATGAAGAAACCGCTTTCCCTTCTGCTGTGCGCCGCGCTGGCGCTGTCCCTGCTGGCCGGCTGCGGGCCCAAGAGCACCTCTTCCGGCTCCGACTCCAGTTCCGCCGCCGGTTCCTCCGTCTCCTCTTCCCAGGAGACCCCGGACCTGCCCACCCTCAATTTCATGGTGCTCAGCGGCCCCACCGGCGTGGGCGCGGCCCAGATGATGGCCACCTATGACGTCACTGCCGAGAACCCCGACACCTCTCTGGGCTTCCTGCTCAATTCCACTGTGGAGGCGGACAATCAGGTAGTCTCCAACGCCCTCATTAACAAGGACGCGGACATCGCCGCCATGGCCACCAATGTGGCCGCCAGCCTCTACGCCAAGACCGACGGTGCCATCCAGGTACTGTGCGTCAACACCCTGGGCGTGCTCTATATTCTGGAGAAAGGTGACAGCGTCCACGCCATGACCGACCTGGCGGGCAAGACGGTGTACGCCACCGGCCAGGGCGCCAACCCGGAGTATGTGCTCAACTACCTGCTTACGGAAAACGGCGTGGACCCCGCCTCGGTGGACATCCAGTGGATGACCGCCCAGGAGGTCAGTGCCAAGATGACCTCCTCGGAGGAGGCCATCTGCATGCTCCCCGTCCCCGCCGCCACCGCCCTGATGCTCCAGGACTCCGGCGTGCGCCAGGCCATCTCCCTGTCCAGCGCCTGGGATAAGCTGGAGCAGGGCTCCCTGCCCCAGGGTTGCCTGGTAGCTCGCACCGAGTACGTGGCGGAACATCCGGAAGAGGTGGAGGCCTTCCTGAAGGCCTATCAGGAGTCCATCACCTACATGAATGACGAGGCCAATCTGGACTCTGCCGCCCAGATGGTGGCCCAGTTCGGCATCACTGCCAACGAAAAGGTGGCGGCCGCCGCCATTCCCCAGTGCAATCTCACCTACCTGGCGGGCAGCGAAATGAAGCAGGCCCTGGAGACCTACTACCAGGTGCTGGTTCAGGCCGACCCCGCCTCGGTGGGCAACGCCATGCCCTATGACTCCTTCTACTATGGAGCCGACTAAGTCCAAAAAATCTATCCTGGCTTATCTGCTGCCCCCGGCCTTTTGGCTGGGGGCTTGGCAGCTTGGGGCCTTTTTAGTGGAGCGGGCCGTGGACGGCCGGGGCAATGAGCTGCTCCTCCCCTATCCCGCCTCCGTCCTGGCCGCCCTGCTGGAGCTGCTACCCACGGAGGCGTTCTGGGCCACGGTGGGGGCCACCCTGCTGCGGGTGGCCGCCGGACTGGCCGCTGGAATCCTTTTGGGCGCTCTGCTGGCGGGAGCTACCTGCTCCTGGGTGTGGCTCCACCGCCTGCTGGCCCCGGCCATCCGCATCGTCCGGGCCACGCCGGTGGCCTCTTTCATTCTGCTGGTCTTGCTGTGGACGGGACGAAATACCGTCCCCGCCGTCATCTCCGCCCTGATGGTACTGCCGGTGGTGTGGGAAAATCTGGTGCGGGGCATTCAGGCTGCCGACCCCCAGCTTCTGGAGCTGGCCCGGGCCTACCGCTTCTCCCGCTGGAAAACTCTGCGTCTCATCTATCTGCCCTCCCTGCGCCCCTATTTCCTCTCCGCCGTTATCACCTCCACGGGACTGGCCTGGAAATCCGGCGTGGCCGCCGAGGCCATCTGCTGGCCCCGGCCGGGAATCGGCACTCAGATTTACAACACCAAGCTGTATCTGGAGATCCCCTCCCTCTTCGCCTGGACGGCGGTGGTGGTGGCCCTCTCCCTGGTTCTGGAGCGGCTGCTGCGGCTGGTGCTGGGACGATGGAAAGGAGGCGGCGGGGATGATTGAGCTCTCCCACCTGGACTTCTCCTACGGGGACCGGACCGTGCTTTCCGACTTCTCCCTCACGCTGCCCGCCCAGGGAATTACAGCCCTCCAAGGCCCTTCGGGCTGCGGAAAAACCACCCTGCTGCGGCTGCTGGCCGGGCTGGAGCGCCCTCAGAGTGGGACCATTTCGGGCATTTCTCCCGGGACAGGGGCCATTCTCTTTCAGGAAAACCGCCTGCTGCCCTGGCGCACCGTGGGACAGCACATCACCGATGTATTGCCCCGGGAGCGGCAGGATGAGGCGGTACGTTGGCTGGAGCTGGTGGAGCTGGAGGACGAGGTCGACACCCTCCCCGCCGCCCTGTCCGGCGGCATGGGCCGCCGCCTGGCCCTTGCTCGCTGCCTGGCTCTGGGCGGGTCCGTCTACCTGCTGGACGAGCCCTTTGCCGGAGTGGATCCGGAGCGGACACGGCGCATTTTGACACGCATCCGCAGCCTTGGCATCCCGGTGGTGCTCACCAGCCACCAGGCGTCCGTGCTGGAACTGGCTGACCGGGTAATTTCCCTGGACGGTCCGCCCCTTCATCGCCTGTAAGAGGGCGCGACCAACGGAATTCAGAATAAAAAAACAGGATGTCCCGTACGGGACATCCTGTTTTTTTCGTTTGTTCAGCGAAACGAAGCTTACTCCTCGTCATCCGCCTCAACGGTGTCGTCGCTGAGATCCAGAGAGTACTTGGTCTCGCAGTTGGGGCACTGGATAAAGCCTTCGGCCAGGGCCTTGTCGTCGATGATCAGAGGCTCCTCGCAGGTGGGGCACTCCACCTCGAACCAGTCGTCGTCGTAGTCCTCGCTCTCGTCGTCATCCTCGTCCTCATCCTCGAAGACTACGGACTCCACATCGGCCAGATCGTCGGACAGCACGTCGATCTCCTCACCCAAAGCCTGGGCGTTCTCCTCCAGGTCCTCAATGGACAGGCCGACCTCCTCCAGGATGCCGATCATCACGGAGATGAGCTTGCCTTCCTTGGACTTCTCGGTGTCCAGATTCAGGCCCTCGGCCAGGCCCTTCAGATAAGCGACTTTTTCGGAAATAGTCATAGCAGTTTCCCTTTCCGAGGCTTTGCCTCTCTCATTTGGGTTGGTCCCGATTAGCCCTTGCAGCGCTCCAGATACTCACCGGTACGGGTGTCAATCTTGATCTTGTCGCCGGGGTTGATGAACAGGGGGACCTTGATCTCGGCGCCGGTCTCCAGGGTGGCGGGCTTGGTCACGTTGGTAGCGGTGTCGCCCTTGAAGCCAGGATCGGTCTCGGTGACCTCCAGCTCCACGAAGTTGGGGGGCTCCACGCCGAAGACGCTGCCCTTGTAGGACATGACCTTGCAGGTCATATTCTCCTTCACGAACTTGAAGGCATCGCCCAGCAGGTCCTTGCCGATGGGCAGCATGTCATAGGTCTCCATGTCCATGAAGTAGTAGAGGTCGCCGTCGTTGTAGCTGTACTCCATGTCCTTGCGGTCCACGAAGGCCTGCTCAAACTTGGCAGTGGGGTTAAAGGAGGTCTCAGTCACGCCGCCGGTGATGATGTTCTTCATCTTGGTGCGGACAAAGGCGGCACCCTTGCCGGGCTTAACGTGCTGAAACTCAACCACCTGCATGACCTTGCCGTCCATCTCAAAGGTCACGCCGTTGCGGAAATCACTGGCGGAAATCATTGCCATTGGGATCATCCTCCATCTGTATTCTAGATAAGCTGATTTATTTTACCCCATTTTCCCTGCTTTGACAAGGGGGTTCCTGGGAATTGGTGAAGTTGGCAGGCGAAATTTACCCAAAAATAACCTGTCTTTGGCTTAGAGCACAATTAAATCCTTGGGGGAACGGGTGATGTCCTCGCAGCCGCCCTCCCGCAGGATGAGTACGTCCTCAATCCGTACGCCAAACCGCCCGGGCAGATAGATGCCCGGCTCGGCGGAAATAACCGCGCCGGCCGGCAGAGGACGGTCCTCCGTGGGGCTGGCGTTGGGGGACTCGTGGATGTCCAGGCCCAGGGAGTGGCCGAAGCTGTGGCAGAAGTACTCCCCGTACCCCGCCTCGGCCATGACCTGGCGGGCGGCTCCATCCACCTCCCGGCCGGTAACTCCCGCCCGGGCGGCGTTGATGCCCGCCTTCTGGGCGGCCAGCACGGTGGCGTACACCAGCTCCATCTCCTCGGTGGGCTGGCCCAGGGCCACAGTGCGGGTCATATCCGAGCAGTACCCGTCCACCTTGCAGCCGAAGTCCATGGTGATGAACATGCCCGTGTCCACCACCTGGTCCCCGGGCACGGCGTGGGGCCGGGAACCGTTGGCGCCGGCGGCCACGATGGGGTCAAAGGACACTTTCTCACCTCCCCGGCGCAGCAGCTCGTAGACCAGGCGGGCGGCAATCTCCCGCTCGGTCATGCCGGGCCGGATGAAGCTGAGAATGGCCTTGAATGCCTCATCGGTAATCTGCTGTGCCCGGCGCATGGCGGCCAGCTCCTCCTCGTCCTTGCTGGCGCGCAGATCGTCCAGCAGGGGCTGGGCGGGGGTGAGAATGCAGGGCAGCTCCTGGGCATAGCGGCGGTGCTGATCCACCGTCATCACGCCGCTCTCAAAGCCTACGTTATGGAGCCCGTGCTCCTCCAGATAGGCCCGGGCCTGGGCCAGGTGGCCGCTGCCCGTGGTCACCAGAGACACCTGGGCCCCGGTAATCTGCTCCTGGGCCGCCTCAATGTACCGCCCGTCGGTGGTGTAGTGGGCACCTTCCCGGGTGACCAGCAGCAGGCCCTCTCCGTGGAAGCCCAGCGCGTACCGCTCTCCGGCATCGCTGGTAATCAGCATGGCGTCCAGGCCGTACTCCGGCAGCTTGGACGCAATCTGAGTCAAATGATTCATCGTTTGTCGCTCCTTATTCACTTGTAACATGAAACAATGTCCGGATGCTTATCGGAAGCCCTCATAAATCCGCTTCATCTCCAGCGCATCCTCCGCCTGAGTACCCGCGCTTCTCCCCATCGCCCCACGGGGCGGTGGGGGCCCCTCTGCCTTTAAATGCTCGGGCGAAGTGAATTCGCCCTGCGCAATTTGCCGCGCAGCGGCAAATTTACGGCGCAAAGGCGCCGCCCCATCTCCCGATGGGGCCCCCTGCAAAAGCGCCCGGTCAGGTTTCCTCTGCGTATTCCCGGTAGATTCGCTTCATCTCCAGCGCATCCTCCGCCTGGGTACCCGCGCTTTCACAGATAAAGGTAGGACTCCAGCCCCGCGCGGCCACCTGGGCGGCCAGAGGAGTCCAGTCCGGGCCGTAGCCCCCGTCGTCGGCGAAGGTGCGGTGGCACTTTTCGCCCCCCTTGGGGGTAAATTCGATGTGGGAGAAGTGGCTGTGGAAGCGGCTGGCCCGCTCCCGGCCCAGCACCTCCTCCACCCGGCTGAGCATCCGCCCAAAAGCCTCCGCCCCGTCGTCCGCCCCAAGAGAGCGGGCATACAGGTGGCCGAAGTCGATGCAGGGAAGAAGGCGCTCATCCACGGTGCACAGCTCCAGCACCTCGTCCAGATCCCCCAGCTGGTTGATTTTCCCCATGGTCTCGGGGCACAGGATGATGTCGCCAAAGCCCTGGTCGTCACAGGCGGCCACCACCTCGCGAAGGGACCGAAGGGCGATGTCCTGGGCCTCCCGCCGGGTTCGCTTCATGAGGGCCCCGGAGTGGATGACCACCCGCTCCGCGCCCATCCACTGGGACACCCGGCAGGCGGCGGTGATGTAGCCGATGGTCTTTTGCAGCGCCTCGGGGTCGGGATTGGCCAGGTTAATAAAGTAGGGGGCGTGGAGGGAGAGAGCGATGCCCGCCTCCCGGGCCTTCTCCCCCACCTTCCGTGCGGTCTCCTCCCCCACATGGACGCCCTTGCCGCACTGGTACTCGTAGCAGTCCAGGCCCAGCCCGGCAATCCAGCCGGGGGCGTCGGCGGAGGACTTGTAGACCTTGGAGAAGCTGTCCGAGTTGCCCGCGGGGCCGAACCGGGCGCTCACAGGAAGGGCCTGCCCTTCCCCAGCAGGCGGAAGGGGGTCTCAATGGCGTAGCGGATATACCGTCCGGGGTTGCCCGCCAGACGGATGGGCTCCACCAGCAGGGGCGTCACCCCCGCGTTGTTGGCGCCCAGGGTATCGGTGAAGATCTGGTCTCCCACCATGACGGTCTCCTTGGGGGTACAGCCCATGCGCTCCATGGCCCGCAGGTAGCCCGCCTTCCGGGGCTTGCCCGAGTGGCCCTGGTAGGGGATGCCCAGCTTCTCGGCGAAGTTCTGGGCCCGGCCGGGCTTACGGCTGTTGGAGAGCAGAAACAGCTGGATGCCAGCCGCCTCCAGCTCCTCCTTCCAGTCCACAATGGCCTGGGGGGGCTGGGTCACCTTGTAGGGGACCAGGGTGTTGTCCAGGTCGGCCAGCACCAGACGGATCCCCCGGTCGGCCAGGTCCTTGGGGCGCAGACTGGTCACCGAGGGGTACACCCCCCGGGGAATGGGTGAAAAGGGCACGTTGGTGTCCTCCTTTGTTCTAAATACCGGCGAAGACGGCATACAGTGGATTGTGTGGACGCCGCCCCGCGTTCCGGCGTCTGATCAGTATATCACATTCGCCAATTTTGGACAAGGGGGAGCCTGTATGGCCAATCAAGACACCTTTCTCATACCCATTCTGCCCCGGCAGCTGGGCCAGCTCCAGGGCTTCAGCGTACTGCCCGCCCACCTGGCCTACCGCATCGGCCGGGGGCCCCACCTGTTCCGCTCGGAGGGGAGCGTACCGCCCCAGGGGGGCGTGATGGTGCTGGACGCCTCGGGCTTTGACGGCTTCGGCGCCGGGGAACCCTTCTGCCAGGAGGTGGTGCGGGAGTGTCTGGCCCGCGGCTTTTCCGGGGCGGTGCTGGACTTCGATGTACGCCTGCCTCCCCTGGAGGGAATTGCCGCCCAGCTGGACGAGAGCTTCGCCCGCCGGAGCTGGAACCTGTATGTGCCGGAGAGCTACGGCCGCTGTGCCCCCCGGGCCAGGGTGATGATCTCCTCCGCTCTGTCCGGCGGCTCCCTGACCCTGCGCCTGGAGGAGGCCCAGGAGCGCTTCGGCCGAGACCGGATCGCCCTGGCCCTGGAGCCGGCGGCGGAGGACTTCTTTCTCCCCTCCCCTTCTGGCAGCGGCACCCCCCTGAGCCGGGAGGCTCTGAGCCGCCTGATGGAGCGCCTCCATCCCTCCGTTTTCTTCTCCAACGAGCTGTGCGCCCGGTACTTCACCTACACCAATCCCGACGGCGGAGCCCACTTCGTCCTCTTCGACGACGGGGAGACCCTGTGTCGGAAGGTGGACACCGCCCGCCGCCTTGGCATCCACGTCTTTCTGGCCCCCTGGGAACAAATTAAGGAGTACACCCAGGCCCTGGGCCTGTCCCGGCAAACACTTCCTACCCGCCGCCTGTGTTAAAGCTGAATTTTCCCTGAAAAATCCCCTGCCGCACCCATGCGGCGGGGGATTTTTGGCTCTTTCGGCCAAAAATTTTCTTTGAGCAATCTGTGAACTTTTCAGAAATACTCTGGACAGAAACGGCGGATTTGCATTATGATGTACTTTGTATGAACATGCATACTTGGCACGGATTTTGTCGTCTCCCCATGTGGGAGCGCCGTGCCTGGAGGTCAGTCAATGAAACATTCCTTTTTTGGCGGGGTCCACCCCGCCGGACATAAAGAGAGCACCCGGCGCAAGCCCATCGCTCCCCTGGACAAGGCTCCGGAGCAGGTGGTCATCCCCGTGCTCATGAGTCTCCACGGCCAGGCCGAGCCCCTGGTGGGCCCTGGTGACCGGGTGCAGGTGGGCCAGCCCCTGACCCGGGGGGTGGATGGCGGCGTGTGCGTCCACGCCAGCGTTTCGGGCCGGGTGACCGCCGTAGAGGAGCGGCCCCACCCCTGGGGCGGCACCGCCCTGGCGGTGGTTCTGGAAAACGACGGGGAGGACACTCCCTTTGAGGGCTGTCCCCAGCCTCTGGCCCCGGAGGAGGTCACGCTGGAGCAGCTGGTGGAGCGCACCCGCTGGGCCGGTATCGCCGGAATGGGCGGCGGAGCCTACCCCACCCACCGGAAGCTGGCCCAGGCGGCCCGCAAGATTGACACCCTCATTGTCAATGCCGCCGAGTGCGAGCCCTACATCACCGCTGACCACCGGCTGCTGCTGGAGCGCAGCGACCACATCCTTCTGGGCACCCGGGTCATCGCCCGGTGCCTGGGGGCCAAGCGGGCCGTGGTGGTCACCGAGGGGGACAAGCTGAATGCTGTGGAGGCGGTGGAGCGCCGCCTGCGCAAGCAGGGAGCCAAGACGGAGCTGTGTACCGTGGGCACCCGCTATCCCCTGGGCGCGGAGAAGCAGATTGTCCAGACGGTCACCGGGCGGGAGGTCCCGGCCGGCGGAACGGCGCTGGATGTCAACTGTCTGGTGCTCAATGTGGCCACCGTCTTTGCCATTCAGGACGCCCTGTTTCACGGCCAGCCCCTCACCCATCGGGCCGTCACCGTCACCGGCGGCGCGGTGGCCCGGCCCCGGAACCTGTGGGTGCCCATCGGCACCCCCCTGCGCTGTCTGCTGGAGTCCACCGGCGGCCTGCGGGAGGTTCCCGAGCTCATTCTCACCGGCGGTCCCATGATGGGTACCCCCCAGAAGGACCTGGAGGCCCCGGTGGTCAAGAACACCAATGGTCTGGTGTGCCTGGCCCAGTGGGAGCGCCGGGCCCCCACCCCCGAGACCACCTGCATCCGATGCGGCAAGTGCGTGGCCAGCTGCCCCATGCATCTGGCTCCCGTCTTCATCGGCCGGGCCCTGCGGGAAAACCAGACCCACAAGCTGCCCGGTCTTCATCCCCAGGACTGCATCCAGTGCGGCTGCTGTTCCTACATCTGCCCGGCCAGCATTCCCCTCATTGAACTGGTCCGCCAGGCGGGCGAGTTTTTGGAGAAAGGAGGGGAGGACTGATGGATCGCATCCGTTCCTATCGGCTGCCCCCTCAGGTGGGGCAGCCCTCCACCACGGCCTCCATGATGCGGGAGGTCATCATATCCCTGATCCCCGCCCTGGGTATGGCCGTCTTCTTCTTCGGCGTCCGGGTGCTGGTGCTCACCGCCCTGTCGGTGGGGGCCTGCGTGCTCTTTGAGTACGGCTACCGCCGCTTTATGCACCTGGAAAATACCGTCCGGGACCTGTCTGCCTGCGTCACCGGACTGCTGCTGGCCATGTGTCTGCCCCCCTCCGCCCCCTACTGGGTGCCCATCCTGGGGGCCGCCTTCTCCATTGTCCTCATCAAGCAGTTTTACGGCGGTCTGGGCAAAAACTTTATGAACCCCGCCCTGGGCGGACGGATGCTGCTGGCCACCTTCCCCATTCTCATGACCACCTGGCCCCAGCCCCTCCAGTCCCTGCCCCTGTGGGGCACAGACGCGGTGTCTGCCGCCACCCCCATGTCCTACCTCCACGACGGAACCCTGCCCCCCCAGACGCTGAGTCAACTGCTGTTGGGCCAGCAGGGCGGCTGTCTGGGTGAGGTATCCTCCTTCATGCTTCTGCTGGGCGGCTGCTATCTGGTGCTGCGCCGGGTCATCTCTCCCCGCATCCCTCTGTCCTATCTGGGCACGGTGGCGGTGCTGGCCCTGCTGTTCCCCGGCGGAGACCAGGGACGTCTGGTATGGATGTGTGCCCAGCTGCTCAGCGGCGGGCTTCTGCTGGGCGCCATCTTCATGGCCACCGACCCCACCACCTCTCCCGTCACGCCCAGAGGCCAGATCCTCTTCGGTGTGGGCTGCGGACTGTTTACTGTTCTGCTGCGCAGCTGCAGCTCCTACCCCGAGGGTGTGGGCTGGGCCATCCTCACCATGAACTGCTGCGTGTGGCTGCTGGACCGCGCCGGAATGCCCCGGCGCTTCGGAGTCACCCCTTTCACCTCTTTCAAAGAGCACCTGGAGCACCTGCGCAGCAGCGCGGCGGAAATCAAATTCGTCAAGCCCCAGTTCCAGTTCCGCCTCCATGAGGCGGGCAAGGCCCCCGGCGAGGGACACCTGGATCAGATCCGGGCCCACGCCAAGTCCTGGGGCTGCCTGGCCACGGTGGTACTGGCCACCGGTCTTGCCATCTACGGCGTCCACCGCTTCACCGACCTGGACACCGTCCGGGCGGAAAATCAGCACCAGCAGCAGCTGCTCGCCCAGGTGATGCCGCAGGCGGCCTTCAGCTCGGAGACCCCCTACCGGGCCAACGGCGCTCTGTCCATTACCGCCGGATACAGCAGCAGCAATGAGCTGCTGGGCTACTGCGTGGAGGTCCAGGCCCAGGGCTTCGGCGGCGTCATTACCATGCAGGTGGGCGTGGACCTGAACGGTCAGGTCACCGGCGTGGCCGTCACCGACCACAAGGAGACCCAGAGCGTGGGCACCAACGCCATGACCCCGGAGTCGCTGAGCCGGTACATCGGAAAGTCCGGCACCATCCGCACCTCCGGCAGCAACTCGGTGGACGCGGTCAGCGGCGCCACCGCCACATCCCAGGCCATTACCGACGGCGTCAACCGGGCGCTGGCCATTGTGGCCAATCTGGATACGGAAGGAGAGGTGGAGTATGTGGACAGTGAAGTATAACTCCGCCTCTGCCCTGGAAAGGAGGTCCCGCTGATGGCTATACTGGATTTGGCCGGCGTGGCTCTGGCCGCGCTGCTGTCGGAAAACTTTGTTCTGGTCTCCTGTCTGGGCATCGGGACAAGGGTACACTCCTTCCGCAACCCCATCGACGCCCTGCGCTCAGGCTACTGCCTGACGGTGGTGATGGTTCTGGCCGCCCTCATCTCCTGGCTGGCCGACTTTTTGGTGCTCAGCCGCTTCGGCTGGCAGCACTTCCGGCTTTTGTTCCTCACCCTGCTCATCACCGCCCTGGTGGCCGGGCTGCGCCGGTTTTTAAAGGTTTGCCTGCCGGAGCTGTCCCGCCGCATTGACGGCAACCTCTCGGCTGTCTCCACCAACTGCGCCGCCCTGGGCTCCGCCCTCATCATCGCTCAGCGCAGCTACGGTCTGGGACAGGCCCTGCTGTTTGCCTTCTTCGGCGGACTGGGCGCCACTCTGGCGCTGGCCAGCTTCGCCAGTCTCCGGGGGGAGGTCAACTTCGACGGCTGCCCCAAGAGCTTCCGGGGTACCCCCATTCTCTTCCTCACCGCCGGACTCATGGCACTGTCCCTAGTGGGCTTCTACGGCCTGCATCTGGGATAAGCCCCCTTCTGAAATGAAAAAACAGGGAGAATCCTCCGTGGATTCTCCCTGTTTTTTTACGTTGTCCGGTGTATCGCTTACTGCATGCCGCCCAGCTTGAAGGACGCACACTCGGTGCCCTCACACTTGGTGGGGTTGGCGCCGCAACAGCCCACCTTGATGGACTGGAGAGAGCAGCAGTTGCTGGGCCCGTTATGATAGGCGCAGCTGTTTACGGTACACTGAATATTGGTGTTGCAGGACTTGTTTTCCATACCAAAATAACCTCCTCACTCGGGATGGCTTTAGTATGGCCCGGAGCGGCGGGTTTATTCCTCCGTGGAATTTTTTTCTTGTTCGCTGTCCAGAACCTGAGGGATGAACCGGCGGGCAAAGCGACCCTTACCCCGGCTCTTCACATAGAAGAAGCCGATGAAGGAGAAGACCACGGCGCCCACAAAGTTCACCGCCAGATCCTTCATGGTGTCCAGAATCCCCACATCCAGATAGCCGCCCAGCCCCAGGGAAATTTCCTCCCCGCCGGAGACCACAATGACATCGGTGATGTCCCGGATGATAACCGGCGTATTGCCGCCGGTGGGGTCCAGCATCACGGAGGAAATGGTGTTGATGACGGCGTCCTTCTGCATATCCAGCAGAAAGAGCTGGTCCATGGTGCACTCAAAAAACTCCCACAGCACACCGATGGTCATGGAGAAGCAGAAAGCCACAATGGCCATGAAGGTGGGGGACAGGGACAGGGAAAAGCGCTCGTTGCGGTTGAGCATATCCACCAGGGAAAAGCCGATGGCGGCGCACAAAAAGCCGTTCAACGTATGGAGCATGGTGTCCCAGCCGGGGTATGTGGTGTAAAAGGCCCGGATTTCCCCCAGAATCTCCGCCGCAAAAATAAAAAGCATGATGATAATTTCCAGGGTATTGGGCAGGTCAATCTGCAGCGACCGCTCCACCATGGTGGGCAGCAGCAGAAGCACCAGGGTCAGCAGACACAAAAACACGTTTTCAAAGTTTCCGTTGAAAAATTGGGCCACCATGACCAGAATCACTGCAAAGCGCAGAAAGATGTAGACGGCAGCCACCGTATGCTTTTTTCGCAGGGCCTGATCGGCCCGGGCCAGAAAATTGCGTGGCTTCTTCTTTGCCATCGGCACAGCCCCTCCTCTCGTTCATTTCTATTTATAATAATGTTGTACCAGTATAGCCCACTTCTTCCGGGAAAGTCAAGGAAACACCCTGTCAAGTTCTCCCTGCCCGGGCATACACTGTGGCAGGAGGTGATTTCCTTGGATTTGCGCAATCAGACCATTACCGTGGGGGAGCTGCTGGACAATCCCAAGTCCCGCGCGGTCTTTCAGCGCCGCTTCGGTAAATTTATGAACCACCCCATGGTGAAGGCGGCCCGGTCCCTGACCCTGAAGCAGCTGGCGGAGATGGCGGCCGTCTATCTGCCCAAAAAGACCATTGAGGACACCATTCGGGAGCTGCAGCGGCTGTAAGGCCGGGTGCTTCGGCACTGCGCCGCCCGGAGCCCGGGAAAACCCGGGCGTATTTCTCCCTTGTGACGGGTTGCCAGAACCGTAATTTTGGGATAAAATAGAATATCATTTTATGCGCCGGAGGGACCGCCATGGAAATCATTCAAATTACACACCATGGGGTCCCGTTCTTTTTCTGTGACCATCCTGCCTGGGCGGGCGCGGCCCACGGCTTCTCCTCCCGGCAGGGCGGCATCTCTCCCGCCCCCTTTGACAGCCTCAATCTGGGAGCCAACCGGGGCGATGCGCCGGAGCGGGTGGAGGAAAACTTCCGCCGCTTCTGCGCGGCGGTGGGCTCCACCCCGGAGACCGTGGTGAAAAACCACCAGGTCCACGGCAAGGCGGTGCGCGTCATTGCCTCCCCCGAGGAGGCCGTCCCCCTGTCCCAGCCCGGGACCTTCCCCGCCGACGCCCTGGTCACCGATGTCCCCGGAGTGTGCCTCACGGTCTTCTCCGCCGACTGCATCCCGGTCCTCTTTTTTGACCCGGTGCGCCGGGTGGTGGGGGCCGCCCACGCCGGCTGGCGCGGGACCGCCGCCGGAATCGCCTATGAGACCGTCCGCACCATGGTGGAGCAGTACGGCTGCGCTCCGGAAAACCTTCTGGCCGCCATCGGCCCGGGCATCTCTCCCTGCTGCTTTGAAACCCACGCCGACGTCCCCGAAGGCCTGCGGGCCGGTCTGGGGAGCGCGGCGGAGCCCTTCATCCGCCCCCTTCCCGGCGGTGAAAAATTCCGCGTGGATCTGAAGGGGGCCAACGCCCGCTGGCTGCAGGAGGCCGGCCTTTCCCCTGATCACATTGCCGTCTGCTCCCTGTGCACCGCCTGCCGCCCCGACCTCTTCTGGTCCCACCGGCGGCTGGGTCAGGCCAGAGGCAGTATGGCCGCCATGATTGAACTGCGAACCGAATAAAGGAAGCACTATGAAATTACGACCGCTGTTGTCTCTTCTGCTGTGTGCGGCCCTGCTGCTGCCGGGCTGCTCCCCCCAGAGCGACCCCGCCTCCTCCCAGGATGGAAGCAGCTCCTCCGCCCAGGGGGAGAACGCCTCCGGCGAGACGGTTCCCTTCGCTCTGGCTGTCTACCCCGACTATACCCTGCACCCGGTGCTGGCGGAAAACCGGGCCAACCTCACCCTGGCCCCTCTGCTTTATGAGCCGCTCTTCCAGCTGGACGAGCAGTTTCAGCCCCAGGCTGTGCTGTGCCAGAGCTACTCCGTCAGCGAGGACGGCCTCACCTGGACCTTCCTCCTGCAATCCAACGTCACCTTCTCCGACGGCACGCCCCTCACCGGAACGGTGGTGGCCGACGCGCTGAATCTGGCCCGGCAGGAGGGTTCCCGCTATGCCCAGCGCCTCGCCTCGGTGGTGTCCATCACCGGTGATGAGGGCTCGGTGACTATAGTCCTCTCCCGCCCCAACCGCGCCCTGCCCGCTTTGCTGGACATTCCCATCGCTCTGGGCAATTCCCAGCGTCCGGCGGGTACCGGCCCTTACGTATTGACGGAAACGGAAGAGGGGCTCTCCCTCACCGCCCGCTCCGGCTGGTGGCAGAACAAGACGCTGCCCGCCCAGGAACTCCCTCTGCGGGAGATGCGCAAGGCTGACGATTTGCTCTCCGCCTTCTCCTCCGGAGACGTGGGACTGGTGGATGTGGATCTCATGGGCACCAACGCCCTGGGCTACTCCGGCAGCTATGAGACCTGGGACTACGCCACCACCACGCTGCTCTACCTGGGCTTCAACACCCAGACCGGGCTGTGCGCCGATCCCCAGGCCCGCCGGGCCCTGTCTCTGGCCATTGACCGGGACTCCATCGCCCAGACCGATTACGCCCGCCACGCCGTGGCCGCCGCCCTTCCGGTTCACCCAAGCAGCCCTCTCTACAATGAAGAGCTGGCCCAATCGGTGAGCTACAATCCGGAGCAGCTGGTGGCCCAGCTGGAGTCGCTGGATGTCCCCCGCCGGGACCTGGTGCTGCTGGTGAACAACGAAAACACCGCCAAGCTCTCCGCCGCCCAGCGCATCGTCTACCAGCTGGATGCGGCCGGGGTGCCCATCACCCTGAAATCCCTGCCCTTTGAAGAGTATACCGCCGCCTTGCAGTCGGGTGACTTTGATCTCTACCTGGGCGAGGTGGTGCTCACCGCTGATTTCGACCTCACCGTCCTGCTCGCCCCCGACGGCACGCTGAACTACGGCCGCTGGCAGGACAGCCAGATTTCCGCCCTGCTCACCGCCTTTGGGCAGGCCTCGGACAGCACCCGTGAGGGCGCGGCCTATACCTTATACAACTACCTCTGCCAGCAGATGCCCATCGCCCCCATCTGCTTTAAAAATGGCTCGGTGCTCACCCAGTGGGGGCGGCTGTCCGGACTGTCGCCGGTCCGAGGAAATGTGTTCTACCAGTTGGAGAACTGGACAATTTCATAGAGAGAAACAGGCTATCCCCGCGCGGTGCTGCCGCGCTGTGAAACAAGACGCAAAGGAAGCGGAGGAAAAAGGAAATGAGTGTATTTCGCTGTTATTCCATGAAAAAGCCGGGCTACGATGTGGAGGCCCAGGGACTGTGCAGCTCTTTGAAGGAGCAGCTGGGCATCGCCGGACTGGAGGGAGTCACCATCCTCAACCGGTACGACGCCGACCAGATTGACCCCGCCGTCTACGAGCAGGCCAAGTCCATCGTCTTCTCCGAGCCCCAGGTGGACACGGTCTATGACGAGACCTTCCCCGCCCCTCAGGGTGCTCACACCGTCCTGGCGGTGGAGGCCCTGCCGGGCCAGTTTGATCAGCGGGCCGACTCCTGCGCCCAGTGCATCCAGCTCATGGCCGGAGTGGACCGCCCCCTCATCGCCTATGCCAAGGTATACATCCTGAAGGGCACCCTTACCGGGGAGGAACTCAGCAAGATCCGGGACTACCTCATTAACCCGGTGGAGAGCCGGGAGGCCTCCATGGACAAGCCTGACACCCTGGTACGCACCCACGCCATCCCCGACCACGTGGACACCGTGGCCGGCTTCACCACCCTGGACGAGGCGGGCCTCCAGGAGCTGCTGTCCTCCCTTGGCCTGGCCATGGACCTGGATGACCTGAAGTTCCTCCAGGCCTACTTCCGGGACGAGGAGAAGCGTGACCCCACCATCACTGAGGTGCGGGTGGTGGACACCTACTGGTCCGACCACTGCCGCCACACCACCTTCTCCACCCACATTGACTCCGTGGAGCTCTCTGACGAGGCGGTGAAGGCCGCCTACCAGCGCTATCTGGACGGCCGGGTGGAGGTCTATGGGGAGGAGAAGGCCGCCGCGCGGCCCCAGACCCTCATGGACATCGCCACCCTGGGCACCAAGGTGCTGAAAAAGCGGGGCCTGCTGCCCGAGCTGGACGAGAGCGAGGAGATCAACGCCTGCTCCATCCACGTCCCCGCCACAGTGGACGGCAAGGAGCAGGACTGGCTCCTGATGTTCAAGAACGAGACCCACAACCACCCCACGGAGATCGAGCCCTTCGGCGGCGCGGCCACCTGTATCGGCGGCTGTATCCGCGACCCCCTCTCCGGACGCGTGTATGTCCACCAGGCCATGCGCGTCACCGGCGGCGGCGACCCCCGTGTACCCTTCGCTGAGACCACCCCGGGCAAGCTGCCCCAGCGGAAGCTGGCCCAGACCGCCGCGGCGGGCTACTCCTCCTACGGCAACCAGATCGGTCTGGCCACCGGCCATGTGGCCGAGGTCTACCACGAGGGCTACATCGCCAAGCGCCTGGAGTGCGGCGCGGTCGTGGGTGCGGCTCCTGCCGACCATGTGCGCCGTGAGGTGCCCGCCCCCGGAGACGTGGTTATCCTGCTGGGCGGCCGCACCGGCCGTGACGGCATTGGCGGCGCCACCGGCTCCTCCAAGAGCCACAACATGAAGTCCCTCACCACCATGGCCTCCGAAGTCCAGAAGGGCAACGCCCCCGAGGAGCGGAAGATCCAGCGGCTGTTCCGCAACGGCGAGGTCACCCGCCTCATCAAGCGCTGCAACGACTTCGGTGCCGGCGGCGTCAGCGTGGCCATCGGCGAGCTGGCCGACGGCCTGGAGATTGAGCTGGACGCCGTGCGCAAGAAGTACGACGGCCTGGACGGCACGGAGTTGGCCATCTCCGAGAGCCAGGAGCGCATGGCCGTAGTGGTCGCCCCCGAGGATGCGGACAAGTTTATTGCTGCCGCCGAGGCGGAAAACCTGGAGGCCTACCGGGTGGCCGTGGTCACCGAGAGCCCCCGCATGGTCATGCACTGGAAGGGACAGAAGATTGCCGATTTGTCCCGTGCCTTCCTGAACACCAACGGCGCGGTGAAGCACGCCCGCGTAGCGGTGGCGGACACCGACCGCTCCGCTCTGAATAAGGCCTCTGCCTCCTCCCTGAAGGAGATGGCCGCCAGCCTGAAGTGCGCCTCCCGCCGTGGCCTTACCGAGCGTTTTGACGGCTCCATCGGTGCCGCCAGCGTGCTGATGCCCTTCGGCGGCGCGGCCCAGCGCACTCCCGCCCAGGCCATGGCCGCCCTCTTCCCCGTGGAGCCCGGCCAGGAGACCGACCAGGCCAGCGTTATGTCCTGGGGCTTTGACCCGGAGCGCATGAGCGTGGACCCCTACACCGGCGCCCACGAGTCGGTGTACGTCTCCATGGCCAAGATTGTGGCCGCCGGCGCCGACTACCAGAAGGCCTACCTCACCTTCCAGGAGTTCTTTGAGAAGCTGCGGGACGAGCCCCAGCGCTGGGGCAAGCCCTTTGCCGCCCTGCTGGGCGGTCTGGACGCCCAGCTGGAGCTGGGTGCCGCCGCCATCGGCGGCAAGGACTCCATGTCTGGCTCCTTCCTGGACAAGGATGTGCCCCCCACCCTCATCTCCTTTGCCATCGCCCCCCTGAAGGCGGGCGAGGTCCTCTCCCCCGAGTTCAAGGCCGGGGAGCACCCGGTCTACCTGTTCCGCTCCCAGGATACCAAGAGCGCCTGGTCCGCCTTCCACGCCCTGTGTCAGGCTGGCAAGGTGAAGGCCGCCTGGGCGGTGGAAAACGGTTTGGCCGAGGCCGTGATGAACATGTCCTTCGGCAACTCCATCGGCTTCCAGGCCGGTATGGAGGACGTGGACTGGTACGTCTCCATGCCCGGCGCCATTGTGGCCGAGCTCACTGAGGAAGTGAACGACCCCTGCGCCGTCCGCATCGGTGAGACCACCAAGGCCCCCTATGTGGCCCTCCCCGGCGAGGCTGTCTCCATTGAAGAGCTCCAGAAGCTCAACGACGGCGTTCTGGAGAAGGTCTATCCCACCCGGGCCGGCGGCTCCGACTCCGTGGAGCCCATCTCCTGGGACAAACGCTCCATCGCTGTGTGCAAGAACAAGGTGGCCCGTCCCAAGGCGGTTCTGCCCGTCTTCCCCGGCACTAACTGCGAGTACGACACCGCCAAGGCCTGCCTCCGGGCGGGCATTGAGCCGGAGATCATCGTGGTGCGCAACCTGACCACCGACTTCCTGTCCCAGGCCGCCCAGGCCCTGGAGAAGGCCATCCGCTCCGCCCAGATGGTGGTGCTGCCCGGCGGCTTCTCCGGCGGCGACGAGCCTGAGGGCTCCGGCAAGTTCATTGCCTCCTTCCTCCGCTCCCCCGCCCTCAGCGACGCCATCATGGACCTGCTGAAGAACCGGGACGGCCTGATGCTGGGCATCTGCAACGGCTTCCAGGCTCTCATCAAGCTGGGTCTGGTGCCCTACGGCGAGATCCGTCCCATGGACGGCGACTGCCCCACCCTGACCTACAACCTCATCGGCCGCCACCAGAGCCGGTATGTCACCACCCGGGTGGCCTCCGTCCAGTCCCCCTGGATGCTGAACTCCAACGTGGGTGACCTCCATGCCATCCCCATCTCCCACGGCGAGGGCCGCTTCGTCGCTCCCGCCCAGGTTGTGGCGGACCTCATCGCCAATGGCCAGGTGGCCACTCAGTACGTGGATCTGGAGGGCAAGCCCTCCATGGACATCGACGTCAACCCCAACGGCTCCATGGAAGCCATCGAGGGTATCTTCTCCCCCGACGGCCGGGTCTTCGGCAAGATGGGTCACTCCGAGCGCCGCGGTCCCTATGTGGGCGTCAACATCCCCGGTGAGAAGCACCAGCCCCTGTTCGAGTCGGGCGCGCTGTACTTCCGTTAACCCCTCCCGCCGGGACCGTCCCTTTCCCCCTCGGCGTCCCTGCGGACGCCCCCGCCAAAAAGGAGCAGACAGATGGATAACATTCCGGAATACCGTGGGACGCTTCGCAGCCATCTGCTGGACATCCCCCGCGTCATTAACCAGTGTTCAGGCATTCGCATCTTTGGACGGAAAATCCGCTCCCTGGTCTTTTCCACCGATGTGGCCATTATTAAAAATGTGAACGCCGACGCCATTATTGCCGTATATCCCTTCACCCCCCAGCCCGCCATCACCCAGGCCATTATCAGCGTGGCCGACGTCCCCGTCTTTGCCGGAGTGGGCGGCGGCACCACCAACGGTGCCCGCTCGGTGCGGCTGGCGGCCTACGCCGAGCATCAGGGTGCCTACGGCGTGGTGGTCAACGCCCCCATCGGCGATGAAACTATTTTCCAGATTAAACAGGTGGTGGACATCCCCGTCATCGCCACCATTGTCTCCCTGGAGATGGACATCAGCCGCCGTATCGCCTCAGGCGCGGATATTCTCAACGTGTCCGGCGCGGCCAAAACGCCGGAAATTGTCTCCGCCATCCGGAAGGATTTTCCCAACGTACCCATCATCGCCACGGGCGGTCCCACCGACGAGGACATCCAGCGCACCATTGACGCGGGAGCCAACGCCATCACCTACACGCCCCCCACCAACGGCGCCCTGTTTGCCAAAATGATGCGGGATTACCGCTCCCGGTTTGACCCCAAGAACAATTCCGCTACATAACCCCAATCGGGAGGGACCGCAGATGCTGCGGTCCCTCCTTTCTTTCATGGAATTTTAATCTTTCTCCCCGTGGGTTTTAAGAATTGTCTGGTACACTGGTACCATCCTGATCGGAGGTTATTTTCCATGCTCTCTCTGCTTACCCTCTCCATTCTCTGCCTCATTGCCCTGCCGGTTCTGGTTCTGGGCATGATGCTGCTGAGTATCCCCTTCCTTGTTATCATGGCCGTGCTGCCCTGGCTGCTGCGGGTTGCCGCCGTGGTACTGCTGTTCCGCGCCCTTCTGGACCGCCCCTTCCAGCTGTCCAGCCTGATTCCCGCGGCCATCGCGCTGCTGCTCTCCATGGCCTTTCGCTGAGCTTTTGGGGCCCTCGCAAAAAAATTGAAAAAAAGGAAAATTTCTTGTTGACAACTGGAGAGAAATCCGCTATACTAACTCTTGCCCTGTTCGAGACGGGCAAAAACGGCGGCATAGCTCAGTTGGCTAGAGCACGCGGTTCATACCCGCGGTGTCACTGGTTCGAATCCAGTTGCCGCTACCACTTACTAATGAGCGGGTCGTCGATCCGATTTCATAAAAAGAAACGGCCCGGTGGTCAAGCGGTTAAGACTCCGCCCTTTCACGGCGGCAACACGGGTTCGAGTCCCGTCCGGGTCACCACCATCTTCGCCGATTTCTCCAATATGGAGGCATAGCTCAGCTGGTAGAGCGTCCGCCTCACACGCGGAAGGTCACAGATTCGAGTTCTGTTGTCTCCACCAGAAAAAAGCCACGTCAATGACGTGGCTTTTTTCTTTTTACTTGCTTCTCTCTATCTGTCTCATGTCTCGGCGAACGACCGCCTCCAACGGGTCAGGTCACAGACTCGAGTTCTGTTGTCTCCACCAAAACAAAAAGGACATCCGAATGGATGTCCTTTTTGTTTTGGGTTCCGCCGCCCAAAGAGCGGCTCCACCCTTCGGTGATTGAAATGCTCGGGGTCGGCAAAGCCGCCCCTCCGCAATTCTCCGCTGCGCTCCGAATTTACGGCGCACCTGCGCCGCCGGCCAGAAGGCCGGTATTTCATTCTCTTCCATCCTGTGTATATTGTTTCGGCGGGTTCCTCCCTCCAACGGGTCAGGCCACAGATTCGAGTTCTGTCATCTCCATTAAAACAAAAGGACATCCGAATGGATGTCCTTTTGTTTTGCGCCCGTCATCTCGCCATCTCTTGCAGATTTCATAAATAGATCAGCTGCGGGCCTTAATCTTTCCTGATTTTGGACGATATAAATAACAAATGCTCTTTCCCAAAGTTCTGACACAAGCACATAGGCCAAAGGTGCCGACCTTCAATGCCGTTGTTTCTCCATCCCGGTTTACCGGAAAAAACGACTACTGACCAGGAGGCCCCAAAGTCAAGACAAAAGGAGGCGAACGGCAGGTGCAGTTCTGGGAAAATCATATTTCACGGGGTTCTCCGGAGAACGCTCCCCCTACCGATGGGGAGAAAGCCTCTTTCCGGGAGAATTCCACTCTCCAGCTGGTCTTTTCCCCCGATCACCCTCTCTGCCGACTGCAGGCACTTTGGTCGGGAACAGATGCACCGGCTTCCCCCATCTGTCTGACCCCCCGCTATGACGCCGCCTCCGACACACCGCTTCCCCTTTCAGCGCCCGATCGGGAGCTGAAACGGCTTCGCATCGTTTTGAATCACGCCGCCCATACCCGGCTGGAGCTGCTCTATCCGGAGGGACCGGATGGCCCCATGGCCCAGTTGGAGGAGGCCCCTTTGGTTCTTTTATCCGGCGATCAGATGATTGCGTGGTTGCTCCTCTTTCCCCCCATGGCTGGAGGCAGGGAATTGACCTTTCCGCAGCTCTGCCGGGTGCTGGCCGACCACGGCATCACCAGCGGCATTAATTGGAATTTGCTGCGCCAGCTGCCCTCCCTTCCTCAGCGTTACTTTCAGCTTTTTCCCATCGCCTGCGGCACCTGCCCCGTTCCGGGAGAGGATGGCCGCATCATCGACCGGGTGTCCCGCACGCCAAAGGAGGATGTGCCGGTGGACGAGCTGGGGCAGTCCGACTATGTGACGCTCAACCTGGTTCAGAACATTGCAGAAGGCGAGGTAATCTGTGAAATTGTCCCGCCCATGCCCGGCACTCCCGGCTGCACCGTGACCGGTGCAACTCTCCCCGCTCCCCAGGGCGGTGCCGCTCCGGTTCCCCAGGGACGCAACACTCGCCTCTCTGAGGACGGACGATTTCTGGCCGCCGCCCGGTCGGGCCATGTGGCCTTTTCCGGCCGCAGCTTTCAGGTCAAGCCGGTTCTGGAGCTGTCCGAAGAGGAGCTCTGCGAGGGAAAAACCATAAAATTTTTGGGCGATGTCCACGTCCACGGCGACCTGTGCTGCGGCGTCTCCATCTGTGCCATTGGAAACGTCCAAATCGACGGTGTGGTGGAGGCCTGCTCCATTGAAGCCGGGGAACACATTATCGTCTCCAGCGGCGTACAGGGCCAGGATCAGGCGGTGCTCCATGCCCAGAAAAGCGTATACGCCAAATACCTGGAGCACTGCAACGTATATGCGCAGGAGAACGTATACGCCGACTGCATCATCAACTGCCAGATATTCAGCAATGGCTCGGTCCGGGTCCGCACGGGCCGCGGGGCGATCATCGGCGGCACTCTCCATGCCGCCCGCGAGGTATCCGCTTCCACCGTGGGCTCCAAGGCGGAACGGCCCACCCTTATTTTTCTGGGTGGACAGCCCTGCGAGGAGGCGGAACGGGTCCAGATCCTGTCCGAGCTGGAAACCCTAACCCGCACACTGGATAAACTGAGCCATCAACCCCAGGAAGGTGCCGGTGATCCCGCTTTGTCCAAGCTTCGCCTAAACCAGTGCATCGCGAAAATGAAGCTGGAAAAGCTGGACAAGGATCTGGAGGGACAACTGCTCCCCCGCTCCGACCCGGATCCCCGCCGCCTGCTCTGCGACACAGCGTACCCCGGCACCACCGTGACCATCGGCCACGATTCGTTCCGCGTTACCCGACTTCAGCACGCGTGCACCATCGGCCTGGTAAACGGGCTGGTGGGCCTGCTTTGAATCCAGCCGAAAGGGGGATCTCTGCTTTGAACGCATGTGTAAAGCACGAGCTCCAATCCATATTGAATCACTCCATCCAGGACATTACCAGCCGCTTTGCCGGGATCCAGCTTCAGGAGGAAAACACGACGCTTTCCAACGACATCTGCACCGTTCACACAGTGCTGGAGGGCAGCCGTCCCGCCGCACTGCTGCTGTGCGCGGACACGGCGCTGCTGACCCGGCTGGCCAGAAGCATCATGCACCGGGATGCCGTCACGCCCCGGGACATCGAGGATGTGGCCACGGAGTACTTCAATATCATCTGCGGCCGGATTGCCGCCGGAATCTTCCAGGCTGCCCACATCCCCTCCCGGTTCCAGAGTCCCCTCTTCCGGACCGGCCTCTATCTGCCGGAATCGGACCCGGAGCGCCAGTGCGTCCTGCACTACACCAGCGGCGACAACGAGGGAGCGCACCTGATTTATATGGGGCTTCTCCCCCCGGACAATCCCCCGCCTTTGTAAGCGTTCTCCGCGGGCTTTCCGCGTTTCCCATCCCGCCGGAATAATTTCCCTCCGGTCATCCAAATTCAAATGAGTGAAAAGGAGCGACGCCATATGTCGAAGAAAGTCATGATTGTGGATGATTCCAGAATCGCACAGCTGCAGCTGCAGGAAATTCTGTCCGGAACCGATTACGAGGTCATCGCCTGCTGCCAGAGCGGCGAGGAAGCTCTGGATACCTATGACAAGGTCCACCCCGATTTGGTTACTATGGACATTGTAATGCCCGGTATGGACGGCCTGGACGCCGCCCGTCTGCTTCTGCAGACCCACCCCGACGCCCGGGTACTGATGGTCTCCTCCCTGGCCTACGACGACACCATCAATGAGGCACAGCGCATCGGCGCCAGAGGCTTTGTCTACAAGCCCTTTGACCACGATCAGATTCTGCAGGCTGTTCAGGACTCCTGTTCCGAAGAATAACCCATATCCGGCCCAAACAAACACGGGGGACGCACCCATAGTGCGTCCCCCGTGTCTCTGTTTTCCTGCGCAGCTTTCACTCAAGCCCCATCTCCTCCATGGCGTGGAGCATATGGATGGCCATGGCGTGCTCCGCTCCGGCCTCGTCCCGTCGGCGGAAAAAGTCCATGAGCAGGGCGTGGTCTTGCAGGGTGGCCTGAGCCAGGGCCTCCGCGTGTTCTCCGGTGGAGATGGCCTCCTCCACCCCCTGGCTGATGGTGGGCAGCAGGCGCATCATAAACTCGTTGTGAGTGGCCCGGACAATGGCGGCGTGGAAGGCCCGGTCCGCCCGGGTGCGGTCCCGTCCCTCCCGGATGCACCGCTCCACCGCAGCTCCCTTGTCCAGAATATCCGCCAGCTCCTCCGGCCCTGCCCGTCGGCAGGCCAGCCGGGCTGCCTGGGGCTCGAAGATGGCCCGCAGCTCAAAGAGGTCCCGCAGCCGCCCCTTGACCCGCTCCAGCCTTCCAAAGCCCAGCCCGTCCTCCTTCGCTCCCCGGGCCACAAAGGTGCCCCGTCCCCGGTGCACCTCCAGCACTCCCTGGACAATGAGGTCCCGGATGGCCTCCCGCAGCGTGGCCCGGCTCACGCCCAGCTGCCGGGCCAGCTCCACCTCGTTGGGCAGCTTGTCCCCCGGCGCCATGGAGTCCTCCACGGTAATCTTGCTGTAAAGCCGCCGGGCGGTCTGTTCTCTCAGGTTGGTCCTGTCCATGGGGCACCCCTTCTCCCCGCCTTCCGGCGGATTTTTTCGGAAAAGGGCCCCAGCGGCCCTTGACATCCTTTTCTCTATCCTATACTATGTAGTCAGACAATGCAAGAGAAATCAGACAACTTATTTTAGATTTTTGTGAGGAGGTTCTTCCCATGCGCAGTGATGTTGTGAAAAAAGGCATCCCCGCCGCCCCCAACCGCTCTTTGCTCTACGCCCTTGGCTACACCAAGGAGGAGCTGGAGCGGCCCCTCATCGGCGTGGTGTGCTCCTATAACGAAATTGTTCCCGGCCACATGAACCTGGACAAGATTGCCGAGGCAGTGAAGGCCGGCATCCGGGCCGCCGGCGGCACTCCGGTGGAGTTCCCCGCCATCGCCGTGTGTGACGGCATTGCCATGGGCCATGTGGGCATGAAGTACTCCCTGGTCACCCGGGACCTCATTGCCGACTCCACCGAAGCCATGGCCATGGCCCACCAGTTCGACGGCCTTGTGATGATCCCCAACTGCGACAAGAACGTCCCCGGCCTTCTCATGGCCGCCGCCCGGGTGAACATCCCCACCATCTTCGTCTCCGGCGGCCCCATGCTGGCGGGCACCCTGAACAGCGGCCGGCGCACCTGCCTCTCCCACATGTTCGAGGCGGTGGGCGCCTACTACGCCGGCAAGCTGGACGAGGAGGGCGTGGAGGAGTACGAGCAGAACGCCTGCCCCACCTGCGGCTCCTGCTCCGGCATGTATACCGCCAACTCCATGAACTGCCTCACCGAGGCCATCGGCATGGCCCTCCGGGGCAACGGCACCATTCCCGCCGTCTACTCCGCCCGTCTGCGTCTGGCCAAGCACGCCGGCATGCAGATTATGAAGCTGGTGGAGCAGAACATCCGCCCCCGGGACATCATGACCGAGGCGGCCTTCCACAACGCCGAGACCATCGACATGGCTCTGGGCTGCTCCACCAACACCATGCTCCACCTGCCCGCCATCGCCCACGAGTGCGGCATTGAGCTCTCCTTCGACATGGCAAACGAGATTTCCGACAAGACCCCCAACCTGTGCCACCTGGCCCCTGCGGGCGACACCTACATGGAGGACCTGGAGCGGGCCGGCGGCGTGTACGCCGTCATGGCAGAGCTCAGCAAGGCCGGTCTGCTGGACACCAGCCTCATGACCTGCACCGGAAAGACCATCGCGGAGAACCTGGCGGGCGTGGTCAACCGCAACCCCGAGATCATCCGCCCCATTGAGAATCCCTACTCCAAGACCGGCGGTATTGCCGTTCTCAAGGGCAACCTGGCCCCCGACGGCTGCGTGGTGAAGCAGTCCGCCGTAGCCCCCGAGATGATGGTCCACGAGGGTCCCGCCCGGGTCTTCAACTCCGAGGAGGAGGCCATCGAGGCCATCTACGCCGGCAAGATTGTGGCCGGTGACGTGGTGGTCATCCGCTATGAGGGCCCCAAGGGCGGCCCCGGCATGCGGGAGATGCTCAACCCCACCTCCGCCATTGCGGGCATGGGCCTGGACAAGGAAGTGGCCCTCATCACCGACGGCCGCTTCTCCGGCGCCACCCGCGGCGCCTCCATCGGCCACGTCTCCCCCGAGGCGGCCTCCGGCGGCCCCATCGGCCTGGTGGAGGAGGGCGACACCATCGCCATCGATATCCCCAACCACTCCATCACCCTGAAGGTGTCGGACGAGGAGCTGGCTGCCCGGAAGGCCAAGTGGGTCTGTCCCGAGCCCAAGATCAAGACGGGCTATCTGGCCCGGTATGCCAAGCTGGTGTCCTCCGCTGACCGGGGCGCTGTGCTGGATTAACAAAAAACCCGCCTGCCGCAAATGCGGCAGGCGGGTTTTTCTTGCGTTGAGCTCAGGATTTCTCCTTGGGCGGCGCAGGCAGCAGCTTCTTCCGCCGGGAGAGGAACAGGGTGAGGGTGGTGGCCGAGGCCAGGAAATCAGCGATGGGTTCGGCGGCGTAGATGCCCATGACGCTGCCCGTCACCCGGGGCAGAATGATGGCCAGAGGCACCAGCAGGATGACCTTCCGCAGCAGAGCCAGAAACAGGCTGGTGCGGGCCTGGCCCAGAGCCATGAAGGTGGTCTGACAGGCCATCTGGGCGCCGAAGGCCCAGATACCGCCAAAGAAGATGGGCATGACCTTCCCCACCAGCTCCACCAGCTCCGTATTGTTGTTGAAGAGCCGGGCCAGGGTCTCGGGGAAAAAGGAGACGATGAGGAAGGCGGAGATGGTCACCGTCAGGGTGACGGTCAGCAGGCGCTTGAAGGTGTCCCGCACCCGGCGGTAGTTGCCCGCTCCGTAGTTGTAGCTCATAATGGGCTGTACGCCCTGGGTGATGCCCTGGGTGGGCATGGTAATCATCTGCATGACCGACTGAAGGATGGTCATGGAGCCCACATAGAGGTCGTTGCCGAAGGTCTGAAGGCCGGTGTTAAGCACCACGGTCACCAGACTCTCAGTGGACTGCATGATAAAGGGCGCCACACCCAACCCCGCGATTTTGCCTGCCGTCTCCGCCCGCAGGCGCAGGTTCTCCTTACGGATGCGCAGGCCGGAGCGGCGGGAGCACAGGAAAAAGAAGACCCATGCGGCGCTTACCGCCTGGGAAAACACCGTGGCGATGGCGGCTCCCCGCACCCCCAGGCCAAAGAGGAAGATGAAGACGGGGTCCAGCACGATGTTCAAAACCGCTCCGATGAGCACGCTGAGCATGGCCACGGTGGCCTTGCCCTGGGCGCTGATGAAGGTGTTGAGGCCCAGCGCCAGCTGGACAAACAGGGTACCCAGCAGGTAGATGCCGATGTAGTCCAGGCCGTAGCCGATGGTGTCCTCCGAGGCGCCGAAGGCCATGAGCAGGGGCTCTTTGAAGATGCTGAAGGAAATGGTGAGCACCACCGCCGCACACAGCAGCATGGTCAGAGAGTTGCCCAGAATCCGCTCCGCCCCCTCCCGATCTCCGGCACCCAGCCGGATGGAGGCCAGGGGCGCGCCGCCCTGCCCGGCAAAGGCGGCAAAGGCGGAGATGAGCATGATGATGGGGAAGGTGACGCCCACTCCGGTGAGGGCGGTCTGGCCCACCACAGGGATGTGGCCGATGTAGATCCTGTCCACAATGTTGTAGAGCATGTTGATGACCTGGGCCGCCACGGCAGGCAGCGCCAGCTTGAGCATCAGCGGGCCAATGGGTGCATTGGCCAGGGCCTGTTCATCCTTATGAGAGGACTGTGCCACGGTGATTCACTCCTCGTTGAGAATATTCAAATAGTATAGCACCAAACCCCGGCCCGGGCAAGAGGCTGCCGCTCCGGCGCCGTCACCCAAAACCTCAAGGACGGATCATTTGAACCTCTCACTCCCGGCCGGGCAGGCATTTGCTCCCCGGCCGGAGTCTTTTTGCCCTCGTACTTGACAAATACCGGGGAAATACATACAATAGTTGCACCGCAGACAATCGAACACAGGGGCGCTGGGAGCTGTTCCCGGCTGAGATGCAGAGACGACCATGCCGTCTCCGGTCCCTTAAACCTGATCCGGGTAATGCCGGCGTAGGAAGTGGACGAGTTTTTTATGCCTTCGTTTCGTCCGTTGTACCGCACCGCACCCGTTTGGATGTGCTGCGGTACATCAATTTTAGGAGGAAACGTCTATGGCAAATCAAGTAACCCAATCCGCATCCATCCAGGCCCATCTCCGGGTACACCGGATGGTGGAGAGCGCCGTGATGCTGGCCATCGCTGTGGTGCTCTCTCTGTTCCCCTTCTCCAGCCCCTGGGCCCTGGGCGGCGGCATCACCGTGTGCTCCATGCTGCCCCTGGTGATTCTCTCCTGGCGCTACGGCTGCCGGTGGGACGTCTTCGCCGCCTTCGTCTACGGAGTGCTCCAGATGATTCTGGGCATCCAGAACGTGCAGTACGCCGACAGTGTGGGAACGGCGGTGCTGATTATTCTCTTTGACTACGTGTTCGCCTTCTCGGTCATCGGCTTTGCTGCCCTGTTCAAGGGACGGCTGGGCCATCCCCGGCTGGAACTGGTGCTGGGCATTGTGGTCACCTTCCTGGTGCGCCTGGGCTGCCACTATATCTCCGGCGTGGTGGTTTGGGAGGTGCTGTGGCCCAATGAACTGGGCTGGGCTGCCCCCATCTGGTCCATCGCCTACAACGCAAGCTACATGATCCCTGAAATTATTATCACCGGTCTGGTGGCCTCCCTCAGCTATGGCCCCCTGGAGCGGTACTACCAGGGCAAGGATTTGATTTGACCCCTCCCCACGGAGGGGAGAAAAGGAGCTTCTATGGGAAAATTTGACGGTGTCTTGCTGGTCAGCGACTTTGACGACACCCTGTACGGCGCCAACCGCCGGATTCCGCCCCGCAACCTGGAGGCTCTTCATTACTTCGTGAGCCAGGGCGGCCGCTTCACCGTGGCCACCGGACGGGCTCACCGCACCTTCGCCCCCTACGTCCATCTCGCCCCGGTCAATGCTCCGGTGGTGCTGTCCAACGGCTCGGCCCTGTACGACTTTGAGCGGGACGTGATGCTGGAACAGACCTTCCTGCCGGAGAGCTCCGCCCGGGACTTTGCCGCCCTCTTTGATGCCTTCCCCTCCCTGGGCATGGAGAGCTACCACGGCGAGGACATTTACGTCTGGAATCCCAACCCCATCACCGACGCCCACATGAAAAAGGTGGGCACCGACTACGCCATCTGTCCGGTGGAGGAGATGCCCCTGCCCTGGACCAAGGCCATTCTCCAGCAGGAGCACCCCCTGCTGCGCCAGGTGCAGGAGCGGATGCTGACCGACTGGGGGGACCGGTACGAGGCCATCTTCTCCAACCGGTACTACCTGGAGATCACCGCCAAGGGGAGCACCAAGGGCGGCATGACCGCCCTGCTGGCCCAACAGCTGGGCATTGACCGCGCCCACATCTACTGCGTGGGGGACAACCAGAACGACATCCCCATGCTGGAGCTGTCTGCCATTCCCTTCGCCCCCTCCAACTGCGCTCAGGAGGTCCGGGACTGGGGCGCTCAGATCCTGTGTTCCTGTGACGAGGGCGTCATGGGCGACATTGTGGAGATTCTGGACAAGCGGTACAAATAAGAAAAAACGCGCTTCGGAGAGCTTGCTCCGAAGCGCGTTTTGTTTTCTGTGCTTACAGGGTGGTGTTGGGGTCCAGGTAGTCCTCCACATCAAAGGGAAGATTTCTCCAGTAGAAGTCCCGGTCGGCGTCGGTAATCTCCCGCACCACCCGGCAGGGGTTGCCCGCAGCCACCACACCGGCGGGCACGTCCCGGCCCACCACGCTGCCCGCGGCAATGACCGCATTGTCTCCGATGGTCACTCCGGGCAGGAGAATGGCCCCGCCCCCAATCCACACGTTGTTCCCGATGGTAATGGGGCGGCCGTACTCGTAGCCCGAGTTCCGGGCCTGGGGGTGAATGGGGTGCCCGGCGGTGAAGATGGACACGTTGGGTGCAATCATCACATTGTTTCCGATGGTCACCGGGGCAATGTCCAGAATGGTCAGGTTATAATTGGCGTAAAAATTGTCGCCCACAGAAATGTTGCTGCCGTAGTCGCAGCGGAAGATAGGCTCCACCCACAGGTTGTCTCCCGCCTGGCCCAGCAGGTCCCGCAGCAAGGCCATGGAGGCCTCCTGGTCCTCCGGGTGGGCGTTGTTGAAGACATACAGCTTCTTCTTGGCCTCCAGCCGCTGCTGGGGCAGGCCGTCCAGCCAGGCCTTGTAGGGCAGGCCGGCAATCATGCGTTCCCTCTGATCCATAACGCGCTCCCTCCTCTTGCCGCCATTATACCACCGGCCCCACCCAGGCACAAGGGGCGACATATCCCCCGTCCCAGGCGCATATAACATCCATAGGACTACCGCTTGATGGGAGTGTTATGGGTGAAAGGGAACATTGAGGACCGGGCCTGCAGAATGGCCCTTTACATCATAGAAAACCGCGCCACTGTCCGGGCGTGCGCCCGAAAATTCGGCATCTCCAAGTCCACCGTACACACCGTAGTGCCAATCGGTGTAGCTGGCATTACTGCTTTGAGTTTTGCGCGTAATCCATTGGGGCACAAGGGAAAGCGGGCTTCTGACATCAGAAGCCCGCTTTTGCTTTTTTCCAATTTTCCCCTTCTCATGAAACGGTGACCCCAGGCAAGGGCTTTTTCCCTTGGTTGACCAACAGCTGATTGGCGTAATGGATTGGAAAGCCAAACCGGAAGCATTTCCGAAGGATTTCATCCTCCACCCGGACACTTGCCGAGAGGGAGAACCCTTCCTTTTGCAGAAGCCGTTCCGCAGCCGGTTCGGTGAGGCCCAGGAAGAACGCAAGACGAATCATGGCGTTCTTCTCACAGGCTCCCTTCATCCATCTGAGCAGCAGAGGACGATTTAAGCCAAATTGTTCCGGTGTTCTGATTCCGCCCGCGCACGGTCTCCCATATACCAGTTCTTCATAATAGATACCCTTCTGGGCCATTTCTTTCTCATACTGTTGGATGTCCGCTTTGCTGTGCCCTGGGACTTTGTATGTTGGGATTTCCCACAGTCCTTCTCGCTTCTGAATCCATTCCCGCAGCTTCCCCCGGTAGTCCGAAGCATTGGCATAAGTCCTGTCCATGATACGGTCAAAGGTCTGGATATCTTGTTCCACCTGCCGCAGCATTTGCTGCATGGAAAGGGCAGGGTTTTCCCTAAAGACCCAGTGACGGATGTGGATGGCATGGGTATCCCCCTTGGGACGATATTGAAAGCGGGGGATAGGGGTATTCAGAAACAGTACCGCTTTCCGGTAATGAGACCGTTTTCTATGGGTGTCGGATTTTCCCCGCAAGACCTTTTGATTTCGGACAAAGATACGGCTTAGGTCAGGGGAAAGTTCTTCTGGCAGCTCCTCTGGCGGCGTTTCATAAAGAAACTGCCACTCCTGAAAGAGCCGCTCTAACTGCCCGTTGTCCAGTTGACCGTCAATATATGCTTTTATCCGCTGCCGCACAATCCAGTCTGCCAATTCCGGCACAGACTTACATTCCAAGTCCTCCTGCCATTCCAAGAGGGTCAAATCATCAAGATACACCTGGTCTCACCTCGTTTTCCACTATAACACAAAAACGGCCCCCGATGAAATATCGGAGACCGCTTTTCTATGATTTCTGCCGGTTCTGTTTCTACCGTTTGCTTTTCCTGCCTGTATCATGTTCCTGCCTAATTCGATTTTCCTGCCATACATTTGATTTATGACCCTCAAGCGCAGTGTATCGGGTTTCCCCCCGGGGTGGGGTTCAACCTATTATTATCTTATGCAGACCTCAAAGAAATATTCCTCATAAAGCACTATATTCTCATATTTTTCTGCATTTTCTCCTAAAATACAGTATCTATCAATAAAGGAGAGTGTTTTTTATGCCCAGCTATATCACATACCGCTACCGCCTCTATCCCAACCAGGCTCAGCGCCGTGGGATTGATACCACAATTTCCGCCTGCCGGTTTCTGTATAACGCCATGCTGACGGATAAAATCAACCAATACGAGCACACCGGCAAAGTCATCAGCTTTCCCCCAGACGATTACCTTTCTCAATATCCCGTTCTCAAAGAGATAGACCCAGGCGTGCTTTCTTACATCCAGAAGCGCCTGGAAGCCGATTTCAAGGCTTCGGATTATCTCCAAGGGAAGTACCCCCGTTTCCGAAAAACCAAGTCCAGAGGCAGCTATATTGCCATCGGAGCCGTCCTGGAGGGAAACCGGCTGACCCTGCCCGGTATTGGGGCCGTAAAGATTAAAGTACATCGTCAGGCCCCGAATCAAAAGCCGTTGAAAACTACCATCGTCCGCACGGCGGCAGGAGAGTACTATGTGTCCTTCCTCTATGTCTGCCCCGAAAGGAACAACCACATATTTTTGCCTATCACACAGGAACTGACCCTGGGGCTGGATTTCTCCGTTCCCAAGTTCTATGTGGACAGTGACGGCAATTCTCCCGACCACCCACATTTTCAAGAAGAAGCCCTACCCCAAATCAAGCGTATGCGCGCTGCCATGAGCCGCAAGCAAAAAGGGAGTGCCAGCTATGAAAAGCTGCGCCGAAAGCTGGCAAGGCTTCACCAGCACACACGCAACCGGCGGTTGGATTGGCTTCACAAGGAATCCCGGCGGCTGGCAGACCGCTATGATACCATTGTCACGGAGACCCTGAACATTCATGCCATTGCCCAGACCTTCCATCTGGGTATCCGTACCCTGGACAACGCCTATGCCACCTTCCAGCAAATGCTGGCCTACAAGTTGAAAGCGCAGGGCAAGCACTTCTACAAACTCAACCCCTATACCCCATCCTCTCAAACCTGCTCCCAATGTGGGTACATCAACCGGAACCTCACCTTGTCAGACCGATTTTGGACTTGCCCCAAATGTGGAAAATTGGTCTCACGCGACCATAACGCCGCCATCAACATCAAAAACAGAATAACCCGGCTTCATTGGTAGTAGTATATAGTATCACCGCAGGAGCTGCGGGCCGTGTCTGCCGTTGCAAGCAGAAAGCCTCGATTGGGGCGGCTCACAAAAACAATAATCAAATTGCAGACGGGGAGGTTTCGCGAACCTCCCCGCCACTTTTTCTCCGAACCACATTTTTTTCAACCCCCCGGCTGATCGTCAGCCGGGGGGTTCGTCTTGGTTGCTTACCAAATGGACTTCAGCTCGCTGATGTCGGTAAGAGCCCAACCATTTTCCTCGTAATAACCAATATCGGAAATGTGCCAGCCATCAAAAGTTAGACTAAGAACAACATCGTCATTCACCTTATAGTTGGTGCTCATAACGGTGTTTTCCCAAGCATCGATAACCGCGCTTTTCTTCTCGTCATTATACCACTCGTTGTCAACATACTGCTTATAATTGTCAAGGTAGATATCATAAGCAGCCATAATCTTCTGACGTGCCTCAGTAGATACGGTCTCACTCAAGAAAGTATCAAGGAATGTTCTGGAATCGTCCTTAAAGGCTCCGTTCTCATCAAGCCCGCCAATAATAACATCATTAAACTGTAGCTCGCTTCCAACATTCTTCACGGTGGCGGTGATTTTAGCTGTTCCAAAACCCTCCTGTGCTGGGTTTAAATAAAGTCTAAGTTCGCCATTTTCTTCATCAACGGCAACAATTCCTGCATCTCCATTAATATCGATATATTGAGATGCAATAGATTCCATGCAAGCAATAGTTTTGGTCATATTGGAGGGAGACCAAGTTCTTGCGTCCACAATGGTACTAATGCCATTATTACCAGGAATAACAACCATGCTATCCATGTCGCAGGTAATATCAATACGTCCAGGACGCCAGCTAAGTTCGCCCCCCTCTATTTTTTCCAACAGTCGGTAAACGACAGTTGCCGCCTGGGCGCGGGTCAGGGTGCCATTGGGATTGAAAGTACCGTTGCTGTCAGTTCCGCCGATAAAGCCCATAGAGTAGGAGAAGCGGACGCCCTCACGGTAGCCCTCACCGATGGAATACCAATCGGGGATGGCGCTCTCACTCACCAGAGTATCAGGAGCCAGCCCCAAGCCCTGGGCGGCACGAGCCAGTACAACAGCCATCTCCTGCCGGTTCATGGCCTTGTCCAAATCGCCTCCCAGCTCCTTGTCCTTCAACAGCCCATTCTGCAAGGCCAGGGTGTAATTGTTCTGCCACCAGGGAGCGCCGGGAACAACACTCATGGTATCCAGCTCATCCCCAAACAGCCAACGGGTCAAAACAGTAATAAAGGCTCCTCGGGTCATGGTGGCGTCAGGAGCAAAAGTCCCTACCCCATTAACAGGGGTGGTGGTGCCGGAGAACAGCCCTTGTTCGGTCATTTCCATAATCGGCTGTGCTGCCCAGTGGTTAGAAGGTACATCCGAGAAGGTCAGGTCAGCAGCCAGAGCGGGAACCGACAGGCTTGCCGCCAGCGCGCAGGCCAGAGCAGCAGATACGATTTTTCGCTTCATTGGTATCATTCCTCCCAATTTTTTTCTTTTTTCATTATCAGGCATACAGCATTTCTTGTCAAGGAGTTTAGAATTGCTATACTTCCGTACAAATATTTTACCATTCACTTAGTATTACTTCAATATAAAGTTTTACTGCTTTGTAAAAATCCTTACCATCCGATATGCTCATACTATACGGGGGTGGAGCCATGAAAGGTACTTTGGATTATACACGGATTGGAAAACGGCTGAAAGAGTTACGGGAAGAACACGGCTATACCCAGGCTGAGCTGGCCGAGGCCTTTGCTTGCAGTGATGGGTATGTGTCACAAATCGAACGGGCCATCTCCGCGCCCAGCCTGGAATTTTTGCTTCGGGCCTCCATGCTCTACCGTGTCCCGGTGGACTACCTGTTGTTGGGTTCTGGAATGGTTCTCCCGGAAATCGAGTTTGACGGGCGTATCAAAGCACAGCTGAAACAAGCCCACCCGGCCACACTACGAGCCATAGTTGATATGATTGACATTCTCCTTGCGCAGCAGGATGAACTGCAAACAGACCTGTAATTTCAAGTGCTCCCAATCCGGGGGCGCTTTTTTTGTGCTCAGACACATTTTTGCCGGGGGTCAAACATTCCAGCCTGATATTCCGTTTCTGAAATGTATAACTTATACATGAGAACAAGATATCGTACACCCGATATCTTGGCACAGGGAGGAGAATTTTCCCCCTCTCAAAGGGAAAATTCCCTTCCCTGTTAGATACTCACAAAAAAAAGATGGTCAATAGGAGGGCATTCGTTATGACCAACGGGAAAGACATTTTGAACCGAAAGCATAGATATAAGCACTACGGTAAAGACAGAATCAACAAAATTTGCAGCTGTGATTTACAGCAGTTCCTACTCTGGTATGATGAAAGCCTGCTGGAACTGCGGGGCAGGAATTTTGTTCTGAACCAAGAGAACACCATAGACACCATCGTTGTGTACCCCAACATGGGATATGTCCCATATACCGGAAGGAGTTTCACCCCAATCGAAGTGTTGGTTGATGTGCTGGGTATCGGATACGCCGACGCCCTGTATGGATTGAACTATTTTTATTATAAAGTAGAAAAACAACCTCTGGCCACACAGCTGGTCAACTGGAGCGCATTAAGCTACTCCAACCGCTGCGCCGCCGGGAAGAATGAAACGCTGGACTTGAATACCATCCTCACAGAAGATTTGTTTCAAAGCCAGGTCACAGACCAAAAGAATTATGCCTACACCAGAGCGATTGCCTACCTTTCCAACCGGAGAGGGATTTCAACCGATATCGTGCTCAACTTCATAAAGCAAGGCTTTTTGAAGATGGACAAGCAGTATAACCTGTGCTTTGTTGCTTACGCCGACCCACTTGCCAAGCTGGAGGTGACGGCTATCTCCAAAAAAGGAACCACCGACAAGAAATTCTGTCCCAACTATGTAAAAGAACACAACGAAGGTTTCTTCTATGCCAGGAAGGACGCATTGGAAAGCCGCTCCTACCGGGAGCTATATATCTTTGAAAGCCCAATCGACCTAATGTCCTTCCTGTCATTGAAACAGGAGCACCGTATCCAGCTTGATGAACATGACCCCAACTGCTGTTACATCTCTCTGAACGGAGCCGGGAACCAAGGATTTGTCAAAAAGGTTTTGGAACGCTACCCCTCCATTCAGAAGGTCAATCTGTGCCTGGACAACGACACCAAGGGCATGGAGGGCGCAAAGTCCATCCAGCAGCAGCTCTCTGGCCGCTGTACGGTGGAGGACTTGCGCCTCCTGTTCCTGAAACCGGCCAGCTTGGAAACCAAGGAATACTGCAAAGACTATAACGAACTGCTGCTCAGCAGCTGGCGCGGTCAGGCTTCTGCCTGATCGCGCCCCCAGCTCCGCCCCGGCGGGAAAACATTGTGCGTCTGCGGACGCACCCAACGGCGTGTCCCAATGGGGAGACACGCCGTTTTTTCTGCCTGCAAACCCTTTGCATGGTCATGCTGATTTGGGTGCAGGGCAGAAAAAGGCTTGTTCTGAACGGGGTTGCCGCCTCTTACGGCAGACCCCGCCAGAACAAGCAAACGAGGGACGAAGGACGGGGGTTTGGCGGTCTGCTCACCGACAACGCCGTTCACAGACAGCCCCCAAAGGGCTATGTCTGTTCTCTGGACGGTGACCCCGCGCCCATCATCCCAAAGGGATGGATGTCCGTTCCCCGGCTTTCATTCCGAATGAAAACCGGGCGGGGCTTCGGCTGGATATTTTGGCTACGCCATGCAAAATACCGGGCTTGTTCTCTCGCAGGCTCGAAAACAGTCTTTTTCAAAGACACGCCCTTCCATCCTTGGCAGACCGCCGGGGACGGGGGACGGGGGCTAATTTGCAGGGGGTAGAACCATTTCTGATGATAAAGATGGAGGGTATCGCCTAACATACAACAAAACCAAAAAGTAAGGAGGTTTATGTTGTATGCGGAAATTCAATACCAAAAACCCCACCGAAATGAAGATACTTCATATTCTCGCCTATGGTGAGGGCGTCATCCATCGGGACGATTTCATCAAGTACAGCAATAAGACACTGCTATCTCGTTACAAGACTGCCGGCCTGCTGAAACCTTATCCAGCCGGAGAAAAGGGACTGTATCAAATCACCGAACAGTTCAAGCAGGCCTACCGGCAGCAGATAGACCCAGACCACAAGTTTTCTGGAAGTCATGCTTCTGAACACGCCAGCGGGGTGAATCGTGTACTGAGCCAACTACCAGCACAGGCCCAGTTAAAAAGCGGTTGCGAACTGCAATGGGAACATCGCCTGGAACAGCTCAATGCGCATAGCCCCTATCATGCAAGAGCCAGCCACCTGCTTCACCTGAATCAGCAGGCGTTTTACAAGGCCCAGGCCGCATTGGACGCCGCCCAGAACCAATCCCAGCGTGCTTTTCTGTTGGAGCAAAGGGAACAGGCCAGACAGAAGCTGGCTCAATCAGCCAATCTTCAAAACCGCTGCTCTACCCCCGATTTGGCCGTTACATTGACCCGTGACCAGCTGTGTGATTTTCTCCAGCGCCAGCGGGAGGAATGGGAACAGCCGCGCTCTCGCTTTCAACAAGAGCTGTATCAGAGGAGTATTCAACGCATGGAGCAGCTGGTTTCTTCTGCCCAACCTGTTGTGACACTGTTTATTGAAATCGTCACTGACAACTATGGCCGGGATGATATCCAGGCCAAGGAAAATTGGAGCTACTGTACCGAAAACAGCCCTATCATTTATATCCCAGCAAAAATTTGATTTTCAGGAGGTTTTTCTAATGAATTATAAGATTTTTAAGTATAGAAATATTTTTCCGGCAGATATCACTGAGCCGGAGCAAATGCTTTTGAAGCTCATGTGGATTTGGGACTTTCCCCTTCACCAGAGAAGTGTCCGTATCATCCTTAAACCCTTTGTCTGTGATGAATTGGTACCCAAACTACTTGAACGCATGGTAGATGGAAAGTATCTGGTGAAGAAGGATACCGGCCTGGGCGCTTTCTATGGCCTGGCAGCAAAAAGCAAACGGTATCTGGACTACAACAAAGAACACTGCCCCCACCGAACCACCGAAATTCCAGACCGAACCCTTTGCACCAATCTGATGAAGGGAGAGCTGTGCGCCGAAGCCATCGTCAGGGTTGCCGTTACGGTCTATATGGAGGCCTGGGGCTCCTGGACAAGTCTCCAACGAAGTGTCTATATCCAGGAGAAGAACTTTGACCCGGATGGCTTTCGGTGCTGCCTGGACGCCGCAGACACCTCTACCATTGATGTTCTGCCCCGGTCAATTCTTGACCAGGACAAACTGACCGCAGCAATCGCCAAGGCATTCCAGGCTGGCGAAATGCCGTTTACAGACGACCAGAAAAACCTGATTTATGACTGGGAGCGGTGGCCCTTCCTGGAAACGATTAACCGTTACGATATTGCGAACCACGCAAAAATGCGGTTTTCCGCGCAGAGAAAGGCCCTTGGCCTGATAAATACAGAAGAAAAGGCCAAACGCCACCAGGAGCTGACTGCCCAGCTAAATATAGCCCAGCAATTCCTGGAAGGAATCAGCCCTCACTGTGCCATTTACCCCTACAACGGTAGTAACAGCCACGGAAAAGTCATCTCCCCTCAAATTTTGGAGTACAACGGCATTGTGCTTACGCTCTCCAACGCCCAGCTGTCCTTCCATGTGTTCAACGACTGCGTCAACGGACTTAGAAGAGATACCCTGCTCTCCCGCATTGATATCGCCCTCTCCCTGGCCGAAACGATTGGCTGCGAGCACCGTATCACCGTCCATACCTTGGAAGAAAACAAGACCGTCATGCAGAAAAACATTGCTTGGATACTGCGAAACAAGAAGCTGCCGGATGACCCCGAAATTGATATCAAAACTGTCTCCACCAAAAACCCGGCAACCAAGTACGACACCATATCCAGCCTCAAATCTAAATAATTTCTGTTGGAGCAAATCTGTTGGGCCGCAATGGATTTGCTCCATTTTTACATATAATTCGCAATATTGATATTACGGCATTCTATTGACATTTGCCCCATTTATGTGGAATGCTATGTGTGCAAGCCGGACATGAGGCCTTGCGGAGTGGCTCCCACAAGGCGGCTTGTGTATCGCGATACTCCTACAAAATTAAAGGAGTTGTTCCAAATGAAAAAGATGTACCATAAAAATGAAGTAATTTTTCCTTTTAATGTTGAAGCACCGGAGCAAATGCTGTGCTCAACGATGTGGATTTTGAACTTCCCACTTCATGAGAGAAGTGTCCGCACTATTCTCAAACCGTTTGTTTGTGATAATCAGGTACCCAGACTACTTGAACGCATGGTGGACGGAAAGTATCTGGTGGAAAAGAGTACGAGCCTGGGCACATTCTATGGCCTTACTGCAAAAAGCCAAGGCTATTTGGATTACAAAAAGGAACACTACCCTCATCGCACCATGGAAATCATTGATTCCTCTCTCTGCACCAATTTGATGAAGGGGGAACTGTGTGCCTCCGCTATTGTGAGTGCGGCGGCTAAGGTCTATGTGGCCGCCTGGAATGCTCTTCCGAAATCAAACAGGGATGCCTACATGAGGGATAATAGCATTGACCCAGAGGCTTTTCAGCACTGTGTCAATGCTGCTGATACCGCCACCATTGATGTGCTTCCCAGGTCTGTGGTCAAACAGGACGCGCTTATTACGGCGGTGGCCGAGGCTTTTGAATCTGGTGACATCCCCTTCACTGATGAACACAGGATGATGATTCTTAGAGAAGCCAAACTCTCGTTGTTGGGAGCTATGATGAGTTATGACGATTTAATCCGCCAGAAAATGAGGCTCATTGCTCAAAGAAACAGCCTTGGCAGCAAAAATACCAAAATGAAGGCAAAGCAATTTCCGAAGTTGACCAAGCGTCTTGAAAAAATAGAGTCTTTTTTGGAAAGCTGTGAAAAAAGATGCACAATCTCTCTCATCAACGGCCAAACCAAAGTTGTGTCCAATGACCTTTTGGCGCGTAATGGCGTTGGCATGAGTGTTCTCCCGCCTGATGATGACCTTGTCATCCATGTATTTGACGACTGTATCAATGGACTGACAAGAGATACCTTAGTGAGGCGGATGGAGATTGCGCTCTCGTTGACAAGGGCCCTAAACTATGCCCCCCACATCACGGTTTATACACTGGCAGAAAACCGGGGTATCGTATATGACAATGTTATTTGGATGATGCGTAACAGAAAAGTACCTCTTGACCTGAAAATCAATATAAAGTCTGTGTTTTATGAGAATCCAGCATCTCAAGATGAAACACTGGCCAGCATAAAAAAGACTAAAGAGGTGGTTTTATGAATCATACCACTTGCGATTTCCTGTCTATGCAGCAAGCCCAGAAACATATCTACTTAGTCAAGCACCAGAGCCAAGAATACCATGTGTTGGCCCTCTACACCGCCAGCAAGAAAAGAAAGATGGTTCATGCCGAGTTCTACCTGATGGATGATGGAAAACTTACGCTTCTCTTTGAAGATGACAGACCAGGGACGCTGGCCGCTGAGGACAGCTGTTTTGATGTGGGCTGTGAAATTCTGGAAAGAAATTTTGGCCCATTTATAGAGTAACTTTCATTCGGAGGATGTTTTGCCCCAGGCGGGTTTTTCTGATAATCTTCGCCCCGAAAATCTATAATACAACATCTATATTCTCACAGTGTATCGCCCGAAAAGCGCAGGCAGAAAGGATGTTGTATGATGATTGATGTGTATGTTGCCAATATAGAAAGGTATCTCTCCGGCGCAGCGCATGACGGCGTGTGGGTGTCCTTCCCCGCAAAGCCGTCTGTTCTGAACAAGACCCTGGATGAAATCGGCGTAGGTGTAGCAGACGAATATTTCACCCCGGCGGCGGAAAGCGAACTGGACGGCCTGACTTCCGTTATCGGTGAGTATGAAAGCCTGGGGCAAATCAACGCTCTGGCCCGTGCCTTGGTTCTCCTGGATGAAAGCGACCTTCAAAAGGTGGAGGCGATTTTAGACCTGGAAAGCCCCTCCCTTCCACAGCTGATGATGATTTTGGAGGTATTGGACGATTACGATTTTTGGCCGGATATTCACACTGACGAGGACTTGGGCCGCTACTGTGTGGACGAGCTGGGAGCCTTGAATGTCCCCGACCATCTTAGAAACTACATTGATTACGAGGCATACGGGCGTGACATTCGTCTGGAAAGCTCTGGCGGTTTTGCAGCTGGCGGTTTTCTGTTCACCCCATGAAGCAGTCAGTTTCGCCGTCATAACGGATATACCCATATCATAGAATACTACCAAAGAGAGGAGGCGTGTGTATGGGACAAGCCGTGGCTCACGCGGCCATCGGCACGAAAGATAACGAAGAATTAAGACGCAAAGTGACTGATGTATTGGCTGACGCTGTGGCTCAGGCCATAGCAACAAGTATTATCAACGCTGTTACCGCAGGTTGATACATAACAGGGGGGTGCCGCTGCACCCCCCTGTTTATATAAATGAAACTCATGATTATATTCAGAAAGGATGCACAGCATTTATGAATAGAACTGTTTCCAGCGGCGAGCGAGCTACGGCGTATTGCCGGGTTTCTACCAATAAAACAGAGCAGGAGTTGAGCTTAGAGAACCAGATTGCCTTTTTCAGTGAGTATGTCGGTAAGCGTGGTGATACGCTGGTAGAGATTTATGCCGAAAAAGGAAAGTCAGCCACAAAAATGATGAACCGGCCAGAGTTGCAGCGCCTGATAAAAGACGCCAAGGCCGGAAAGTTCAAGCGTGTGTATATCAAAGACATTTCCCGTGCATTTCGTAACACATTTGATTTCATCAGTGTTTCCCGTGAGCTGTCACAACACGGAGTTGTTTTTCACATCCTGGGGATGGGTGACAGTGGGAAAGATGTAGACGAGTTTATCCTGAATCTCATGGCAATGGTGGCCGAACAAGAGAGCAGAAAGATGTCTGAGCGGGTCAAATTTGGAAAGGCCATTGGACGGGAGGAGGGTGTTGTCCCCAATTTTGTGTTTGGGTATGACAAGATTGACCGTACCACATTGAAAATCAACCCCAAGGAGGCGTTTTGGGTCAAGCGCATTTTTGACCTCTATACCGAGCATGGATGGGGGCAATGCAGGATTGCGGAGGAGCTGTTCAAGAATAAGGTACAGACAAAGAAGCTAAAAGACGGGGAACCCAATTTTGTGTGGTCTACAACCACAGTCGGACACATCCTGCGGCATGAAATCTATACCGGGAAATTGGTTTCTGGCAAGCAGTCCATGAAGAACCTCTACAATAATGAGCGAGTAGAAATACCGGAAGAAAAATGGGTTGTCCATGACCGCCCGGAGCTGCGCATTATCTCGGATGAACAGTTTGAAAAAGCAAAGAAGATTGCAGAAGAATCTGGCAGACAGCTGAAAAGCAATATGAGTAAAGGCCGCTCCAGCAACAAGCACCTGTTTTCCAACATCATCAAATGTGGCAGCTGCGGCTTCTCCTTCCGCAGGTGGACACGAAAGCCAGGCCCTAACAACCGATATGTCAATGAGTACGCATGGTGGACTTGTTCGCGCCGTGCGGCCTATGGGAAGGACAGCTGCCAGGCTGACCATGTAAGAATAGATGAGGATTGGCTGTTGTCTGGACTCACGAACTTATTCAGTCATATTATCAGTCGGCGTGAGGAGTTCTTTTCCAGCATTGAAAAGAAATGCAACGAATATGTCAAGCTGTATATTGCCGAACAGTCTGGCGTTGATGTGGACAAGCTCAAGCAGCAGGCCGAAGAATTGAATAAGCAGCGAACCCGTATCAAAGATATGGTAAAGCGGGGCCTGATTGAAATGGACGAAGCCGAGCAGGATATGATACCCATTAACGAAGAACTGAAACGCATTAGGGTTGCCCTTTCCGCTGCGGACAAAACAGAGGAACTGACGAAGCGGGTCAAGGCCAGTGTGAAGGAATTTATCAAAAATTTTACGGCAGAGGACTTCACCAAGAATCTGGATAATATCCGCCTCAAGAAAATTGTCCGTGAAATTCGGGTTGTTTCCAAGGAAGAAATCTATGTCTATTTCAATATGGGAGAGAACGGAATTGATATTCCATTTTCCCTCACAGACACCTTCGTTGACGACACCGATTACCACCACGGCACACAAGGATCTGGCCGAGCGCCTGCCCGCCTTCAACCGCACGCTGTACCTCCAGGTAAAGCAGGTGCTGGAGGAAAATAAGGCCGAGCGGCATATACGAGGAGGAATCGCAACCAGGAGAAAATACAAAGGGGAGTGAATTTTTCGGGAAAACGGGCCGTTGACAGGGGCGGACACCGGGACTACAATGGGAGAGAATCGACACCGCCCCGGGCGGAGAGGGAGGCTCCCACATGGACATTCAGGGTCTTCAGAAGCTGACGCTGCTGGACTACCCGGGCAAGGTGGCCTGCACCGTATTTCTGGGGGGCTGCAACCTGCGCTGCCCCTTCTGCCACAACGGAGAGCTGGTGCTCACGCCTGGCCCCGCCCTGATGAATCTGGAGGAGCTGCTCACCTTCCTGGACCGGCGCCGGGGCCTTTTGGACGGCGTGTGCATCACCGGGGGCGAGCCTCTGCTGCGGCCCGAACTGCCCCGGCTGCTGGAGGCTGTGAAGGAAAAGGGCTTCCTCCTGAAGCTGGACACCAACGGCGGCTTTCCCCGGGCTCTGGAGGACGTGATCCGCCGGGGCCTTGTGGACTACGTGGCCATGGACATCAAAAACAGCCCCGACCGCTACCCCGAGACCGCCGGAGTGCCCGGTCTGGATGTGGAACCCTACCGGGAGAGCGCGGCCCTGCTGCTGGAGGGCAGGGTGGACTACGAGTTCCGCACCACGGTGGTGCGGGAACTCCACAATGAGGACTCCTTCCGGGCCATCGGCCCCTGGCTGAAGGGGGCCAGGCGGTACTTCCTCCAGGCCTTTGTGGACCGGGACACGGTGCTCTCTCCCGGTCTGCGCCCCTGCTCCCGGGAAGAAATGGAGGGCTTTGCCGCCCTGGTCCGGCCCTTCATCCCCCAGGTGGAGCTGCGGGGGGTTGACTAATTTTTCTTTTGGCGAGGATGACAAAAACCATCCTCGCCTTTTTGTGCACCAAAACAATATATTGTGTTTATTCCAAAAAAGGAAAACCATATATTGACGCAAACGGGGCTGCGTGCTATAGTTAAGGGGCGCAGTACCGCCGGGATGATTCCCGGCTTTTCTTGCCATAATACCAGAAAAGATACCAAAGACAAGGTGGAGGGATTGTCATGTACCAGGTAACCAAACGGGACGGCGCCGCCGCCGAATTTGAGCTTTCAAAAATCAGCGCGGCCATCACCAAGGCCTTTCAGGCCGTCAACAAGCAGTTTCACCCCAGCGTCATTGACATGCTGGCCCTGCGGGTGACCGCCGACTTTGAGCCCAAGATCAAGGACGGCCGCATCGCCGTGGAGGATATTCAGGACAGCGTGGAGAAGGTATTGTCCGAGGCGGGCTACGCCGATGTGGCCAAGGCCTACATTCTCTACCGCAAGCAGCGGGAGAAGATCCGCAACGTCAACTCCGCTCTGCTCAACTACAAGGACCTGGTGGATGACTACCTCCAGATCAACGACTGGCGGGTGAAGGAGAACTCCACCGTCACCTACTCCGTGGGCGGCCTCATTCTCTCCAACTCCGGCGCCATCACCGCCAACTACTGGCTCAGTGAGATCTACGACCAGGAGGTGGCCGACGCCCACCGCAGCGCCGACATCCACATCCATGACCTCTCCATGCTCACCGGCTACTGCGCCGGCTGGTCTTTAAAGCAGCTCATCCAGGAGGGACTGGGGGGCATTCCCGGAAAAATCACCTCCGCTCCCGCCAAGCACCTGTCCACCCTCTGCAACCAGATGGTGAACTTCCTGGGCATCATGCAGAACGAGTGGGCGGGCGCCCAGGCCTTCTCCTCCTTCGACACCTACCTGGCCCCCTTCGTCAAGGTGGACAACCTGACCCAGAAGGAAGTCAAGCAGTGCATCCAGTGCTTTGTCTACGGCGTGAACACTCCCTCCCGCTGGGGCACCCAGGCTCCCTTCTCCAACATCACCCTGGACTGGACGGTACCCAAGGACCTTGCGAACCAGCCTGCCATCGTGGGCGGCAAGGAGATGGACTTTACCTACGGGGACTGCAAGAAGGAAATGGACATGGTCAACCGCGCCTTCATCGAGATCATGATCGAGGGCGACGCCAACGGCCGCGGCTTCCAGTACCCCATCCCCACCTACTCCATCACCCGGGACTTCGACTGGTCCGAGACGGAGAACAACAAGCTCCTCTTTGAGATGACCGCCAAGTACGGCACCCCCTATTTCTCCAACTACATCAACTCCGACATGGAGCCCTCCGACGTGCGGTCCATGTGCTGCCGCCTGCGCCTGGACCTCCGTGAGCTGCGCAAAAAGTCCGGCGGCTTCTTTGGCTCCGGCGAGTCCACCGGCTCTGTGGGCGTGGTCACCATCAACCTGCCCCGCATCGCCTATCAGGCCAGCGACGAGGCCGACTTCTATAAGCGCCTGGACAAGCTCATGGACATCGCCGCCCGCAGCCTGAAAACCAAGCGCACCGTCATCACCAAGCTGCTGGACGCGGGCCTCTATCCCTATACAAAGCGTTATCTCGGCACCTTTGATAACCATTTCTCCACCATCGGCCTCATCGGCATGAACGAGGTGGGCCTCAACGCCAAGTGGCTCCAGCAGGACCTCACCCATCCCGCCACCCAGGCCTTTGCCAAGGACGTGCTCAACCACATGCGTGAGCGCCTCTCCGACTATCAGGAGGCCTACGGTGACCTCTACAACCTGGAGGCCACCCCCGCCGAGTCCACCACCTACCGCTTTGCCAAGCACGACAAGGCCCAGTTCCCCGATATCATCACCGCCAACGAAAACGGCACCCCCTACTACACCAACTCCTCTCACCTGCCTGTGGGCTACACCGAGGACATCTTCTCCGCCCTGGACATCCAGGACGAGCTGCAGACTCTCTACACCTCGGGCACCGTGTTCCACGCCTTCCTGGGTGAGAAGCTGCCCGACTGGAAGGCGGCGGCCAACCTGGTACGGAAGATTGCGGAGAATTACCGGCTCCCCTACTACACCATGTCCCCCACCTACTCCGTCTGCGCCGACCACGGCTACCTCACCGGCGAGCAGCACGTCTGCCCCTACTGCGGCAAGGAGGCCGAGGTATACAGCCGCATCACCGGCTACTACCGTCCGGTGAAGAACTGGAACGACGGCAAGACCCAGGAGTTCAAGGACCGGAAGGTGTACGACATCGGCCGCTCCCACCTGCGCCGGGCCGGCATTGCCGGAAGTCAGGTTACGGTGGAAGCCCGGCCTGCCGCCCCCACCCTCTCCGGAGAGCTGATGCTCTTTGCCACCCGCACCTGCCCCAACTGTGCCCAGGCGGAAAAGCTGCTGGGTCAGGCCGGGGTTCCCTACCGGAAGGTGCTGGCCGAGGAGAACCCCGACCTCACCGTACGCTATGGCGTACGCCAGGCCCCCACTCTGGTGGTGGAGGACGGCAAGGCCCCCGTGAAGCTGGTTGGCCTGGGCGCCATCCGCACCTTCCTGGACGAGATTCGTCCCGCCAGCGTGGGCTGAGCGTTGCATTTTCCCCCTGTCTGCGGTACAATGAAGGCGGCCCCGGTTCTTCCGGGGCCGCCTTTTTCCATCAACCTTACATCCACAAGGGAGGAGTTTCACCATGTATGACGTAATTGTAGTGGGCGGAGGCCCTGCGGGCCTGACTGCCGCCCTGTATGCCGCCCGGGCGGGCAAGGACGTGCTGGTGTTGGAGGGCGAGAGCACCGGAGGCCAGATCCAGTACTCCCCCCTGGTGGACAACTACCCCGGTCTGCCCGGCATGAGCGGCGCCCAGTTTGCCCAGGCCCTGACGGAGCAGGTCCAGGCCCTGGGGGTCCATGTGCGCATGGAGGAGGTCACCTTCCTGCGCACCCAGAACGGTCTTTTTGAGCTGACCACCCCCCAGGGGCGCTATTCCGCCACCGCCCTGGTGCTGGCCACGGGCGTGAGCCACCGGAAGCTGGGCCTTCAGGGGGAGGACGACCTCATCGGGCTGGGTGTGTCCTACTGCGCCGTGTGCGACGGAGCCTTCTACCAGGGGCGGCCTGTGGCCGTGGTAGGCGGTGGGGACACCGCCCTCCAGGAGGCCCTGTTCCTCTCCGCCCGGTGCTCCAAGGTGACCGTCATCCACCGCCGGGACCTGTTCCGGGGAGAGAGCCGCCTGGTGCAGCAGCTGCGGGAGAAAAACAATGTGGAGTTCCGGCTCAGCTGCACGGTGGAGACGCTCCAAAGCGGCCCCGAGGGCCTCACCGGCCTGACCTTGCGGGATTTGAAGCAGGACAAGACCCTGGACCTCCCTGTGGACGGTCTCTTCGTGGCCGTGGGCCAGGAGCCCCACAGCCAGGTCTTTGCCAACCTGGTGATGACCGACGACCAGGGCTACTTCCTGGCCGGGGAGAACTGCGCCACCAGCCTGCCCGGCGTCTTTGCCGCCGGGGACTGCCGGGTCAAGTCGGTGCGGCAGCTCACCACTGCCGTTGGCGACGGGGCCGTGGCCGGTCTGGCCGCCAGCGCCTACGTGGATGGCCGGCAGAAGTGAGTCCATCCGCAGCCTGTGCCGCCGGACGGCAGTGTGCGGGCTGTGCGCCGGGCTGTCCGTGGTGCTGATGGCGGTGGGCAGCGCCTTCGGCGTGCTGACCTATGTGTGCCCCATGCTGGCGGGCATCCCGGTCTATCTGGTGCGCCGGGCCTGGGGGACCCGTACCGCCCTGTGCCTGTGGGCGGCTTCGGGCCTTTTAGGGCTGATGCTGGTGCCCGACCGGGAGATGGCTGCCCTGTTTCTGGGTCTTGTGGGCTGGTACCCGGCGGTCAAGCCCACACTGGACCGTCTGCCCAGTCTGGTACGCCGCCTGGCCAAGGGGGCCTGCTTCGGCGCGGCCCTGCTGCTCCTCTACGCCGCCCTGCTGGCCCTCATGGGCCTGGACGCCCTGGGCCTGGGCCCGGCGTGGGAAAACCTGCTGCTCTGGCTCATGGGCGTGGGCACCCTGGCCCTCTACGACACGGCCCTGCTGCGCCTGGCTCCCGGGCTGGAGCGGCGGCTGGGATGCGTCCTTTTTCATCCATAACCCACAGGAGGGAACACCCACTTGGAATATTACTTTGCCCCCATGGAGGGAGTTACCGGCGCTCTGTACCGCCGCATCCACCACAAATACTTCCCCGGCGTGGACGCCTACTACATGCCCTTTCTCACCCCCACCCGGGACCGTGTGTTCACCCCCCGGGACCTGCGGGAGACCGCTCCCGAGCACAACCAGGGCTTCCGGGCGGTGCCCCAGCTCCTGACCCGGGACAGCGGGGATTTCTGCTGGGCGGCCAATGCCCTCTTTGATATGGGCTATGACGAGGTCAACCTGAACCTGGGCTGTCCCTCCGGCACCGTGGTGGCCAAGGGCAAGGGGGCCGGGCTGCTTTCCGACCTCTCCGCCCTGGAGGAACTGCTGGACGGCATCTTCGCCGGGGTTCAGGGGCCGGTGTCGGTAAAGACCCGGCTGGGCCTGGAATCCCCGGAGGAGTTCGGACCCCTGCTGGAGCTCCTGTCCCGCTACCCCATCTCCCTGCTCATTGTCCACCCCCGGGTGCGGAAGGATTTTTATAAGGAGCCGGTGCGCCGGAAAGAATTTTCACTGGCCCACCGGGACTACCCCGGTCTTCTGTGCTACAACGGTGGGCTGTTCACCCCGGAGGACTGTGAAGCCCTTCTCCGGGACTATCCCAGGGTACAGTCCCTTATGCTGGGTCAAGGGCTGCTGCGAAACCCCGCCCTCATCCGTCAGGCCAAGGGCGGCCCGCCTCCCACCGTGGAGGAGCTGCGGGCTTTCCACGACGAGCTCTATCACAGCTATCTGGAGGCCTTCCGCAGCGGGCGCAACACCATCTTCCATATGAAGGAGCTGTGGAGCTACCTGGGCACCCTGTTTGAGGGAAGTGAAAAGCTTCTCAAGCAGATCCGCAAGGCTCAGGACACCGCCCACTATGAGGGCGCGGTGGAGCAAATCTTCCGTACTCTGCCCATCCGCTGCACCCCGGCGGACAGCGGTGTATAATCTTCCACTGGATACATTCGGAGAAATTTCCGAGAAAACTTGACGAGCCAAAGATATTTTAATAAAATGGTGAGGTTGTGTGTTATGTTCCTGTCGCAGAAGTGAGTATGGAGCGTCCTCCGCACAGCAAATAGACAGAAGGGAACGAATATCGTGGAAGAGAAAAAATTCCAACCTTATGTTCCGGCAGACAAGGTCATGCCTGAGTTCACGGTGGTCTCCATCGTCCTGGGCGCTATTCTGGCCATTGTCTTCGGCGGAGCAAACGCGTACCTTGGCCTGCGCGTGGGTATGACGGTGTCTGCCTCCATCCCCGCCGCGGTCATCTCCATGGGAGTTATCCGCAAGATCCTGCGCCGCGACTCCATTCTGGAGAACAACATGGTCCAGACCATCGGTTCCGCCGGTGAGTCCGTGGCCGCCGGTGCCATCTTCACTCTGCCTGCCCTGTTCATGTGGGCAAAGGATGGTCTTTGCGATGTACCCTCCCTGGTGGAGATCGGTCTCATCGCCCTGTGCGGCGGTGTGCTGGGCGTTCTGATGATGATCCCCCTGCGCAGCGCTCTGATCGTCAAGGAGCACGGCGTGCTGGCCTACCCCGAAGGACAGGCCTGTGCCGAGGTGCTCATTGCCGGTGAAGAGGGCGGCGCCAAGGCCTCCACCGTGTTCTCCGGTCTGGGCATCGCTGCCCTCTACAAGTTCATTGCCGATGGTCTGAAGCTGTTCCCCAGCGAGATCACCTACGACATCGCCCCCTACAAGGGTTCCGGCGTCGGCATTGACGTGCTGCCCGCTCTGGCCGGTGTGGGCTATATCTGCGGCGTGAAGGTGTCCTCCTATCTGTTCGCCGGCGGCGTGCTGGGCTGGTTCGTCATCATGCCTCTGATGGCCCTGTTCGGCGGCGACCTGGTTCTGTTCCCCGCGGACAAGACCATCAACGAGCTGATCGCTGCCCCCGGCGGCGTGTCCAACCTGTGGAGCAACTTCCTGCGCTATATCGGCGCCGGCGCCGTGGCCTGCGGCGGTGTGCTCAGCCTCATCAAGTCCCTGCCCCTCATCGTGCGCACCTTCAAGGATGCCATGGGCGACTACGGCAAGGGCCGGAGCAACAGCACCCTGCGCACTGAGCAGGACATCTCCATGAAGATCGTTCTGCTGGGCATCCTGGTGGTGGCCGTGGTGATGTGGCTGCTGCCCGTCATCCCCCTGAACCTGTTCACCGCCCTGATTGTCATCGTCTTCGGCTTCTTCTTTGCCACCGTGTCCTCCCGGATGGTGGGTCTCATTGGTTCCTCCAATAACCCCGTCTCCGGCATGGCCATCGCCACCCTGCTCATCTCCACCCTGCTGCTGAAGGCCACCGGCAACGACGGCATCAACGGCATGATCGCCGCCATTGTCATCGGCGGTATCATCTGCGTCATTGCCGCCATCGCCGGCGATACCTCCCAGGACCTGAAGACCGGCTTCCTGGTGGGCGCCACTCCCAAGAAGCAGCAGATCGGCGAGCTGATCGGCGTGGCGGTGTCCGCCGTGGCCATCGGTGCCATCCTGTACCTGCTGAGCAACGCGTGGGGCGGCTACGGCACTGAGGACCTGCCCGCTCCCCAGGCAGTCCTGATGAAGATGATCGTCGAGGGTGTTATGGGCGGCAACCTGCCCTGGAACCTGGTGTTCGTGGGCGTGTTCATCGCCCTGGTGGTGGAGGTGCTGGGCATCCCGGTACTGCCCTTCGCCATCGGCCTCTATCTGCCCATCTACCTGTCCGTGCCCATGGTGCTGGGCGGCCTGCTGCGCTGGTACCTGGAGAAGCGCAAGTACGCCTCTGAGAAGGCCAAGGACAACGTGGTTCAGTCCGGTGTTCTGTACTCCTCCGGCCTCATCGCCGGCGAGGGTATCGTAGGCATCCTGCTGGCTGTGCTGGCGGTCATCCCCATGGGTCTGAACGCCGAGGGCAAGACCCTCTACCTCAGCGACAAGATCAACATCAGCGAGCTGTTCTCCATCGGCAACATCGGCGGCCTGGTGTGCTTTGCCCTGATTCTGCTCTCCATTTACTTCTTCGCCACCAAGGACAGCAAGAAGAAATAAAACATTGTCTTTTTTCAAGCCGGGCTGTATACTTGTGTATGCGGCCCGGCTTGGGCTATTTATCCATGAGGAGAAACCGATATGGCCAGTAAAAAGAACAACAACTATTTGGATTTCATCCCCATCATAAATCCCCAAAACGACTGGAGCGAGGACGAGGAGGGCATTGTCACCATCCATATGGTCCACCGCGGCTTCTACGCTGCCATCGCGCAGAAGTTCTTCCACACGCCCCGGGTCAGCCACATCAAGTTGGACGAGTACGGCAGCTTTCTCTGGAAGGAGCTGGATGGCCGGCGCACCGTGGGCCAGCTGGCCCAGCGGATGAAGGAGCAATTCGGCGACAAGGCCGAGCCTCTCTATGACCGGCTGGTACACTATATGCAGATTTTGCACAACAACAAGTTTATCTTGTTTCAGGGAAAGGATCGGGTGAAGTCTTGAGTACGCCGCAGATCATTCTGGGCATTTTGGCCTTCGCCCTGGTCACCGCTGTGCTGTATACCTGGGGTCTTCATAAAAGCATGACCCAGCAGGAGGACCTGGAGCGGATTTTGCTGAGCAAAAGCGCCCGGAAGGTGGTAAACTATCTGAAAAAGCACGAAAGCATTTCCCTGGAGGAGATGGGCCGGCTGTGCAAGGACGTAAAGGCAGGACAATTCTGGTCCAGGAAAAAGGCTGCCGTACAAAGCCCTCGGCTATTTGCCCCCAAGCTGGCCCAGTATATGACGGAGCAGCTGCTGGTCAAGGAGCTGCCCGGCGGCCGCTTTTGTCTAAGATAAGCAGTTTTTGAAAGGAGCAAAACAATAATGCAGGTTTTGGAACATCTGGAACCCAAGAAGGTATTTTCGTTGTTTGAGGCCATGTGCGCCATTCCCCATGGCTCCCGGAACACGAAGGCAATCAGCGATTGGTGTGTAGCTTTCGCCAAGGAGCGCGGACTGGAGTACCATCAGGATGCCAGCAACAACGTGATCATCATCAAGCCGGCTGCTCCCGGCTATGAGGACGCTCAGCCCATCATTCTCCAGGGCCATCTGGACATGGTGTGTGAAAAGGCTGCAGATTGCACCAAGGATATGGAGCGTGAGGGCCTGGATCTGGCCATTGACGGAGACTATGTCTATGCCAAGGGTACCACTCTGGGCAGCGACGACGGCATCGCCGTAGCCATGGCCATGGCTGTTTTGGATGACAAGACTCTGCCCGCTCCCCGGATCGAGGCCGTATTCACCACCGACGAGGAAATCGGCCTGCTGGGTGCCGTTGCTATGGATGTCTCCCCTCTGAAGGGAAGAAAAATGATTAACCTGGACTCCGAGACAGAGGAAATCTTTACCGTCAGCTGCGCCGGAGGCAACACCACCTCCTGCATTCTTCCCGTTGTCCGTGCCCCCTTTGCGGGCACTGCTCTCCTGATTACCGTGGGAGGTCTCACCGGCGGACACTCCGGTATGGAGATTCACAAGGGCCGTGCCAACGCCAACAAGCTCATGGGCCGGGTGCTCCGCACCCTGTCGCAGAAGACCCAAATGTGCATCCAGCGCGTGGACGGCGGTCTGAAGGACAACGCTATCCCCGTGGAAACCCGTGCGGTCGTGGTTGTATCCGATGCTCAGGCTGCCCAGCAAGTGGTCCGGGATATGGAGCACATTCTGCAGAACGAGTACCACACCACCGATCCCGCCCTGTTTGTCAAGTCGGAAGCGGCGGAAGCAGCCGAACTCCCTCTGGATCCCTCCTCTACGGCAAAGGTCATCTGCATGCTCCAGTGCCTGCCCAACGGAATTGAGGCCATGAGCGCCGAAATTCACGGCTTGGTCCAGACTTCTCTTAATATGGGAATTCTGGCCACCAGTGAAGATACCGTGCGGACTTCTTACAGCGTGCGCAGCTCCATCGACTCCCAGAAGCAGATGCTCAAGGAGCGTCTCAGCTGCCTGATGGAGCAGCTGGGCGGCCGGGTGGAGTTTACCGGAGAATATGCCGGCTGGCAGTATCAGGAGGAATCTCCTCTGCGTGAGCTGCTGGTGGAGGTGTTCCGCGATCAGTACGGCAAGGACCCGAAAATCGAGGCCATCCACGCCGGACTGGAGTGCGGCATCTTTGCCGGAATGATGCCCGGTCTGGATTGCGTCTCTCTTGGCCCCAACCTGCTGGAGGTCCACACCCCCAGAGAGAGAATGAGCATCTCCTCTGTTCAGCGGGTCTGGAACTTCCTGCTGGAGGTTCTGAAGCGCTCCAAGTAAGTTTTATCATAAAAACAAGAAGAAGGACACGACGTTGTCGTGTCCTTCTTCTTTGGTAATATCACATCTATCTAAAGATACTGCTATTGCTATATTGTTAGGGCTCAAACCAAAAGCCGACACATAGTGAATAACTCTGTTATTCTTCCTTGAACTCCCATCCAAACCCATACGCCTTTTTCCTATATCCATAGCCGGTCGAGCACGGCCGTTTCAGACAAACAGCACTTATAGAACTCACACAATTCCGGTTTTTAGCAATTCCCTGCGAAACAAGCCACTCCGCCGCAGCGTGTTGACTTTCAAAGGAGTGTATTATTTCTCCAGTTTGCAAATCGAGCATATTCACTGCCTTTTGGCATTTCTGGACAGATGCCGCAGTTCTTTTCAACGAATTTGCTTTTGCTTCCTCTGGATGAGAAGTATTCCACTCTCTCAAAGACCGTTTACGCTTTTCTTTCGCCAAATTTGTTTGACAGGCTGCAATCCTATGTAACGTTTGTTTTTCATATTCTTCTGGATGGTTTTGAGCCCACCTTTTGTACGATTGCTTTCTTTTCTCTTTAGATGCTTCCGTTTGATTTGCCATACAATTATTTTCTCTCGCCTTTTCATACTCTTCGGGGTGTTCTAATCGCCATCTTTTTATCCGTGCACTTGTCATCTTTTTATATACGGCTGTATTCATTGTTTCTTTTATTTTTTGATTTCTTTCGGTCAGCGCATAAGTATCGCCTGAAGAATATAACTTTTTGGCAGTTTGTATCATAGCCTGATATTGTTCAGGATGCTCCGCCATATATTTTCTCTTTCTCGCTTGCTGCTCATTCCTATTGTTGTGAGTAGCCGTACCACCTCCGCCACAAACAAGGTTTAAGCAAAACGGATCTTTTAGCAAATCCTCATTAACAATAGAAGCTTCAACCTCCTCTGTCTCAGTAGCACTTTTACAAGCAACAATATAATATCGAATAAATTCTTTTGAGTGTTTTGCGTATTTCTTCTTAAACTTTATCCCAGAACCTTGATATCGTCTCAGTTCACCCCATCGTTTTCTATTTACCTTTCCAACATAGTACTCAAAAGTATCCACATTAATCTGTATATATATAAATCTAAAATAACCATCCTCATTTCTTTTGTAGTACAGTTCATGCAAAGGAATAACGTCGTACCAAAGGTTTCTAATCCAAATTCTGGTTGGATTATATCCCAACACTCGTGCCATCGTAAGCTCTGAAGTGCAATTCACATAGTCCTGTGAAGCAAAAATCATACCTAATTCCAAAGGATTATACTTTTGCCACACTATTATGTTTTCGCCGATCGAGAATTCCATGCTCTCATCCTTTAACCCCGGTAATAGTGTCATTGTTGGCTTTAATTAAAGTATATCAAACAATGATAACCCTATCAATCTAAAACAGTGTACCTATTGTTTATATACAACTTAAAAGTTTTGCACTCAAAAGAAATCTTTTCATACTCACAGGTTTTAGACTCCTTATTTTTGCTACGCTCACTAATATTTTCAATGTTTTTCGTGTTTAACGTCCCAGACTTCTACAGATTTCACATCGTCACAAATCTCTTGGGGCACCAACCCTTTGGCAATACAACAAAGGCTCAACTTTCGGTCACATTTAATACTACAACACCATAAACTCTCGGCCGAAACCAAAAAGAAAGACACGCCTAGGCGTGTCTTTCTTTTTGGTGACCCAGCGGAGATTCGAACTCCGGACACCCTGCTTAAAAGGCAGGTGCTCTGCCGACTGAGCTACTGGGTCATATTCTATTCAAACATGCAGAGGCATGAAAAAAGCTGGCAGGGATGGCTGGACTCGAACCAGCGAGTGAGGGAGTCAAAGTCCCTTGCCTTACCACTTGGCTACACCCCTGTATATTCATCAGAAAAAAGGGTTAGGGCCGGAGCCGAAGCTCCGGCCCTTCCGCCTAAATGTGGGGTGGGTAAAGGGACTCGAACCCTCGACACCCGGAACCACAATCCGGTGCTCTAACCAACTGAGCTACACCCACCATATAGCAACGGCATGACGGAAAACCAAAATCATCGCCATTAATTCGAAATGGCACGCCTGAAGGGACTCGAACCCCTGACCCACTGCTTAGAAGGCAGTTGCTCTATCCACCTGAGCTACAGGCGCATATGGAGCGGGTGATGGGAATCGAACCCACGCGACCAGCTTGGAAGGCTGGGATTCTACCATTGAACTACACCCGCACAGACGCCGCCATGTCTCTCATGTCAGCTTCAAAATGATACCACAGTGCAGGGCTAATTGTCAATCCTTTTTTTCATTTCTTTCTGCCCGGAGGCCTTGAAGGTGCCTCCGGGCAGTCCAATGTCACCGCAGCGCCGCGTCGCAGAAGCCGCAGCAGTCCACGCCGCCGATCTTCTTCACCAGAGGAGGCAGATAGGGCTGGGTCTGGGTAATGCACCTGGGGTTGGAACAAACCGGCTTGGTTCCAATCTCCACCGGGGGCACCGTCTCCTGCCGGGGCTGAAGGGCCAGATGCTCCAGCAGAGCCATACGGGCAAACATGCCGTACCGGGCCTGCTGGAAGTAGACCGCCCGGGGGTCGTCATCCACATCCACCGTAATCTCGTCTACCCGGGGCAGCGGGTGCATAACCAGCATATTCTTCTTGGCCCGGTCCAGCTTGCGCCGGGTCAGGATATAGATGCCCTTGTTGCGCTCATACTCCAGGGGATCCACAAATCGCTCCTTCTGGATGCGGGTCATATACAGCACATCCAGCTGAGGAATCACCGCCTCCAGGCCAGTGACCTCGGTAAAGCGCATTCCATTCTCCCGCATGAAGGCCCTCATGTAATCGGGAATGGCCAGCTCCCGGGGTGCGATGAGGAAAAACTGGATATTCTGGAACTTGGCCATGGCCTTGATGAGGGAGTGGACAGTCCGGCCGTTTTTCAAGTCGCCGCACAGGCCCAGGGACAGGCCGTCCACGCCGCCCAGCAGGCGGGTCATGGTGGTCAGGTCAGCCATGGTCTGGGTGGGGTGCATGTGTCCCCCGTCTCCCGCATTGACCACCGGCACATGGGAGTAGAGAGAGGCCGCCTTGGCCGCTCCCTCCCAGGGGGTACGCATCACAATCACGTCGGCATAGCCGGAAACCATTTTAATGGTGTCCTTCAGGGTCTCGCCCTTGGCTACCGAGGAGGAATTGGGGTCGGCAAAGCCGAACACCGTTCCGCCCAGGCGAAGCATAGCGGTCTGAAAGGAAAAATTAGTGCGGGTGGAGGGCTCGTAAAACAGGTTGGCCGATACCTTTCCCCGGCACACATCAATAAACTTTCCGGGGTTGTCTATGATCTCACTGGCCCGGGCGTAAAGGCTGTCCCATTCCTCCCGGGGCAGGTCGCCGAAATCAATCAAATGCCGCATATGCGCTCCTCCTCCTGCATTCTTCCTAATACCCTAATTACCGTCGAAAAATCATATCACAATCCGACCCTTTACGCAAGGTGGGGCAGAAACTTTTTCCCGCCTCTTGACGCCTCTGATAAAGAGGTATATAATGCCTCTTGAATAGAGGTGTCTATATGAGGGTAAACAAAGAGCTGTCCAAGGGCAGCCACGAGCTGATTATTCTGAAGCTGCTCAGCCGCCAGGACATGTACGGCTATCAGCTGATCCAGCAGATGGCCCTGCTGTCGGAAGACGTCTTCTGTATGAGCCAGGGCAGCCTGTACCCCTTCCTCCACACATTGGAGGACAAGGGCTACATCCAGTCCTACGAGCAGACGGAGGGCGGCCGGGCGCGGCGGTTTTACCATCTTACCCCCTCCGGCCGGGCCCTGCTGGAGGAGAAAGAGGAGCAGTGGGGGATTTTCGTCCGGGCCATGTCCCGCATTTTAGGAGGTGCCGCAGAATGAAGCCCTGGATGGAGGACTTTATCCACCTGTGTCTGGCCAAAATCCCCGACCTCCTGTACCGAAAGCGCCTGACGGCAGAGCTGTCGGACCATCTGGCCTCCCTGTCCGAGGACCTGGAGGCGGAGGGACTGCCTGCCGGGCAGGCTCAGGCGCTGGCTCTGGAGCGCATGGGCAGCCCGGAGGAGCTGTCCCGACAGCTCTATGGCCGCTGGCGTCAGCACATCCGCTCTCCCCGCTATGTGTTCAGCCAGCTGGCTCTGACCTGCTGTATCATCGGTCTGTCTGTTCTCCTGGTCTACCTGACCCTTGGGGCGGCGGGCCTGACCTATGATGCCGCCCCTGGCCTATCTATGGCAGGCAATCCGCTTCTCACCGGCGCGGCGGGCGTTCTTCTCTTCCTTCTCCCCTTTTCCCTGGGGGCCTTTTGGCTGACCAGGCGGTTTCAGGGGCATACCTCCCCCCGCCGTATGGTACTGTTGGGACTTCTGCTGGCCTGGCTGGGGCAGCTGTGCCTTCTCCTCCTGCTGGGAACGCTCCTCTACGGCATTTCCCTATACGAGCCCGCATCCCTGCTGGCGCGGATTTCAGGGGGCGGAGACCCCATCGCCCCCTGGTTTACGCCCGGCTACCTGCTGCTTACCCTGGCCGGATGCGGGTTTTTGAGTCTGCTGGCTCCTCCCCTGTTCCAGAGAAACCAAGAATTTTAATTCGGTAGGGAAATTTTCCATACATGAATTCCCGTCCCCTTCTCCACCCTAAAGACAGGATTGGAGGAGGTATCCGATGGAATGACCGTATGGTTTTGGAATTTTACCCTTTACAGCTTTCTGGGCTTCTTGTTGGAGGTGGCCTACGCCCGGGCAACCGGCGGCCGCTGCAACCGAAAATGCCTGCTGGTACTCCCCCTTTGTCCCGTGTACGGATTGGGGGCCTGTGCCATCCTATGGCTGTCCCCATGGGCCAAGAACTTCTCCCCCCTGTTGTTTGTTCTCTCTGCCGCAGCCGCCACGGGTGTGGAATATGCCACAGCGGTCTTTTACGAAAAGCTGCTGGGCGTGTCCTTCTGGGACTACCGCCAGCTGCACTGGAACATTCACGGGCGGGTTTGCCTTCCCTTTTCCCTGGCCTGGGGCTGCCTGTCCCTGCCCATGGTTTACTGGCTCCAGCCCATGTTCGCTCCCTACCTGGCCGCAATCTCTCCGCTGGTCACTTGGATGGCCGCCGGCACTGTGGTCCTGGATTTTCTGGTCTCTTCCGCTCTGCTCAAGCGGACCGGGAACATAAGCTGTCTGCGCTGGTATGCCTGATAAAAAAACAGCCGCCCAATGGGCGGCTGCTTTTTATCTCTTATTCCTCGTAGTCGTCATACTCCGAAGTGCAGGCGGCGCTCTTAATCTTTCCCTTGGCACAGCCGCACAGCTCGGCCAGCTTATCCCAATAGGCCACCACGGCGCACACAACAGCCGCAGCCGCCAGGGACAGGGCAACAATCTTCAGTACGAACCGGGCAATCTTCATGTTCTAAGTCCTCCTTCCACGATTCGAATGGTTGAACCTAGTTTACATGATTTCGGGGAAAATTACAATCGTTTTTGTAAATTTTATGGTTCTCCCTCCGGGAGCGGGCAAGAGCGGTAGCACACGCCGCACTCCGGCTCCACCCCCCGCAGGTCCATCAGCTGCTCCACGGTGACAAAGACATAACCCTGGCTGGTAAGGGCGTCCACAATCCGCAGAGCGGCATCCACGGAGCTCTCATAAATATCGTGCATAAGAATAATATCTCCGTCCTGCACGTGCTCCAGCACCGCAGCTACAATCCGGTCGGTATCCCGGTCCTTCCAGTCCTCCGGATCCACAGACCACAAAATCAGAGGGCCATCCGCCCAGCACTCCACCGATTCATCTACAATTCCGTAGGGCGGGCGCAGCCAGAATTCTCCCTCCCCCAGGATATCCGTCAGCAGAGCCCGGGTCTTGCCCACCTGCAAATCGAAGTCCTCCCGGGACAGGTCGGTCACCATGACGTGGTCAAAGGTATGGACGCCCACCTGGTGTCCCGCCTCCGCCATCTCCTCAATCAGGTCCTCACAGCCCTCAATCCGTTCCCCCACCAGGAAAAACGTGGCATTGACCTCCCGCAGCTCCAGCCCGTCCAGAAGGCGCCGGGTGGTGGACAGACGTGGGCCATCATCAAAGGTGAGGGCCACCAGCTTGGCCGGGCCGGTTTCAATCTCCACCTGGGCGCCGCCGCCCGCCATCTGAATCTCCTCCGGCGTGCCCGGCCCCAGCGCCAGCGCCACGCACAGGCTGAAAAGCCCCAGTCCCACGCCCCGAAGTCCATATCGTCTCACACCCGCCGCGCCCCTTTCATCGCCATTCAGATTCAGTATGTGAAAAGGGCGGCTCTTTTTGTCTTGAAATTTCTGTTAGTTTTTTGAATAGCGCTGGCGCAGCTCCTCCCACCCCGGTTCCGCCCGCAGGAAGGCGCAGTCGGGGTCCCGCTCCACCTGCTCCAGCATTGGCTGAAGCAGCACCGACTGGCATTCCCCCGCGGCCTCCTTGGTGGGCAGATGAGCATAAAGAAGGGATTGGCTCAGGTCCCAGGGCACGGTAAGACTGTGGAACAGGCGCTCCAGCAGCGCCAGTGTCCCCGGCCCGTCCTCCCTGGCAATGGCCAGCTGGAGCGGTGCGGAGAGCACCGCGTAGTCGGAAAGCCCCATCACCTTTCCCACCCGCTCCGCCACATCGGAATACTGCTCGGCTCGCTCCTGCTCCCCCTCCTTCAGGGCCAGGTCAATGAGATGGAGCAGGGTGGTCTGTATCCCGTGGGCCCGGTCAAAGAGCTCCCGCTCCAGCAGCATCCAGGCCTCCTCCGTCCGTCCCTGCTTCCGCCGCAGGGCGGCCAGCAGCTCCCGTTTGTCCCGGTGGGTGTCGGACAGGCGCTCCAGCAGCTCCTCCCCCCGCTCCAGCTCGCCCCGGCCAATGCACCTGGAGGCCAAAGTATAGGTAGCCCACTCCGCCGCCCTGGAGTCGGTGCTGCCAACGCAGCGCTCGTAGAGGGCGGCAATCTCCCCCTCCAGCTTCTCCCGCTCCTCGCCGGGCTCCTCCGGCTGCAGGACCAAAATCCCCTCCAGCAGCCCGGCCACACTGTAAGCCAAATTGTCGTTGTTGGGAAATTCCCGCAGCTTTTCCCGGGCCATCCGGAAGGCCGCCGGGGCCCCCTCCTGCCGGGATGTCTCATAGAGCGCATTGAGAAACTGCCCAATCTCCTCCTGGGTCAAATTCTCCTGGAAGGAGAGCAGGGTGTTCAAATCTACCCCCAGGGTCCGGGCCAGGGTGGGCAGGAGGGTAATGTCCGGGTAGTTGAGTCCCCGCTCCCACTTGTTCACCGCCGGGGCGCTCACCCCCAACCGCTCCGCCAGTCCCTCCTGAGTGAGCCCCATCGCCTGCCGCCGCTGCCGGATGATTTCATTTAAATTCATGTGCCCTTCCTCCTCATTTGCAGCGTTTCTTCTGTCCCTATGATAGCAGAGCTCCCTTCCCTCCCGCAACGGAGGGGTGCGACAGAAAATGGGTGTTCTTTTAACTGCTGGTTAATTTGAGGACAAAAAAGGTCCCCGGCCTGTGGCCGGGGACCTTTTTCCCGCTTCTTATTAGGGCTTTTCAACCACTTCCACGGTGTAGCCCAGATCCTTCAGGCCCTGGACGATGCCACCCGAGCCAATCATGTGGCCCGCGCCCACCACCAGAAGGCCGGTGTGGGCACCGTCCTGCTCCAGATAGGCGTCGGCATAGGCGATCATGCCGGGGTCCCGGTCGGTAAAGAGCTTGCTGTTGAGCTCATCGTCGCTGTTGATGACCTCATCCTTGGGATAGGCCTGGGCAAAGCCCTGGGTGTCCCGGGCCTTCCACTGGTCCATCCAAATGCCGATCTGGGCCATCTCCTCCTCCAGCGCGGCCTGGGTGTCGGCGGTGAGGGCCTCCTCACCCAGCACATCGGTGATGGCTTTCTTGGTAGCCTCGTCCATGGTGTCCACATCCAGCACCATCAGCAGAGAGGAAGCCAGATAGACCTCCTGGTACTCCGGAGACAGGCTGTCAAAGATGCCGCCCTGGAAGGCGTAGGTCTCCACGGCGCCGATGTCGATGCCCGCGTTCACCGCCTTGGCGTTGACGTACAGGTCAATGGCCATGGCGTTGCTGCTGGTGGTCTCGTCGGTGGTAGCCAGGGACTGCAGGCTGGTGGCCAGGGCCCAGGCCTTGTACTGGGACACCAGCTCCTCCTCCATGCCCATCTGACCCAGGGTCTTCACCACCGCCTGATAGAGCTCCGGAGAGATGTGGTCGGCCAGGGTGGTGCCGTCGGAGTAGACCTGCATGGCGGTAAACTCCATCACCTGCTGCACATCGTTGAAGTCCAGCTCAAAGGACACCTGCTCAGAATTGAGGATAATGTCCCGCAGCTGCTTATGGAAGGGGTAGACGTTGTTCCGGTCAGTATGGATGGAGCCCAGCAGGTACAGCGTGTTGCCGTTTCCGGTAGCCTTCCACAGAAGGCCCAGGGAACCGGCGTTCTGCCCGTCATACAGGGCCAGAATCAGGCTGTTGGCCATGGTAGCCGCCTCCAGCAGGGTGCAGGGCCGGTCCAGATGGAGCCCGGTCCCATCGCCGCACAGGGCGCCCACGGAGACCATAAACGCCTCAGGGCCCTCCTCCACGCCAGGGAACGCATAGTCGGCAGCCGCCTGATAGAAGGCATTGACCACGCCGCCGCGGGTGGTGTCCAGCACCAGGCCCTCGGTATCCGCCGTCCGCTGCTCCACACCCAGCAGGGCCAGCTTGTCGGAAACTACTTCCGTCATGGCGGTCACCTGTTCCTGGGTCACTACCTGGTTGTGCTGGGTATAGATTTCATCGCCCACCAAGCCCATGGCATAGCTGTCGGCCAGCATCCCATAGGCCCACAGGGGAAGGGGTTCCGCAGTTACAGAAGCCTCCTCCGCGGACGCAGGGGCGAGGGTACCCGCCATCAGCCCCAGGGTAAGCAGGAACGCAAGCAGTCGTTTCATTTTTCCTCTCTCCTCTCATTTCATTTGAAACATCCGGTTTTTTCCATCATATCATACGCCCCGGCAAAGTCAAATTAAAATAGAATTAAGGTTTGAACCGGTCCCGGAACAACACAATGCCCCCGCCGGAACAGCCGGCGGGGGCGGTGATGAATCAGGTCTTGGGTACCGTTTTGGTAATGGTTGCCTTGGGGTCCTCCGTGTCAAAGACCGTCTTGGCTGCGGCGGCCAGACCGGCCAGGCCCTGAATCTCGCTGGGAATGATGATCTTGGTGGCCTTGCCGTTGGCAGCCGCCTCGAAGGCCTCCAGAGCCTTGATCTTGATGACGCCCTCGCCAGGCTGCGCCTCGTTGATGAGCTTGATAGCGTCAGCGGTAGCCTGCTGCACCTTCAGGATGGCCTCAGCTTCGGCCTCGGCCTCCAGAATCTTGGCCTGCTTGGCACCCTCAGCCTGGAGAATGGCGGCCTGCTTGGCGGCGTCTGCCCGGAGGATGGCGCTCTGCTTCTCGCCTTCTGCCACCAGGATCTGGGACTGCTTCTGGCCCTCAGCCTGGAGGATGGCCTCACGGCGTTCACGCTCAGCCCGCATCTGCTTCTCCATGGACTCCTGGATGTCGCGGGGCGGCATGATGTTCTTCAGCTCCACCCGGTTGACTTTGATGCCCCAGTTGTCGGTGGCCTCGTCCAAGATGGCCCGCATCTGACCGTTGATGTGGTCGCGGCTGGTGAGAGACTGGTCCAGCTCCAGGTCGCCGATGATATTGCGCAGAGTGGTGGCAGTCAGATTCTCAATGGCGGACATGGGATTTTCTACGCCGTAGGCGTACAGCTTGGGGTCGGTAATCTGGAAGTAGATGACCGTGTCAATCTGCATGGTCACGTTGTCCTTGGTAATAACCGGCTGGGGCGGGAAGTCCACAACCTGCTCCTTCAGGGACACATTCTTGGCCACGCGCTCAAAAAGGGGCATCTTGAAGTGCAGACCCACACCCCAGACCGTGCGGAACGCACCCAGGCGCTCGATGACGAAGGCCCGGGACTGGGGCACTACCTTGATGCAGGAACCCAGGAGAATCAAAATAAACAGCGCCAGAATAACCCAGGGGATAATCTTCAATATCAGTTCCATATGTACTCCTTTTCCGCGCCGGTTACAGCGCTTCCACAAACAGCTTTACTCCCTCAATACGCAGCACCCGCACCTCTGTGCCCACGGAAATGACCACATCGTGTTCGCTGCGGGCAGACCAAACCTGACCGGAGACATTGACCTGTCCCTTCCCCTCCACATTGTCGATGGCCTCGGTGACCACAGCGGTCTTTCCGATCACCCGGTCAGCGTTGGTGGGGGTACGGCTGGTCTTCAGAAGCCGTGCGGCAAAGGGGCGAATCAGCGCCAGAGACAGACCGGACAGCACCAGGAATACCACGATCTGAATCCAGATATTTCCTCCCAGCACCGCAGCAATCAGTCCGCCCAACGCACCCACCGCAAACCAGATGAAGGTGAGTCCCACCGTCAGGGCCTCGCCAATCACCAGGACAACGAGGGCAATGAGCCAAATCGTGCTTGGAAGCATATGAACTCCTTTCCCCCCGGGCCGATCTACCCGGAGCTTACTGGTGTCTTCATCATAGCACATTGCCACAAGGAATGCCACCAAAAGATATTCAGTTCCATTAAATTTCTCTTAAAATTTCAGGTTGTTCTTTCGTTCTCGGGCTCCGTTCAGGGGCCGTTCCCGCTTATCCGTGGGCGCTCTCCGCTCGCCTTCGTCGTAAGATTCTTATCCCTCACCCTGCCGTCCAGACGGCAGGTCTTGCTCATTCCGCCACTCCTCCTCTCCCGGCCAAACCCGCTCTGCTGGGCTTTGGCCGGGTCCCCAGGTCGGCTTCGCCGACAAGCCCCAGCCCACAAAAAAGCCCGCGGCACGAGGCCGCGGGCTTTGGAATCGTTTGGCTTAGTACATGCCGCCCATGTCAGGGGCAGCAGGGGCAGCGGGTGCGGGGGGCTGGGGCTTGTCGGCGACCAGAGCCTCGGTGGTCAGCAGGGTGCTGGCGATGGAGGCAGCGTTCTCCAGAGCGGAGCGGGTCACCTTGGTGGGATCCACGATGCCAGCGGGAATCATATCGCAGTACTCTTCCTTGTAGGCGTCGAAGCCATAGCCGATCTTGCCGGACTCCTTGATCTTCTCCAGAACCACGGAGCCGTCGATGCCGGCGTTGGCGGCAATCTGCTTCACAGGAGCGGTCAGAGCGCGGGCAATAATCTGCACGCCGGTCTTCTCGTCGCCCTCAGCCTCAGCATACAGCTTCTCCACAGCGGGGATGGCATTCAGGTAAGCGGTACCGCCGCCGGCCACGATGCCCTCTTCCACGGCGGCGCGGGTGGCGTTCAGGGCGTCCTCGATGCGCAGCTTCTTCTCCTTCATCTCCACCTCGGTGGCAGCGCCGACCTTGATGACAGCCACGCCGCCGGCCAGCTTGGCCAGGCGCTCCTGCAGCTTCTCACGGTCATAGTCGGAGGTGGTAACCTCGATCTGGCTCTTGATCTGACCCACGCGGGCCTTGATCTCCTCGGAGGAACCAGCGCCGTTGACGATGGTGGTGTTCTCCTTGGTGACCTTCACCTGACGGGCCTGGCCCAGCTGGCTCAGCTGAGCCTCCTTCAGCTCCAGACCCACATCGGCGGAGATGACCTGGCCGCCGGTCAGGATGGCGATATCCTGCAGCATCTCCTTGCGGCGGTCGCCGAAGCCGGGTGCCTTGACGCACACCACGTTCAGGGTGCCGCGCAGACGGTTCACAATCAGGGTGGACAGGGCGTCGCCCTCCACGTCCTCAGCGATAATCAGCAGCTTCTTGCCGGACTGAACCACCTGCTCCAGCAGGGGCAGCAGCTCCTGGATGTTGGAGATCTTCTTGTCGGTGATGAGGATGAGGGCGTCGTCCAGGTTGGCCTCCATCTTCTCGGTGTCAGTGACCATGTAGGGGGTGATGTAGCCCCGGTCAAACTGCATGCCTTCCACGACCTCGGAGTAGGTCTCGGCGGTCTTGGACTCCTCGATGGTAATGACGCCGTCGTGGCCCACCTTCTCCATAGCCTCGGCAATCAGAGCGCCGATGGCCTCATCGCCGGAGGAGACAGTGCCGACACGGGCGATGTCAGCAGAACCGTTGACCTTCTGGCTGTTGGCCTTGATGGCCTCGATGGCAGCATCGGTAGCCTTGGAGATGCCCTTCTTCATGACCATGGGGTTGGCACCGGCAGCCAGATTCTTCAGGCCCTCGCGGATGATGGCCTGAGCCAGCAGGGTGGCGGTGGTGGTACCGTCGCCGGCCACGTCATTGGTCTTGGTGGAAACTTCCTTCACCAGCTGGGCGCCCATGTTCTCAAAGGGGTCCTCCAGCTCGATCTCCTTGGCGATGGTCACACCGTCGTTGGTGATGAGGGGAGCGCCGAACTTCTTGTCCAGCACCACGTTGCGGCCCTTGGGGCCCATGGTGATCTTTACGGTGTCAGCCAGCTGATTGACGCCCTTCTCCAGGGCCTTGCGGGCTTCCTCGCCGTAGCAAATAATCTTAGCCATAACAAAAACCTCCAATATATGAGAATGGATTTACAACGATAAAATGATGGCGTCTGAGCAGCTTACTCGACAATGGCCAGAATGTCGTTCTGACGGACGATGGTAACTTCCTCGCCGTCCAGCTTCACCTGGGTGCCGGCGTACTTGCTGGTAATCACCTTGTCGCCCACCTTCACGGTCATCTGGACCTCCTTGCCGTCCACCAGTCCGCCGGGACCGACAGCCAGCACCTCAGCCACTTCGGGCTTCTCCTTGGCGGCGCCAGTGAGGATAATGCCGCCCTTGGTGGTCTCCTCGGCCTCCACCAGCTTCACAACCACGCGGTCAGCCAAAGGCTTGAGTTTCATAACGGGTTCCTCCTTATATTGATATTTGGTATTAACAAATTCAAGTTGGTTTAGCACTCATTTTGTCCGAGTGCCAAATCCAAGTATGATGATACCTGTTTCCAGCAAAAAAATCAACCCCTTTTTTCAAAAAATTGGGGTTGATTTTTTTAAAGTTTACGTTTCGTTCACAAAGTTTTGATGGGAGTGCTAATCCCCATTTCCTCGCCCCTCACCAGTGGGCCCCCTGGGGGTAGAAGAAGTTCACCTTCTTCTCCGACAGCCGCACGGTGAACGAGGTATCCCGCATCACCTCGCCGTCCACCACCGTGGTAATGGTCTGGTTGGAGGAGTAGGTGATGCTCTGCCCGTGGTAGTCCCGGATCAGCTGGGGATAGTTCTTATATAGTCCCTTGGCGTACTTGCCCACCAGCCGGACAAAGGTAAAGAGGCTGACCTTGGGCACCATCAGCATATCCAGCACTCCGTCGTCCGGCATGGCGTCAGCCACCGGCATGAAGCCGCCGCCGTAGTGCCGTCCGTTGCAGATGCACACGATGGCCGTGTCTCCACGCCAGTCCAGGTCTCCCATTTTGACCTCCATAGGCCGGGTGATCCCCTTGAACAGGATATTTTCCACCAGGGAGACGATGTACGCCCCCTTGCCGGAGAGAAACCGCCAGTCCTTGTAGCGGTGGACGTCGGCGGCGATGCGGGCGTCCACCCCGGCACACACCACGTCCAGCCCCAGCTTGCCGTTGCAGTCCATCAGGTCCAGAGAGGCCTGCGGCCCCACAGCCAAGGCCTCCAGGTCATAGAAAATTGTCCGGTAGTCCGGCCCGAAGATCTTTAAAAAGTCATTGCCCGTCCCCTTGGGCACACAGGTAATGGCGGCGTTGGGATATCCCGCCGCCCCGTTGACCACCTCGTTGAGGGTTCCATCCCCGCCGCAGGCGTAAATGCGCACGTCCTCTCCGGATTCCGCAGCCTGACGGACCAGACGGCAGGCGTCCCCCTCCCCGGTGGTATAGAGCCGCTCATGGGGAAAGCTCAGCTGGTCCAAAAGGCCCTCCAGATGGGCGTTGCTCTCCTTCTTCCCCGCCGCCGGGTTAATTATAAAAATATGTCGGATACCCGCCACCCTCTTATCTCTTTCTAAACCATCTCTCCGCCCTCCGGCAAAGTCGGCCATGCGAAACGGCGCATGCCCCACTCCTGCTCAGAGGTACATGAAGAGATCGCACTTCAGCATGCCGTTATAGAGCTTGCGCTTTTTATCGGCCGGCTTGCCGAAGGTACGCTCAAACTCGGTGTGGGAGGAGAGGAGAAAGAGCTTCCAGCCCTCCGGGAACTTGGCCCAGGCCTTTCCGAAGGCCCGGTACAGCTCCTCGGCCTCCCGCCGCTCCATAATTCGTTCGCCATAGGGGGGATTGGTCACCACCCGCCCCCGGATGCCGCCCCAGTGGAAGGTGCGGGCGTCGTCCACGTCAAAGCGCACCAGGTCGTCCACCTCAGCCAGCTGGGCGTTGTGCCGGGCCAGCTCCACGGCCTGGGGATCCAAATCGCCGCCCCATATCTCGTAGTCCCCGTCAAACTCCTTGTCCATGGCCTCGTCCGCCGCCTCCAGCCACAGCTTCTTGTCCACGCAGGTCCACTTCTGGGCGGAGAAGGTGCGGTTGAGGCCGGGGGCCCGGTTTTTGGCGATGAGTGCGGCCTCGATGGGAATGGTGCCGCTGCCGCAGAAGGGGTCACACAGGGGATCCCGCCCCTTGTACCGGGAGAGCATCACCATGGCGGCAGCCAAAGTCTCCCGCAGGGGCGCGGCCACGCCCTGGGCCCGATAGCCCCGCTTGTGAAGGCCCGCCCCGCTGGTGTCCAGCATCAGGGTGGCAGTGTCCTTCATGATGGAAAACTGAATCTGGTAGAGAGCTCCCGTCTCCGGCAAGGTACTGAGGCCGTACTTCTCCCCCAGCCGGGCGGCCACCGCCTTCTTCACAATGGACTGGCAGGCGGGCACCGAGTGGAGGGTGGAATTGAGGCTGTGCCCCTTCACCGGGAACTGTCCCTCCCGAGGGATAAACCGCTCCCAGGGCAGGGCCCGTGTCTTCTCATACAGGGCATCAAAGTCGCCGGCGTGGAAGGTCCCCAGCACCAGCAGCACCCGCTCTCCGGTGCGCAGATTCAGATTGAGCCGGGGCAGATCGGCCTCCGTTCCGCCGCACAGCACCCGTCCGTTTTCCGCCCGCACCTCCGGCAGGCCCAGGCGGCGCATTTCATCGGCGCACAGCCCCTCCAGCCCAAACAGCGTGGGCACCGCATAGGTCAGTCCCTTATCCACAGGCAACACCTCGTTCTTTCTCTGTCTGTTCCCGCCTTACAGCTCCATGGGCGGGTAAAAGGCCACCGAGCCCAGCCGCTCCAGCCCCACCTGCTTGGCCCGCAGGGCGTACTCCTTCACGTCTCCGGTGGTAAAAATGTCCAGCCGGCCGGGAATACCCGCCTCCCGGCGCAGCCCCTCCCGGTCCAGGTAGTCCCGCAGCTCCAGAGCCATCTGCTCCGCCGGGTCTACCAGAGGCAGGTCCGGGTACAGCTTGTGGATGCTGTCGGCCACCAGGGGGTAGTGGGTACAGCCCAGCACACAGCACTGGATTTTGTCCACCAGCACCATGTGGTCCAGCTCCTTATGCAGGTTATCCTCCACCTGGGCCATACCGGCCGGATCGCCCAGGTTGTGCTCCACCAGCCGGGCCAGATCGGGGCAGCCGCAGCTGAGCACCACAACCTTTTTGGGGCTCTGGGCCCGGATACGGCTGGGGTAGCACCGGGACTGGTGGGTAAAGACGGTGGAGATGACCCCCACCTTCTCCACATCCATGCGGGACACCGCGTCCGCTCCCGCCTGCACCGCGTTGATGGTGGGGCAGGACACCGCGTCCTGGCACTGCTCCACCACACAGGAGATGGTATTACAGGCCACCAGCAGAGCCTTCACCTTCCTCCGCTCCATGAAGCGGAACATGTACCGGGCCATGGCCACGATGGTCTCCCGGGGATGATTCCCGTAGGGAATGTGGGCCCCGTCCCCCAGATAAATCAGATTCTCCCCCGGCAGCAGCTTCTGCACCTGCCGGGCCACACTGAAGCCCCCAATTCCCGAGTCAATGACCCCGATGGGGCTGTCCTTGCTCAATTGCATTGACACACTTCCTCAATCTCTCCGTTTGGGCCGATGCCCATTCCCGGGGCCGCCCCGCCCAGCATAGCACACCGGCTGTGCGGGAAGGGGCGAAAACGCCGCGTTTCTCAGACCACCCGGCTCAGCTCCCCCGTCAGGGTGTCCAGCTGATAGGCCCCGGTATCCGTGGTGATCTGCCACACGGGGGTCAGGGTCATGGGGCCGGACAAGGCGGTCACCGACACATAGCCGGGAGTAATGGTATCAATCCGGCTGCACACGTCGCCCAGGGCGTTGAGCCCGTTCCAAAAGTTGATGAGCGCGGTGACCACCGTGATGGGCTGCCGGGTGGTGTCCTCCACCGGCTCGCCGATGAGGCGCCGCCCGGAGGTCATGGCTGTCAGGCAGCCGTCGGAAATCTCCAGGGTGACCTGCTGGGTAAAGAGGGGATACCCGTTCCAGGTCTGGCGGAACACCAGCGCATCCTCCTTCTCACTCAGCACTTCGCCCCGAAAGTTCAGCTTCTCCAGCAGCTCCGTGCAGTCCTTCACCCGGTCCTCCCCCATAGGGAAGGCGCCGGAAGAGAACTCCGCACTGAAGGACCCATCGCTGTGAAACTGGATGGAGCCGGTGGAGTTGGAGTAGCGGTACACACCCGCTCCCCGGTCCTCCACGGTTACCCCCTGTCCCAGCAGGGCGGCAGCCAGCTGGCTCTCCTCCTCCAGGTTCCGCTCCACCGTCTGGGGCAGCAGTTCCATGGTCTGAGGCACCTGCTTCTCATCCACCGTGATTCCCCGGTCCGCCAAAAATTGGATGGCTTCCTCCCGGGCCTGCCGCTGCAGCTGACTGTTGCGCAGCTCTCCCTGGGCCACGAAGACCAGCAGGCACAAATTGGTGAGGATCAGAATGATCAGAATGATGTTTTTCAGCTTTGGCCATTCCATCGTCTCACCTCCGCTTTAAGCTCCGTTCCCGGTGGCCGCCCAGGAGGCGCTCACCGTCTCTCCTCCGTTGTCGGAGTAGACCAGCAGCAGCTCCTCGCCCTCCAGGCCCATGGCCTCCATGGCCGCCGCCGCCTGGGGAATGGGCAGAACCACCGAGGTCTCTCCGCTGTCTGTATAGCTGCGGTAGCGCAGCACAAACCGGGTAATGCGCCCGTTTTCCACCTGGAACCAGGCCGCCGTTCCGTCCTCCAGCCGCACCGGGATGCCGTTGAGGCAGTAGTTGAAGGATACCTCCAGCCCCTCCTCGCTCTCCCGAACCCCGGAGAAATACAATCTGGCCTGCCCTGCATTGCTGCCCACCGTCGCCGCGGCCAGCTTCCGGCAGGCCTCCACCACCTGAAACAGGGTGGCGTCCTCCGGCTGGGCAGCCGCCGTGAAGAGGCTGCTGCCCTCCTCGGCGTGGTACTCCACCACTCCGTTTCCCGAAAGGCGCAGGTTATCTCCTCCGATACGGGCCACCCGCTCATCCCCTACGGAGTAGAAGCTGCTGGAGTTCACGGGCAAATCCAGGGCCGTCATAATCTGCTCCAGGGCACTCTGGTCGCCGGAGAGCGGATTCTTCACCTGATAGACGTCGGGAGTGGGCACGCTGTCCGTCAGCAGAGTATCCGGATCCAGCCAGTCATACTGTCCCGATTCAAAGGCATAGTAGGCCCCGTTATCCTGGAGAGACACCAGCGCCTCGGTGAGATGCTGGCCGTTGGCCACCTCGGACAGGCAGCGGTAGTAGCTTCCGTCGTTCCGGTCCTGGTAGTACAGAGCCACCGACTTCTCCCAGACGGTGAGCACCAACCGGCGCACCGTGGCGGTATTGTCTATCTCCTCCCCGGCCAGCCAGCCGGAGAGCACCGTCAGGGGAATTTCCCCCTGAAAATCCAGGCAAAGGCTGGGCGGAGTGGTCAGCGCCTGCTCCCACTGGCTGCGGGTGACCTCCTCCGGCGCCCCGGCGCTGGACAGCGTCTCCACCAGCAGGCCGACCACCTGCTGAAACAGGCCGTCCACCGCCACCTGATCGTATTGCAGGGCGCAGCGGCCGGTCCGGGTCTCCCCGGGCAGGCTGGCCACAATGCGCAGCGGTCGGGCGTCGGCCCGCGTGCCGCCCTGGGTCTCATGGGTCCCGCCCGCAGGCGTCTCCTCCTGCAGAAGCCCGTTGATAGAGCTCATAATCTGGCTGCGGGTGACCAGCCACAGGGCCGAACAGGTCAGCAGTACAATGAGCACATCCTTGGCAAGCTCAATGGCACGCCGTCTTTTTCTTCCCTTATCCATGGTCCGGTCCCTCAATGTTCAGCTCCAGCCGCACCGCCAGGCCCGGCCCTTCCTTGTCCAGCAGCTCCAGGGTTCCCTTGTGCCGGTCCACAATCTCCTTGGCAATGGACAGGCCCAGGCCGGTGCCGCCGGACTGGCGGGAGCGGGCCTTATCCACCCGGTAGAAGCGCTCAAAGATCCGGGGGCGGTCCTCCTCCGGGATGCCGATGCCGTTGTCATCCACGATCATCCACACCTTGTCCTCGGTCCGTCCCGCGGAAATGGTAATCTCGCCCCCGTCGGGGGTATATTTAATGGAATTGGAGACGATGTTCATCATGACCTGCAGGATCCGCTCCCGGTCGGCCACGATATCGGGCAGGTCCTCTCCCTCCACCAGGCGCAGAACATGGTTGTGGCGCTGGGCCTCCATGTAGACGGCGTTATACAGATCCTGCAGCGCTGCCCCGAAGGAGAATCGGGCCAGCTTCAAATCGTCCCGTCCCGAGTCGAACCGGGACAGGGTGAGCAGGTCCTGGACAATGTGGGTCATCCGGTCGCTCTCGTTCAGAATCACGCCCAGGAATTTCTTCTCCATGGCGGGCGGGATGTCTCCCGCTCCCTCGGTGAGGGTCTCGGCGTAGGAGCGGATGTTGGTCAGAGGCGTCCGCAATTCGTGGGACACATTGGCCACAAATTCCCGCTGCATCTCCTGGTTCTTGCGCTGCTCGGTGACGTCGTGAATGACCACCAGGGCGCCGCCCCCCTCCCGTCCGCGGTCAAAGGGAGCCAGCAGCAGCTGCAGGAAGCTGTCCCGCACCTGCCGCTCACCCTCCAGGTGGTCGGGGGCCTCAAGCACCTGCTCCAACGAGGCGATATCGCCAAAGAGCTGGTCGTAGGAGGTCTCCTCCCCGATGCTCTGGCGGAGCATCCGGGCGGCGGCGGGGTTGGAGTGAATGACCGTCCCTTCCCGGGAGAAAGCCACCACGCCGTCGGTCATGTGGAGGAACAGGGTGTCCAGCTTGTTGCGCTCGTTCTCCACCTGGCGCAGGGTGTCCTGAAGCTGGCCCGCCATGTCGTTGAAGGTATCGGTGAGCACGCCGATCTCGTCCCGGGATGTCACCTCAATTTTTCGGGAGAAGTCCCCCTCGGCCACCCGCATGGCTCCCTCCGTCAGTCGCTGGATGGGGGTGACCATGGTCTTGGACAGCAGGAAGGACAGGAGCACCGAGATGACCACACCGAACAGCAAAGCCTCCACAATGAGGGTGAACATCTGGTCGGTTAGGTTGTTGGCGGTGGCCTTGTTGTCGTAAATATAGATGATGTAGGACTGGTCCCCACGCTGAATGGGCACGGCCACATCCATGTAGTTCAGGGCGGGGTTGCTCTCATCGCCGGACTGGTTGGTCTCCAGCCCGGTGGTCAGGGCAAAGGACAGATTCTTGGTGTACTCCAGCTGCCCCGTCTCCCCGTCGGGATGGACGAGGCAATTCCCGTTGCTGTCCAGGATATACAGCTTGCGGTTGATGTTGTCCACGCCCAGCGCGCCGGAGTAGGCCTTGAGCACCTCGGCCATCTGCTCCGCGTCGCCGGTTTTTCCGCCCTCTTCGCCCTGCGCCTGGGTGGTCAGATCCTCGTAGAGGTCCTCATCCCCAAATACGTCCGCCATCTGAGTGTAGAATTCCTCCAGATAGAAGGCTGTCACCGAGTTGATGAGGAAGGCTCCTACCACTGTCATCAGAGACAGAATGAGCAGGACCAGAATCATCACCAGCTTCATATGCACACTGCGCATGGGTTCACCTCCGAGGCGGCTGAGAGCCGCGGTCTTTTCGCGTCAGGCGGATTGCGGTGCGGTTCCGGCAGGCTTCTCAGCCTCCGAACAGGTACCCCATCCCCCGCTTGGTCACAATGAACTTGGGCGAAGCAGGATCGTCCTCAATTTTCTCCCGCAGCCGGCGCACGGCCACGTCCACCGCCCGCACGTCGCCTACATAGCCCTCGTAGTTCCACACATGCTCCATGAGGGCCTCCCGGGAGAACACCTTCCCCGGCTGGGCGGCCAGGTAGCAGATAAGGTCATACTCCCGCTGGGTCAAATCCAAAGCTCGGCCGTCCTTGGTCACCACCGCCTTCTCCCGGTCAATGGTCACCCGGCCCAGGCGCAGCACATCTCCGCTCTCCTCGGGCTGGGCAGCGGCAGGCGCCATCTCCACCCGGCGGATGTTGGCCTTGACCCGGGCCAGCAGCTCCCGCATGGAGAAGGGCTTGGTGATATAGTCGTCGGCCCCCAGCTCCAGGCCCAGCACCTTGTCCGCCTCTTCCTCCCGGGCCGTCAGCATCAGGATGGGGGTGGAGCTGCCCGACTCGCGCACCTTGCGGCACACGTCAAAGCCGTTCATGCCCGGCAGCATCAGATCCAACAGGATGAGGTCGGGATTCTGCTCTAGGGCCAGCTGAAGCCCAGTAGGGCCGTCATAGGCCTCCAGGGTATCATAGCCCTCCCGGCTCAGATTAAAGGACAGGATGTCCACAATGTTCTGTTCATCCTCTACAATGAGAATGGTCTTTCCCATGGGTGCCTCCTTGTCTCTCCACAGCCGCGGGAGCTTACAGCCCCAGCAGCGTTTTCACCTTCAGAGTTGTGGCAATGGTCTTGGCATCGGTGATGGAGCCGTCCATCACCTGGTCCACCAGCTGCTGGAAGGACATGGTTACCACGTCCAGGAACTCGTCCTCGTCCAGGTGCTGTTCCCGGCGGCGCAGGCCCCGGGCCAGGTACATGTGAAGCGCCTCGTCGCAGAAGCCCGGCGAGGCCAGCATGTACCCCAGATAGGTCCACTCCTCCGCCTCCAGGCCGGTCTCCTCGCTCAGCTCCCGCTGGGCGCCCAGCAGCCGGTCCTCCTCCGCGCCGTGGTCCAGCTTGCCCGCCGGCAGCTCCAGCAGCTCCCGCCCAATGGGATAGCGGTACTGCCGCACCAGGGTAACCCGGTTCTCCTCGTCCAGCGCCAGCACGGCCACGCCGCCGGGATGATAGACCACTTCCCGGCTGGCCAGCTTGCCGTCCGGCAGCATGGCCTGGTCCAGGGTCACCTTGATGATGTGGCCCTCAAAAATGGTTTTGCTCTCCACCATGCGCTCGGTCAAATCCATTGCAATGACTCCTTCCGTCTCTTCACCGGCGGGAACCGGTCCCCCGCCACGAGAAAATCCGGCGCATTGGGAGCGAAATGGCCCCGATGCGCCGAAAACGCCTGCTGTTCCATGTTGTTTTAGTATAGCACATGGCGCCGCCGGGGTAAAGGCGAAAGGCTCCATCCCGGGAAAATTTCCTGTTTCGTCTGTACGAAGGGGGCGAAACAGGGTATAATCAGTCACATACTCCAGTTTTTTCTGCTGTCCCATGAAAGGAGCCGTCTTTATGATTCGACCCGCACGCCCCTCTGATTTCGACCAAATTCTGGAAATTTATGCCGCCGCCCGCCGTTTCATGAAGGCCTCGGGCAATCCCACCCAGTGGGGCGACACCGAGCCCAGTGAGGTGCGGGTGCTGGAGGACATCCGCCTGAGGCAGAGCTATGTGGTGGAGCTGGAGGGACGGCTCCAGGCCGTCTTTGCCATGATCCCCGGGGAGGACCCCACCTACAAGGTCATTGAGGGGGCCTGGCTGGACGACAGCCCCTACTGTGCAGTCCACCGGGTAGCCAGCCGGGGTGAGGTACCAGGCCTGGCTACCGAGATTTTCCGCTGGGTGCTGGCCCAGCATCCCAACGTGCGTATTGACACCCACGACGACAATCGTCCCATGCAGCACGTGCTGGAGAAAAACGGCTTTGTCCGCTGCGGCCGCATCTGGACCCTCAGCGGGTCGCCCCGCATCGCCTATCAGAGGCATATTGTTCCCGCAAACTCTTAGTATTTTCCCTCTTATTTCCCACATAACATGGGGCTGCCGTCTGTCTGCTGCGGCAGCCCCTTTCTGCATCCGGGGCGGTCTGGTGAATTCTGTAAAGCCCTCCGCTGCGTTATCCTGTGATATTGCGTCGCTTTTTCTGACCGGGGTATAATGAATTTATCTTATGCGCGGGAGGCAATTTCATGGATGCCCAAACCTTTTTTACCGATATTCTGCCCATTCCAGATGAAGCATTGCGGGCACAGCTTGTATCTCTGGCCCAGTTCCGGCACCTGTCCAAGGGGGAGCTTCTGGTTCGGGAGGGAGAAACCATAAACCAGCTCTCCTTCCTGCTTTCCGGTATTCTCCGGGGCTTTTTCTTTGACTACAACGGCCGGGATATTACCGATTGCTTTGGCGCCAAGTGCGGTGTCCCGGCGATTCCCGTTTTTCAACTGGACGCCCCTTCCTGCATCTCCATTGAGGCACTCACTGACTCTCAGCTGCTGTGTATCCCGGTGGCAGACGCAATGACTCTCCTGCAAAACGATGTCCGCACCGTCCACATCTACAACAGCCTGCTGCGCAATTCTCTGCTGGAACACTGGCAGATTAAGACCGTCCTGCACAAACGCACCTCCATGGAACGCTATCAGTGGTTTCTGCAGGCCTACCCAGGCCTCATCGACCAGGTCCCCCACCGGTACATCGCCTCCTTTCTGGAGATGTCTCCCGTCACCCTCAGCCGCCTGCGGGCCGCGCTGAAACAGGGGGAATAACGGGCAGGCTTTCCGCGCATGGAAAGAAAGGATGTTGTATCATGAACCTCGGCAAACGACTGCTCTCTTTTGCGGTGGCCGCCGGACTGCTGGCCAGTTTGACAGGCTGCGGCTCCCAGAACAGCGCAAGCAGCTCCTCCTCCGCTTCCGCCTCTCAGCCCACCGGAACAGGTTCGGCGTCCTCCTCTGCTCCTCAGGCCGCCCCGGAGGGCTTTACGGTCGCCTACACCCCCGTCTCTGCCGCCGGAGACACCTTCATTGTCCAGGACCCTGCCACCGACTACTACGGTCTGGTGGACAGCACCGGCAAGGAAATTCTCTCCTGCCAGTACGGCGACATGGCCTACCTCACAGTGAACAAGCTGGACCCCAAGTTCTATGTGGCCGTCCAGGAGAAGGGCTCCTACGGCGTATATGATCTGACCGGCAGCCAAGTGGTAGCTCCCAGCTACGACAGCATCCGCGGAGCCGATTTCTCCGACGGCTTTGTGGTCTGTTATCACGACCGGTACGGGGTCGTGGACCTGACCGGACAGGAAATCATCCCCCTGGATTACACGGGGATCTCCTGCTCCGCCCAGGGAATGGTGGCCGGAACCAAGCAGGCCGACGACGGTTATACGGTGGATCTCTACAACAAAGACGGTTCCTTGTCCCAATCCTGGCCGGCCAAGGGCGGCGACGATACCTATTCCTTCTATGGTTACGGCACTCAGCTGCAGGGCGGCGGCTGGTATACCCTGTCCGGGGAAGAGCGTTCCCTCATCGGCGGAATGTTTACCACCAACTACATCCTGGACACCTCTGCTGACCTGGTGCCCCCTTATTTCTATTATGTGACTGACAGCCAGCTCTTGGTGGTTGACGCCTCCACCGGTGAAACACTGGTCACCCAGGACCTGAACACCCAGTTGGGCACTCCTGTCCTCCTGGACTTTGAGGTTTCCCGGGACCTGTCCACCGGAACAGTCCACGCCCTGGTGCTGATATCCTATTACCAGAATGACAAGTTTACCGAAAACCAGTTCTTCCGCTTCAGCCTGGGTGACACCGTCCAGTTCTTTGACCAGGGCTCCCTCTCCCTGGCGGTGAATGTGCTGAGCGGCTCCGCCAAGTATGGCATGGGTCCCTACTATAACGGCACTGCGTTTGCCATGACCGAGGATGAGCGGCTCATTGTGGTGGATGAGGCAGGCTCTGTGGTGCGGGAGCTGACTGTTCCCTTCTCCGATCCGGCCCAGTGCCGCCTGCTGGGCGACTGCGCGGTGCTGAACAACAACGGCTACGTCTATGTCATTGACAAAGAGGGCAACACCATCGCCAATCCCGACGGTTATACCGGCGTGCTGGACAAAGGCATCCTTTGCCTGCGTACAGCGGAGGGCATGCTGGAGTGCGTGGATGCCGGCGGCAATATGCTGATCAGCGCGGAAGACGGTCTCACCGACCTGGACGTGCTGTACTCCTCCGACTGGGAGGACGGCAGCTTCCACAGCGCCATCCTGACCGGAACCAACCTGCTGGTGGACCGGGACAACTCCCTGCTGCTGGCTGAGCTGGACGACACCCTGACCAGCGCTCTGCTGGATGAGACCGCAACTCTGCTGGCCAGCGCAGACGACACTCGGCTCTACGCGGTAACGGACAACGGCGGTCAGTGGCAGGTCCAGCTGCTGGTCCAGCGCTGAATCCTTCTTGCCGCAACTCTTTTGGGAAAGCGCCTATCCCCCACCAGGGACGTCTCAATGGGCCTCCCCGGAGCATTCCTATAAAAAACAGCCCGCCCCGATTGGGGCGGGCTGTTTTCGTATTTCTTATTCCTCAGCCAGGGCCTTGGCAGCGGCAATGGCCTTCTCCTGGGCCGCAGGAGGACAATCCTCATAGCGGACGAAGTGGAAGGTGTAGGAGCCGCGGGACTGGGTCATGGCCCGCAGGTCGATGGCATAGGAGGCCATCTCAGCCATGGGCACCTCAGCCTCAATGACCTGGTCGCCGTCGCCGGTGGGAGTCATACCCATGACGCGGCCGCGGCGCTTATTCAGATCGCCGATGACGTCGCCCATGTAGCTGTCGGGCACGGTGACCTTCAGCTCGCCCACGGGCTCCAGCAGCACGGGGTTGGCCTCGGGCATGGCGGCCTTGTAGGCCAGCTGAGCGGCCGTCTTGAAGGCGATTTCCGAGGAGTCCACGGGGTGGTAGCTTCCGTCATACAGCACGGCCTTCAGGTTGACCACCGGATAGCCGGCCAGAGGACCGTGGAGGCAGGCCTCCCGCAGGCCCTTTTCCACCGCGGGGAAGAAGTTCTTGGGCACGGATCCGCCGAAGACCTCCTCGGCAAAGGCCATCTGCTCCTCCTCGGGGTTGGGCTCGAAGCGAATCCACACGTCGCCGAACTGGCCGGAACCGCCGGTCTGCTTCTTATGACGGCCCTGCTTCTGGACGGTCTTGCGGATCTTCTCACGGTAGGGAACGCGGGGCGTCTTCAGCTCCACTTCCACATTGAAGCGGCTCTTCAGCTTGGCCACCAGCACGTCCACCTGGATGTCGCCGGCGGCGTAGATGACCATCTGGTGGGTCTCGGAATTGTTGACCACGGTGAAGGAGGGATCCTCCTCGTTGAGGCGGTTGAGGCCCTGGGCCACCTTGTCCTCCTGGCCGCGGGTCTTGGGAGCGATGGCCACGGAGTAGCAGGGCTCAGCAAAGGGAATCTGCTTAAGGGCTACCACCTTACGGGGGTCACACAGGGTGTCGCCGGTCTTCACCTTCTCCATCTTGCCGATGGCGCCGATGTCGCCGCAGCCCAGCTCCTTGACCTCCTCAGCCTTCTTGCCCCGCATGACGTACAGGCGGCCCAGCTTCTCGGTGTTGCCGGTGCGGGCGTTGACCAGAGTCAGGTCAGAGGTGATGACGCCGGAGAGAACCTTGATATAGGAGTACTTGCCGTACTGGTCGGAGACGGTCTTGAAAACGAAAGCAGTGGGCACGCCGCCGGGGGAGACCACGAACTCCTCGGTCTCGCCGTCCTGGCGGGTAGCCTTGTGGTAGTTGCCCTCCATGGGAGTGGGCAGCAGCTCCACAATGTAGTCCATGAGCATCAGGGAACCCATGGTGTTGACGGCGGAGCCGCACAGCACCGGGAACAGGGACAGCTCCCGCACGCCCTGGCGCAGGCCCTGGATCATCTCGGCGTAGGTGAAGTCCTCACCGGAGAAGAACTTGTCCATGAACTCCTCGCTGGTCTCAGCCACGGACTCCTTCAGGGCGTCGTTGAACTGAGTGATGACGTCCTCCTTGCCCTCGGGAATCTCAATCTCTTCCCGCTTGCCGTTGCGCATCTCATAGGCGCGCTTGTTCAGGACGTCGATGATGCCGATGACCTTCTTGTTCTCGTCCCAGATGGGCACCACCAGAGGAGCGATCTTGTTGCCGTACTTGGCACGCAGAGCATCGAAGGTGGCGTTGTAGTCGGAGTTGTCCTCATCGGTCTTGGAGATATAGATAAAGCGGGGCATATTCCGCTCTTCGCAGTACTTCCAGGCCTTCTCCAGGCCAACGGAGATGCCGTCCTTGGCGGAGCAGACGATAATGGCGGCGTCGGCGGCACGCAGGGCCTCCATCACTTCGCCGGAGAAGTCAAAGCCGCCCGGGGTGTCCAGCACGTTGATGTTACAGCCCTTGAACTCCACGGGGGCGACAGACAGGGAGATGGAAATCTGACGCTTGACCTCCTCGGGGTCATAGTCGCACACGGTGTTGCCGTCCGCGGCCTTGCCCATACGGTCAATGGCGCCGGTCATATAGAGAAGGCTCTCTGCCAAAGCGGTCTTGCCGCTGCCACCGTGGCCCAGCAGGCAGATGTTGCGGATGTTTTGTACAGAATATCTCATATCTTGGTTCCACTCCTTATGTTTGGGCTATTGCGACGCTCCCGGTCCAAGGTCGGGAGACGTTACATGCTGTTGGTTATTATACATTAAAATTCCTCCTGTGACAACTCCTTTTTTGGCACCGCCACAGTCCTTTCCCCAACTCAACCCAGGATACTTCACTATTTTTTCGTATAAAGTGCCCAAACCATCAAAAACTCTGCAAATTCCCACGGATTCGCCGGAAAGACAAAAAAATAACCTTCGGCAAAAAGCCGAAGGTTATTCTCGCATGCCAATCAGGGGGTCTCCAGCAGCACCAGCGCGCAGGACTGATCCTCCTCCGCCTGGCCCTGAATGCTCGAAGAGATGGTCCCCTCCTGCTGCGCCAGGGTCTGCAGCTGCTGAAGCTGCCCGGCGGTAATCATGCAGCAGGTCCGGCCCGCCTCGTCGGTAAGCCACTCGGGGGACTGACCCAGCACATCCTCCCAGCCCTGGGGCAGACGGTCCAAAGTCAGCACCGCCCACACCGTCTGACCGGCCACGGTATAGCCCTGCGTCATCTGGGCGGTAATCTGAAATTGAGAGGGCTGGACACTGTCCTGTGTCTGGGGCACGCTCAGGCTGCCGTCACTGGAAGAGGCATCCCCGCTTCCATCGGCCGGTGCCGGATCAGGGGCGACCCGAACCGCCGTATCCTTTTGCTCCTCCAAAGACGTGGTTGGCTCCTCCGTCTCCGTGGCCACTGTATTCTGGTCATTCTGGTCCGCCGCAGAGCGATCCGCCTGCTCATAGGTGGCGGCATCGAGACTCGCTCCGGTGCTCTCCACCTCCAGAGAGTCCACGCCCTGATTCAGCATACCGCCCCGGTAAAGGCCGATACACAGCACGGCGCAGGCCGCCAGGCCCGCCAGCGCCCGCACCTGGGGACGGCGGAACAGGGGGACCACCTTGGGCTTCTGCTCCAGCGCGCCGATGCGCTCCATCACACCCTGGGCAAAGCCCTCCGGGGCGGAGCAGTCCTCCAGCTGAGGGAAGGCGGTATGCACGGCCTCCAGCTCCTGCGCCAGGGCGCGGCAGCGGGGACAGACGGCCAGGTGGGCCTCCAGCTCCCGCTCCTCCTCGGGCTCCAGCATTCCGTCCAGCCGCAGGCTGAGCCAGACCTCCATGGTTTCACAGCCATCCATACCGGTTCACCTCCTTTGTTCGTTCTTCGCAGAGTTAGACGGCGGCGGCGCAAAAAAGTTCCCATCCGCCAGCAAAATTTTTCGCAGCGCCAGCCGGGCCCGGGCAATCCGGGACTTCACCGTCCCCAAATCCAGCTCCAGCTTCTGGGCAATCTCCTGATAGCTCAGGCCGGACAGCTCCCGCAGCACCAGAATCTGCCGCTGCTGCTCCGGCAGCGCCTGGAGCCCCCGCTCCAGCGTCCGGCCCATCTCAGAGCGCTCCAGCTGCCGCTGGGGGTCCTGGCTCCAGTCCGCCGGCTCGCTCCAGGCCGCCTCGTCATCGTCCAGGGACAGCTCCGACTCCACCTGCCGCCTCCGCTTCTGCTTTCTCAGGTAGTCGATGCACACGTTGGTGGCCAGACGGTAAATCCAGGTGGCAAAGCTGCTCTCTCCCTGGAAGGAGGGCAGCCCCTGCCAGGCCTTCACAAAGGCCTCCTGGGCCAGGTCCGCCCCCTCCTCCTTGTCCCCCGTCAGCCGTACGGCCAGGGAATAGATCCGGTTTTGATTGTCCAGCACCAGCTGTTCAAAGGCCTGCTGGTCCCCCGCCTTGGCCCGGGCTACCAGCTCCTGCTCCGTCACCGCGCTCACTCCTCTTCGGTCCATCCAAACCGGGACCCCCTCCGCCCCGGCTTCAAGTCTTCCGTTCCTCGTTCAGCACAAGTCCCGCTTAATCCCCCTGGTGACCCGATACACGTCCTCCAGGGTGGTGATTTTCACAATCTGTTCCTTATAATAGCCCGCGTGAGGTACCCCCTTCAGGTACCAGGCGTAGTGCCGCCGGGCCTCCAGGCAGGCAATCTTCTCCCCCTTGTTGGCGGCGGAGATCTCAAACTGCCGCACGGCAGTGTCGCAGCGCTCCGCCAGGGGCGGCATGTCCGGAATGGGGCGGCCCTCCAGGGCGGCCTTGCACTGGGCAAAGAGCCAGGGATTCCCAAACACGCCCCGGCCAATCATGGCCATATCCGCCCCGGTGTACTTCAGAATCCTGGGGGCGTCGGTGGGCTTGAACACGTCCCCGTTGGCGATGACGGGGATGCTCACCGCCTTCTTGACCTCCCGAATCCAGTCCCAGTTGGCTGTTCCGGCATACATCTGGTTGCGGGTACGGCCATGGACGGCCACAGCGGCGGCGCCCGCCTCTTCCATGGCCTTGGCAAACTCCACGCAGTTGATGGAGCCCTTGTCCCAGCCCAGGCGAAACTTCACCGTCACCGGACAGCCCGCGCCGCGGACCACCGCCTCCAGCACCTTCACCGCCTTGTCCGGGTCCCGCATAAGACCCGACCCGTCTCCGGAGTTGGCCACCTTGGGCACGGGACAGCCCATGTTGATGTCAATGAAGTCGGCCCCGGACACCTCATGGGCGATGCCGGCCGCCTGCTCCATGCACGCGGGGTCGCTGCCGAAGATCTGGGCGGCAGCGGGGTGCTCCCCCTCCCCCAATTTCAGGAGCGGGATGGACTTCTTGTCCTGGTAGCACAGGGCCTTTGCACTCACCATCTCCGTACAGGTGAGCCCCGCTCCCTGCTCCCGGCAGATGGTACGGAAAGCCACATCCGTCACCCCCGCCATGGGGGCCAGGGCCAGGGGCGTCTCAATTGTAATTCCTCCGATGGATACCATAAAAACCTCGCTGCCGTAAAAATGAGGGCGGCAACCCCCAACAAAGCCGGGATTTTTCCCTTCGCCGCCCACTTGCGGACCTTATTCTATCACACCCCCCTTTGGTTGACAAGGGCGGAGGCAGACATTAAAATGGAACCGGAACACCACAAAAAGGGAGAATGGGCCATGAATCTGAACGCATTACATACCGCTCTGGGCGGTATCTGTACCTATCGTCCTCTGATGGACACCCCCCTCATGCAGGCAGTGTCCCAACTGCTGCTCACCTGCGGCTTCGGTAACGGGGAGCGCGCCCTGGATCTGTACGGCCAGGTCTTTTACCTGCTGCGGGCGGAGGGCTTCCAGGGCCTGGGAGACTGGCTGTGGGACTACCTGCGCTACTCCGACAGTCCTTACGGCGCTCTGGCCGAGCGGGGCGAGAAGGACCCCGCCCTGGAGGAGGGCGCCCGGCGGGATGTGGAGACCCTGGTGCTGCTGGCTGAGACCGACTGCGACCGGTACATCGACGCCATGAAAAGCGCCCTGTCCGCCGACTACGCCCCGGTGCTGGCCGGGCTGCCCCGGTGGAAGTCGGGGGCTCCCTTTGATTTTGCCAAGCTCACCGATTTTTACCGCGCCCACGGCTGCGGTCTGTACGCCCGGTACCGGGCCTTCCTGTGGGAGGAGGGGGCGCTCATTCCCGTGGCCGACCCCGACTGCCCCAAGCCGGAGGACCTGCTGGGCTACGAGCTGCAGCGGGGCCAGGTGGAGCAGAACACCCGCCAGCTGGTGGCAGGCCGGGCGGCCAACAACGTCCTCCTCTTCGGAGACGGCGGCACCGGCAAGTCGGCCACGGTGAAGTCCATGCTCTACCTGCCGGGGATGGAGGACCTGCGCCTCATCGAAATTCAGAAGGAGAACCTCACCGGCCTGCCCCGGCTGATGCGCTCTCTCAACGGGCGGCGGCAGAAGTTCATCCTGTTCATTGACGATCTGGCCTTTGACCAGGACGACAAGACCTACTCCTCCCTGAAGACCATTCTGGAGGGCAGTCTGGAGAAGCGGCCGGTGAATGTGGCTATCTACGCCACCTCCAACCGCCGCCACCTGGTGCGCCAGACCTTCACCGACCGGGCAGGGGACGAGGTGGACACCTTTGAGACCATCTCGGAAAAGACCGCCCTGGCCGAGCGCTTCGGTCTGCGCATCCCCTACCTGACCATGAACAAGGATGGCTACCTGGCCCTGGTGGACTATCTGGCCCGGCAGGCGGGCATCTCCATGGACCCCAAGGAGCTCCACGCCCAGGCCATGACCTGGGAGATCCGTCACTCCGGCCGTACCCCCCGGGTGGCCCGGCAGTTTATCGCCAGCCTGCACCCATAACCGCCACAAAGAAAAGCCCCGGAGGCAATTGCCTCCGGGGCTCGTTTTATGTCTTGTTTGTGTGGAGACTGGCTCAGCACACCTTCATGGTCCAGCCGTGGGTGTCGGCCACGCGGCCCCACTGGATTCCAGTGAGCTCGTCATACAGGCGCTGAGTGATTTCACCGATCTGGTTGTTGCTGACGGTGACCTTCTTGTCGCCCATGGCCAGCTCACCGATGGGAGAGACAACGGCGGCGGTGCCGGTGCCCCAGGCCTCCTCCAGCTCGCCCTTCTCGGCGGCCTCGAAGAGTTCCTCAGCGGAGATGCGGCGCTCCTCCACCTCATAGCCCCAGTCCTTCAGCAGCTGGATGCAGGAGCGGCGGGTAATGCCGGGAAGCACGGAGCCGTTCAGGTCGGGGGTGATGATCTTGCCGGCCACCTTGAACATAACGTTCATGGAGCCAACCTCTTCAATGTACTTGCGGTGCACGCCGTCCAGCCACAGTACCTGGCTGTAACCGGCCTTCTCGGCCCGGTCGCCGGCCCGCAGGGAGGCGGCGTAGTTGCCGCCGGTCTTGGCCATGCCGGTGCCGCCGCGGACCGCGCGGACGTCCTGGTCCTCCACGTAAATCTTCACGGGGTTCAGTCCCTCGGGATAGTAGGCGCCCACGGGGCAGACAATGACGATGTACTGCACGTGGTGGGAAGCATGGACGCCCAGAGCGGGATCCAGGCCGATCATGAAGGGACGGATGTAGAGGGAGGTGTCCTTCTCAGCGGGCACCCAGTCGCGCTCCAGCTTGACCAGCTCGGTAATGCCGGCCAGAGCCAGGTCGGCAGGAATCTCGGGCAGGCACATACGGGAGGCGGAGTTGTTCATCCGCTCGATGTTGCAGTCGGGGCGGAAGAGCTGGATGCTTCCGTCGGCGGTGCGGTAGGCCTTCAGGCCCTCAAAGATCTCCTCGGCGTAGTGCAGCACCTTGGCGGCGGGGTCAATGGGCAGCGGGCCGTAGGGGACGATGCGGGCGTCGTGCCAGCCCTGTCCCTCATCATAATCCACAATAAACATGTGGTCGGTCATATTCTTGCCAAACACCAGGGTGGAGGAATCAGGCTTTTCCTTCAGAGTGGCGGCGCGGGTGATCTTGATCTCTTGCATTGCGGTTGCCTCCTAATTTCCTTTACTGGCTTACATTCCACACAAAAGCATATCTCTGTGCGCTGGACACTCAGGGTGTCCGGCGGGTACCATTCCTGCTCCCGTTTCCGCGGGGGGCCGTGCGGAATACGGCCTTTTCCCCCACATTATAGCAGTCTTTTTTCTGTGGTGCAACGGTCCTTTTCCTCTTTACAGAAAGAATTTTTGTCCCCCCTGTCCCCGCCTATCCCTATTGTCTTTTCCGGTGGGATTTGATATAATAAAATGCCTTTGTTTTGGGATTCAATCTCCAAAAATTTTTGCGACACGCAGGAAAGGGGGACGTTCCGTTGAACCGGAAGATTGCCCAGCTGTTTCAGCCCAGCTTCCAGCTCTACTTCGTCTGCCTGATTTTATTTGCCGGAATTTCCGCGCTGTTCTCTCTGCCCCTGGCGGCGGCGGAGCTGGCGGTGGTTGCCTGTCTGGGCCTTTACAACCGGGCCAGCAACCGGCGGCGGCGGCGTGAAATCTCCAAGTACCTGGAAAACGTCACGGGCACGGTGGACACCGCCACCCGGGACACCATGACCAATTCACCCCTGCCCATGATCATTTTCCGTCCGGAGAGCGACGACATCATCTGGACCAATGACCGTTTTCTCCAGCTCACCGGGCAGCGGGAGCACCTCTTCGATGCCAAGCTGTCCACCCTGATCCCCGGCTTTGACACCCGGTGGCTCATGGAGGGAAAAAGCTCCTGTCCCAGCGAGGTAAGCTACGGCAGCCGGCGTTTCCTGGTCTTCGGCCATCTGGTGCGCACCGGCGGACGGAGCGGCGGCTTCCTGGCCACCCTCTACTGGGTGGACGTCACCGAGTTCTGTCTGGTCCGTGACGAGTACCGCGCCACCCGTCCGGTGGCCGCCGTGCTGCTGCTGGACAACTACGAGGAGCTGATGAAGAACCTGACGGAGAACGAGCGCTCCGCCCTGGTCTCGGAGATCGACTCCCGTCTGGATGCCTGGGTGGCCCACACCGGCGGACTTCTCCGCCGCTACCAGCGGGAACGCTACCTCTTTATCTTTGAGGAGCAGTACCTGTCCCAGTTTGTGGAGAAGAAATTCGACATTCTGGACACCATCCACCAGGTGGTCAACCCCAGCGGCATCAACGCCTCCCTGTCCATCGGCATCGGCAAGGACGGCGAGAACTATCAGGAGCTTCTGCAGTTTGCCAACCTGTCCATCGACATGGCCCTGTCCCGGGGCGGCGATCAGGCGGTCATCCGCAACAAGTTCACCTTTGAATTCTACGGCGGACGCTCCAAGGAGACGGAGAAGCGCACCAAGGTCAAGAGCCGGGTCATGGCCAACGCTCTGTCCTCCCTCATCTCCGACTCCTCCCAGGTGTTCATCATGGGCCACCGCTTCCCGGACAACGACTGTCTGGGCGCCGCGGCCGGCGTGTTTGCCCTGTGCCGGAAAAACGGTGTGCCGGTGCACATCATCCGGGAAGCGGGCACTCCCCCGGCTCAGGAGCTCATCGACAAGCTGGCCCAGCTGCCCGAGTATCAGGACTGCTTCCTTTCGCCCCAGGAGGCTCTGCTCATTGCCGACACCCGCTCCCTGGCGGTGGTGGTGGACACCAACCGTCCCGAGCAGGTCCAGGCGGAGGATCTGCTGAAGTCCTGCAACCGGGTGGCGGTCATCGACCACCACCGCCGTGCGGCCACCTACATCGAGGGCGCAGCCCTGAACTACCACGAGCCCTATGCCTCCTCCGCCTCCGAGCTGGTCACCGAGCTTCTCCAGTACGTTATGGAGCCCAACCAGCTGCTGCGCACCGAGGCTGAGGCTCTGTTGGCGGGCATCGTGCTGGACACCAAGAACTTCACCATGCGCACCGGCGGACGCACCTTCGAGGCCGCCGCCTTCCTGCGCCGCTCCGGCGCCGACACCGCTGAGGTGAAAAAGCTCTACCAGAACGACCTGTCCGGCACCATCGCCAAGTATTCCATCATCCAGAATGCCAAGCTCTATCGGGACCACATCGCCATCGCCGTGGCCAACCGTCCCGTGGGCCGGGTCATTGCGGCCCAGGCCGCTGATGAGCTTCTGAACATCATCGGCATCGACACCTCCTTCGTCCTTGCCCCTGATGGGGAACGGGTGGTCATCTCCGCCCGCTCCATGGGCGACACCAACGTCCAGGTGATTCTGGAGCAGCTGGGTGGCGGCGGCAACGCCGCGGCGGCGGGCGGACAGGTGTCCGGCAAGACCCTGGAGCAGGTCACCGTGGAGCTGGCCCAGGCCATCGACCGCTATCTGGATTCCTGACCGGGGCGGCGGGATTCCCCCCGTTTACCCCCCATTTTTGCAATATTGTAATTTAAAAATACTCACTGTATTTGGAGGAACACATTATGAAAGTCATTTTACAGCAAGACGTAAGAGGCCAGGGCAAGAAGGGCCAGCTGGTGGACGTGTCCGACGGCTACGCCCGCAACTTTCTGCTGCCCAAGAAGCTGGCGGTCATCGCCACCGCCGAGAACCTGAACACCATGAAGCAGCAGGAGAAGGCCCGCAAGGCCCAGGAGGCTGCTGAGAAGGCTGAGGCCGAGGCCACCGCCAAGAAGCTGGAGGGTCTGATGGTGAAGATCCCCGCCAAGGCTGGCGAGGGCGGACGGCTCTTCGGCGCTGTCACCGCCAAGGAGGTCTCTGAGGCCCTGGCCGCTCAGCACGGCGTGACCATCGCCAAGGCCAAGCTGGTGCTGGAGGAGCCCATCAAGGCCTGCGGCGGCTACCAGATCAAGGCCAAGCTGGGCTATGAAGTGGTGGGCACCGTCAACGTGATGGTGGTGGAGGAAAAGTAAGCCTTTGGCTTACTTTTCCAATGCAGAAGGCAGAATGCAGAAATGCAGAATGATTCCCGGACCTGAGACCCATTTGCGCCGTATGGAAACATGCGGTTTCCGGTGAATGTTTTGCTGACAAGGGACGTGAATGCGTCATGCGGGAGAATGTGATTCTGGATAAGAGCTTTGCGTTTTCTGTGCGTATGGTACGCGCTTATCAGCACCTGTCCGCAGAAAGACGGGAATACATTCTGTCCAAACAGCTTCTGCGCTCTGCCACCAGTATTGGGGCCAACGTACACGAGGCCAACAACGCCCACGGCAAAAAGGATTTTATTGCTAAAATATATATTGCCTATAAAGAGGCAACGGAAACGGAATATTGGATCCGTTTGATGACGGAGACAGACTATTTCACCAAGGCAGAAGGCAGCAGCCTGCTGGCGGACTGTGTGGAACTGAAGCAGATTCTGACCGCTATTTTGAAAAGTGCCAAGGGTTCGGCATAGCGGTCATTCTGCATTTCTGCATTCTGCATTCTGCATTTCCCAGGAGGTGACAACATGGCTCTGGAGGATGAAGAACTGCTCTTGAAGCAGCTGCCCCACTCCGTGGAAGCGGAGCAGGCGGTGCTGGGCTCCATGCTCATTGACCCCCGGTGCGTGCCGGAGGTCATCGACAAGCTGCGCCCGGACGACTTCTACCTGCGGCAGAACCGGGAGATCTACGAGACCATCTACTCCATGTTCAACTACTCCCTCACCATTGACCCGGTGACGGTGCTGGAGAACATGAAGCAGAACGGAGTCTACGACGAGAACCAGTCCCGGAGCTACATGCTCCAGCTCATGGACACCACCCCCACCGCCGCCAATGTCAAGGAATACATTGACATTCTCAAGGACAAGACCCTGCTGCGCCGGGTGGCCGAGACCGCAGGCGATCTCACCGCCATGATTCAGCAGGGCACCGACACCGGCCAGGACATTCTGGAGGCGGCGGAGCAGCGCATCTACGCCATCCGCCAGGGTCGCGCCGCCCGGGGTCTGACCCCCATCTCCGACGTACTCATTGACGTGTACGACCGGCTCAGCGAGCTGGCCGCCAGTGACAGCGCCATCCCGGGCATGTCCACCGGACTGCGGGACCTGGACCGGGCCATCTCCGGCCTCAACAAGTCCGACCTCATCCTTCTGGCCGCCCGTCCCGGTATGGGCAAGACCTCTATGGCTTTGAACATCCTGCTGGAGGCCGGCAAGAAGTCGGGCAAGACGGTGGCCTTTTTCTCCTTGGAAATGAGCCGGGAGCAGCTGGCTCTCCGCCTTATCTCCAGCGAGTGTTTCGTGGACAATAAGAAGCTGGTCACCGGCAAGCTCACCGAGGAGGACTGGGAGAAGGTGGCGGTGGCCGCCGACTCCCTCACCCGCTCCAAAATTCTCATTGACGACGACTCCTCCGTTTCGGTGGCCGATATCAACGCCAAGTGCCGCCGAGTGGAGGATCTGGGCCTGGTGGTCATCGACTACCTGCAGCTGATGCAGTCCGCCGGGGGCAAAACCCGCTCCAGCGACAACCGGCAGCAGATCGTCTCGGACATTTCCCGGTCCCTGAAAATCATGGCCAAGGAATTGAACGTCCCTGTTCTCTGCCTCAGCCAGCTCTCCCGTGCCAACGAGTCCCGTACCGACAAGCGTCCCATGCTCTCTGACCTGCGTGAATCGGGCGCCATCGAGCAGGACGCCGACATCGTGCTCTTCCTCTACCGGGAGGGCTACTACAACAAGGACACGGAGAACCCCAACCTGGCCGAGTGCATCGTGGCCAAGAACCGCCACGGCGAGACCCGCACGGTGGAGCTTCAGTGGCTGCCCGACTTCACCACCTTCAGCGACATTGAGTGGCAGCACAGCGAATACTGATGATCGGCAGGGACGGGTGCGCTTTCGCTCCCTCAACCTGTTTTCCATTTGGGAGGTACCATGCTGGAATCCATGGAAGCGCTGATCCGGGAGCATGGGATGCTCCCCAAGGGCTGCACGGTGCTGTGCGCCGTGTCCGGCGGAGCGGACTCCGTGTGCCTGCTCCACGCCCTCTATCACCTGCGTCCCAGGCTGGGGTTCTCCCTGGCCGCCGCCCACTATAACCACCAGCTTCGTGGGGAGGAGGCGGACCGGGACGCCCGGTTTGTGGAGCAGTTTGTCTCGGAATGCTGCGGCCCGGACCGCCTGCCCGACGGGCGGGTGCTCCCCGCTGTTCCCCTGTTCTCCGGCAGCGGGGACGTGGCCTCCCAGGCCGCCCTGCTGGGAAAAGGCATTGAAGAGACTGCCCGGGACATGCGCTACGCCTTTCTCCGTCAGGCGGCCCGGGAGGCGGGAGCTACCCTCATCGCCACCGCTCACACCGCCGACGACAACAGTGAAACCATTCTCTTTCACCTGGCCCGGGGCTCCGGCCTGCGGGGATTGACGGGCATCGCCCCCGTGCGGGGCGACCTGATCCGTCCTCTGCTGTCCACCCAGCGCCGGGAGATTGAGGAATACCTGCGCTACTACGGCCTGCCCTGGCGGGAGGACTCCTCCAACGCCGATGACGCCTACGCCCGAAACCGCATCCGCCACCAGGTGGTACCCGTGCTGGAGGACCTGTTCCCCGGCTTTTCTGCCCGGCTGGCCGGCTGTGCGGGCCGGCTGCGGGCCGACGAGGCGCTGTTGGAGGAACAGGCCGAAGCTCTCTCCTCCCTGGCCCAGGTTCTGCCCCAGGGGCTCTCCCTTTCCGCCCGGCTCATTGCCGACGCCCCCGGCCCTGTGGCCGTCCGGGCGGTGCGGCAGCTCATCGGCGCCCTCAACGGGGGCGACCAGGACTGCGGGGCAGCCCATCTGGAGAGTCTGGTGCGGCTGTGCCGCAGTGAGGACCCCTCCGCCCGGCTGAGCCTGCCCTACGGTCTTGCGGCCCGGCGGGAATACGACCTCTTGGTCCTCACCCGGGACACCACGCCCCAGGTTCTGGAGCCCGTCCCCCTGGCCCTGCCCGGGGAGACCCAGGTGCCCCCCTTTCTGGTGCGCTGCTTTCCTGCCGTCTACGCAGGACAGCGCCAGGGGCCCTTCGACTTCTGGCTGGACGCCCGGCCTGGAGAGGCGGTAACCCTCCGCCCCCGGCGCACCGGCGACCGGCTCAGGCTATGGGGTCGCCCGGAGAAAACTCTGAAAAAGTGGTTCATTGACGAAAAAATACCCCAGTCCCGCCGGGACTGCCTGCCCGTTCTGGACTGGGACGGTCAGGTGGCCGCCGCCGCCGGTCTGGGCCCTGACGCGGCCTTTCTTCCCCGGGAGGGGCAGGCCGCCTGGCATATCATTATCACCCCCCTCCTGACCCGGTCCACCGGGGACGGGACGGAATTATCATCTGGAAAGGAAGCAGAATCATGCTAGAGAAGGACATCCAGGAAGTACTGTTCAGCGAAGAGCAGCTGAAGACCCGGGTACAGGAGATTGCCCGTGAAATCGAGCGGGATTACGCCGGAAAGGAGATCATGCTCATCAGCGTGCTGCGGGGCTCTTTCATCTTTATGGCCGACCTGTGCCGTGCCATCGACCTGCCCTGCACCCTGGACTTTATGGCTGTCTCCTCCTACGGGAAGGGCACCTCCTCCAGCGGCCAGGTGCAGATCACCAAGGACCTGTCCGAGGACATCTCCGGCCGCCACATCATCGTGGTGGAGGACATTCTGGACAGCGGCAACACCCTGAGCTACCTGCTGAAAATTCTGGAGCACCGCCACCCCGCCTCCATCCGTCTGTGCACCCTGCTGGACAAGCCGGACCGGCGGACCAAGCCGGTGGAGCTCCACTACTGCGGCTTCACCATCCCCGACGCTTTCGTGGTTGGTTACGGTTTGGACTACGCGGAACAGTACCGCAACCTGCCCTATATCGGCATTCTCAAGCCCCAGGTCTACGGCGGCTGAGCCGGCTGGACCCTGACGGGGGACGATTGGCGGATCCTCCCCCGGGCTACCCTGCCGCCGGAAAGGATGAACTCCTATGAAACGATTCAGCCCACGGGACCTGACCCTCTATCTGCTGGTGATTGTGCTGATGCTCTTTGCCGTCACCTCCCTCCAGCAGATGAACCAGGCCGACGGCCCCACTTACAGCGACATCCGCGCCCTCTTCGTGCAGGAGAAGGTGTCCTACTTCGAGCTGGAGGACAACACCCTCACCCTCACCCTGCGGGAGGAGGACGGCAAGACCTCCACCGTCACCTATCAGGTGGCCCGCCCCGACTGGCTCTACCAGGACCTGCACCAGCTGTGGGAGGAGCAGATGGAGGCCGGCCTCCTGAGCTACGACCTGCCCCCGGGGGTGGAGAGCTCCTGGTGGTATAACTACCTGCCCTACCTCATCGGGCTGGCGCTGGTGGGCTTCTTCATGTACCTTATGTACCGCCAGCGGGCCGCCATGGGCGGCGGAGGAGGCGGCGCTCCCGGTGCCTCCCGCTTTGGCCACGCCCGCACCCGCACCCTGGCCGACCAGGGCAAACGGGTCACCTTTGACGATGTGGCAGGCGCTGAGGAGGAGAAGGAGGAGCTGCAGGAGATTGTCCAGTTCCTCCGGGACCCCCAGAAATTTACCGCCCTGGGCGCCCGCATCCCCAAGGGCGTGCTGCTGGTTGGCCCTCCGGGCACCGGTAAGACTCTCATCGCCAAGGCAGTGGCCGGCGAGGCGGGCGTTCACTTCCTGTCCATCTCGGGCTCTGACTTTGTGGAGCTCTATGTGGGCGTGGGTGCCAGCCGGGTCCGTGACCTCTTTGACCAGGCCAAGAAGGAGGCCCCGGCCATTGTCTTCATCGACGAGATTGACGCCGTCGGCCGCCAGCGCGGCGCCGGCCTGGGCGGCGGTCACGACGAGCGTGAGCAGACCCTGAACCAGCTGCTGGTGGAGATGGACGGCTTTGGCTCCAACGAGGGCGTCATTGTTCTGGCCGCCACCAACCGCCAGGATATCCTGGACCCCGCTCTGCTGCGTCCCGGACGCTTCGACCGCCAGATTTATGTGGGCCTGCCCGACATCAAGGGCCGGGAGGAGATCCTCAAAGTCCACGCCAAAAAGAAGCCTTTGGCTGAGGATGTGTCCCTGCGGGAGATCGCCCAGTCCACCGCCGGCTTCACCGGCGCCGACCTGGAAAACCTGCTCAATGAGGCCTCTCTGCTGGCTGCCCGGGCAGACAAGCGGTTCATCACCATGGAGGACCTCCACGAGGCTATGATGAAGGTCATCGCAGGCCCGGAAAAGAAGAGCCGTGTGGTCACCGAGCACGCAAAGAAGCTCACCGCCTACCACGAGGCGGGCCACGCCGTGGTCATCCACGAACTGCCCTCTCAGGACCCGGTTCATCAGATCACCATCATCCCCCGGGGCCCTGCGGGCGGCATGACCATCTCCCTGCCCAGCGAGGACAAGGCCTACCTGTCCCGGAAGGAGCTGGAGGAGCGCATTGCCGTGTGTCTGGGCGGCCGGGTGGCCGAGCAGCTCATTCTGGGGGATATCTCCACCGGCGCCTCCAGCGACATCCAGAAGGCCTCCCAGATTGCCCGGAACATGGTCACCAAGTACGGCATGAGCGAGAAACTGGGCACCATCGCCTACGGCAACGAGAGCGACGAGATTTTTATCGGCCGCTCCATGGCCCAGGCCCGCAGCTACTCCGAAGAGGTGGCCGGCCAGATTGACCAGGAGGTCAAGTCCATTGTGGACGGCGCCTATCACCGCTGCGAGGAAATCCTCACCCGCTGCCGCAGTCAGCTGGAGCTCACCGCCCGCTATCTGTTGGACCACGAGACTATGGACGCCCAGGTCTTTGCCAAGGTCTTTACCGACCCCCAGGCAGAGGAATTTGCCGCCTACGCCGACTCAGAAGCCTGAGTTCTTTCCACAAGAAAAAAGCAGCGCGAACCTTCCGGTTCGCGCTGTTTTTTTGTTTATATCAAGTGTCCAGGGGCAATGTGATCCAGAAGGCCGGGCCGCTTGAGCGGTTCTCCGCGCCGCAGCTTCCGCCGTGGGCCAACACCGCCGCCCGGACAATGGTCAGACCCAGGCCGGTGCCGCCGCTGTCCCGGTTCCGGGACTTGTCTCCCCGGTAGAAGGGCTCCCACAGCTGGGGCAGGTCCTCCTCCGGGATGGGCTCTCCCTCGTTCTCCACAGTCAGGCGGGCAAGGCCCTCCTCTTTTCTCAGCTCCACCCGGATGGTCCCCCCGGGTTTGCAGTGGCGCAGGGCGTTGGAGGCCAGATTGTCCAGGATCTCCCGCAGCTTCTCCCGGTCTCCCGCCAGCCAGGTCTCCTCCAGGGTCTGGGAGAGGGCGATGTGCTTCTGCTCCAGGGGCAGGGCCAGGCGGTCAAAGGCCTCCTCCGCCAGGGCGGACAGCTCCAGCACTTCAACATTGAGGGGCACCCCCGCCTCCAGGCGGCTCAGCTCCAGCAGGCTGCCCACCAGGGCGGCCATGCGGTCGCTCTCCTCCAGCACCACGTCCAGGTACTCCCCCCGTTTCTGCGGATCAATGTCCTCCCGCAGAGACTCGGCGTGGGCCCGGAGCACCGCCAGGGGCGTTTTCAGCTCGTGGGCCGCCGATCGGGTGAAGTCCCGCTCCCGCTCCAGCTGGCCCTCCAGCTTATCCTGGGCGGCGTTGAAGGCGGCGGCCAGGGTGTTGAGCTCCTTCACCGGCCCATCCGCCCGGCAGCGGCCTTCCTCCGTCTGACGGCACAGCTCCTCCGTGGGCTGGGTTACTTTTTTGGACAGCTTGGCCGAGAGGATGAGGGCGGCCAGGGCGGTAATGACCAGCAGGGTCAGATAGGTCCCCCAGTTGGTCCGCAGGACATAGGGGGCGGTCTGGTACTGGCCGGCCACATAGCGTAGCATATAGCTGCTGGAATCGCGCCCCCCCGAGGCAAAGCCCCCTCTATGGAGCACAGCTCTCTCCTCCCCCGCCAAAACTCGATCCAGAATGGCCTGGGCCTCCAGGTAGTTGTCCAGCCGCCGCTCCATGTCGGTGTAGCCGTTTTTTCCGTCACTGCTCCAGGAGGTGAAAAGGACGCTGTGTACCTGCAGATACTTCAGCTCCAGAGTAATGGAGTCCTCCCCCGGGGTATTGGTCTCCACCATGACCTCCTCGGTGCCGTCCGGGTGGACCAGCTCGATCTTCTGCACCGCCAGGGTGTGCCCAGGCTCCTCAACACCTGTTACCCTGGCCCAAGTGCCGTCATAAGGAGGCTGCCCGCCCATCTCCTCATCATAGGGGTAGAGGGCATAGGCCCATCCATCTCGGCGGTCCATAAGCCACTGGGCAAAGGCCAACTGTCCCTCCCGGTCCAGCCCCTGGTCAAAGGTCAGATACCACCGCTGGCCCTGATCGATTCCCTCCTCATGTCCGTACCCCCAGGTGAGCTGGCTGCGGAACACCTCCCCGGTGTCCTCATCCCGGGCCAGCATGGCCAGCCCGCCGTCCATATTGCTTAGAATCGTCCCCGTGGTCTTACTGCTCAGCCACTCCCGTAGGACACTGCCTGCGTCCTCCGAGCCTCTCGCCCGGTTCTCCTCATAGGCCTGCCAGTCCTTCTCCAGGTCGTCCTGAGCCCTCTGCCGTGCCATATTCACCCGGCTCTCCGCCTCCTGCTGGGAACCGCTGAACAGCATGGCCACCACCCCTAGCCACAAGAGGACAAAGGTCACCGTCAGGGGCACCATCAGCCGCCAACGCAGGGGCCTTGCCTTCTCCTTTTTCACGGGTTACACCTCCTCCAGCCGATAGCCCGCCTTGAACACCGTCTTGATTTGCCCGCCGGCCTGCCCCAGGGCGGCCCGCAGGCTGCGGATGCGCACATCCACCGCCCGGTCGTCCCCCTCGAAGTCCAGCCCCCACACCTTGTCCAGAAGCTGTGCCCGGGTGAGCACCTGCCCCCGGTTGCGCATGAGGCACAGCAGCAGGTCATATTCCCGGGGGGACAGCTTGACCACCCGGCCCGCCGCGGTGCAGCTCCGCCCCGCGGTGTCCAACGAGATGGCCCCGCAGATGAGCACCTCCGTGCCGCCCCGGCTCCGGCGGATGAGGGCCCGGGTCTTGGCCAGCAGCACCGCCAGGGAGAAGGGCTTGGTCACATAGTCGTCGCAGCCCATGGCGTAGCCCCGGAGCATCTCCTCCTCGCCCCCCAGAGCGGTGAGAAACAAAATGGGCACGGCGCTCTTTTCCCGCACCGCCCGGCACACTCCAAAGCCATCCAGCCGGGGCATGAGCACATCCAGCAAAATGGCGTCGTAGTCGTGGTCCAGGAGAAGGTCCAGGGCCTCCTCCCCATCCCGGGCCAGGTCGCACTCCAGACCGTGGGCGGCAAAGTAGTCCCGGACAATGTCCCGGATCCGCTTCTCATCCTCCACCAGCAGCACCCGCTCCATAGCCCTCTCCCTCCTTTCACTCACAGCATACCCCACACTTGTGTCTGAATTATGTTGTTCCCATTATAAAACAAACGGCTGCCCAGTGGCAGCCGTTTGCTTTGCTTTTTTACTTTTTCAGTTTAAGGTCAGAGGGCTCAGAGCTCCAGAGAGCCCACCGCAATGCGCTGACCGCTCTTCCGGTCAAAGAGCATGACGTTCTCTCCGGAGATGTCCACATGGATCTTGGAGCCGATAGTGAAGAGGGTGCTGCCGAAGACCACACCGGTGAGCAGGAAGTCGTCCACCCGCACCTTGATAGTGGACTCCATACCGGTGGGCATGGCGCCGTAAATTTCACCTTCCAGGTTGCCGCCGTCCACAATGTCCACGGCCTCCGGGCGGATGCCCAGCACAAAGTCCTCGTTGGTGATGACGGGCTCCTCCTGGAGGGAGTAGTCGTCCTCCACCACCTTGGCGATGTGGTACCGGAACACTTCGTCCTTGTTGCCCTTCTCCACATAGCCCTTCTCCGAGGCCTTGGCCTTCAGCGCCGCCGCCTTGTCCTCCGCCGCCTTGTCCCGGCTCTGGAACCAGGCGTTCAGGTCCAGGGGAGCGGCGGGACGGAAGGTGGCCTTCCGGCCCTGGAACAGGGTGAGCTCCAGAGCGCCGCCGGCCTTCTGGGCTCCCTTGGCCTCCACAAAGTTGATGGAGGGGTTGCCCACAAAGTCGGCCACAAAGAGGTTGTTGGGCCGGTTGTAGACGGTGAGGGGGGCGTCGTACTGCTGGAGGACGCCGTTTTCAATGAGGCAGATCTGGGTGGCCAGGGTCATGGCCTCCATCTGGTCGTGGGTGACGTAGACGAAGGTGGATCCGGTCTCCACGTGGAGGCGCTGCAGCTCGTAGCGCATCTCCAGGCGCAGCTTGGCGTCCAGGTTGGAGAGGGGCTCATCCATGAACAGTACGGAGGGCTCGGGGGCCAGGGTGCGGGCGATGGCCACGCGCTGCTGCTGGCCGCCGGAGAGCTCGGCGGGGTAGCGGTCCATGAACATGCCGATCTTCACGATGCGGGACACCCGGCGGACGGTGAGGTCAATCTCCTCCTTGGTGAGCTTCCGGGTCTCGGTGACCACCTGGCCGCCCTTCACCAGCCGGAACTCCTCGTCCAGCTCCCCGCCGGCGGAGGCAGCCGCCTTCCGGGCGGCATCCGCCTTGGCCTGGAGGGAGGAGATGGTGCCCGACAGGTCGGGCTTCTTCTCCAGGTGGTAGGAGAAGAGCTGCTTGGCGGTGTAGAGGGAGATGGTAAAGGCGTCAATGAGCTTCAGCTGGGCCTTCTTCTCGTCCAGCTTGCCGTTCTTGTCCCGGCACTCCTCCAGCACCTTCACCACCTCGCCCGGCTGCTTGAGAATCTCCGCCAGGCGAGCGGCGTTCTTGGCCTCAAAGTCAATCTTGGGCAGGGGCTCCTTGATGTTCTTCAGACCGAAGGAGATGTTCTCATAGACGGTCATGTTGGGCCACAGGGCGTAGTTCTGGAAGAGGAAGCCCACCTTACGCTTGTTGGCAGGGACGTTGATGCCCAGCTCACTGTCGAAGACCACCTGGTCCCCGATGGTAATCCGTCCGGAGGTGGGAGTCTCCAGGCCGGCGATCATGCGCAGAGTGGTGGTCTTGCCGCAGCCGGAGGGGCCCAGCAGGGTGACAAAGGCGTTGTCTTCAATGACCAGGTCCAGGTCATCCACGGCGTAGAATTTGCCCCAGCGCTTGGTCACATGTTCTAATCTGATTTCAGGCATGGTTTTAACCTCCTATTCCCTTATCCAGGCTGGCCCCGGTGACCTTGTTGACGACGGTGTTGCACACCAGAATGGTGACGATCAGAATCAGGTTGATGCCGCTGGAGAAGGCGTACAGGCCCATCTCATCGAAGTAGTCCAGGGTGGTGGACAGGATGAAGCCCTGGGTACACAGCAGCATGAACAGGGACAGCTCACGCAGGCAGGTCATGAAGGGCAGCATGTAGCCGCTGATGATGGACGATTTCTGGATGGGGATGATAATGCGGGTCATCCGCTTGATCCAGGGGATGTCCTGGATGATGGCCGCCTCCTCGATCTCGCCGGAGAGCTGGAGCATGGAGTTGAGGGAGCTGCGGCTGGCAAAGGGGATGTACTTGATGGTGCCCGCAATAATAAGCAGCGTATAAGTGTTGAACAGGTTGACGTGTTCGTTGGAGAACAACACAAAGAAGGCGGCGCCCACAGCGATGGAGGGCATGAGATACGGAAGGAAGGCCATGGAGTTTACGTAGTTTGCCCCCTTACTTCGCCTGTTTTTGGCCACTGCGTAGCCGATGAGGGTGCCGATGGTGCCCGCCAGCAGGGAGCAGGCCACGCTGACCAGGATGGTGCCCTTGAAGGCGTTCCAGATGGTCTCGTTGTGGAGGATACCCTTCTGGCCGTACATACCGTTTTCGGTGATGTTCTCATCGGTGGTCCACCACTTGGTGGTGAGGTTATCCGTATCCCCGGTGTAAAGGAAGGAGTAGTCGCCGGGGTTGGGCAGGAAGGTTTCGAAGGCAAAGGAGACGATGGGGAAAATGCTGGTGAAGAAGGTGACAATGACCAGCACCAGGGCGATGACATATTTCCCCACCCGGCCCAGGTTGATTTTGGAGATCTGACCGGACTTGCCGGTGACGGTGGTGTAGTTCTTCCGGCTGTGGAGGGACATCTGGTTGAGCAGCATGATGGCCACGCCGAAGATCATCATGATGATGGCCAGGATGCTGGCCTCGCCGGTGTACTTGGAGTTCATGGACACGTACTTGGTGGACAGGGTGGTGAGACCCAGGTAGTGGGGCACCGGGTAAGAGCCCATGGAGCTGCCGAAGACCAGCAGGATGGTGGACAGGATGGCGGGCTTGACCATGGGCAGGGTGATTTTAAACATGGTCTTCCACTTGGGGGTGTCCAGAATGGTGGCCGCCTCCTCCAGGTTGGCATCCATATTGCGGAAGATGCCGCCGATGAGGATGTAGGCGAAGGGGGCGTAGTGAAGGCCCAGCACCACCAGGCTGGGGAACAGGCCCTTGCACCACCAGATGGGCATGTTGATGCCCAGGGTGGCGGCCAGCAGGCCGTTGGACGTGCCGGTGACGGCGTTGGAGTTAAACATGTTCTGCCACACCACGGCCAGGGTCCACTGGGGCATGATGTAGGGGAAGATGAAGATAGAGCTGAGGTACTTCCGCCAGGCCAGGTTGGTGCGGGTGACCAGGAAGGCGAACAAGCCGCCGAACAGGATGGACACCACGCAGGTGCCTACGGCCAGGTAGACGGTATTCAGCAGGGGGGTCCAGAGGTTTGTTTTGGCCAGGCTGCTGGTAAAGAGGTCAATGTAGTTGACCAGGGTGTAGCCGCTGACCTGGCCGGTGAGATGGGCGTCAATGGTGCCGGGGTGGATTTTGAAGGTGTCCTCCACAATGGCCACCACCGGGGCGATGGTGGTGATGGTGACCACGATGCCCATGAGCAGCAGAATCACATTGTGGGGCTTGGAGAGAAAGGTTTTTATCTTGTTCCACACAATCCCGGACCGGCTGGGGCGCAGGGCGGTTGATTGGTTCATAGCGGTACTCCTCTCGTCGGGAATAAAGGGGCGCCCTTGGAGACGGGAACGGTGCTCCAAGGGCGCCCTGTCAGCATTCAGGGTTCATGAACGTTCAGCAGCGTCCCAAGGTCAAAGCGGCTTTGGGCTGGAGACGAATCAGCCGGCGCTGTACTTGTCCAGCATCTCGATCCAGCTGCCCACGGTGAAGGAGACGGAGGCGCAGTACTCGGGATCCTCCAGCACCAGCTTGCCGTCGTTCACCCACCAGTCGTAGCCGTGGTCGTTCAGCGCGGCAAACTCCACGGTGGTGCCGTCCTCGGCCATGCCGCCGGTCTGGTGGTGATAGATCTCCTCGTTCTCAGCAGCCACGTTGGGGTTGGAGGAGTAACCGCCAATGTCCTTGCCCCAGGCGGAGAAGCCGTCGGCGGTGCAGGTCATGTAGGCGATGAAGGCGCAGGCGGTCCAGGGCAGGGGGCTGTTGTCGGTGACGAACAGGTAGTGGCAGTAGCCGAAGCCGCCCATACCGGTGTAGCCGTCGTTGTAAGCGGCCACGTTGATGTTGTTCTTGGAGACGGAGGCGGACTCCTCCACGGAACGCAGCTTGGAGTAAACGATGAGACCAAACTGGTCGGTGGCGGACTTGTCAACCAGGGTGTTGCAGATGGGGCCGTCGTCGGTCTGGGCGTTGTAGCTGCCCACCCACAGCTTGATCCAAGCCAGGGCGTACTTGCCGTTCTCGCCCAGGCCCAGGCTCTCGGCCTCGGAGGCCATCTCGTCGATGGTGGGCTGGAAGTAGGCCTGCTCCTCGGCGCTGAGGGCCTCAAAGGCCTCCTTCAGCATGGCGGAGTAGTCGTCACGGGTCAGCATATACAGGAAGTTCTTGCCCACGATCTCGGAGTCGATGTCCATGAACAGGCCATGCTCGCCCTCGGCCACGAAGTCCCAGCAGTTGTCATAGGTCTTGGAGCCGGTGTTGTTATACATGAAGATCTTGTTCAGGGTCTGGAGGGGCAGATAGCCTTCGTACTCCTCGGCGGTGGTGCCGTTGGCCTCGGCCCAGTCCTTGGGGATGAAGGTGTCCAGGATACCGGTCTGGACCATCTTGGACTCAATCTGGTTGCCGTCCTGAATGAGGGTCATGGCGAAGGTGCCGGTGTCCTTCAGGGAGTCGGCGGTGAGCTGATCAAAAATCTTGTTGTTTTTGGGCTGCTGCCACTCAAACTCCATGGTATAATTGGGGTCGATGGTCTGCAGGTACTCGATGAACAGGGGCAGGGCGCTCTTGCCGCGGCTGGAGTTGCCCACGCCGTAGAACATCTTGCCGTTGGATTCCTCGATGGCCTTCTTGGCCAGCTCCTCCAGGGTCATGCCCTGGGCCTCCTGGATGATCTTCTGGGTCTCGGTCAGGTTAGCGGGGGTACCGCCGCTGGCGTCGCCGCCGGAGCCGGACGCGGAGCTGCCGCCGGACGGGGTGCTGGTGTTTCCGCAGGCCACAAGCGCCAGGGACAGGGAAGCGGCCAGAAGCAGAGAGAGCAATCGTTTCATCATTTCATATCCTCCTTTATCACAATTCACGAAAACGAGCATTGGATCAGCCAATCGCTCTGGTCATTTTTATTGTATGATGGGAAGGGTCTGCTGAACAGGGGACAAAACTGTGGTTTTTTGAGTCAGACTGCGAAATTGTGAAATATGGGTGAACCGCCCACACCTCTTATGCTATAATTGGAGAAAATCAACAAGCCCCTGGGGCGACGAGAGGAGGAACAACCATGGCTGTGCGCAGAGCGTCCAGGCTCTTCTGTCTGCTGCTGGCCGCCGTTCTGGCCCTGACGGGCTGCGCGGCCCGGGATGAGGAGCAGGCGGCCTCCCGCTTCGCCCCCGACGAGGAGCACCGCCTGGTGATTTACACCTCCCACAAGGAGGAGGTATACCGCCCCATTATCAAGGAGTTTGAGGAACGCACGGGGATCTGGGTGGAGCTGGTGGTGGGCGGCACCAACGAGCTTCTGGACCGCCTGGTGCAGGAGAGCGAGCACCCTCAGGCCGACGTGATGTTCGGAGGCGGCGTGGACAGCCTGGAGGCCTATGCCGACTGCTTCACCCCCTACTTCTGCCAGGACTGGGAGCTGCTGGACCCGGAGATGCGCTCCCCCATCGGCCTCTGGACTCCCTTCTCCGCCCTGCCGGTGGTGCTCATCTACAACACCAAGCTGGTCTCCCCCGGACGGCTCACCGCCTGGAGCGACCTCTTTTCCCCCGCCTTTCAGGGCCGCATCGCCTTCTGTGACCCCAGCGTCTCCGGCTCCTCCTTCACCGGCCTTGTGACCCTGCTGCGGGCCGTGGGCGGAGATGTGGACGAGACGCTGAAAAACTTTGCCGTCAGCCTGGACGGCCGGCAGCTGGACAGCTCCGGCCAGGTGCTGGACTCCGTGGCCGACGGGACGGACCTGGTGGGTATTACTCTGGAGGAGACTGCCCTGAAACGGGTGGCGGATGGGGCCGAACTGGGCATCGTCTACCCCAGCGACGGAACCAGCTGCGTTCCCGACGGGGGCGCTCTGGTAAAGGGGGCGGCCCACGAGGAAAACGCCCAGCTGTTTCTGGATTTCATCTCCGGCCTGGACGTGCAGCGGCAGATGGAGACCTCCTTCTCCCGCCGCCCCATCCGCAGGATCCAGGATCTCGCCCCCACACTCCAGCCGATGGAGAATATCCCCCTGGTGGACTATGACATCTCCTGGACCAGTGAAAACCACAATAAGATTCTCATGTCCTGGGCCTTTTATTTCGGAGGGGGTGAGGAGCCGTGAAGAAGCTGACGCACTCCTTCCGCACCCGGCTCTTTGTGGGCTTTCTGGTGGCCTCTCTGGTGCCGGTGCTGCTGTGTTCGGCCATGCTGCTGCAGGTGTTCCGCCTGCGGCTGGACAGCCAGGCGGACGAGGAGAGCCGCGGGCAGCTGAACCGGGTGACGGCCAGCCTGAACGGCCTGTATGCGGGCTTCCGCCAGACTGCCCTGGCCCTGCAGGCCAGTCCCTATGTGGCTCCCGCCCTGGCCAGCGGGCAGGAGGCCAGCGGCATGGTATACAGCGAGCTGTACGGCGCCACCGAGGGCAGCCGCTCTGCCGCCCGCTTTGACCTGTGCGACAGTCAGGGCACCAGCCTCTACTCCACCGGCAGCACCCCTCTGGAGACCCCCCTCTCCCCCAACTGGGGGGTGCTTTACGCCGCCCGGCAGACTCGGGGGCTGGCCTTCTCCCAAGTGGACGGCGGGGAGGGAAACGCATCCGTGCTCTTTCAGGGCGCCGCCCAGATCTCCGACGATGAGGGCAAGACCGCGGGCTATCTGGTCATCACCATGACCCGCGGGGACTTCAGCCGCCTTCTGGAGGGCCAGTACGGCAGCCAGAGCAATCTGCTCCTCCTTAACTCCTATTGGCGGCCGGTGTATGCCTCCCGGACCTCCCTGGCCGACGACCTGGCCCCCCTGCTGCGGGAGCATCTGCTCTCCGGCACCTCCCTGAGCCAGGCGGGGGACGGCTTTTCCTACGGGGTGGCCTTTCAGGAGGAACTGGGGCTCTATGTGGTGCTCCAGCGGCCCCAGTCCCTGACGCCGGACACCCGGCGGCTGCTGACCACCGTCACCGGCGGCAGCGCCCTGGTGTGCGTGGCCCTCTCCATTCTTATGAGTCTGCGCCTGAGTCGGCAGATGTTCCGCCCCATTCAGCGGCTGCACGGGGCCATCGGCCAGGTGGTTCAGAACAACCTGAACGTATACGTGCCCCCCGGCCAGAACGATGAGCTGGGCCAGCTGGCTCAGCGCTTCAACGGCATGGTGGCCGCCCTCAAGCGAAACCAGGAGCAGCTGGTGGAAAACCAGCGGGAGCTCAACGAGGCCCAGATCCGCATGCTCCAGGCCCAGCTCAATCCCCACTTCCTGTGCAACACCCTGGACACCATGAAGTGGATCAGCAAAATCAATCAGGTGCCCCAGGTGGCCCTCATGTCCACTGACCTGGCGGACATTCTCCGCTTCTGCATCTCCCCCGATGAGTTCGTTCCACTGCGCCGGGAGGTGGAAATTCTCCGCCGTTACATGGAGATCCAGTCCATCCGCCTGTCCGCCCGGTGCCGGTTTGAGGTGGATTTGCCCCCGGATCTGGAGGACTGCCTGGTGCCCAAGATGATTCTCCAGCCCATTGTGGAAAACGCCGTCCTCCACGGTCTGGACGGCGTGGAGGACGGCGTGGTTCGGGTTCAGGTGCGGGCTTTGGAGGGCAATACCCTGCGCATCTCCGTCACAGACAACGGCCGGGGCCTGCCCCCAGAGCTGGTGGGGCCCTATGTGCGGAGCAGCGAGCCCGCCGGACGGAGCCATCTGGGGCTCTACAACGTGGACACCATTCTGAAAAAGCACTATGGCCCGGATTACGGGCTTTATCTGGACCGCCGGCGGGACGGGCCGGGCACGGAAGTGACGGCTACTCTGCCGCTTCGAAAGGAGGAGGACCCATGCTGAAGGTACTGGTCGTAGAGGACGAGGAGATGATCCGCAAGGGCATCGTTCTTGCCGTGGACTGGGCCGCCCTGGACTGTGTGGTGGTGGGCGAGGCTGCCGACGGCGAAGAGGCGCTGGAGGCGGTGGAGCGCTACCACCCCTCCCTCATCATCACCGATCTGAAAATGCCCAAAATGGACGGCATTCAGATGCTGGAACAGCTGCGGGAGCGGGGCAATCAGGCCTACGTCATCATTCTCACTGCCTACGACAGCTTCTCCTACGCCCAGAGCGCCCTGCGCCTGGGGGCGGTGGACTTCCTGCTCAAGCCCTTCCACGACGGGGAGTTGGAGCAGGCCGTGACCAACCTGCGCCGCCGCATGGAGGCCGGGCAGCGGCTGCAGGAGCCCGCCCTGCCCGGGCTTAAGAAGGGGGACAAGAGCAAGTATGTCCTCCAGGCCATGGACTACATCGGGGAGCACTACGGGGATCAGAACATCTCCGTCAGCGCCATTGCCCAGCACCTGGGGCTCAGTGAGAGCCATCTGAGCCATCTGTTCCGCAAAGAGACGGACTACACCATTTTGAATTACCTCACCCGTTACCGCATCCACAAGGCCATGGAGCTGCTGCGGGACTGCCGGCTGAAGGTCTATGAGATCGCTGAGCAGGTGGGCTACCGGGACATCACCTACTTCTCCTCCACCTTCAAGAAAGTGGTGGGCATGAGCCCGTCGGAATTTCAGGATACCTGTCACTGAGGAGGCAGCTTCATGATCAAGGGAATTTTGTTTGACCTGGACGGGGTGCTCCTGTCCACGGAGCAATTTCATTTTCAGGCCTGGAAGGCCCTGGCCGACCGGCTGGGCATCCCCTTTGACCAGGCCCAGGGGGACCGGTGCCGCGGGGTGTCCCGCATGGACAGCCTGGAAATTGTGCTGGAGCGCAGCCCCCGGTCCTACTCCCCGGAGGAAAAGCTCCGCCTGGCGGAGGAAAAAAACAATCACTACCGCGCCATGCTCCGGGACCTGACCCCGGCGGACCTACCGGAGGAGACGGTGGTGGTGCTCACCGCCCTGCGGGAGCGGGGCTACCGGCTTGGTCTGGCCTCCGCCAGCAAAAACGCCCCCCTCATTCTGGAGAAAACCGGGCTGGGTCTTCTCTTGGACGGCGGGGCGGACGGAAACAACGTCACCCGCTCCAAGCCTGACCCGGAGGTATTTTTGAAGGCGGCGCAGTCCCTGGGCCTGGAGCCCACAGACTGTATGGGAGTGGACGATGCCTCCGCCGGCGTGCAGGCCATTCACGCGGCGGGAATGCCCGCTGCCGCCATGGGCCCGGCGGCCCAGGCCGGCGAGGGAGACTGGAATCTGGAGACACTGTCCCAGCTGTTGGCGCAGTGTCCGGAATTGGAGGAAGCAGCACATCTATGATTCGACTGATTGCAAGTGATATTGACGGCACCCTGCTCCACGGGGATCAGACGGAGATCGATCCCCGTGTCTTTGCGGAGATTGACCGGCTGGCTGCCAAGGGAATCCGCTTTTGTCCCGCCAGCGGGCGGCAGTACAGCAGCCTGCGGCGTCTGTTCAAGCCAGTGGCGGATCAGCTCTACTATGTGTGTGAAAACGGAGCGGTGGTCTTCGGCCCGGGCAATCCCGGTCCCCTTCTGGCCAAGACGTCCATGGACCGCACCCTGGCCGAGGAGCTGTGCCGGGATATTCTGGCGGTGGACCAGTGCGAGGTGCTGGTGTCCGGCGTGAATACCAGCTATCTGTGCCCGAAAGAGCAGGACGTGGTGGACCACGTCCGGTATTTTGTGGGCAACCATGTGGTGGAGTCCCGCCGCCCGGAGGAGATTCCGGAGGACATGGTCAAGGTATCCGCTTACTGCCGCCAGGGCGCTCTGGCCGTGGAACCTCTGCTGGCACCCAAGTGGCGCACCCATTTCCAGGTGGCGGTGGCCGGGGAAAAGTGGCTGGACTTCACCCTGGCGGACAAGGGGACAGGCATCCGCGCTCTATGTGCCGCCACAGGGGTCACCCTCTCTGAGGTCATGGCCATCGGAGACAACTACAACGACCTTCCCATGCTGGAGGTAGTAGGTGCCCCCTACATCATGGAAAACGCCGTGGAGGACCTGCGCCGCCGCTTTTCCAACCGCTGCCTGCGGGTGGAGGAGCTGTTGGCCGGACTGTAACGCCGGGGTCCGGTCACCGCGCGCTGTCCCGATACTTTTTGGGGGAGAGCCCGTACCGCTGGCGGAACAGCTGGTGGAAATACCGCAGGTTGCTGTACCCCACCGCCTCGCCGATGCGGTCCACATGCATGGCCGTGTTTTTCAGCAGATAGGCGGCCTGGCTCATCCGCTTTTCCTGGAGGTGCTCCGTATAGGACTTGCCCGTCCGGCGCTTGATCTGCCGGGAGAGCCAGGCCAGGTCGTAGTGCATCAGCTCCGCCAGCTCGGTGAGGCTGCCGTCCCGGTAGTTCTCCTCAATGTACCGCAGCACCCGCACCAGGGCCTCGTCCTCCTCCCGCTCATAGATGAGGCAGTCGGTGTGGTTCATCAGCTGCATCAGCAGAAGGCCCATGGTGGTCTGGTTCAGATTGCGCTTGTTGGGCACGTTCTGGATGAGGGTCCACAGGAGATTTTCCACCAGATTCTGAACGGGCAGCACATCGGCCACCTTGAAGTACAGATAGTTGGAGTTCTGCCGGTTCAGGCTGTCCACAATGAATTTGCGCAGGGGGGTCTCCTCCTCGTCCATCATCTCCAGCGCCCGGTCAAAAAAAGGGGGCTGGATGATGAAGTTGACCGCCAGGTCCTCCTCCCCCGCGGGCAGGATCTCCTGGCTGGCCCCCTGGCCAAAGAACAGCAGCTCCCCCTGCCGGAGCTCAATCCGGGTGCCGTTGGCGATGTGGGTGGTGCTCCCCTGGCACATATACACCAGCTCCACGTAGTCATGGGTGTGGGGCGGAAAGTGGATGAAACGGGTATGGGGGCGGATGGTGATGAGCTTTCCGCTGTCCAGCAGCTTTTTGGCGTTAATGATGTTGCCGCTCTGCTCAATATAGAGCCCCCAATCCACGGAGGCGTCACCGTTCAGAATGGCATGCTCCTCCTGGGTAATGGTCCGGAGCCAGTCTAGAATGGTCTGGTCAATCATAGTCCTCTCCGGGCGCAGGGCCCGGTCTCTCCCCCTTTCCCCGCAGCCCCACTCGTTGTAAGGCGGCAGATTTCTCTGTCTCCAGTATAGCAGAGAGCCCCTCTGTCCACAATGCAAATAAGGATACTTTTCTTACACAAACACCGCTCTTTTTCCAGGCGGTGTTTTTCGCTATAATGGAGGCATATATGGAGGTGGTATGCCCTTGAAGTACTGTCTTGCCATTGACATCGGAGCCTCCTCTGGCCGCCACATTGTGGGCTGGCGGGAGGACGGCGCGCTGAAAACCAAAGAGGTCTACCGGTTTCCCAACGGCGCCCAGCGCAAGGACGGACACCTGGTCTGGGACGCAGAGGGACTGCTGGCCTCGGTGAAGGCGGGCATTGAGGAGGCCCGAGCCCAGTTCCCCCGGATTTCCAGCCTGTCCATCGACACCTGGGGGGTGGACTATGTGCTCATGGAGGGCGACCGGGAGCGATTTCCCTGCTACTGCTACCGGGACGACCGGACAAAGGCGGTCATCCCTCAGGTCCATGAGCTGGTCCCCTTCTCCCAGCTCTACCGCCGCACCGGAATCCAGTTCCAGCCCTTTAACACCCTCTATCAGCTGTATGCCGACCGGTTGGCGGGGCGTCTGGAGGGAGTCACCGACTTTCTCATGCTCCCCTGCTGGCTCATGTACCGCCTGTGCGGGAGCAAGGCCCACGAGTACACCAACGCCACCACCGGAGGTCTGGTAAACGCCGAAAGCGGGGAGTACGACCTGGAGCTTATCCGGGCGCTGGGGCTGCCGGAACACCTCTTCCCCAAGCTGCAAAAGCCCGGTCAGGTCATCGGCCAATATGAGGGCATTGACGTGGTGCTGTGCGCCACCCACGACACCGGCTCTGCGGTGGAGGGCATTCCCATGGAGGAAAATGCCCCCTATATCTCCTCCGGCACCTGGAGCCTGCTAGGCGTCAAAACCCCCCGTCCTCTCACCGACGAGGACAGCCAGCGGGCCAACTGGTCCAACGAGGGTGGTGTTGGTTACAACCGCTACCAGAAAAACATCATGGGCATGTGGCTGGTCAACCAGCTTCAGAAGGAGCTCTGCCCGGGCTTAGATTTTCCCACCCTTGTCCGGGAGGCCGAGGCAAGCACCTTCGACGAGACAGTGGATGCCAACGCCCCTGACTTTATGGCACCTTCCAGCATGAAAGAGGCCTTTGACCAGCACCTCTCTTGCCGTCCCGCCGGACGGGCCGACTACTTCCGCTGTGCCTACCGCTCCCTGGCCCTCTGCTACCAGACCGCCATTGAGGAGCTGGAACATAACACCGGCACCCACTACAACAAGCTATACATCGTAGGCGGCGGGGCAAAAAATCAATTTCTCAACCGCCTCACCGCTCAGGCCACGGGCAAGGAGGTCATCGCCCTGCCCATTGAGGCCACCGCCCTTGGAAACTTAACCATTCAACTCAATCGTCAGGAGGGAAACCCATGAGCTACACCGAAGCTAGAGAAGCCTACGCCGCCTGGGGCGTGGACACCGAGGCCGCCATGGAGACGCTGAAAAATGTCCCCATCTCCCTGCACTGCTGGCAGGGGGACGACGTGCGCGGCTTTGATACCGACCCCACCAAGCCCCTCACCGGCGGCATCCAGACCACCGGCAACTACCCCGGCCGGGCCCGTACCCCTGAGGAGCTGATGGCCGACATCGACCAGGTGCTCCGCCTTATCCCCGGCAAGCCCAAGCTGAACCTCCACGCCAGCTACGCCATCTTCAACGACGAAAACGGCGGCTGGGTGGACCGGGACAAGCTGGAGCCCAAGCACTTCAAGCCCTGGGTGGACTTCTGCAAGGCCCGGGGGCTGGGCTGCGACTTCAACCCAACCTTCTTCTCCCACCCCAAGTGCGATCCCCTCACTCTGGCCTCTCCCAATGAGGAGACCCGCCGGTTCTGGATTGACCATGGCAAGGCCTGCATCCGCATCAGCCAGTACCTGGCCGAGGAGCTGGGCCAGAGCTGTACCATGAACATCTGGACCGGCGACGGCTTCAAGGACATTCCCGCCGACCGCATGGGTCCCCGGGTACGCTACCGCCAGTCCATTGACGAGATTCTCTCCGAACCCTTCGACTTCTCCAAGGTCAAGCCCTGTGTGGAGAGCAAGGTCTTCGGCATTGGCGTGGAGGCCTACACCGTGGGCAGTGCCGAGTTCGCCCTGAGCTACGCCGCCATGAACAAGGACAAGTGCATCCCCCTTCTGGACAACGGCCACTACCACCCCACCGAGGTGGTCAGCGACAAGATCCCCGCCCTGCTGGCCTTCTTCCCCGAAATCGCCCTCCACGTCACCCGCCCCATCCGCTGGGACAGTGACCACGTGGTGCTCTTCGATGACGAAACCCGGGAGATCGCCCGGGAGATCGTCCGCTGCGGCGGTCTCGACGGCCGGGTCCACATTGCCCTGGACTACTTTGACGCCTCCATCAACCGCATTTCCGCCTGGGTGACGGGCTACCGCAATGCGGAGAAGGCCCTGCTGTTCGCCCTGCTGCAGCCCGTGGAGGACTGGAAGTCCCTCCAGGACGCTGGACAGTTCACTGAGCTGATGGTCCGCCAGGAGGAGAGCAAAACGCTGCCCTTCGGCGAAATCTGGGCCGAGTACTGCCGCCGCTGCGGCAAGCCCGAGGACGGAAACTGGTTCCCCATGGTCAAGGAATATGAAACCAAAGTTTTGGAGGCAAGAGTATGAATAACATTTTGAACGCTCCCTTTATGGTAGAGACGATCCGCACCGCCACCAATATGTACCAGCACGGCTGGGACGAGCGCAACGGCGGCAACATCAGCCTGATGCTCAACGAGGAGCAGGTGAGCGAATATCTGGACATCCATCACGTCCTGCGCACCATCCCCACTGGCTTCTCCGCCCCGGAGCTGGAGGGCAAGTATTTCCTGGTCACCGGCACCGGTAAGTACTTCAAGAACATCCAGTACGCCCCCGAGGTCAACCTGGGTCTCATCCGCCTCACTGACGGTGGCCGCCAGGCGGAGCTGCTGTGGGGCTTCTCCGACGGCGGCAAATTCACCTCCGAGTTCCCACCCCACATGATGAGCCATGTGGCCCGTCTGAAGGTGGACCCGGAGAACCGGGTGGTCATGCACTGCCACCCCGCCAACCTGCTGGCCATGACCTACGTCCACGACCTCAGCGAGCGAGCCTTCACCCGCACCCTGTGGCAGATGTGCACCGAGTGCGTGGTGGTCTTCCCCGAGGGCGTGAACGTGCTGCCTTGGATGCTCTGCGGCACCAATGAGATCGGCGAGGCCACCGCGGAGAAGATGGCCACCGCCCGCCTGGTGGTTTGGGCCCAGCACGGCATCTACGGCGCCGGCAAGGACCTGGACGAGACCTTCGGCCTCATCGAGACAGCGGAGAAGGCAGCGGAAATCTACATGAAGATTGCCCACCTGCCCCTGGTCAACACCATCACCGACGAGCAGATGCACCAGCTGGAGAAGCGCTTCGGCATTCAGGCCCGTCCCGGCTTTCTGGACTGAGCTTCTTTTCACACATAAAAAATCCTGCCCCATAAGGGGCAGGATTTTTTGCTTTTATATTGCGTTCAGCGGAGCAGACCGGGCACCAGACCGGCCAGCTTCTCCGCCAGCTGGCAGTGGCCCAGGCGGGAGAGGTGCATGCAGTCCAGCCGGTTAAACTCCGCCTGACCCTGGGCGTCCAGAAAGGCGCAGCCCTGCCGCTGAGCCACAGCGGCATAATAAGACGCCAGCTCCCGGGATTTTTCCACGCACCCCCGGCCCATGGCGGCACACTCCGGCCGCAGGTACATCCCTTCCTCGATATGGGGCGGAGCGATGAGCAGGATGTTGGGACGGCCGTTCCGCCAAGCGGGAACGGTTTTGGCCTTGGCGATCACCCGCTCCATGCCCAGGGCGATACAGGCGGCGTTAGCTCCCATCCGCTCCTTGGTGTCGTTAGTGCCCAGCATGAGGATGAGCAAATCCACCGGCTCGTGGCTCATAAGACAGGGACCGATGGCGTCCAGTCCGCACATTCCCTCATTGAGGGGATCCGGGAAGGCGGTTGTGCGGCCAGATAGTCCCTCCTCCAGCACCAGGCATTCCTCCCCCAGGGCTTTCTGCAGCAGGCAGGTCCACCGCTCCTCCTCGTTGAAGCGATTGCCTCCATCGGCGCAGTCGGTGGGGTCAAAACAGAAGCCATGGGTATTGGAATCTCCAAAGCAGACGATGTGCCGTTTCATCCCCGGTCGCCTCCTGTGTTTTGAATGAGCTTCACCTGGCTCACCAGACCATAGGGCTGGAGCACATAGTCGGGGGTATAAAGGATACCCTCGGTGCGGAAGTCCGCCCAGCTGATGCGGGTGCAGTCGGTGTACTTCTGGTGGAAGGGTCCAAACAAATTCCGGTTTGTGCCCACCAGGCGGATGTCAATGGAATTTTCCGTTTCCTTGAGGAAGGCGGTAATGTCCAGGGTGTTGTACCCCTTGCCGAAGAGATGGCCAGCGGTCTGTCCGTTGACGGTGATCTCAGCCAGTGCGGCGGAGTAGTCCCCCAGGGTCAGCAACACCTGTCCGTCCTTGGGGCAGTAGGCAGGGGCGGTGAAGTGATAGATCATATCCCCCGCGTAGTGGTAGTAGCCCTGCATGCACCAGTCGCCGAAGTGGAGCGTGTCCGGCTCCCGGACCAGCTCCCGGGCGGGATTCACGGCAAAATCGCCTATGACAAAGAGGTCCTCCAGCTCCATGTCTCCCCGGTACAGGCCCCGGATGAGGATGGTGTTCTCCCCCTGGACCAGCGGAGGCAGGGGAATGGTCCGGATGGCCTTGTCCACGTACCAGCCGCCGTCCATTTGGCAGGACTGGCCGTTGCACAGCACCTCCAGATCCCCCGGCTTCTCCATGGCCAGGCTGCACATGCCCTGGGGCACGTCCCGCACCGTGAAGGTCAGCTTCAGTTCAAAGGGCGTTCCCGGCTTTTTCCGCTCGGCCTCTGTCCACAGGTAGCGCATGGGGGCGCCGTTATAATAGATTTGCTGCATCCCCAGGGCCGTCCGAATCTCCTTCTGGGCCCGCCACAGGTCGGTCTCCTCAGAGAACGGAGCGCCGTTGAGGCTGTATGCGCACTTGTCCAGCACCAAGGCGTTGGGGGCAGTGCGGGTAAAGGGGGCGACGGGGCCCAATACCCCGAAGAGGGGCTCGCTGCGGTGGGGATGGGCATAGGGATAGGTGCAGGGCACGCTCTCTTCCGCCTGTCCGGCCCGCAGGAAGTAGACCTTGCTGTATGTCGGCGGCAGGGTGTCGGCAAAGGCGATACCCTCCTCGGTTGTTTCCACCGATACAGGCCGGGACTCCCCCGTCCAGGGGTCGTAGGCCATCACCTGATAAGCGGCCGGGAGGGCAAATTTGACCCAGTGCTCCTCTTTCCGGTCGTGGTTGACGGCAAAGAGGATTTCATCCTCACCCGCCTTCCGGAGCATAGTAAGAATGTCCGTCGCCTCATTACCCAGCAGGTCTTTGACGGAGAGCGCCCGGGGACACAGGCGGTTCAGTTCCCCGGCCAGGTCCTCATCCCGCTCCACCCGGTCAAAGCCATAGGTCTCCCAGAGGGTCTGGGCGCCGCGGTCCGGCCGTCCCTCAATCATCTCGGGCAGCTCGCCCACCCAGATGAGCTGTCCGCCCTGCTTCCGGTACTCCTCCAGCAGTTCCAGAGTGGAACGGAACAGGGAGCACACCCGGGGCACGATGATGGTGTGGTACTCTGCCTCCCCCACGGTAAGGGCGCTGCCGCTCACTCTGCCCTGTTCGGCCAGGATGGTCTCGTCGCCGAAGTCGAAATCCCGGTGGGCCCGCATCAGCAGCTCCGCCAGACGGTTATATTGGTCTCCTTCCACGTTCAGCGCCGTGATGTGGGGATCGCTCCAGCCGGTGTTCATGTCCACCCGGCCCAGATCCTCGTCGGGGGCGCAGGCGCACTTGGTCCACAGGGAGGAGATGGGATGGAGAACCAGGATGTCCCGCACCGGCTTTCCGGTGGTGGTGCAGGCGGTCACGCGGGCAAAGTAGTCCTCCATGCGGCGGTTATACTGCCACCAGGGGCTCTGGTAATTGAACACCGGGGGATAGTCCCGCTTCCGGCAGCCGGCGATGGAGTAGAGCATCATGTGCTGGCACCGCCGGGTGACTCCCATGACAAACTGCCAGTCGCCCAGCCACTTCTGGCCTTCAAAATCAAACTCCCAGCCGGTGCAGCCGTAGGTCTCGGACACCACGCTCTTCCGCCCGTACTGGTTGGCCACGCTGGTGCACTGCTTCACCGTGAGGTACTCCCGGCACTGCTCCCCCAGGATGTCAATGCCCGGGCAGTGGAGGTAGCGGTACTGGGGCATGGCCGCGCCGCACACCCGGATGTTGTAGCCCAGGTCGTTTTCATAGAGCATGTGGCCGGTGAGCGCCAGGTTCTGCTCCTGGCACCAGTCATAGAGCTGCTTCATGTACCGTTCACTGAAGAGCTCGGACAGGGTGCGCCAGTAGTCGTGGCGGATCATGGCGCTGTCCGCCCCGTCAAAGAACAGCAGAGGCAGGTACACCCGGGGATCGTAGCCCCGGCGGGCCTGAAACGCCTCCACAAAGTCGTCTGTCCAGGGCAGCCAGGGCCGGCCGGGGGTGAAGCTACTGTAAAAGTCGCAGAAATCCGGCTCATCGGTAAAGAATCCCTTAATCGCGGCGCCGAACTTCTCCCCGAAGCGTTCCTTATACTTCTCGTGGGTCAGGTTCAGGAAGGTCTTGACCGCTTCCCCATTCAGGTTGTCACTGGGCGCGGAGCCATTATACCATTCACTGGCGGCGGAACGTTCCCGACGCAACACCAGCAGGGTGTCTCCCCGGCCAAAGGCACGGATTCGCTTGCCCTCCAGCTCTACGCGGCAGCTCTGCACCACGTCATCCGCTTCCACGTCTGCCGGGGCGCTGGTAACAGGGCGAACCTCCAGGGTCAGGCCTTTGGCGGTAAAGGCCTCCGGGTTGGCGGCAGCCACTTTGCCGCCCGCGCTGCCAGAGGGCCACTTGTCCTCGTCGTAGATCCACAGCTCCAGTCCCGCCTCCTCGGCGGCAGCCACAGCGGCATCCACATCGGCCATCCACTCCTCAGAGAGATAGGGAGTCTCCAATCCCTCCCGGGAATGGACAAAACAGCCCCCCAGCCCCTTCTCCTTCATGTCCTGAATCTGAAGGGCAATTTCCTTGGGATCCATCTTGCTGTTCCACCCCCAGAAGGGGGCGCTGCGCAGAGATGCTTCTGGTGCCTTCAGACACCGATACAATTCCTCAAGTTCATGATGTTCCATAAAAATTCTCCATAATGATAAAGAAAAGCCCTTTTCATGGACAATGTGCCGCAGAAAAGGGCTTTTCATGGTTTATAACCGGATAAAGTTACGTGGATGTTATCCCGCCATCATGTTGGGCAGGAACATCACCAGGCTGGGAATATAGGTACAAGCAAAGAGCAGTGCAATCATAATAAGTACCATGGGTAGGATTTCCTTAATGACGCCTGCTATCTTGGTCTTGCCCAGACCGGCAACGATGAACAGCAGCATACCGAAGGGAGGAGTGGACAGGCCGATCATCATGTTCAGGCAGATGATGACGCCGAAGTGCACCAGGTCGATGCCGAAGGCATTGACCAGAGGGAGCACCATGGGTACAAACACCAGCTGGATGCAGGACACGTCCAGCACACAGCCCAGCAGCAGGAACACGATGTTGACCACCAGCAGGAAGATCTCCTTGCTGGGGCAGATGCCGGTAACGAAGGTGGCCACGGTAGCGGGCACCTTCTCCAGGGCAACCACGAAGGAGAACAGATAGGCGGTACCGGTCAGCAGAGCCAGGGTGGCGGTGTTGGCCGCGGTCTTCTTCAGGATAACCTTCAGCTTCTCCCAGCCCAGGGAGCGGTACACCAGGAAACCAATGAGCAGGGCGTAGGCGGAAGCCAGAGCGCCGGCCTCAGTGGGGGTGCAAACGCCGCCATAAATGCCGCCCAGCAGCAGGACCACGGTCAGAAGGGCGGGCAGAGCCACCAGGGTGGCCCGCAGGAACTCCCGCACCGTCATGATAACGCCGGCGGGGTAGTTGCGCTTACGGGAAATGAAGAAGCAGTACACAGCCAGCAGGGCAGCCAGCAGGATGCCGGGAACCATGCCGCCAATAAACAGCTTGCCCACGGACGCGCCGGAGAGCATGCCGTAAATAACCATGGGGATGGAGGGCGGGAAGATGGGGCCGATGGTGGCGGAGGCGGCGGTAATGGCGCAGCTGAACTCCGCGTCATAGCCCTCCTTCTTCATCTGCTGGATCTCCATCACGCCGATGCCGGAGGCGTCCGCAATGGCGGATCCGGTCATACCGGAAAAGATCAGGGACAGCAACACGTTAACCTCAGCGGTGCCGCCCTTCATTCTGCCCAACAGTCCGTTGCAGAAGTTGAACATCTTGTCCGTAATCTCGGACTCATTGAGCACGTTGGCCATGAACACAAACAGAGGTGCGGCCAGCATGGTGAAGCCGGCAATCATGTTACCGGTAATAACAGTATAAACGGAATTCAGACGGTTGGGGTTTGCGACCAGGAAGTAAACAATGGCTGCCGACATCATGGAGAAAGCGATGGGCATGCGGATAATAAAGCATACTGCCAGGGTGACAAACAGAACCAATATTCCTAAGTTCATACGCTTCTTACCCCCTTACTTTCTTCCACATGGCCGCTCTTGTACTCGCAATAGGCCTTCTTGATGTTGATAATGGAATAGATCACGATATTCAGCATCATCCAGAAAAACGGGGCGAAGACCACCGAATAGGGCAGCTTCAAAACACCCGTGATCTGCGTACTCTTCATCAGAGCGCCCAGGCAGGGCTTGAAGCAGATTACCATGAGCGCGACCAGCACTACGTTATATACAACCTTCATGGCAAACTGCACGGCCCGGGGCACCACGTCGTAAACCAAGCCGAACACCACGTGCTCGTCGGCTTCCATGGCCTTTCCGCAGCCAAAGAACATGATCCATATATAAGCCAAAATGGCTACCTCATTGCCCCAGGCAATGGATTTTCCAAAGAAATAGCGAGCAAAAATCGTGGCGATAAAGCTGAAAAACAGGATCAGGAACAGAATGCAAGGAAATATAACGCCCAGAAAATCATTGATTTTGCACACAACGGTTTTAAATGTTTTCATGAACTTCCCTCCCCTTAAGTAAAATGACCAGGGAACCGGGCTTTGGACCCGGTTCCCTGGGTCCGTGCTGTGAAATTTCAGACGCGAAGGGTCAGGCTAATCAGGCAGCTTCCTGGATCCGGTTATAGAGATCCATGTCCCAATCCGCGGTCACGTCGGGGTGATCGGCATACCAGTTGGAGGCATAGGTCTTGAACTCGTTGATGTCAGGATAGGTGACGGTGCAGCCCTGCTCCAGCAGGAAGTCCACACACTCCTCTTCCTGAGCGATACGGTTGGTGTCGTTGAAGTCGCGGGCGTACTCGATGGCGTCCTTCACCGCCAGCTGCTGGGCCTCGGTCAGGCTGTTCCAGGTGTCGGCGTTGATGCAGGGCAGGATGGAGTCCACCACGTGGTTGGTGATGGCGAAGTAGGGAGCGACCTCATAGAAAGCGCCGTTAATGTCGGAGGGCAGGGGGTTGTCCTGACCCTCGATAGCGCCGGTCTGCAGAGCGGTATACAGCTCGGAGAAGGCCATGGAGGTGGGCTCAGCACCCAGAGCGCGGCCCAGGTTCAGCCAAGCCTCGGAAGAGGGCATACGCAGCAGCAGGCCGTTCATGTCAGCCTGAGAATCCACCTGGACGGTGCGGGTGTTGATGACGCGGGAGCCCAGATAGAAACCGTTCAAGGGAATGATGTTGCTCTCAGCAGCGATTCTGTCATACATCTCCTGGCCCAGCTCACCGTTCAGAACGCTGGTCATGTGGTCATAGTCGGTCCAGAAGTAAGCGGTGTTGATCATGGCGCACCACTCCAGGCCGGGCTGAGTGGCCAGGGTGGGGAAGGAGATGTAAGCGAGGTCGGCGCCGCCGCCGTTCTGACCCTGGTTAATGGCATCCCACTCGTTCTCAGAGGAGAACAGGGTGCTGTCAGAATACACAGAGCAGGTCACAGATCCGCCGGAGAGCTCCTTCACCGCGTCGGCGAAGGTGGTCATGGCCATGCCGTGCCAGTCGGTACCCAGAGCATTGGCAGTAAAGATCAGGTCAATGGCGGGGTCACCAGAGGCATCATAGTCGCTGGTCTTGGTGTACTCACTGGTAGCAGAAGATGCATCGGAGCCGGCAGAACTTCCACTCTGGGAAGTAGAGCCAGAGCTGGAGCTGGAGTTGCCGCAGGCGCACAGGGACAGGGCCATACACAGGGCCAGTGTCAAAGCAAGAATCTTTTTCACTTTATTTCCTCCTAAACCAATTTATTTCATATCCCTTACCTCTCAGGGAATATGTACGAAATTAACCAAAAAATGCCTTCCGGAACATATCCTCGCAGACTTTGAACTGCTGAATTTCCATAAGCTTGCTGCTGGGAAGGCCTTCATTGACCTTCTTACCCATGAGCAGCTCCTGCGGATCCCGGGTACGGGTAACCAGAGACATGGGTACACCGACCAAATTCATATGGTACTTGCAGTTAACAGGATAAATCTGACACTCCACCATGGAAGTGGCGCCCAGGAAGGCCATCATCTGCTCCACCTTGTCCTGCTTGTCGGCGTCATTGAAGTGCTCCACCAACCAGGCGTACAAGTCGGCATGGAAGTTGGCCATGACACCAGAATAGCCGGCCACGCCGTAACGCATGCTCTCCAGCAGGGTTGCCGCGTTGGCGTTGAAAATCTTCAGAGGCGTGCCCTTCACAGCTTCGCACTTGGCTTTCAGCTGATCCAGGTCGCAGCAGGTGTCCTTCAGGAAGGCAAACTTGCCGGTATCAGCACACCACTTCAGCAACTCGGGACTCAGCACCCGCTTGTAGGGATAAGGGCACTCATAAATACCGAAACTATCCGCGTGAATGTGCTCCAGCAGGTAAGAGATGCGCTCCTTGGCAACCTCCTCGCTCTCATCCTGAGCCGCGAACTGGTTAGAGATGAACACATAGGAGTCGGGGCCCATATCGATGATCGCCTGAGCCTCGGCAATCTGGTCCTCTACCTTCTCTGCCACATGTCCAGAGACGACCACGCCCATTCCCTTCTCATGGCCGTGCTCAATGACATACTTGGCAAGCTCAAGCCGCTCCTCCTTACTCAGGAAGAACATCTCACTGGACTGGCAGACGGCAAAAATGCCGGTCACGCCATGCGCCGCATACCAGTCGATGATTCCCTGTACCGCAACATAGTCAATTTTGTTGTCCTCGGTAAAGGGCGTGATCATCACCGGCCATACGCCATTTTTGATTTCCTTCATTGCTTCTACCTCCACAACGAACAAATTTTTGACAGAACAATTGACTCTCGCGGTCTGAGGAACCAAACGGCAGCCTTATGATTCCATCAAGCTGAGAATTATAAAAATTACTGCGGAACTTTTTGAGATCCAGCGCAATTTTTAACAATACTTTAGCGAGCAGAGCGCAAATCTTTACCGGTTCTTCGCAATTTCTTGCCTATTTTTGTCGAAAATGAACGGTCTTAAAAAAGTTCTTGACTTATCTCACAACTTTTAGTATGCTTATTTTGTATATTTTGACAACTCATACCCATTTATTTTTATCTTTTTGTTAATAATACCATCATTTTTTAATGCGATGCATTCAAAATTATACGTAGTGATTTTTTATAATTTCTTAAATCATCTTAACATATCTTAACAGTTCTGGGAGGTGATCACTACGGACGCCAAAACGGAAGAATGGAAAAAAATACAGAATGCTCCCATTACTGAAATTAAGGACCACTATATCTGGGAAAAAAACAAACACATTATCACCGAGGATGTGCACGGAATTTCAGGATTAGGAAATTTTACCCACCAAAAGCAGCTGTCCTCTGAGCCCCCATCCAGAACGCACTACCACAGCGATCTTTTGGAAATTCACTGTATTCTAAAGGGGACGCGGCTGACCAACATCATGACAGGCAATCGAACCGAGCATTATCTGCTGTCGGGTGGAGAAGGAATTGTCGTCTTTCCAAATGAAGCCCATAATAATGGTGTTATCCAGCAGGGGTTCAGCGAGTTTTATGCCCTGCAGGTACGCGTGTCCGGTGAACACGGCTTTTTAGGCCTGGATGAGGAATATTCCCATCTGCTTCGGGAGCAGCTGATGAACATGGAGCACCGGCATGTGAAGGTTCCATTTACCTACATTTCCCTGGTACAACAGGCCTTCGACCTGTTTTCTTCTCAAGACCCCATGCAGCGCAGAATCGGCGTACAATATCTGACCTGCTTTCTCTTTCAGTTTCCTCAGATGAATCCAGTGGCAGAGGACTCTTCAAGCACTGTGGAGGAGCAGAGTGACAGCCGTATCTGGTTTGCTCTGAAATACATTGAGGAGAACTATCGGGAACCCATCAGCCTGGAGCGCCTGGCTCAGGAGGCCGGCTACTCCCTGTCCTATTTCGAATCCAAGTTTTTAAAAGAGATGGGCATCACCCTGAAAAGCTATGTAAACAAATATAAGGTGGAAAAGGCCAAGGAGCTATTGGTCACCACTGATGAACCCATTACAGACCTGGCTTACCGGATGGGCTGGTCCTCCAGCAACTACTTCTGCACTGTGTTCAAAAAATACGCTGGGGTGTCCCCCCTGCAATACCGCAAGCTGCGCAAAACAAAGGGTGAGACTCATTCCTGAGTCTCACCCTTTTTCTCGTTCTCCTCCGGAGGAGTCTTGTCAATTTGATTCATAAGGTAGTACCACATCTGCTTTTTCTCGCTGACAAAGGGTACCATGGGTTTCTCACGATTTCGCTTTTTTTCCCACTCCACCGTCTTCTTGATGTACTTTGCAAGGAAGCCATTCTCTTTGAGTTCCAGTTTCATTCTTCCCAGTCCACCTGAACCTTTACCACACATTTCACGCAGGGCATGGGTACTCCATCCACCGCAATGCAGGGTGCGTGGGCATCCCCCGGCCAGAGAGCCACAAAACGTCTCCCACTCAACAGAATATTGCTCATGGGACCATGATAAAACCAGATATCCCCCTCGGGACGGGCCTCAACTTCCTCCGTCATCTCCTCCAGGGGCGCAACGCCCATCAGTTCCTGCCCGGAAACGAGATACTGGATGTCGATGTACTTCTTATGAGCCTCCGGAGTATTGTTCTCTACCTTGGAGTCGTAGCTCTGTACCAGTACAAAAAGCTTGTCACCGTCAATTTCGTGGCGGCCCACCTCCCACTGGGAGAAGTCCGTATCCCGCAGAAGTTCCAGGCCCCGCATGACGCCGGGATGGATCCCCCGGTAGGCCTCCAGATGTTCCAGCGTATCGTAAATCATAACCATAACTCCTTTCCCGGTTGGCGTACATAGCCGCCCCATTCCTATACAAGTCTATACATGATTATACACACCGGACGGAGCACTGACAAGCCGGACGCACAGTTTTTCTTTTCCGATGCAGAAGTTATTCCAGGAACAGCGGCATCCGGTTTCAGACCGGATTCGTGAAAACGCCGAATCTTTCGCTGTTGCATTACCTGACTGCATTTTATATAATTAAAATATTCCGAATGCGCAACCTGTGCTTCCGGACCGCGGAGAACACCGGCTCTATCCGGCTATATCCACCTTCCTCAAGCACGAATTGTAGAAGGAGGGGCTTCCAATAATGCTAAAAAAGCCAAATATTCTAGTGGTAGGCAGTTTCATGATGGATCTGATTGCCTCCACCAAACGGGCACCCAACTCAGGTGAGACCGTAATCGGCCTTAAATTCCAGACAGCTCCCGGCGGAAAGGGCGCCAATCAAGCCGTGCAGTGTGCCCGGCTGGGCGCCCACGTCACCATGGTGGGCCAGGTGGGCGACGATGCCTTCGGCAAAATCATGACCGACACGGCTGCGGCCGCTGGTGTGGACGTATCCCACGTCTCTGTGGACAAAAATGAGTCCTCCGGCGTAGGTCATATCACCCTGGAGGTCACAGAGCACGGTGCTCAGAACCGGATTACCGTCTGTCCTGGTGCCAACTTTACCCTGACAGTGGAGGACGTGGCCTGGCTGAAGGACGAAATTGGCAAATACGATCTGGTCATGATGCAGTTCGAGCTGCCTATGCCGGTCATCGAGGCAGTGGCCCAGTGGGCCCACGACGCCGGCGTCATCGTCATGATTAACCCCGCACCTGCCGCTCCCATGTCCGATCAGCTGCTTTCCTGCGCCACCTACATCTCCCCCAACGAGCATGAGGCCGCCATCCTGGCCAACCATTCCATCGACGTCTCCAACGGCATCAACTTCGAGGATGTGGACATCGTCTCCAAGGCCTTCCAGGCCCGCGGTGTGGAGAATCTCATCATCACCATGGGTGAGAACGGTTCCGTGGTGGCCGGCAAGAACGGCATTCACCACACCCATTGTGTAAAGATGGAGCATGTGGCCGATCCCACCGCCGCAGGCGACTCCTTCGTTGCCGCATTCTGCACCGGTCTTACCGCCGGTCTGCCTCAGGGCGAAGCCCTGGCGTTTGCCAGCCACACCGCCGCCATCACTGTATCCCGCATGGGTGCCATGCCCAGCTTACCCACAGTCAGTGAGGTACAGGAGCTGCTGCGTGAGCGCGGCTACACCGGCTTCGACCCGGCGCTGCTGGACGATCTGAAATAAAAACACGAAGGAGTAATGAATATGTTGAAAGCAGAAAGCAAGCAGGCTGTCAGCAATTTCTTTGCTGCTGTTGACACCGAATTCAACGCCTTTTTGAAGGCCCGCTCCCCGGAGGAGTATGAGGCCGCAGCTCAGCTGATTCTGGACTCCCAGTCCAAGGGCGGCCGGCTCCATATCACCGGTATCGGCAAGTGCAGCCATGTCTCCACCTACGCCGCCTCTCTGTTCTCCTCCACCGGAAATCCCGCCTACTATCTCCACGGCACTGAGGCCGTCCACGGCTCCTGCGGCCAGCTGGTAGAGGGAGATGTGGTCATCGCCATCTCCAATTCCGGTGAGACGGCCGAGCTGAAGGCCACCGTACTGGCTATCAAGAACAATGGCTGCAAGGTCATTGGCGTGTCCGGCAACGCGGACAGCTGGCTGGCCAAGAACACCGACGCCTTCCTGTTTGCCGGTGTCAAGGCTGAAGGTGGTCCGCTGAACCGAGCTCCCCGGAATTCCGTGTTGGCTGAACTGCTCACTCTGCAGGCTCTGTCTGTAGCACTCCAGGTAGAAAAGGACTGGGATCCCGTTAAATACGTCCGCTGCCATCCCGGCGGAAAGCTGGGCCAGCTGCGTGAGAATGAGAAATAAGAACAGGAGGAATTTATTATGCTGAAAGGAAAACTGATTCATCCGGACCTGATTGCTGCCCTGGCACTCTGCGGCCACGGCGATAAGGTGCTGATTGCCGACGGAAACTATCCTCTGGATTCCAAAACCGGCGACGCGGAGCTGGTCTATCTGGGCCTGACCCCCGGTCTTCCCACTGTAACCGATGTACTGGCCGCTCTCCAGAGTGTGATCAACATCGAGAGAGCCGAGGTCATGGAGACCGGCGACGGCACCACCCCGGAAATCTTTGAAGAATTCAAGACTATGCTGCCCGACCTGGAACTGGAAAAGCTGGGCCGCTATGAGTTTTATGACGCCTGCTGTGAGCCCGCTGTTCGCCTGGCCATCTCCACCGGCGAGAAACGCACCTTTGCCAACATTCTCATCACGGTGGGTGTGGCGTAAGGGAGCCTTCCGACCATTCAAAGTAAAAAATCCAGCCGCGCCTTTGGTGCGGCTGGATTTTTTGTCCTTTTGGAGAATTACTCCTTCAAATCTCCCGTGGCCGGATTGTCGATCAGTGCTCCGTCCTCCGTAAAGCGGGAACCGTGACAGGGGCAGTCCCAGGAGTGCTCATGGGGGTTCCATTTCAACGCGCACCCCAGATGCGGGCAGCGTCTGGCGGTGGGCGTAAGCAGCCCGGCCGCCACTTCCAATCCATTGACCACCAGCTGGGGACGCAGAATCGTCCGGGAGGGGGAAAACACATCCCCATAGGGGTTTTCCTTCTCCTGAACCAGGGCGCTGAGAATGCGAGCGGCCACCATGGAGGAAGTCATTCCCCACTTGTTAAACCCCGACGCTACATACAAATGGTCGGTGGACGCGGAATAGGGGCCAATATAGGGCGCACCGTCCAGGCTCATGCAGTCCTGGGCCGCCCAGTGCGCCGTTTCCACCGCTCGGGGATAATATCGCCCTGCAAATTCCCGCAGTTCTCTCCATCCCCCGCCTTGCTTCCCAGTACGGTGATCGCCGCCGCCCACCAGCAGCTGGCTGCCATAATTCCGGAAGGACATTCCTTTCTGCGCCTCGTCCACATACATGCCGTCCACATTCTGGGCATGCTCCAGGGCGATAACATAAGAACGGTGCTGGTACAGTTTCAGAAAATAGCTGCCATGCTTGTTGAGAAAGGGAAAATGTGTGGTCACAATAATCTTTTTCGCCGTAATGCGGCCCCGGGGTGTTACCGCTGTGGTACCCACCAATTCCTGTACTGGGGTATGCTCACAGATGTGCAGGTCTTTGGTGAGGGCCGAAAGGAACTCCAGCGGGTGAAACTGCGCCTGATGAGGAAACTTTACTGCTCCCGCCACGGGGAACGGCAAGGGCAGGTGTTCCGAAAATTCTGCGTGAAACCCCAGTTTCTCCAACGCGGCCAGCTCCCGCTCCAGCTTTTTCCGGTCGTTCCGGGAATAGACATAGGCATCCTTCTCCTCAAATCCGCAGCGGATGCCGCGGCACAGCTCCCGGTACGCCTCCAACGCCTCCTGGTTGGCTGTCAAATACTGCTTTGCCCACTCTGTTCCAAAGAGGCGGATCAGCCGTTCATAAATCAGCCCATGCTGACTGGTCAGTTTGGCGGTGGTGTTTTTTGTGGTTCCGCTGCCGATGGTCTCCGCCTCCGCCAGCAGGTACGGCACTCCAGCCTGATGCAGCCGATAGGCGCACAGAATCCCCGCCATGCCTCCCCCGATAATCAGCACATCGGTGTCCGCATCTCCGTCCAGAGGCGGAAAAGCGGGGTGTTTCCAGGTCTTCTCCCATAATGACGCCATACCAGTTCCTCCAACATATTGTTCTGGCATTAGTGTCTTTCAATTGGAGGAAAGTATGCCTCTCGAATTCCCCGGCAGGCTGCGCATAGCGGACACCTGGTGCGCATATTCTATTGGGGGTGAGGTTCAGATGCATAAAACCACATGGAAGCCGTACGTATTCTGGGTCCTGGGCGTGGAGGCGGTGGGCGCTCTTTCCGGATTTCTGACGCGGGAGGGCGCGGAATTTTACCGCGAGTCGATGCGGAAGCCGCCCCTGTCTCCCCCCGGCTCTGTGTTTCCCATCGTTTGGGGAATTTTGTTCCTGCTGCTGGGCATCGGCGCTGCGCGAATCTATCTCGCTCCCCCCTCCGCCCACCGCACGAAGAGCCTGCGGATCTTCTTTGTGCAGTTGGCGTTCAATTTCTTCTGGAGCATTATTTTCTTCAATTTACAGCGATTTGGCCTCGCCTTTTTCTGGCTGGTGGCACTGTGGGGCATGATCCTGTGGATGATCAGCACTTTCCTCCGGGTCGACCGCTTGGCCGCATGGCTGCAGCTGCCCTATTTCCTGTGGGTAACCTTTGCCGCCTATTTAAATCTGGGGGTATGGATGCTCAATCGGTAATCCATTGGATAAAAGAACTAATTATATAGAACAAGAGCCGCCGGAATCCTAGGATTCCGGCGGCTCTTTATGTTCAAGGTCTGGCTTACCGGGGCAGTGTTCTCATGCTTTAAAACAGTCCCTCTGCAAGCTCCTCCAGGGAATAAATGTTGACCGGCCGCCCTTTCTTTACCAGGGCCTTTTGTCCAATGGGCTGGGCCAAACCGGCTTTTGTCAGGTTGGCAAGATAGCGATTGGCCGTCCGCAGGGAGAGCCCCAGCCGCTCAATCAGGTCTTGAGAAGTGAGCTGGCGGCTTCCCATGGCGTGCAGAACCGAGAGAATTTTCGCAATGGTATCCACAGACAGGCTGGCTTGCTCCGCAAGGGATACCAGTCTCTCCTTCGGCAGCTGGGCAATCCAGGACTGCTGGGAGGGACCTCTGTGGGAAAGGGCGGTGATGGTGCCGTTATTGTCAATGTAGTAGCTGGCTTTATCGGCACTGTTCAATTCCAATGCGTATTGCGCCGCCTCCAAAGCATTTTGGGTGGCCTGGAAGAAGCTGTTTCCCACGCCGTATCCCACCGAGGAACAAAGCCGATTTACCAGCGGAATGTGCTGGGACAAGGGACAGTGAAGGAACCCACTGGTCATTTGTTCCAGGGTTTCCGCATCGGTATAGAGCTGGAAATACTGACCCCCCTGCTTGACGGAAATGTCGTACTGATGGAGCTTAATATATTCCAGCAGTGCAGTGTAGAGCTCCGCTATCTTCAGCTCGTTTCCCACTGCACCGGCCTGAGCGGGCCGCAGGGTGAGATGGATGACAGCCGGAGCTCGTTTTTCCGCCTGCCGAAGCGAAATCTTGCTGCACACAAGGTCAATGACCCGGTAAAATTCCTTCTCACTGGGATAGAGGTAGTAGCAGTCAATCCCCACGTCTTTCATCGCTTCCACCGCGCTGTAAAAGTAGGTGAGAATATAGTCAATTTTCCCATCCTGATACAGTTTTTTATAACGTTCAGAGACAGCCGCCTCTTGTTGTTTCAGCGCTTCCATATCCAGGGAGAAAAATTGTCCTTCAAAGAGCCTTGCATAGTGGGGAAACGTATTTTCCTCAATGGCCTGCTGGAGGGAGACACCGGAAGGAAGGGCCTCCATCCCCACCCGTGAGAGATCCAGGTGATTACGGCGTACACTCTCCCGCAAAACGAGCCGGTACGTATTTTCAACGTCGTAACGGAAGCACTCGAGAATGGGATGCCCCGGCTCCGCAGCGTTATGCAGTATGGTATGGGGCAGCAGACCGCTGGTAATCACAGCGTCGTATTTCCCCACCAGCTCCTGATAAGTCGCCACCATCTGCTCCAGCGTTACATAGGTAAAAAACGAAAGGACCATATCTTCTGTCTCGGTTAAGAAGGTATTGCGGCAGTATTCCGCAAAATGTTCTTTTACCAATAACGCAATTCTGGCCTTCATAACAAGCCTCCGCAATATAAAGTATAGCACCAAAGAAGGTGCTGTAATGTGCACAAATGAATCGATTTTATTCATCATAAGTCAGAAACGAGGCGTTGTCAACATCCTGAAGAATCCGCCAATCAAATTCAGGAACACCTGTTTGTACTTGTGCGTTCTGTCTAAAATGTGAAAAAACATTTTGGAATATAAAACAATTGATCCTCGTTAAAAAGGTAGTATAATAAAGCCATACATTAAAGACTATTCTTTAATGTATTCTTTAAATAAAAACAGAGGAAGAGGAGTGGGTTATGAACAGCAAAGATTTGATCAGCCAGCTGGTGGAGGCAAAAAAAGATCTTTTCATCGGCGTCAGCGATTCTCTCTGGGAAAACCCTGAGGTGGGATTTAAGGAATTTCAGTCGGCCGCCACGTTGATCCGGGCTCTGAAGCAGGAGGGCTTTGAAGTGGAAGAAGGCCTCGCCGGCATCCCCACTGCATTCAAAGCGGTGTATGGCTCAGGAAAACCGGTCATCGGTTTTCTGGGCGAATATGACGCGCTGGCTTCCATGAGCCAGAAGGCATACGTCTGCAACAAGGAACCGGTGAAAGAGGGCGCTCCCGGCCATGGCTGCGGGCACTGCAATCTGGGTGCGGGCGCCCTGGCGGCAGCGGTTGCCACCAAGGATTTCCTGAAGGAGCGCAGCATGGAGGGCACCGTGGTCTACTTTGGCTGCCCCGCCGAAGAGGCTGGCTGCGGCAAGACCTTCATGGCCCGGGACGGCGTCTTTGACTGCATGGATGTGGCTCTGACCTGGCACCCCAACACCATGAATGCTGTTTGGGCCCCCTCCTCCCTGTCCGAAATTGATGTGGTGTTCCGCTTCAAGGGCAAAACCGCCCACGCGGCTGCCTGTCCCGAACTGGGCAGAAGCGCTCTGGACGCCGCCGAACTCATGAATGTGGGCGTCAACTTCCTGCGTGAGCATATCATCGATCAGGCCAGAATCCACTACGCGTTTTTGGATGTGGGGGGCCAGGCTCCCAACGTGGTGCAGGACACCGCGGCGCTTTACTACTACGTGCGCGCCCCCAAGAAGCACCAGGTGGATGAGATTTATCCCCGTGTCCTGAAAATTGCCCAGGGCGCAGCTCTGATGACCGAGACCTCCGTCTCTGTGGAAATCGATACCGGTATTTCGGACTTCACCCCCAACCGGACCATCTCCGAGGTTATGGGCCGGTGCAATGTGGAGTTGGGCGGCATCCAATTCTCTGAGGAAGCCAAGAAATATGCGGACGAAATTTACGAGACAATCAGCGAGACGGACCGCGCCTCCATCGCAAGCACACTGAAGGTCCAGACCGGACTTTCCGATGTGGAGTCCTTTGCAAACGAAAAGCTTTTGGGTACCGCCTTTGACTATATTCCCAGCTCACTGGTCATGTCCGGTTCCACCGATGTGGGCGACGTGTCCCATGTGGTGCCCACCGCCCAAATGGTGGCAACCACCAGCGTTCAGGGTACGCCCGCCCACTCTTGGCAGCAGACCGCCCAGGCGAAAAGCCCCATTGCCCACGAAGGCCTTATCTATGCGGGCAAGGTTCTGGCCTACACCGCGGCCACGCTGTTGGAACATCCCGATTTGATTGAGAAAGCCAAGGAAGAGCACCGGAAAGAAGTGGGCGAACGGTATGAATGCCCCATTCCTGACGATGTAAAGCCCATGCTGAATCGAAGCTAAAGGAGAGTAAAACATGAAAAGTTTTTCTGAGTTAGCCAACAGCGGAACCCTATATCTTCTGGTTATCATCGCACTTCTGTTCATGATTGGTCTTTGCCTCGTGTTCTGGAAAAAATCCCGTACCCGGGCGCTGGAGCTGGGGATCTCGGAGGAAACCCTGAAGAAAATCCGCAAAAACGCACTCTCCGCATCGGTCATCCCTTCTGTCGCCATTGTGGCCGGACTCATCACTCTGTCCGCCGTCATCGGTATCCCTTGGGCCTGGTTCCGTCTGAGCGTGGTCGGCTCCGTCAGCTATGAGCTGATTGCGGCGCAGCTTGCAACCTCCGCTCTGGGCTTCACCGACATGACCCAGGCCATGGCCTCCGGCGCTGACACATTCGGCGCTGTCATGCTGGTCATGAGCACCGGTATTATTGCCGGCGTATTTATCAACGCTCTCTTCGGCAAACAGATCATCGGCGGCGTCAACAAGCTGGGGCAGAATAAGTCCGGCTTCGGCACCATTGTAAACTCCTGCTTCATGCTGGCACTTATGCCCGTTCTAGCTATCTTCCAGATTTTCCAGGGCGTTATCAGCACTCTGGTCCTGATAACCAGCTTGATCATTGCGTTTATTCTGAAGAAGATCGTGGAAAAGACCGGCTGGACTTGGCTGGGCGATTTCAATATGGCATTCACTCTGATTCTGGGCATGGCCTCCGCCGTGTTCTGGACTCAGGTGCTCTAAAGGAGGGGCTGACATGAAAAAGAACAGCAGTTACATGGACAGTGTGCACAGAGTAGGCCGAATCGGTTCTCTCATTGCTCTGGCTCTTATGGTTGGCATTCCCATTATCATGTGTGCAATTTATGACTGTTTCCCCAGCTTTGCCATGATTGCACAGGCTGCCATCGGTATTCTGGCCATGATGCTCCCCATTGACTTCTCCGAGATCATCGGTTTCGCTCCCATCCTCGGCTCTTCCTCTTACATCACCTTCATCACCGGAAACGTCATGAACCTGAAGCTGCCCGTGGTCATTTCCGCCCAGCAGATTGCCGGGGTGGACGCCAACACGGAGGAATCGGACGCCGTCTCCTCTTACGCGGTGGCCATCTCCTCCATCGAGACCATTATCATCATCGCACTGGGCGTGCTCCTGCTGAAGCCTCTGGAGCCGGTGTTTGCCCTGCCCGCCGTGAAGACCGCCACCCAGTATGTCATTCCCGCTCTGTTCGGTTCCCTGCTCCTCGGCCTCTTTGCCAAGGGCTCCGGCGACCACTATGTGAAGAACAAGAATCTCATCGTTCTTGCTCCCGCGGTAGCCACGGTACTGGCACTGCTGTTTATCCCCGGCATGTCCGGTTATCAGGGCTTCGCCGTCCTGGGCGCCATTCCCATCGCCATCGGCTGGGCGTATCTCCTCTACAAAAAAGGCATTGTAAAAATGGTATCGGCATCGAAAAACGAAACATAATCTTTCCCGGAACCTTCTCCCTTCTCTTCTCATCCTGGAAAGATATGTTCCATTCAGATGTTCAAACTGTTCCTCCCTTCTGAACAGTTTGACGGGGTTGGACTTACTCCTCAAAGGCAGTCTGATGACTTGCCTTTGAGGAGTAAGTATTTATAGCGCGTGTATTTTCCCGCAAAATCCGCAGCGACCTCCAAACAAACCGCAAACAGTGGGGGTATTTAGTCAGACCCACGCTCGAAAATAAAACGCCTGTTGCGCCCCGCTTTCCGCAAAGGCTGCGACAGACGTCCCAAACACAAAATAAAACCGCTGGAATCTTACGATTCCAGCGGCTTTCTGGTTGCGGGGGCAGGATTTGAACCTGCGACCTCCGGGTTATGAGCTGCGGTCTGGATAGGCTTTCCGCTCCTTTGAGGGCTTTTGTGCCATTTCTGCTGGGACCGGAAATACGATTTGAGCCTCTTTGCTCCGTTGGTTCCGTGTGTTCCAAATCCCGTATGGGTCACGGTTTGGGTCAGAGTACCTGGAATGTTGAGTTTGCCCGAATTACAGTTTATCTCAACGACTGTACCCATGCCAATATTTGAGAATAGTGGTACATTTTCAGGTCTTACTACTTTACAGTTGATGAATTTCCTGTTTCATACTTATATGTTGTCCGAAAAAAACTCCACAGTGACGGTCAAGTTATCTACTCCAGGATTCCATTGTCGGATGAGGGTTTCCAAAAGTGTTTTGGCAGATGTTCTTGCAATTTGATAATATTCCTGGTTTTCCCGCATACTTTTCAGTAACTCTGATTGCGCTTGTTGAAGCTCACTGGCAGCTTGGTTTACTCCCTCTTTAGTGGAGTGCGGCACGAGACTGCCGTCTTCCGCAAAAAGAATCTGTACATTTTCGTGATCTATTGTCACATCGGAAAGTACAGGATTTGGTATTCTTACCACCACACTGTTGCGCTGGTTGTCTACGATAAATTCAGCAAGCTGGAGGTTGACCAGAAAGGTACCAGTGGCAGGAACTTCAATCCAACTGTCAAGCGATCCAAATCCCAGAGTGCTGCTCAAAGAAGACAAGAAGCCTTCCTCTTTCTCTGAAATTTGATAGGTTGTTTCACTGACGCGCAGTACCTCCAAATTTTGCTTTTCCTGTAAGTTGCCAATGGAAATGGCTCCCCGATTGACCACATAGTGATTTTCCTTGGCGTAAGCAAAGGCATCCTGGTACATGTTGTCAGAAATCTCCTGTGAAGTCTGCTGGATGGAGGCAGTATAGGATTCTTCCAGGGAGGCAACCCCAATCCGAAATGTCTCAAGCTGAAGATAAATGATGCTGACCAGAAGAAAAGATACCAATAAAGCGATCCGGAAAGCCTTGCTTTTGTTTTTATGCGGGTTTTGCTGGTGCTGTATACATTTGAATGGGTGGAATAACTTCTTTTTTTTGGTCATGGCCGCCCCTCCAATTGTACCTCAATTTTTTTGCCACTTTCCTGCAATGCTTCAATAAGTTGGCTTGCTTGGGTGATGGCAGCCTCTTCGGCAAGTTTTTTTAGTGTATCATAGTTTGAGATGCTGCTAAGTGCACTGCTGTCCAATGTCCGGATGGCGTTTAGGTATGCGGTCATACCATCCTTTGCGCTGAGATTCCAGTTAAATGCATCTGTCTCTGCAAGTTTTTGCGTCTTTTCATGGTTAAGGATGAGCGTTGGCTCGGGATTTGGAAGTACAAGGCAAAGGTAACTACCGTCTTTGGGGAGAATGATATTTCCTTTCGATAAGTCCACGGTAAATTTTAAATCACCGTTGAGGAGAAATAACCCCTGATAGGCGTCCCCGATCTTCAGTTGCTGCTTGATCGTGACATTTGCGGTCATTACCTCCAGCGTACCCACAGACTCCAGAGTATCCAGAATCGTGGTAGTGGTATCCTCTGCGCTCAGGCCTGCCGCTGCGCCATCTGCATAACCCTGTGGTACTTCTTGCGTCGCACCGTGAAAGGAGCCGATTGCAGTACCGACAATATTTCCGGTGGTAGAACCGATGGTAGTACCAATGCCCGCAGCATGATACCGCCAATAGGCGGAGACTGCTGCTCCCACGAAAAGTAGGATCATGATAGCCGTCCATACACCGGAAAGACCAATCTTTTTCAGAACTTGCATCCTAAGCATCCTCCTTTTTCACAAGTTCTACATATGTCTCGCCCTGAATGACACTGCCATTCATATCCGCCGTAATGGGAATGGTAATTGTCTTGACATTTTTATGGAAGAAGTTAGAGAAAAAGCCGATAATGCCCTTGTTTTCCGCTTTGAAGGCGTACAAATCATTTGTTAGTGTGTAAGTAATAGTGAGCGTATCACCTTCGTCGGCTTCAACGGTCCCGTTTACAGTAGTACCATTTATCTCGTATACACTCTCACCGTAGGTGCCTTCTGGCAGTAAATTTAACTGAAATGTTCTGGTGACGGGCATCACCTTAGTAAGTTCCTCAGCGGCGGCATCCTGCGGCTGAGAAACGATGGTGAGCCGATACCGATTCCCGTTGGTAAGGGGATCCTTGGAAGCGGCAACATAGCGATAATCCCCCTCTTTGATGGAACAGGTCCCGGTGGTGTCAATGATTAGTATGTCTCCGAATTTCAGGTCGTCTCTGGTAAAGGATTTGTTTTTGGAGAGTTTTACCGGTTCCTCATCATTGACGGTGATGGTTGCGGCGTCGTCACACTGCAAGGTAAGGCTTAGATAGTGGTGAAGTTCTACTTCGTAGAGGCAATCCTCATCGGTAGATGCTGCCTCCCAAAACTCAACCCGGCCATCTGCATTTGGATTTTGTGTAAAGCACTGTGGGGTGCTGCTGACAAAAAAATACTCCTCTGTATCGTAATCCAAACGCAGGGTATATGCTTCTGTTGCAGAAATAGAGGCCGAGTTCCCGGAACAGGCGGTATCATTTATGTACCACTGGCCGGCGCTGGCAAGTGAGATGCGGGTTTCCTCATCCATGCAATAAACTGAAAGATCCAGGGTCCTATCCTGGTAGAATCCGATAGGATAAATGGAAAGACCCGTTCCGGTAAAATCCTCGGGGATGGTAAAAACCAGGGGATTTGTACCATCTTTTGAAACAGTAATTTCCTCGGACAAGCCGGTTTCGTAAAAGACAGTGACGCGGTAATTCTTCAGCGTATAGAGATTGCTGTTGGGATTTTTGATGATCGCTTCACCTGCATAGATGCTGTCTCCAGGAAAGAGAAAGCACCCCTCCTCGGACAAAAGGTGGGTGAGGTTTTCATCACTGTAATAACTGGCATCCAAGTAGGCGTTGCGGCCGAAGGTGACATAGACACTGCCCTCAGGGGGAGATTCTGTACTTGATTCGGCAGTAAATCGTCCATCCTCATCTAGTTTCCCCTGCTCCAAAAGCTGGGCATACTGCTGATAATCAGACTCTTCTTTTACATGTGAAAATTTTAGTAACTGTCCCTCCAGTGCTTTGTCCAAAGGGGCGCAGCTGGTGAGAAACAGTGTCGCTCCCGCAAAGAGCAGCAGTAGCTTCTGTTTCATGGACTTTCTCCCTTCCTTTATCGTTTGGGAGATTTTGTCCCAAACGGGCGTTTATAGGTGTTATATCATATGGATTGCAAAAAGAGAAGAGGAGGCAACCATTTTTTCAGAATCTGCTGTTTTTCCGGCCTGCGCCAGTTATTGGTCAAAAGCCGAGTGTTATGACTTTTATAATAGAAAATGCGCCAAGCAGTTACCGGGAATTGCATTAGAATTCCTGAGAACCTTCTTGGGCTGGAAGGCGTCCTGCGCGCCTGATTCTCCCCGCCACGCGAAAATTACAACTCCTGTTACGGGATGTGATGTTTCGCAAAGTCCTTGACTGCACGGAACGTGCAGTTTTACGGTGAGGAGGAGATGAAGATGGAACAAACGCTACGCCAGATGTGTACGCAACTGGGACTGTCCCGGCGAGCCGTCCAGGGATATGAAAAAGCAGGGCTTGTAGCTCCTTCCGGGAGAAATAAATATGGACATCTGCTCTATGGGCAGCCGGAGCAAGAACGCGTTCGGCTCATTCAATTTTATCAGCAGTTAGGGTTTCATCTGAAAGAAATCAAGGTGCTTTTGGAGACCGACAAGTTTAATCAAAAAGCGGCGCTTCTAAGAAAAGTGACAGAATTAGAGGCAGAACACACCCGTCTGCGGGAGTTAATCCAGAAAGCAAACGAATACATCGCTGCGCTATAAAGGCTGGCTTTCGCAACATCGCATCCCAACAAAAACTAGAGGAGGACATACTCGTGAAAACAAAGTTTTTATCCACACTACTTGCCATATCATTGGCCCTTCTGGCTGCCTGCGGCGGTCCCTCTGCTTTAGATAGCACATCAGCGGGAAACCAGTCGTTTACCGAAAGCACATTCTCCTACACGCCGCTGGAAAAGAATGAGGAAGAGATGGAACCGTTCAACAAAGACCCTGTCCTTCCTGAGACGGTAATGGTAGACGAAAATGGCGTAAAGATTACTGCTAAAGGGTTGACTTACGACGAGTACTACGCAAATTTGGAGCTTTTAATTGAAAATAACAGCGGCAAAGATTTATCATTTATCAGTGGTTCGGTCGGATATAACTGTAACTCAATTAATGGATATATGATAAGGGAAGGCTATCTGAATTGCGATGTAGCCGATGGAAAGAAGGCCAACGCTGTCATTCAGTTTAACTATGATACCTTGATGCTTTACGGCATCCATGAAATCGCAGATATTGAGATTGGCTTTGACATAGCGGATGATGAATACAACCACACTTATTCCGGCCCCAGACAGCTAAAAACCTCTGCCTTCAATCTCCATGACTATAAAACAGACCCTTACCAGGATGCAATCACAAGCAATGCGGCCATGAGTACCTATGGGTATGACATGTCCTGCTTTTCAAAGGAAGCACTCTATGATAAAAACGGTGTGAAGCTGCTTTCCAGTGGAGTCATGACAAATCAAGATGGGGATAGTATCCTGCTGCTGGAACTGGAAAATACCAACGAATATGTGGTATATATTTCCACCTCTAATATTGGAATAAATGGATTGGTGGTGAACAGTTCTATCTGGTCCAGCAGTACGATCAATCCTGGCAAACGCTGTATTTTAGATGTACAGCTTTCCTCTGTTTTTGACACTGCCTACTGGGGTGTGTATGGTATTCGTGATGTCGGGACCGTTTCACTGTACTTGGGACAATACGGTGAGGACGGTGATGAGCTTGCGGCGGAAACCCCTGTTGAGATTGCCGTACCCGGAACAAGTGCCCAATTCGATGTGTCAGGTAATGAGATATACAATGATAATGGACTGCGAATTGTAGCCAAGACCGTGTTGGAAGAGGCTTCGGAATATAGCGCCGATTTCTATGTAATGCTGTTGGCGGAAAACAACAGCGGAAACCTTTTTACGATCCGTGATGTATATGATTCTCTTTCCGTAAACGGATTTATGACCGACTATTCGTACTATAGTCAGGATGTAAAAGGTGGAGAATCTGCAGTGCTTACAATCAAGTTGCGAGAATCCTCGCTGGAAGAAAATAGGATTTCCTCCCCTTCGGATATAGAGGAAATCGAAGTGAGCTTTGAGATTGCAGAAGGATACACGGTCATTGATGAGCCAACGCTAACGATCTTGTTCGGAGAGCAAAGCTGAGGGGAAACGGATTTTGTACCTCGCGCTGTATAAAAACATCCTGTGTGGTGCAAAAAGCATCATGCAGGATGTTTTTTGCTATCATACTGTGGGCAAGATTTTCTGTGGCCCTCATTCGGCTTTGTCAACTTTCCTTTTAGCGGCTCAAGGTGTTGGCACAGGACTTATTGGCAACAACAATCCGACAACGCACAGTTGCGGCCAGATGCACAAGACCAGTAATTTCCCTATTGTTGCCCCTGTGGGCCGCTGTGTGGCCGCTTGAAGGGCTGGGTAGAGTAGCTGCCCCAACAAGGGTTTTCGAGGCAAATTTGGGACGGCGGCGGGCTTGGATGAGGGCGCAGGGCCGGTGTGAAAAAAAGCAGGAGAAAGAGCCGGGGTCGTAAACGCCCCGGCTCGTCCACTTCTGCCCGCAGTGCGGGCAGTTTCAAGTCCTGCGGGGCGGGGTCGTAAAGGACAAAATTTTGCTCTTCCGGGGTCGTGATTCCCTGCGCCCTTAGTGTCAGAGGGATTTGCTCCGGGGTTGGTGCGGAGAGACCTCAAAAATTGCGCCGCAAAACAAAAGAAAAGGGCTGTAGAAAATAGTACGGTGTTAACAATGATAAGGCCGAGAGTTTAAGAGCGAATTGTTAAGGTTCTGATAACTCTGCTCGTTTGCCCTGGCTATTGCCTGTCAGTTAGGGTATTGTGTGTTGCTGAAAAGGAGGCGACACACGATGAATGACTACATGACCGCTCTGCACCAGCGATTCTGCCGAGAGCTAGACTTCTCAGAACTGGAGGAGGAAATCGAGCAGACTCGTTAGGACGTGCGGGATTGCCTGGACAAGATGCAGCGGCGCAGACTGATGCATCTGGTGGATACCCAAAACCTGCTGCGGGAGGAAACTTCTTTGGCCAGCTTCACCGCTGGATTCAAGCTGGCCTGGGGGATTGCGAAAGAACTGGAGACGGATGGCCTGTATTCCTTCCCAAAGGAGGAAGAGCGGCGAGCCTGTGAGATTATGGAACGGGAGGTGAATAGGGATGGCTAAGAAGCGAGCCAACGGCGAAGGAAGTATCCGCAAGCGAAAGGACGGCCGCTGGGAAGGCCGGTATACGGCGGGACATGACCCGGAGACCGGTAAGGCTATCTACAAGAATGTGTTGGGCAGAACTCAGGCGGAGGTCAAGGAAAAGCTGAAGGCTGCCATCAAGGAGACGCAATCTCTGGATCAGAGCAAGATCGGGAAGTACACGGTAGGGGAGTGGATGGAGGTATGGTTTGAGGACTACGCCAAAATAAAAGTCCGGCCCTCCTCCCACCAGACCTACCGGGGCTACATGGACAACCATATCAAGCCCAATATAGGGGACATCCCGCTGGAAAAGCTCACCTCTCTGGAATTGCAGAAACTTTACAAGAAGCTGCTGACCAAAGGTCGGGTAGACCGGCTGGAGGCCAAAGAACAGCCCAAGGGGCTCAGTGCCAAGACAGTGCGGAACATCCACCAAATTCTATCCTCTGCCCTAAAGCTGGCCCAGGAGCAGAGGATCATCCTCGCCAACCCTGCCGAGGGCTGTGCCCTGCCAAAGGTAGAGCATCGGGAGATGAAAACACTGCCGGTGGAGCAGCTCCAATCCTTCCTGCGGGAAGCCAGAGAGAGCGGCGTATTTGAACTCTACTATCTGGAGCTGGCCACTGGGCTGAGAAGGGGAGAACTTCTGGGCATCAAGTGGGAGGACATTGATTTGGAACGAGGCGACCTCCGGGTTCGGCGGCAGATATCTCGAATCAATGGAGAGGTAGTGGAGGCACCGTTGAAAACAAAGAACGCCTACCGTACCCTGCCGCTGGCAGAGGATACAGTAAGCGTTCTGTTAGAACAGAAGAAAAAAGTTGGGAGCAGCCCGTGGGTCTTTCCTTCACCAAACGGCGGGCCAATCTCGCCGGACAGTGTCCTCCACATGCTCCACCGGGTGCTGAAGCGGGCGGGACTGCCCAAGGTAAGGTTCCACGATCTCCGTCATACCTTCGCCACTCTGGCCCTTCAAAACGGAGTGGACATCAAGACGGTGTCCGGCATGCTGGGGCACTTCTCGGCGGGGTTTACCCTGGACACCTACGCTCATGTAACCAGTGCCGCTCAGCGACAAGCGGCCCAAACCATGGGGAATGTGCTCTCCTGCAGTCTCTGAGCCTCTCTAAAGTGATCCAGCCCTTTCCGCTAAAATTTCCCGTATGGGTCAGAATCTGGGTCAAAATGAATGACGGAAAACAAACTTGCCAGAAAAGTGATGAAAAATGAAGAAAACCGCTGAAATCGTGCGATTTCAGCGGTTTGTTGGTTGCGGGAGGAGGACTCGAACCTCCGACCTCCGGGTTATGAGTTCAAATTCAGATGTTTTTTATTGTTTTATAAAATCGGTCAAAGTATTGCAGCACAAGGCTTTTAAGGGTTTCTCTGTTTTGTATCGTCTGGTAAAATAGTTGAACTTTTCATAATGGAGTTGAATTTTTGTTGAACTCAAAGCGGCTGCTCCTAGTTTTCGGAGCTCTGCTCCAGCCCTTTCTGCCCATTGGTGGGCCGGTCTTTCTCCCCGACTGAGCATCCGCATAGAAGAAAGAACCCCTGCTCCTCCAGCTTCTGCATCGTTTCCTCCGCTTTCCTTCTTTCCTCCGGCGTAATTTTTTCTAATGTTTCCTTCATCTGTCTGCTCAGTTCCTTCGCGTCCATGCCCCATATCCTCCTTTGCGGAATGTCTTTCCTTACAACTTCCCAGGTTTCATTTTCCCGTACTCAGGCGTGGGGAAACGATTCTGCGGGGGCGGTTCTACTTCTCAGCGGCTTTCGTCAGATCTGCCGTTCTCTCGGTTACCGGCTTGCTGTCTTTGGCATGCAGCATCTTTTTATACGCTTCCGAGTATAAACGCAGCTTCTCCTCGATCCGCTTGCTCTCTTCCGGGGTAAACTCCTTCTTTTTGTCCTTCCCGTGATAATAGCTCCTGGTTATCACTTCGCGCTCGTCCATTGCTGTTATCCCCCTTTTCAGAATAGGCGCACAATATATCCCCGTTCCCGCTTGATACCCCCAGATCCCCTCTGTAAACAAAAGAAGGGATGCCCATTTTCAGCTCTGCACTTGTCTGCTTCGCTGTCTCAGAGGCAGCGTCATCCTTTACCGAAGTAAAACGTCCAAGTCTTGGCCTTGTTCCTTCGCCGCCTTTTCCGTCTCTCTGAAATACTCTGACAGTCTGCCCTCTTCGGACAGCTTCTTCATTGAATTGATAAACCGCTCTTTTTGGTCCTGCTCCTTCCGGGAACTGTTCTGCTTGATTTTCTCCTCCATTTTTATCCCATCCTTTCCAGATTCATCACATGTGTGAGCTCATGCGTTGCATACGCACCGGAATGTTTCCCGTCCAGCGTTTCTCTGAAAAATATTTGTCCGTTTCTGGAAAAAGAAGGAGCTTTTTTGCCGCTGTTACGCCCTGCCTGTTCGCTTATTACAAAACTTGGTACACGGTATTCCTGTGCGGTCTGCTGTTCAGAATATGAAACACTTCCCGTTCCAGGTACTATCACGGAATTTTTCGCCCATTCGACAACAGAGGATTCTCCAAAGCATGCTGTTAAGAGGTTTGGTCTCCCATATACAGGTCCTCCTCCATCTCTTTTGCCAGAAGCTCCCTGTATCTCGCCGTCTCCTCTTTGTTCAGTGACTCTGCTTTGCTGGAAAGTCTCTTGAGTTCTTGAACCTCCAGATTGGTCATACCGTTTATCCTCCTTTTCAGAGTATCTTGCATCCATTGTACCACGTTCCGAGGTCATATTGCCAGCCGCTTGATCGTCCCGCACCTTTCTGTACTTGAAATACTCCTGCTGCTCGGCGGTCAGCTGCCGTCCCTTGCTGTCATAGTTTTCCTGCATCTCGTCAAAAGAGGACTTCATGGAGAGCCTGGTGTTGATATCCTTCGGTATCGGCTATACTAGTATCAGAAACACCACGTCCTGTGGCGGCCTTATGGGCCGCCGACCTGGCCTCCCGTTCGGTGAGGTCAATCAGGGCGGCGGTGTTTTCTTTTATATTCACAATGTCGTAGAGGTCCTTTTTCCCGTCGGAGGCGTTACGAATCAGCAGCTCAACATCATACCTTTACTATCAAGGCTGTCAATGAAAAGCAGGGGCACCATCTCGGTACCCCCGCCTTCTCACTTTGTCAGGTGAAGAATGTAAGTATAAATTGTCCGCAGCTGCTCCTCGTTGGCCTGGGCCAGCATACGGAAAATGTTCTCAATCAGGATCTCCCGCTCCTGTGTCATACTATCACCTCCTTCTGCCGCTCCAGGCAGAAGCGGATTATTTCTGACGGTTGAAGGGCCTCCCATTGGTTTGTCTGCTCAATCCTGTCCACGATGCTGGCCATCACAGACAACGCCTTTTCGTCAATCACAGGTTCTCCTCCTTACATATTGGAATGACCTCGACCCCTTCGAGGGTGTCTGGGCCTCTTGTATCTCGCTTTGGTCCGTGCTGATACAAGGGGCTTTTCTCATGCCACGCAGAAGCGGCGGATTGTGGTAGTTCTGATGAAGCGCTCCACCAGTTCAGGGGCTGCGGCCTTTAGGGCCTTGCTGTCCAGTCTGGTGGATGTTACGGGCTTCCAGGTGTCCTTGTACTCCCTGGCCCGCAGTTCCTCTGCGTCGCCCATGTGGGCTTTGATAGCATCCTTGATGGACTCCGCCTCAGCCTGAGGCTCCTCGATCAGACTCTGGAGCTACCGTAGCTCCCTCACCTTAATCTCCAGTTCGTTAGTACTCATTGTAGATGCTCCCTCCATTTTATCGGGAGGCCTGGCGGCTCTTCTGTGGTAGTCTTGCTTTCCCTTTCGGTACTCCCGTCCACCTTCGCCGGTGTTCCCCCTTGCTATGGTCTTATTATAATATATGTTCCCATATATATCTATTGACAGACGGTATAAATATGGGTACATATATTTGCGCTGTTTTTATATGGACACATATAGACGTGCATGGTATAATTAAGCCATACTGGGGAAGGTGTCGGAATTTCCCAACAACCTGGGAAGGAGGGAATAAAATGCCAGTAAGTGCTGCTCAAAAGAAAGCCACTAGAAAATACCTTGAAGGGCTTGACGAAATCCGGGTACGGGCCAAATGTGGCACCAAAGGCCGCTGGAAAGCTGCCGCAGAGGCACAGGGGAAGTCCCTCAATCAGTTCATCGTGGACACGATGGAGGCGGAGGCAGAAAACCCCATAAAGCCCCCTGAGAGGCCCGCAGAAGCCGTCTTGCCCAATGCGTCCCCTATCACAGAAAACGCCAGAAACGCTGCCACAGCTGCCGCAGAGGCCACAGGGGAAACCCTGGAACAGTTTGTGGAGCGGGCCGTAGTTGATCAAGCAGAGCGGGACAAACGGTCATGGCGCTTGGGTATCAATCCAGCAACCGGGGAGAAGGCCGGGAAGTGAGTCGCTTTTTTGGGCGGATTTTGTGTCATATTTGTTCCAGCTTGTTCCATAGAAAATCCCCCACTCTGATAAGTGAGGGATTTTTATCTTGTCCGGAGATTTCGTTGCCTTTTTCGTGCGCGACGGAATGAATTTCAACATTCTTCAACAGACTCTCCGGGCGGCATCCCGCTAAAAAGAGCCAGCCAATCCTTCAGGGACATGGTTACAAGCCATTCTTCCCGGTTCCTGCGGTGAAACACTGTGGGCACGCCGTCCTGGAATCTCTCAGCATCCCGGGCAGCCTGAGCCATTGCCTGGGATATGTTCAGCCGCTCCACCCGCTTGCATTCGATGTGAACGCCGGGGAGGCCGGACAGATCCGGCACATCCCCATAGCTCTGAGAGCGGCCTGGTTCCACGTTGTAACCGTGTTCCCGGAGAATGTTGGCAAGCTCGATCTCTCCGGCGCGGCCTTTTCGCTGTGATGACCTTCCGATGGTCTTTTACCTCCTTTTCTATCGCACAATCTCATGATACCTAAGTTCTCTGATCCTCCCAGCAAAAAAGTGGTTTATGTTGAAATCACAAGCCGTGTATGGTGTATTGAAATGCTGGGCGATAATGTACTTGTACTGTATGGGAAAGACACCGGAAAAGCCGGTGCCTCTTAGCTCCCGCTCCTCTTTCTGGGTAAGATACGGCATCTTCTGAATGATCCGCCGTATCTGGTCCATCTTTATGTTGGGGTGTGGGTGCCCTGTCTTTTGCTCATAGAGGGAGAAATAGCACTTGAATACAGAAAGCACCTCTTCCAGCGTGTACGGGCCGGGCTCATAACACTGAGCAACCAGCGTTTCAAAGGTCCTAAAGTCAAACAAAAAACCACTTCTTTCTGAAGACGGCGCCCCAGCGTCCACTATAATGGCGCGGCGGGGCCGCGCGTCGTCGCCGCCGCCATTTTAAAAGAGTCTGTTTCTTCTTTTTTCTGTGTCTGTATCTTGCTTCTGCATCTGCTTCTGCTTCTGTAGACTACCCTAAAGGGGGGTATAGGGGGGGTATAGGGGGCCTATGGATTTCCCCACCGTTTATCTCCGCCCCTTTTTCCGCTCTCAACAGCTGCGGCATAGTCCTGTTTGCTTTCGTCTATGTAGGGTCGCATAACACAGAAAACGACAAATGCCGCCTGGGTAAGATCTTCTTCACTTATCGGCTCTCCGTCAAAGTAGCGGAAAGCGGCCTTTAAGCCTTTTCCTGCGTCTTCATCGGACACGCTTTCGATTGCCGCCCGCTGATGGTAAAACATTTTCCACCATGTAGCACGTCTTTCCTTCGCCACTCAATCGCCCCCATTTTCCACTGCGTGTGCGGTTCTTTCAATTTCCCTGGAACGATTGAGCATAGAGCGTACAAACCTGTCCCGCTCCTCATCGTTTGCCGGTAAAAAATACCCTGTCCGATTGTCTGATAAAATAGGCACACCAGCCCGCCGCTCCCGCTCAATCAAGAGCCGGACAGCCCGACCACTTTCCCCCACCAAGCCTTCCAGAGCCCGGAGCGGGACTGCATTTTGCTGTCCTTCAGACAAGAACCTTGAAATAGGCCCGCTCCATGTTGTAGAATTGGTGTGGGGATCTTTGCCCGCTTGGCCGATCTCCGCCTTTGCCCGCTCGGATGTTGCAGCATCCCGGCGGGCTTCTCTTTTTGAGTCCATTCTTTCATCACCTCCGTTTACTTTGCCAGTCCGGTTCCTGCATCACAAGGTTTCCCCACATTGGCCCGGCTCTCTCGATCCAACTGCTCCGCCAGAGCATCCACATTCACCATGAACCGGTTCCCTGACCAAATACCGGGGACAAGTTGCTGGGCTACCATGATACGCAGGCGGTTCTCTGAGATTAAACCCAGGGCGGCAGTCTGTCGAATGGTTTTAAAGTTAGTCATAAGCGTCCTCCGTTCATCAAAATTCAAAATAGTTCGTTGACTTTCCGCCCATATTATAGTACAATATGGGCGAATTTTAAGGGTACACTCGCACGAATATTTGTACGAATCTCATTTTAGAAGGGGAAGTAACAGATGGAGAAATGGGAGAAACCCGCACAGACACCAGCAGAGCGTGTGAGAGAGATACGGAGAAAGCGCGCTCTTACCCAGGCGGAGCTTGCAGAAAAGGCGGGTTGTTCTACGGAAGGAATTAGCAAGGTGGAGCGGGGAGAGCGACCCCTGACAAACAGAATGGCGGAAAAGCTGGCAATAGCATTGGGGGTACGGCCTGGCTATCTGCTGTGTTTTAACGACTATCCTACCAGCACCGAGGAGACACTGTATGGGTTGGCAGAAGATAAGGTGAAGGTTGATATGCGGGTACACGCATTAAGACTGCTGGCTGACCTGTGCGGGTACACCCTGGAGATTCCTGATTTAGATAAGCTGAGTTCTATAACAACCTTGCAAGAATTTTCTGAGTTGGAAATGGAGTGGTGCAAGATATGGAAGAATGGCGAGCTGCTTGCTTCCTGCACCCGAAAGCGCTTTGAACTGCTGGCCCTGGACTGCCAGGAGTTGGTGGAGCAGCGCATCAAAAGCTATCTCCGGGAGGTGCGTGAAGATGGCTAACATCCAAGAGCGCCGGGACAAGGCCGGCAAGCTGATCTCCTACTCCATCCGGGTACACCGGGGCCGGGGGTCTGACGGTAAGCAGCTCAAGCCCTGGACAGCCACTTTTGAGGTATCACCCACCTGGACAGAAAAAAGCGCAAGAAAAAAGGCCGAGGCTTTCGCCGCGACCTTTGAAAAGGAGTGCAAAGAGGGCGTGACCTCTGACAGCCGCCAGAAGTTTGCCGCCTACTGCGATTATGTAATTGAGCTAAAGGAGAAACGGGGCGTAAAGCACTCCACCATTGTGAGGTACAAGGAGCTGACAAGCCGGATTTATCCGCAGATAGGCCACATAAAGCTGCGCGAGCTGCGGGCTGACCATCTGAATGATCTCTATACCCAGCTTGCCAAACCAGGAGCGGGGAAGGGAAGTAGCAGAGCCATGGCCAAAGTTGACCTTGTGGTGCTGCTGAAAGAAAAGAAACTCACCCGCTCGGAATTATCTCAGCAGACCGGTGTCCCGCTCCGTGCTGTTTACTCCGCCGTGAAGGGTGAGCAGGTCAGTAAAGAGACAGCAGAGGCCATATCTGTCGCCCTGGGTGTAAGTGCTTTCAAGGTGGAGGAAAACACCCGCACCCTGTCCGCAAAGACGATTCTGGAGCATCACCGGCTGATCTCCACAGTGCTGGAGCAGGCGGTGAGGGAGGGCCTTGTCCCGTTCAATGTCGCCAGCCGTGCCACACTGCCAAAAGCAGAGCACAAGGAAGTAAACTACTTCCAGCCGGAACAGGTGGCGGCAATCCGTGACGCACTGGAGCGGGAACCCATGAAATGGAAAACGCTTGTCCACCTTCTGCTTATCACCGGCGCACGGCGCGGGGAAGTGCTGGGACTGAAATGGGACAAGGTAGACTTTGAGGGGAGCCGCATTTACATCTGTAACAGCGTCCTCTATTCCCCGGATATTGGAATCTATGAGAGCACACCAAAAACAGAACGCTCCCGGCGGTATATCACCCTACCCGCTGAGACAATGCAACTGCTAAAGCGGTATCGGGCCTGGCAAATGGAGGAGCGGCTGAGGCTTGGGGAATACTACCAGAATCAGGATTTCGTATTCTCCCAGGACAACGGTAAGCCCATGCACCCGGACAGTGTGACCGACTATCTCAAAAAGTTCAGCAAGCGTCACGATCTCCCACACATTAACGCCCATGCCTTCCGGCATACAATGGCCTCTATGCTGTACTTCAATGGGGTGGACAGTGTGAGCATTTCCAAACGGCTGGGTCACGCCCAGGTCAGTACCACGGCTAATATTTACGCCCATGTAATGGAGGAGGCCGACCAGCGCAACGCCGACATTCTATCCAGTATCTTTTTAAAAAAGGCTTGAATTTGAGAGGCGAGTTGAACTAAAGTTGAATTTTTCAAACCGCCTCATTTTTAAAAACTGCAAAAAAGCAATAAAAACAGCCGCTTTCGTAATGAAAACGGCTGTTTTTCTGGTTGCGGGGGCAGGATTTGAACCTGCGACCTCCGGGTTATGAGCCCGACGAGCTGCCAACTGCTCTACCCCGCGATATTGGTGCCGGAGACCGGGGTCGAACCGGCACGGGATTTCTCCCACGGGATTTTAAGTCCCGGGCGTCTGCCAATTCCGCCACTCCGGCATGGGTGGCTTTCCGGTCTCTTTCCTGACGGTTTTTTAATATTACCATACTTCCCTCCTATTGTCAAGGAATTTTTTCATCCTGGCGGCAAAGAAATTTTTTGCTTGGATGCACAAAAAGCGGAACATATCGCGGCCTGTCCCACATATACTGATATGTAAATCCCTTTTTACCTATCCTTACCGCCTGACGGCGGAGTTTTTTATTCCAGGAGGTTTAAAACGATATGAACGAACACGACAAGCCCATTTTAAATCTGCCCAGCCGCCCCGCTCCCCGGGACGATTTGGATGATCTGATCTTTCGGGAAGAGGGCTGGCTGGCCAGCGATCGCTGAGCGCCGTCTCCCTCTGGGGAGACGGCCTTTTGCTGCCCCGCGTCAATAGGTTTCCCTTTACTTTTGTCCTCTTCTCATATATAATAGTTTGGCTTAAGACATCAAATACCCCGATTTCGGGAGTTTAGAAGAAAGAGTGAGGACCCTATGCTCCAATTTGACGAGTACAAAGTCAAGCTGAATAATCTGGCCCCCACCCTGAAGGAGCTGGCCGATGCCCTGGATTTGGACGGGGCAGCCCGGGAGCTGGACATGCTCCAGGCCGAATCTGCCGCCGACGGCTTTTGGGACAATCTGGCCAAGGCGCAGAAGGTACAGCAGCGCATCAAGAACCTTCAGGATAAGGTGGACCACCAGGCCAAGCGCCAGCGCCAGTGGGACGATTTAATGGCCCTGTGCGAAATGGGCAACGAGTTTGAGGACGAGTCCCTGGTTCCCGAGCTGGAAGAGGGCTTCGCCGCCCTGGAGGCGGACATGGAGTCCGCCCGGCTCCAGACCCTTCTGTCCGGCGAGTACGACAGCTCCAATGTGATTCTTACCATCCACCCCGGTGCCGGCGGCACCGAGGCCCAGGACTGGGCCCAGATGCTCTACCGCATGTATACCCGCTGGACCGAGCGCCATGGCTTCACCTACCAGATCATGGACTACCAGGAGGGGGACGAGGCCGGCATCAAATCCGCCACCATCATGATCGAGGGTGAAAACGCCTATGGCTTCCTCCGGGGCGAGCACGGCGTGCACCGTCTGGTGCGTGTCTCCCCCTTCGACGCCAACGCCCGTCGGCAGACCTCCTTCGCTTCCGTGGAGGTCATGCCTGACCTGCCCGAGGACGTGGAGATTGAAATCCGCCCCGAGGACATTGAAATGCAGGTCTACCGCGCCTCCGGTGCCGGCGGCCAGCACGTCAACAAGACCTCCTCTGCCGTGCGTCTGATCCACAAGCCCACCGGCATTGTGGTGGCCTCCCAGCAGGAGCGCTCCCAGTTCCAGAACAAGGACAACTGTATGAAGATGCTGCGCGCCAAGCTGGTGGAGCTGCAGATGCAGGAGAAGGCAGAGAAGATCTCCGATTTGAAGGGCGTACAGCTGAAGATTGAATGGGGCAGCCAGATCCGCTCCTACGTCTTCATGCCCTACCAGCTGGTAAAGGACAACCGCACCGGCTACGAGACCAGCAACATCAACTCCGTCATGGACGGCGACCTGGACGGCTTTGTCAACGCCTACCTCACCTGTGAGGCCACCGGCAACTGGGCCACCAAGTAATCTTTGCTTCAAAAAGCCCCTGCCCGAATGTTCGGGCAGGGGCTTTTTCTGTTCTAAAGTCATCAGCGCTCACACGTAGCCGTACATACCCCGTACGGACACCTCGCCGGCGGACAGGGCCTTCCGGCTGCCGTCGGGCAGCTCCACCACTAGACGGAACTCGTCATCCACCTCCACAGCGTAGGCCTCCTGGCGGGAGACGGGGGTAATGAGCTGCACCTGGTTGCCGGGGGTAATACAGTCGGCCCGGTATTTGGCCAGATACTCCGCCTTATTCTCCGGGAATCCGGCATACATCCGGTCCAGCGCCCGGACCAGCTGGATGGCCAGCTCCGTGCGGCGCACCGGGTGGCCCAGCTGCTGGGCCAGGGAGGTGGCCATGTCCCGGATCTCCGGGGTAAAGTCCTCTGGGCGGTGGTTGGCGTTGATACCGATGCCGGGCACCAGGTACTCCAGGGCGTTGCTCTCGCTCTCCAGTCCCATTTCGGTGAGAATACCCACCAGCTTTTTGCCCCCCAGAATGATATCATTGGTCCACTTGATTTTGGGGCGGATGCCACAGACGGCCTCAATGCCGTCGCACACCGCCACCGCCACCCAGGCGGTAAAGTCGGTCACCTGGGCGGGCTCCAGCTTGGGCCGAAGGAGAGCGGACAGGTACAGCCCGCAGCCCTTGGGGGACTGGAAGGTGCGGCCCAGCCGTCCCCGACCCCCGGTCTGCTCGTCGGAGATGACCACCAGCCCCTCCTCCGCGCCGGCCATGGCCTGGCGCTTGCACTCGGTGTTGGTGGAGTCCACCGTGTCCAGGCACAGCAGCTTCCGTCCCACCAGACAACCCTCCAGCGGTCCGGCCAGCTCCCCTTCCCGCAGGCGGTCGGGGGCAGCCTGCAGCCGGTAGCCCCGGTTGGGGGCGGAGGCAATCTCATATCCCTCCTGGCGCAGGGCCTCGATGGCCTTCCACACCGCCGCCCGGCTGATGCCCAGCTGACGGCTCATGGCCTCCCCGGACAGATATTCCTCGCCGCTCTCCCGCAGCAGGGACAAAACGCGTTCCCGGCTCATGGCTGTTTCGCTCCTTTATCTCTCGTCTTTGCCGCCCTTTGAGAGCGGAAAAAGGGGGCGGCTGCGCCGCCCCCTTTGCATGGCTGTTTACTGCTCGTCTTCAATCAGGCCGTAATCCCCGTCGTAGCGGCGGTAGACCACCGCAAAGGCGCCGCCCGCCTCCTCGTCCTTAAAGGCGAAGAAGCTGTGGCCCAGCAGATTCATCTGCAGGATGGCCTCGTCCCGGGTCATGGGCTTGAGGGGGAAGGTCTTGCTGCGCACAATGCGGTACTCGCCTTCCTCGGGCTCATCGGGTGCGAAGGAGGAGAATTCCTCCACATCCAGGGCCCGCTCAAAGGCGCCCTGGCGCAGCCGCTTCTCCAGACGGGTCTTGTTCTTGCGGATCTGGCGCTCCAGCGTGGTGACGGCGGCGTCGATGGAGGCGTGCATATCAGAGGTGCTCTCGGACACCCGGAAGATGGTGCCGTTGGACCGGATGGTGATCTCCACCTTATTGAGCCGATCCTTCTCCACACTGAACGTGATTGCGGCGGTCGCATCCTCTCTGAAAAAACGGTCCAGCTTTCCTACCTTCTTCTCCGCATAAGCGTGGATGGAGCCCGGCAGGTTCACTTTCTTGTCCGTAAACACATACTTCATACTTGTTCCGCTCCTTTCGCCCCGAAGGGCTGGTATGGGGGAGGGGGAGGGTTCCCCCTCCGTTAACTTATTATACCATACAGGAGGGAAATTACCAGAGGCTTTTGTGAATTTTTTCTAAATTCGCTCCTTGGAATTTTATCCATTCACCCGGCAGCCGTTGATAAACACGGCTTTGACCCGGCTGAGGAGGTTGATGGGATGGCCGGTGGTAAGCACCAGGTCGGCATCCTTCCCCGGGGCCAGGGAGCCCACCCGGTCATCAATCCCCGCAATTTTGGCGGCGTTGATGGTGATGGCGGCCAGGGCGGCCTCCGGGTTCATCCCCCCCTTCACCGCCAGGGCGGCGCACAGAGGAAGGTACTGAATGGGCACCTCGGGGTGGTCGGTGCAGATGGCCGTCTTCACCCCCCGCAAGGTGAGCACCGCTGGAGACTCAATGGTCATGTTGGCCAGCTCCGGCTTGGAGCGGTCCCCCAGGGCAGGGCCGGTGATGACAGGAATCCCCTCCTGCTCCAAAAGCTCGTGAATGAGGTGGGCCTCGGTGCCGTGGACGATGACGCACTTGAGTCCGAACTCCTTGGCAATACGCACGCCGGTGGCGATGTCGTCGGCCCGGTGGGCGTGGATGTGGACGGGCAGCTCCCCCCGCACCACAGGCAGCAGGGCCTCCAGCTTGGCGTCGTAGTCGGGCTTGTCCTCCTCCTCGTCCGCCTCCGCCTTCTCCAGCTTTTCCGCGTACTCCAGCGTCTTGCGCAGGTTCTCCCGGATGATGGCGGCGGTGGCCATGCGGGTGACAGGAGTTTCATGACGCTCGTTGTAGACGCACTTGGGATTCTCCCCCAGGGCCAGCTTCATGGCCGCCGGGGCCTTGATCACCATCTCATCCACCCAGCGCCCCGCCGTCTTGATGGCGGCAAACTGTCCGCTGATGGGGTTGGCGGAACCGGGGCCGGTGAGGACGGTGGTCACCCCCGCCGCCCGCGCCTCCTGGAAGCAGCGGTCCAGGGGATTGATGGCGTCAATGGCCCGCAGGTGGGGGGTACAGGGGTCGGTGGCCTCGTTGCCGTCGTCGGCCTCGAAGCCCTGGGCGTCCCCAAACATGCCCAGGTGGCTGTGGGCGTCCACGAAGCCGGGCAGCACATGGCCCTGCTCCCCGTCCAGAGTCTCTCCCTCCCAGTGGCCGGGACACTCCTCCATGGGGCCCACCTTGGCAATCTTGTCCCCCGACACGGCCACGTAGCCGTTGGGAATGGTCACACCCTCCATGGTGTGTACGGTCACGTTTGTGATGAGCATGGTTTTTCCTCCTAAATATTGTCCTTCGCCGCTTCTCGACAAAGGTTCCCATTGCCTCGGACGAAGCTTTGTGGTATGGTAACAGGGCAGCTCAACCAATATGCTTTCTGTGCGCCCTTGGGCGCGGACGCCCTCCGGGCGTCTTTTTTTTGCAAAAAAAGAGCTGCGCGCTCATGGCGGCAGCTCTTTTCAGTCTGGGATTTACCGACGGCCGCCGCCCCGGCGGTTGCCGCCCTTCTTTTCAATGTAACGCAGCTCAGACAGCTTGCTGTCGGAGGACTGCATAAACTGCTTGAGCCGGTCCTCAAAGTCAGTGGGCTCCTTGGGCGCGGGACGGACATAGCCCATGGGTCTGGGCCCGCCGCCCTGGTGGGGCCGTCCTCCGCCGGCAGGCCGGGCGGGCCGCTGCGGGGGCGGAGTAACCTGCTTAATGGACAGATTGATGCGGTTGGCCTGGTCGATGCCAATGACCTTTACCTTGACTTCCTGTCCCTCCTTGAGGTGATCGGAGACCTGATTGACATAGGAATAGGCGATCTCCGAGATGTGGACCAGACCGGACTTTCCCTCCGGCAGGGCCACAAAGGCGCCAAATTTCGTAATTCCCGTAACCTTCCCGTCCAAAATGGACCCAACACTGATCTCACTCACTGAGCGCTGTATCCTCCCTTGTTAATTTCTCCCGCCGACGCACACACATCCGCCGTCCGGGTTTTTTCCTCAGTTTGCCACGTCGATGTATAGCACCGCGTCTTTATCCTGGTAGCCCTTTTCCCGGGCGACCTCCTCAATGACCTCGGGGTCATCGCTGTTTTCGATGGCGTAGGACTTTTCTTCGTTTTCCTGCCGCAGGTCGGCCACCTGCTGCTCCTTCCCGTCCAACTGGCCCTGGAGGTTCTGAATTTGTCCCCGCAGGTCCAGCAGAGAAGTGGCCAGATAAATCAGCAGGACCAGCACGACAATTTTGGTTAAAAAGCTGGCGCGTTTGAAGCGCATGGTCCCGTTCGCTCCTTTCTCTGGCGCTGCGGCGCACGACGGCCTGTTCCATCGCCTTGGTTTTCCGCTTTATTTTATACCATTTGCCCGCAGAAAGGAAGGTGTTTTTCATAAGTTTTCTGATTTTTTTCAAAATGCCCCGAAAAATCCGCAGCGGTAAGGTCAAAATTCCCAAAAGCAGGGTGGTCAGATCGGCCAGCCGGTAGCCCACCCACAGGAAAATCGGGCTGAGCAGCCAAAAATACGCCGCCCCGCCCAGCAGGCAGAACAGCGCGCCGTAGGCCCGCACCTCCCCGCCCCAAGCCTGCTGGGACCAGAGAAACAGCGCCGCCCCCACCACCAGCCAGAACAGCAGGTCCAGCACCGGCTCCAGCAGCTTCCGGCGCACCCGCACCCGCAAAATCCGGAACAGATCATAGAGCACGCCCAAGGCCGCCCCAATCCCCAGGGCCTGACACAGGGCCAGCCCCTGGGCCGCCACATCGATGGTCATCCGCCCAGCAGGCGGCTGAGCAGACCGCCCCGCTCCCGGCTCTCGGACTGGTAGATCAGGGCGCTGACCAGCCCCTCCACCTTCAAGTCGCCTCCGTCCAGAGACAGCTTTTCAATGTGCAGCCCCTCGCCCTGGATCTCCAGTCCCCCCTGGGCGGTGGTGAGCAGGATGGAGCTCTCGTCAAAGCTCTCCACCTCCTCCACGCCGGAAATCGTCAGCTGCTCCCGGTCCTCCAGCACAATCCGGTGCTCCCCGGCCGGGACCCGCATTTCCTCATATGCCATGGTTTTCCCCCCTTCTGTCTGCTTCCATTGTATGGACGAGGCAGGCGGAAAAGACTTGAAACTTTTTCCTCACAGCAGGTTTTATGAGTGGAATGTCCCCCTTTGGGGCGGGATTGTCCAATTCGCACATGGAAATACCCCGGGCTGTGTTGTAAAATAGAGGCGAATTCCGCCAAACAGGCACGGCCCTCATGGCCCAGGAGGAACACTATGACAAAAGCAATTTTTTTCGATGTGGACGGCACCCTGGTCAGCTTCCAAACCCACACCATCTCTCCCACCGTGGTGGACGCCCTTCACCGGCTGCGGGCAAAGGGGATTAAGCTCTTTCTGGCCACCGGCCGCCACCCCGCCATGATCGGCTACGTCCGCTCGGTCTTTCCCTTTGACGGCTACATGACTCTCAGCGGCCAGTACTGCACCGTGGGCGACCAGGTGGTACACCGCTCCCCCATGGAGCCTCAGGCGGTGGAGGAGCTGGTATCCGTCGCTCTGGACGGCTCCTTCTCCTGCATTTTCCTGGAGGAGAAGGACATCTACCTCAACTGCGTCAACGACCTCACCTGCCGCTTTATGGGGGATCTGAACCTGGACCTGCCCCCGGTGCAGGACCCCCGGCGCGCCCTGGGGAAGGACCTCTACCAGGCCATCACCTTCCTCACCCGGGACAACGAGCATCTGCTGCTCAGCCGCGCCCCCCACGTGAAGACCACCCGCTGGCATCCGGAGTTTCTCGACGTCATCCCCACCAGCGGCGGCAAGGACCGGGGGATGGACGCCATTCTGAACTACCTGGGCATCCCTCTGGAACAGTCCATGGCCTTCGGAGACGGTGAGAACGATCTGTCCATGCTGCGCCACGCGGGCATCGGGGTGGCCATGGGCACTGCCAGCGAGCAGGTACAGCAGGGGGCCGACTATGTCACCGGCACCGTGGACGAGGACGGGATTGTCACCGCCCTGGAGCACTTCGGCCTGCTTTAAACGTATTTTCAACATTATTTACAATTTACTGTGGAATTGCCTCCCCCGGTGGTGTAGAATAGAGACAACTTTTGTACCATTTACCAAAGGAGGAGTTCCCATATGAAGCTAACCTTTTTCGGCGCGGCCCACGCGGTAACCGGCAGCTGTCACTGTCTGGAGGTAAACGGCAAAAAAATTCTCATTGACTGCGGCCTGCAGCAGGGCCGGGACGAGCACGACGACAACGCCCTGGACTTTGCCCCGGGCTACATCGACTGCGTGCTGGTGACCCACGCCCACATCGACCACTCGGGCCGCCTGCCCCTGCTGGTGAAGGAGGGCTTCACCGGCCCCATCTACACCACCCGTCTCACCGGACAGCTGCTGTCCATTATGCTCCGGGACTCCGCCCACATCCAGGAGAGCGACGCCCAGTGGCAGAACCAGAAGGGCAAGCGCGCCGGCCGGGCCGAGGTGGAGCCGCTCTACACCGTGGCCGACGCGGAGGCCGCCGTACAGCAGCTGCAGACCGTGGAGTACGGACAGCGCTTTGAACTCTTCCCCGGGGTGGAGGTGCGCTTCAACGACGCCGGTCACCTGCTGGGCTCCTCCACGGTGGAGCTGTGGCTCACCGAGGGGGATGTCTCCAAGAAGATCGTCTTCTCCGGCGACCTGGGCAACGTGGACCAGCCCATCATCCGGGACCCCCAATATGTGGACGAGGCCGACTATGTGGTCATGGAGTCCACCTACGGCGACCGCAACCACGAGCCCCCTGAGAGCTATGTGGATGCCCTGGCCGCCCTCATTGACGATATTTTCTCCAAGGGGGGCAACATCATTATCCCCTCCTTCGCCGTGGGCCGAACCCAGGAGCTTTTGTACTTCCTGCGGGAAATCAAGTCCGAGGGACTGGTGAAGAGCGTCCCCAACTTCACCGTCTGCGTGGACTCCCCCCTGGCCGCCGAGGCCACACGGGTCTATTCCGGCAACCTCCACGGCTACCTGGACGAGGATGCCATCGCCGTCCTTCAGGGGGGCGACAACCTCTTCACCTTCCCCGGCCTCACCCTCACCCAGTCCACGGAGGAGTCCAAGGCTCTGAACATGGACAAGACCCCCAAGATTATCATCTCCGCCTCCGGCATGTGCGACGCCGGCCGCATCCGCCACCACCTGAAGCACAACCTGTGGCGGCCGGAGTGCGCGGTGGTCTTTGTGGGCTACCAGGGCGAGGGCACCCTGGGCCGCCGTCTGCTGGACGGGGCTAAGACCGTCAAGCTCTTCGGCGAGGAGATTGCCGTCCGGGCCCGGATTGTCAATTTCAAGGGCCTGTCCTCCCACGCCGACCGGGACCACCTCATCGACTGGGTCCGGCACTTCGCCCCCGCGCCCCAGCAGGTCTTTGTGGTCCATGGCGACGCCCCGGTGACCGAGGTGTTTGCCGAAACCCTCAATGAACTGAACATCCCTGCCCACGCCCCCCTCTATGAGGAGGTCTACGATCTGGCCCAGGGACGTATGCTGGCCAAGGGCGTGGTGCTGGAGACCAAGCCCAAGACCTTCGGCGCCTCCGCCGCCTCCCCCGCGTTCATGCGGCTGCAGGATGTGGCCAAGGAGCTGGAGCTGCTCATCAGCCGCAGCCGCGGCCGGCCCAACAAGGATCTGGCCAAGCTGGCCGACCAGCTGCGCCAGGTCATGGACAAGTGGGACAGCTGAGTCCCGCCCTCACCTTATTTCTACGATTGGAGTTGCTTACATGGGTATTGACCGCAGCGCCCTCAAGCGCCAAGCGAGAGAGGAGATGCGCCTGCCGCGCCCCAGCTTCTGGCTGGTCACCCTGGTCTATCTGCTGATGACCACCTGGTTGTCCACACTGCTGGACCTGGCCGTCCCGGCCCAGGGGAATCTGTCCACCTTCGGCGGGCTCTTCTCCCTCTTTCTGTCCATCCTGCTCACCCTGTATAACGTGGTGGTGGGCTTTGGCTACACCCTGTGGTCCCTGTGGACCGCCCGCCGTTTGAATCCTGGACTGGGTTCCCTCATCGAGGGGTTCTCCGTGGCCGGACGGGTCATCTGGATGGAAATTCTCATTCTGTCTCGGGTTGTAGGCTGGGCGCTGTTATTTTCCGTCCTCCTGATCTTCGTCTCCCTGCTCTTTTCCTCCCTGCCCATTGTGGAGCTGCTGGTCCTGTTCCTGGCGGCAGCCGCCATCTGGATTTTCCTGCTGCGGTATTCCCTGGCCTCCTATCTGCTGGCCGACCGGCCCGATGACGGCGCGTCGGCGGCCATCCGCCGCAGCGTGGAGCTGATGGACGGCTGGAAGTGGGAGATGTTCAAGCTGGAGTTTTCCTTCCTGGGCTGGTACCTGCTGCAGCTGCTGCTCTCCGGTCTGCCCCTGGTTCTGGGCCTCTACCAGGCCGGTTTCTTCCCCATGCTTCTGTCCGGAACCCCGCAGGAACTGTACCTCACCTATGTCCTGACCGCCGGCAGCCTCCCCGTTCTGCTGGCCAGCCAACTGCTGACACTGCCCCTTCAGCTGTGGTTCACTCCCTACCTCTCGGTAACCCGGGCGCGCTTCTATGAGTTCCGCCTCCAGGCACAGCAGGCCTCCGCGCCTCCGCTGCCTCCCCTGTAAGCAAAAAGTCCCCCAAAATGGGGGACTTTTTTTGCCCGGATTTTGGAACGTTTGTTTGACATTTTGGGGGATGTATGGTATAATGCAACCGATTCAAGATTACCCTCCGCCCCCGAAAGGAGTCTATCGCCATGGCCAAGCTCACTGCCAAGCAGCAGCAGATTTACGATTACATCCTCACCTTTACTGCCGACCACGGCTATCCCCCCTCCGTGCGGGAAATCGGCGCGGCGGTGGGGCTCAAATCCCCCTCCACCGTCCACTTCCATATGAAGGGTCTGGAGGAGGCCGGAGTCATCGTCAAGGCGGAGGGCAAGACCCGGGCCATCACCCTCCCCGGCGTCCCCTTCGGCGGTGTGGCGGAGGAGGAGCACCCCCACGCCAATCAGGTCCCCATTCTGGGCAACGTGGCCGCCGGCTCCCCCATCCTGGCCCAGGAGTGCATTGAGGACTACCTCACCTTCGACACTGAGGGGCTGAGCGGTGAGCACTTTGCCCTCCGGGTGCGGGGTGAGTCCATGCTGAACGCCGGTATCCTCCCGGGCGATCTGGTGGTGGTCCACCGCCAGCAGGATGCCCACAACGGCGAGATTGTGGTCGCCCTCTTCGAGGATGAGGCCACGGTGAAAACCCTCCAGCGCCGGGATGGCCACACCTGGCTTCTGCCCCAGAACCCCGAGTATCAGCCCATTGACGGCACCAATGCCGAAATTCTGGGCAAGGTGGTGGCGGTGGTACGCCACTACTAAGTGTTTTGACCTAATACATAACAAAAAAGCGCCTGCTTTCCCTTCCGGGAAGCAGGCGCTTTTCAAATCCGCTTAGGGTTAAAGCTGGAAAATGGCTCCCACCACGGCGGCAATGCCGATGAAGACAATGGGGTGAAGCTTCTTCATGGGGGTCCACTTCATGGCCACAAAAACGGCCACAGCCAGGATGATGGCAGGCCAGTGGGCGGTAATGGTAAACGTTCCCACCGTCTCCAGCGTCACCAGCACCGAGGCAGCCACCGTCAGTCCCGCGGAGGCGATCAGAGCCGTGGAGGCGGGACGCAGGCCGTAGAAGGTGGCCTCCACCGTCTTGGAGTGACGGAACTTCTGCAAAAAGCCGGCGATGATGATAATGACGATAATGGAAGGGGTAATCAGTCCCAGCGTGGCCACCACTGCGCCAACCACGCCCTGGGTGGTGAAGCCCACGTAGGTGGCCATGTTCACACCCATGGGGCCGGGGGTGGACTCAGAGACGGCAATCATGGTGGTCAGCTGAGCGTCGGTAAACCAGCCAGTAGTCTCTCCCATGTGCTGCAGGAAGGGGATGGTGGCCAGGCCGCCGCCCACAGAGAACAGTCCCACCTTGGCAAACTCATAAAACAGACGCAGCAAAATCATTTCGCCTTCCCCCCTTCTCCCAGCTTAAACAGCCGCTGGGCCACATAGCCAGCCAGGCCCGCGCCCACAATGAGCAGCACCGGAGACAGCCCCACAAAGAAGGCCAGCACCAGCACCACCAGGAAAATACAGGTGGTCAGCACATCCTTAATGGTGGTCTTGCCCAGCTTCACTACGCTGGAGGCGATGAGGGCCACTACACAGGCGTTCACGCCCGTCAGGGCGTGCTGTACCGCCGGAATATCCGCAAAATTGTTCAGGCAGGCGGCAATGATGGTGATGATCACAATGGAGGGAAAGACCACGCCGATGGTGGCCAGGATGCCGCCCAGCCAGCCCCGGTACTTATAGCCGATAAAGGTGGCGGTGTTCACCGCAATGATACCCGGGGTGCACTGGCCGATGGCATAGTAGTCGGCCAGTTCTTCATCGGTGGCCCACTTTTTCTTCTCCACAACCTCCCGCTGAAGGATGGGAAGCATGGCGTAGCCGCCGCCGAAGGTGCACACTCCCATCTTGGCGAACGTAAGAAAGAGATCCAGATAGATATTCACAATGTTCCTCCCAAGAATCCAGGAAGCAGGAAACGGGCCAGCCGCCCCGTTTCCTGCTCCGTTACACAGACTATTACACGTTGAAGCGGAAGAGAATGATGTCGCCGTCCTGCACCACATACTCCTTGCCCTCGGAGCGGATGAGGCCCTTCTCCCGGGCGGCGGCCATGGTGCCGCAGGCCATCAGGTCCTCATAGGACACCACCTCGGCCCGGATAAAGCCCCGCTCAAAGTCGGAGTGAATCTTGCCCGCGGCCTGGGGCGCCTTGGTGCCCTTCTTGATGGTCCAGGCACGGCACTCGTCCTCGCCGGAGGTGAGGTAGGAGATGAGGCCCAGCAGGGTGTAGCTGGCCTTCACCAGCCGGTCCAGACCGGACTCCGCCACCCCCAGGTCGTCCAGGAACATCTGCTTCTCCTCGGGCTCCAGCTGGGCGATCTCTGCCTCCAGCTTGGCACACACGGGGATGACCTGGGCGCCTTCCGCGGCAGCCCGCTCCTCCACCTGCTTGTAGTAGTCCACGCTGTGGGGGTCGGAGAAGCCGTCCTCGTCCAGGTTGGCGGCGTAGATAACCGGCTTGAGGGTCAGCAGCTCACAGTCGGGGTACTCCTCCGCGATGTCCACCGCCTGGTAGGAGCGGGCGGACTTGCCGTCGTTGAGCCAATCCCGCAGGCCCTCGAAGTCAGCGGCCTCCTGAAGGAACTTCTTGTCTCCCTTGGCCGCCTTCTTGGCCTTGTCAATGCGCCGCTCCACCATCTCCAGGTCGGCCATCACCAGCTCCAGGTCGATGGTGTCAATGTCCCGGATGGGGGCCGTGGAGCCCTCCACGTGGATGACGTTGTCATCGTCAAAGCACCGCACCACATGGACAATGGCGTCGGTGGCCCGGATGTTGCCCAAAAACTTGTTGCCCAGGCCCTCGCCCTTGCTGGCGCCCTTCACCAGACCGGCGATGTCCACAAACTCAATGACCGCCGGGGTGGTCTTCTTGGGGTGGTACATCTCGCTGAGCTTATCCAGGCGGTAGTCGGGCACCGCCACCATGCCCACGTTGGGGTCAATGGTGCAGAAGGGGTAGTTGGCGCTCTCCGCGCCGGCGTTGGTAATGGCGTTGAACAGGGTGCTCTTGCCCACGTTGGGCAGACCCACGATACCTAATTTCACGGCAATTCCTCTTTTCCGCTGTCGTTTTCTTAAGAGTGCCCAAATATTATATCTGGTTTAACCGGAAGTTGCAAGGGGGCAGCCTCAATCCTCTTCCAGTTCCTCCGGCAGAGGGCGCCGCCGGTGCTCCACCGGCCCCCACTCCGGCAGCGGCAGGCGCTGCATGGCTCCAAAGGCCCGGGCCTTCAGCCCCGGGTAGCGGCCCTGGAGCTCATAGATGAGCTCCTTGATCTCCTGGCGCTTGGTGTTGCCGTTGGCGGGGCAGGGATTTTCCACCACCGGCAGCTCCAGCCGCTGGGCCGTATGGCGGATCAGGTTCTCCCCGCAATAGAGCAGGGGACGAATCTGGGTGATGCCCGTACGGTCCAGATAGGTCACCGGCTGGAAGCAGGACAGCCGCCCCTCAAAAATAAGAGACATAAAAAAGGTCTCGATGGCGTCATCGTAATGGTGGCCCAGGGCAATTTTGGTCAAGCCACGCTCCTTCATAGCGTTGTGCAGGGCCCCCCGGCGCATCTTGGCACACATGGAGCAGGGATTTTTCTCCCGGCGCACATCGAAGATAATATGGTGGATCTCACTATTTAACATGGTATAGGGTACCTGCAGCTCCTCACAGAACCGGGCAATGGGAGAAAAATCCATTCCCGGCCGTCCGTCTGCGTGGCCCATATCCAGGGTAATAGCCTCCACCGTAAAGGGAATGGGATAAAACTCCCGCAGCTTGGCCAGAACCGCCAGCAGCATTAATGAGTCCTTTCCCCCCGATACTCCTACCGCAATCCGATCCCCCGGCGCAATCATTTCGTAGTCCTCCACACACCGGCGGGTCAGAGAAAGAATCTTATTCATCGAACGCCTCCTTCTGAGGAAAGTAGAGCAAAATCTTGGCCGAGTTCCTCTTTTTTTCCCGTTTTCATAATGATTTCGCCCATTTCACTTTGCGCAAAAACAAAAATCAAAAGTTAGATTTCAAGAGTATTTGCGAGTATTTCAGAGAAAACGAGAGATTTCAGAATCTCATATAAAAAAATTCAAAAATTTCGTTGACACCCGGCCACCCCCGTACTATAATACAAAACGCTCCGCTTGTACAGTGCGGAGGCAAACTATTTTTATCACAAACCGAATTGGTTGAGATAAGTAGAGTAAAATGGAGGTTTCACCTATGTCCACATTCATGGCCAACAAGGGGAACATCGAGCGGAAGTGGTACGTCCTGGACGCCGCTGGCAAGCCCCTGGGTAAGACCGCTGCTCTCGCCGCCGACCTGCTGCGCGGCAAGCGGAAGCCCGAATACACCCCCCACGCCGACTGCGGCGACTACGTCATCGTCATCAACGCCGAGAAGGCTGTCCTCACCGGCAAGAAGCTGGACCAGAAGTACTATCGTACTCACTCCGGCTGGGTGGGCGGTCTGAAGGAAGTCAAGTACCGCACCCTGATGCAGAGCAAGCCCGAGCTGGCCATGAAGCTGGCTATCCGCGGCATGATGCCCCGCAACATCATAACCAAGGACTCCCTGACTCGCCTGCACATCTATCGCGACGGCGAGCATGAGCATGCCGCCCAGAAGCCCGAAGTCTGGGCCGCCGAGTAAGAGGAGGATTTGAATCATGTATAAGAGCAAGAAGCCTTATTTCTACGGCACCGGCCGCCGGAAGTCCTCTGTGGCCCGCGTGCACCTGTTCCAGAACGGCACCGGCGCTATCACCATCAACGGCCGCGACATCGACGATTACTTCGGTCTGGAGACCCTGAAGCTCATCGTCCGTCAGCCCCTGGTTGCCACTGAGCAGCTGGGCAAGGTGGACATCGTTGCCACCGTCACCGGCGGCGGCGTCACCGGCCAGGCCGGCGCCATCCGTCACGGCATCGCCCGTGCTCTGCTGCTGGTCAACGAGGAGTACCGTCCCGCTCTGAAGAGCGCCGGCTACCTGACCCGCGATCCTCGTATGAAGGAGCGTAAGAAGTACGGTCTGAAGGCCGCCCGCCGCGCTCCTCAGTTCTCCAAGCGCTGAGTTTCCTGTGCTTCTTTTCAAGTGCCGCCCATTGGGCGGCACTTTTTTTATTCCTATACACAAGCCGCGGGCGGGCCGCCCGCCGGGGCCTCCGGTCCAACGGCGCTGGGGCCGTGCCCCCGGCACATTCACGACGAGATACAGCTTCAGTTTTTCAAACATCTCAGTTTAAATAAAAGAGCCAGCCCGTTTGGGCTGGCTCTTTGTAATCGTATCAACGTTTGCGTCCATGGTCACGTTGGTTCATGGGGCTGCACAGAAGTCCCGCCGGGACAGGCTGCGGCAAGACGGTACATGTCTTCGATTTCCATAGGCTTATAGTAGTAATAGCCCTGAATCATGTCACATCCACACTCCCGAATCAGCGCATTCTGCACCTCGGTCTCCACCCCCTCCATGCACACCTTCTTTCCAAACCGGTGGCAGGCGTAGACAATACTGGAAATAAAATTCATCTTATCTGCCGACTCCATCATCTCCGCCAGCAGAGACCGATCCAGTTTAATCATGCTGGATGGATACTGAAGGAGCATACGCAGAGAGGAATATCCGCTTCCGAAGTCATCCAGAGCAATCTCAATGCCCATAGACTTGCAGGCCTCTACAAAAGACAGCAGGTTTTCCGGCTGCTCATCCATACAGCTCTCTGTCATCTCTGCAATCAAATGAATGTTGTCCGGGTGGTACTTTTCCATGGTACTTTTCATGAACTCGGCAAACTGTCCATCAGACAGCTGCTGCAGGCTCACGTTAAAGGTGAGGTAGAAGTTTGGGTTATGTGCCGCCAGACGCATACAGCTGCACACTGTCTGCTCAAACACCCACCGACCCACCAGCTGAATCAGGTTTTCCTTCTCCAGCATGGGAATGAAAACAGCGGGCGAAATATCCTTTCCCTCAAACGTCCACCGAAGCAGCGCCTCGCCCCCGACAACCTCACCGTTCTTCGCAGACACTACGGGCTGGATCACCATCCGGAAATGCTCCATGTCCCGCAGCACATCCCGGCTCAGCGCCAGCGCCATATTGGACATCTCCTTGATTTTCTCAATATTGGTCGCCGAATCATCCACGTAGAGCTGCTTGGGGTCGTGCTTGGCCACCTTGATAAGCGAGACCATATCCTCCAGGAAATCCGCCGGAGAGCGCCGGGCGTGGGGATATTCCATCAGGGCAAAGGAGCAGGGATGATGAACCGAAAGGCCCAATGTACGGTATTCCCCTTCGATCACATCCCGAATCTGTCCCACCAGCTCTTCCCTGCTCTCCCGGCAGGTGATGTCCACCACCGCCATGCAGCGCATTCCCTCCAGCCGATAAAACGACATCTTCCCGGACAGCTTGTTCATCAGCTCATCGGCAATGTTCTGGACCAGATGGTCGCTGTATGTACGCCCTCTGGTGCTGTTGAGCTCGGCGATGCTGTTCAGACTGAAGCCGATGTTCAGACAGCTCTGTCCATTTTTGCGCAGCTCATCCATCCGGCTGAACACCGCCGATTCCCGGGGGAAATTGGTCACCGGATCCACCACAAAATTGTCATCCTGATGGGTCACGCGTCCGGAGTAAAACAGCGGTTTGCTCTTATCCTCATTCCACTTCAGGATGCCATAGCTTCGAATCCAGATATTTTTCCCGCTGGCGTTCCGCACCTGATAGCGCAGATCCCGCACCGTACGTTTCTCCTGCAGCATATCCTGCATTTCCTGCCAGTACATGTCCCGGAATTTGGGTGTGCTGATACGACGCGCCCATTCCTTCAGCAGGCCTGGAACCACATTGCTGCGGAACCCGAACTCATCCCGCATATTGTCCGAAATGTAAAAGAGGTCCTTCTGCATATCTCCAAAGTAGAAATAGCCCACGGAATTCTGCTGGGATATGGACTGAAACAGCAGATCAATATCGTGATACGTGGTGGACAGGAAGTGGTCAAACAGGCTGTCTTTCACCGCAAGCCCATTGCCCTCCCGCTCCCCGGATCGGCTCCGGCGGTCAATTCCCGGGCGCTGGTAGTTGGCCGCATAGTACTCCCGCTTATCCTGGTACATGACCTTATCTGCCTGGGAAATCAGCGTCTCCAGCGAGAAGGGCGCCTGGTCCGACCAGGCATAGCCCACCGCCATATGGTGCTCATCCTGCTGAATACGGGTGTAGAGCGCCTGCACATTTTTCTGAAACACCGTTTCGGGACAATCGCGGAACACCGCTACGAATTCGTCGCCCCCCGTGCGGTAAATCCACGGGGTCTCCAGGCTCTCCCGCAAAAGGCTGCAGCAGTGCTGGATCAGGCGATCCCCCGCGCTGTGGCCCTGGGAATCGTTGGTCCGCTTCAACCCGGTGATGTCGCAATAAATGACTCCCACGCTGGTCAGCGCCAGCGGCTTAGCCCCATGCTCAAACATGGCGTTTCGGTTAAAGGCCCCGGTAAGCGGGTCGTGGAAGCTCAGCGCGTTCAGCCGCCTCAGCAGATCCCGCTGGCGCAGCAGAGCGGCCACAAAATACCCGATCACATTCAAAATCGGCGTGAGCAGAGCCATCATATCCCGGTTGGGGTTGTCCGCCCCGATAAAGCCCACCACTCTGCCCTCAAAGCTCACCGGCCCTGCCGCAAGGGACGACACATTTTGAGGCTTCAGGATGGCATAGGCCACCGGATACTTTGTGCGGATCTCCTCCAGGTCCTGAATCAACACCACCTGATTTTCCGAAAAGAGCCGCATCCACCAATCGATGCTGGACAAAGGCACCTTCTGCAGAATCTCCCGCTGAGCCGTTACGCCCTCTCTGCACCACTCATAGGTATTGTCCGTCTGGCTGTCTGCGTCCAGTTCGAAAATGTAGACCCGGTCGCACAAAAAGGTTTCTCCCAGGTAGGCTAAAATCAGATCCAGTGCCTTGTCCGGGTCCATGGTGGAAAAAATCCGCTGCAGACATTCATTCAATATGGTTTCGCTGCGGGCGTAGTAGTAGGTCGAGCTGCTGACCACCTCCGCATCTACATCAATGGCAATCTCAATCCGGCACGGCCGCCCTCCGTAGGAAATCAGACTGTCCTTGATCAAATATCGCTTGCCCAAAACAGGATTCTTATGGGTCCACGAGACAAATTTACCCTTTTTCAGTGCGCTGTTGGTACAGAAGATACAGGGCATATTGCCGCCTTGAAGCACCTCATAGCACTTCTTTCCCACATACTCCTCGTGCCGTTTATAGCCCAGCGACTGCCGCAGGCAGCGATTCATGTATTGCAGTTCATGGGTCTCCAGATCCGAGATATAGACCATTTCATCCAACTCTTCGAAAAAATCCAGAAAGAATTCCATGCCTCATTTCCCTCTTCTCGTTTTCTTGCGGTTGGAACTTCCCACACACAACATTTATTTTAAAAAGAATTATTATTATTTTCCCGTTCCGGTCGATATAAAAAGAGAGACCGTAATCCCACCCCCGAGGGTGGGGCAAGAAAGGAGTCAACACCAATGAAATACGAGTTAACCCCCGACCTGCTGACCGGCAGTCAACAAATCGACATGCAGCACCGCCAGCTTTTTGAAGCGGTCAACCGTCTGATGGATGCCTGTTCCATGGGGAAAGGCCGGGACCAGATCCAATCCACCATCACCTTTTTAAGCGACTATGTCGTCAAGCACTTCCGGGATGAGGAGCGCCTGCAGACTCAGAGCGGCTACCCCGGCTACGCCGGCCACAAACGGTTCCACGACGAATACCAGCGTCAGCTGTCCCTCACCGCCCAGGAGCTGCTTCAGGAGGGCCCCACCGTACGTGCACTGGGCGACCTGAACCGTGCAGTGGCCACTCTGATCACCCACATCCGCACGGAGGATAAGCGCATGGCCCGTTTCCTGCAGGAGCAATAAGAGCACACCCGCACATCCTCTTTCATACCGTGACAAGGCCTCGGAGAAGCCATATCTGCGCTTCTCCGAGGCCTTGTTGTCTGCAGCCCGGTCAGGTGCCTATTCCTGTCCCTCGTCCGCGTAGGTATAGTGGCATTTTCCGCTCTGTTTACTTTTATACAGCGCCATATCCGCCCGGAGAACACTCTCACGATAGGAGTAGCCCTCTCGCCGCACTTCGGCAATTCCCGCGCTGCATGTGATGGACACCTTGGGATACATGCTCAAAGCCGTATAGAGTTCCTCCATGCGCTGATTGAGGATGTCCCGGTTGACGGTCCCCTTCAGGAACACCAAAAATTCATCGCCGCCCAGGCGCCCCACCAAATCCTGATCCCGGAAGGTGGTTTTCAGCAGCTTTGTGACATACCGCAGGGCGGAGTCGCCCTCCAGATGTCCCAGTTGGTCGTTAACCTCCTTGAAGTTGTCAATATCCAGCAGAATCAGAATCCCGTTTCCCGGCTCAGAGGGGTCCTCAATATATTCCTGAAGCGCGGTCTCAAAGGCCTTCCGGTTATAGATGCCGGTCAGCGGGTCCCGGTTCGCCGCTTCCTGCTGGGCCCGCTCCTTTCGCACCTGGGCATCAATGTCCTTGAGATAGAGCAGCGCATAGACATTGTCCGTAAACTGCTCCCGGAAGCTATGGGCCACCAGCTCCACCCAGCGCCACTGGCCGTCGATCTTCCGCTGATAACGGAACCGCTGGATAGGCTTGGCAGACGAGAGCACCTCTCTCCAGGTGTTCATCTGGCCCAGCAATTCCATGTCTCGGCCGGGACGCACATTGTCCTCCGCCTGGACACGCATAAACTCCAGCAGGCTTCCCGGCCCTTTGCCGTACTTCTGCTCGTAATCGGCCCACAGGCCTCCGGCCGCCTTCAGCTGGCCGCTCTCCAAATCAGCTTCCGCATACGCGATTGTCTCACTCAGGCTGGCCTGATAGAAGTCCCGGATCCGCATATTCTCCAGCTGGAGAACCCGCTCCTGATCCGCCCGGTCCAGCAGCACCAGCATGGTATCCCGGTCCTGCACGTTTTTCCCCAGGTGGTGGGTACGCAGCTTAAACCACTCATAGCCTCCCGCCTTGGTCCGCAGCAGCAGCTCCTCTCCGTCCACGTCCTCAGTCTGCTGGACGTCCTGGAACAGCTGGGCAAAGCGCTTGGCAAAGTGGGGATGCACCATCTCCCCCTCCAGCCAGCAGGCGGGGAAGTTGTCCTCATGCACGGCCTCTCCGGCCAGCAGGGAGCGGCTGGTGTGGAAGTAGATGCTCCCTTTGCGCTCGTTGAACTCAAAAACCTCGCCCGCCGGCGTATCGGGCAGGAACTGGGGACGATCCACCTCGGAAATAATCCGGTGGTAGCCCTCCAGACAGATCATTCCTCCCTTGTCCGCCGTACGGATTCCAATACAGCGCACCATGACCTCGCCCTTGCTGGGGTGCTGCCAGGGGTATTCCAGCTGCACCACCCGGCCGGTCCGGATCATGCTCTCCACCGTAAGGTTCACATACTGATAGTAGCCATCGTGGATTCGGCTGTACCAGTGGTCGTAGCACTCCTTGGGCGGCACGGGCCGCTCCAGGCCCAGCACCCGGCGCATGGTCTCGTCGGCAAACAGCTCACGGCGGTCGTTTTTGGGATCGATGCGCATAAACCACAGTCCCAAGTCCGTTTCCTTCAGAACATCCTGATAGTGCAGACTCAGCAGCTCACCCAGCCGCTCCTCTGTCTCGTTCTTCTTGAACCGGTTCACCACAAACAGGCACAGCATCCGGATAAGCTGGTCATCCGTGGTGCAGTGCCGGGGGTTATCCACCCCCAAAAAGCCTACCAGCGTGCCCTCCCGGCAGATGGGGGCTGCAATCAGGCGGCGAATCCCCTGCTGGCGCAGGGTCCGCCACTCGTCCGGTTCACTCTCCCGCAGCTTATCCACGTCGGGGATGATAACGGAGGCGTTCGCTTTCAGCAGCCCGACCCAGCGTTTCAGGCGCTTGGGGGCCACCTTCTGCAGATTGGCCCGCTCAGAGCTGACCCCCTTCCGGCACCACTCGTAGGTATTGCTCCACAGCTCCCCGTTCCCCGGCTCCGGCTCAAAGACATAGGCCCGGTCGGACTGGTAGAATTCTCCCACCGCTTCCAGCATCTGCCGGGTGGCCTGCTCCATATCCGGCTCCTCCACCAGCGTCTTGGCGCAGGAGAGCACATTTTCCGCAAAGTCCAGCTTTTCCCGCACCGCCTGGCTGACCACTTCCCGCTCGGTAATGTCCACCGCCAGCTCCAGCCGGGCCAGCTTGCCGTGCCAAGGAATCAGCTTGTCCTTCAATATGAAATGGCGTTTCAGGACCTGGTTATCCCGCTCCCAGATGTGGAAGCTGCCCTTTTTCAGGCAGTCGTTGGTGCAGAATTCGCAGGGGTCATCTCTGCCCTGAAGTACTTTGTAGCACTTGCGTCCCTTGTAGTCATGGACTCCCGTCATCTGACGCCCCGCCGGGTTGAGGTAGTAGAGCTCGTAGGTCACCAGATCGCTGACATACACGACCTCATCCAGCGCCTCCACAATGCTCTCCAGCGTGTCGGTGGTGGGGCACATGTCTCTGGGCAGCTGCTCCTTGCTCCACTTCAGGCGGGAAAGCTCCTTCTTCAGCGCGGCATAGCCCTCGTGCTCGGGGGTGTTGGAGCGGATATAGGTGTCCAGGAAGGCCTGCGCGGTGAGGGGACGGCTGAGCAGGAAGCCCTGGAGCAGGTCCGGCCCCAGCTCCTCCAGCGCCGCCAGCTCGTCCCGGGTCTCCACGCCCTCGCAGCACACCCGGATCTGGGCGTTCCGCGCCAGCTCCACCATGTTGTTCAAAAGCCGGTAATTATAGGCGCTGTGCTGGATGCCGCTGACAAAGCAGCGGTCAATCTTAATCTCATCAATGTCCAGGTTCTTCAGATAGCCCAGACTGGAATACCCCGTTCCAAAATCATCCACGGAGATCTCGATTCCCGCCTGCTTCCACTGGTAGAACAGCCGGTTGAAATAGGGGTAGTCCTGCAGCTGCATGCTCTCGGTGACCTCCAGGGTCAGCGCATTCCCCGGCAGCCCGCTTTTTTCCAAAAGCTCCAGCACCTGGGTGGAGATCTCTTTCTGGCTGAGCTGGACGTAAGACATATTGACGCTGATGTGCAGCTCCGTCAGCGTCTCGCGCCATACCTTGCACTGCTCCAGCGCCGTCTCCAGCACCCACAGGCCAACCGGGCAAATCATCCCGGTCTGTTCCAGAACCGGGATAAACTCCAGCGGGCTTACATCTCCACGGGTGGGCGAGTGGTAGCGCAGCAGGGCCTCCGCGCCAAACACCTCATAGCTTCTGGACCGGATCTGGGGCTGATAGCACAGGGAAAATCCGGAGAAGTTGTCCTGAATGCTCCGGTGCAGTTCCTCCTGCAGCTCCACGGTGGACAGCTTTTCCTCGTAGTCCTTCTGGGAAAAGAAGGCCAGGTTGTTTTTCCCCAGCCGCTTGGCCTTGTCCAGCGTGTCCTCGGCGTACTGGTAGAGGACGCCCTCATCCACATTGGGGTGTCCGTGATAGGACACCACTCCCGCGGAGAGCGTGCAGAATTCCGCCATCCGGTTCTGGAGCTCCTGGTAGATCTTCTCCACTTCCCCCGGCTCGGCAACAGGCAGGTTCACGGCAAAGCAGTCCCCGTTTACCCGGTAGATCCGGAGTCCGGCGCCCACCAGCTCCTCCAGTGTGTCGGCAATCCGACAGAGGATCTGGCTTCCGTACTCCCGGCCGTGGCGCAGGTTGATGTGCTTGAGGTTATCCACACCGATGAGCATCAGATAGCAGGGGATTTCCGCCTTGAAAATCCGCTCCATGTCCTCGCCCAGCTTTTCCGCGTTGAAGGCTCCGGTCAGGTGATCCACCTTCCGCTCCAGCACCGTGTCCGACACACGGCCCACAAGGGCCACCGGCTTGCCCTGCGCGTCCATCTGGCACTGGCCCCGGCAGTGGACCCAGACCCGGTTTCCCTCCCGGTCCACCAGCCGGTACTCCCGGCTGTACCGGGACACCTCGCCCCGCCGCACCTGGTCCAGCTCCCGCTGCAGCTTGGGCCGATCCTTTTCGTAGACGATGCTGTACCAGCTCTCCAGCGTACAGCTTCCGTCCTCGTCCTGCTGGATGGGGTAACGCCGGCTCATGCTGCCTGCCAGAAACAGCCGTTCATTCTCCAGCTCCCACAAAAACAGGTAGTCGTCACCGGTCTCCCCCAGGATGTTCAGCACTTCCAGTTGGGCGCGCATTCTATCTTCCTTTCCTGGCTTCAAGGGCAACCCCTCCTTTTTGTCTCTCCGTGGTTCTGTTTCAGTCGGCAGACGGCCGTCCATCCAGGCAGAACGGCAGTGCCAATACGCCGCGGAGGTACACTCAGATGCTGCGCCCTCCGCGGCGGTTCATAACGGTTATGATTGTTCCAGAGCCGGTTCCCCGCCATTTTCCAGTTTGGCGGCGGAGGCCTGGGTGATTTCGTTCCAGATGCGGTTTACATCCTCCATGCAGCTGAAATACAGACTGGTGAGCAGATTGGTCTGAATGCCCAGCTCGCCCGCCAGGCGGTCAATCTGCGCCCAGTCCGCCCGCTCATAGCTCAGTGCCAGGTCATAGAGCATCCCGGCGCGTCCGCTGTGGTGGAGCAGAGCGTCCTTGATCTCACGGCACAAGGGGATCTGCTGAAGAATTTCCTCCAGAGGCGCGTCAATGAGGTAGTTGAGGGTGGAGAACATGCCCATGAGATAGGCGTCCGACTTGCTGAGGGGGACGTTCTTGGCATAATTCACCAGGCTGCTGCAGAAGTTGGCCCGCATGAGGGACAGCCGCAGGAATTCCTCTGCGCCCTCGTCCATCTGGTTCTCGGCGTTGCTGGCGCTGAGCAGGTAGACCCACTGCTTGAGTTCGTTGAGGCCGATGGTCATAATGGCCTGACGCACATTGGTCACCTTGCTCCGCAGGGAAAAATACCGGGAATTGGCAATGCGCAGAAGGCCGTAGGTCAAGGTGGCATCCACTGAGATGATGCGCTCAATCTCTTCCACATCGGGCTCATCCTGAATGACCGCCACCATCAGCCGGAAGAAGTTGCTCTGCATATAGCCGCTGTTGTGGGTCTTCTGGGTCATCTTTTCCGCCACCAGAGTGCCCTCCATGGCGTCCACCTGGAGCTTCAGCGCCCGCTGGTACAGCTCCTCCCGGTCCACCCCCACCGCGATGCACTGCTTGTTCATGCTGTGGGCAATCTCGATGATGTTTTTCAGGGTCAGCTCCTGCATGGTCTGGAAGTTCAGCTTGATGTAATCGATGCTGTCCAGCATGGCCAGATAGCGGGGGGCAAACTGAAACTCGTTGACCGCAATCTTATACCCCTCCTTAGCGTACTGCTGAATCATGTGCATGGCAAGAGGGTGAATGATCACACTGTCATCAATTTGAATGACCAGCTCATTTTTGTCAAACAGGCGGGGCGACTTTTTCATGAGCAGCGTGGTGGTGAAGGTCATGAAGTTCAGCGTCCCCCGCAGCAGCTTGTCCGTATTGAGGGTAAGAAAATTGTAGATGGTGTCCGCCGCGGCAAAATCGTTGGCCGCCGCGCTGTCTCCGCCGCCGAAGGCGCTGTTCTCTCCGTAGTACTGAATCTCGTAGCCGATGATGTGATTGTCCCGGTCCTTAATGGGCAGGCGCACAATGTATTTGCTGCTCATAAGCCCTTCCCCCCTGTCTGCTTATTCTGGCTGCGGCCCAGCAGCTCATCCAGCACGCCGATGAGATGTCCAATCTCCGGCTTGCTCAGCTGCTCGTCCGCGCCCACTTCCCGGCCCTTGCGGCGCATCTCCTCGGTGATGAGGGAGGAGAAAATAACCACCGGAATCTGCTGGTACTCCCGGCTGCTCTTGATGAGCTTGGTGAGCCGGTGGCCGTCCATCTGGGGCATCTCCAGGTCGGTGATAATAATGGCCACCTGACTGGACAGATTTTCCGGCGGGCAGGCCTTCAGAGCCTCCCACAGCTCGGCCCCGTTGGGGAACATGCGCAGGTTGGTGTAGCCCGCCCGCTCCAGCGAGTCCCGAATCATCCGGGACAGGAGGATGGAGTCCTCCGCCACCCACACGGGGCTGGCGTTGCGCTCCCGCTTGCCCATGGCCTCCACCTCGCTGATCTGAATGCTGGTCTCCGGGGCAATCTCCGCCACAATCCGCTCGAAGTCCAGAATACTTACCAGGTCCTCGCCGCACTGGGCAATGCCGGTGGCCACACCGTCCTCCCCGCCGGAGATGGTGCTGTCCGGCTTCTGGATGTCCTTCCAGGAGATGCGGCTGATGCCCACCACGCTGTCCACCCGGAAGGCGATGTGCATCTGGTTGAAGTTGGTTACGATGAACAGGTCCTTCTCCTTGTGGGGGTGCTCCTGTCCGGTGAGATACTTGGGCAGGTCCACCACGGTGATAACCATGTCCCTGGGCTTGAAAATCCCCTCTACCGCCCGGTGTGTGTGCGGCATGGGCTTGACCGGCGCGGACATCATGATCTCTCGCACCTTCGCCACATTGATCCCATAGAGGTTCTGATCAATGGTAAATTCCATAATTTCAATCTCGTTGGTTCCCGTCTCCAACAAGATGCCGTTCTTTCCTTCATCTGCCATGCCGTTCCCCACTTTCTCCGTTTTCGGTTTCTAAAAGATGATCTCCGGCTTGCCATAGCTGCGGACGCAGGCCTGGCCCGACGCCGCATCAAACAGCAGCGTCCGGGCCACCGAGCCCCCTACGTCCTCCCGCAGCAGCCGGATGCCCTCCCGCCGGAGGACCATGTGTGTACTCTCAATATTGCGCTGGCCGATGTTGCCCAGATTGCCCCCGCCGGCCACGTCAAACATGCGGGCACCCCCCGCAATCTTGGCCACAATGCGGGAGCGGGCCGCTCCCTGTGCTTCCATCTGCCGCAGCGTCTCGCAGATGCCGGTGTCCGCGTATTTCAAAGGCGATTTCCGCCCGGTCTCCATATTCAGCGGCAGCATGATATGCACCAGCGCCGCCAGCCGGATCAGCGGATCGTAAAGACAGATTCCTATGCAGGAGCCCAGCGCATAGGTGATGAGCATGCCGTCCTGCCGGGCCATCTTCATATCTGCAATTCCAACCACCAGCTTATTATTCATCCAAAACACCCAGCTTCTTCAACAAAAAATTCAGCGACCGGATGTCCGGAGACAAAAGGAGCCGGCAGGGCACCACCTTTCCTCCGCAGATGAAGTTGGCGCCGATGGTCATGATGTAGTCCGACTGCCCGCCGAACTCCGCCATGGGCACCGTCAGAATGGCGCCCTGCATATCCACGGCAAAGGCTGGGACGGTGAGCCGGGTGGTAATCTCCGCCAGGCTGGACAGGGCGTTGATGAAGGTGGAAATCATGATGTTGCCCACCTCCACTAGGGCGGAGCGGTCCAGCTCATCCAGCTGCTCATAGCTCTCCACCGTCCGGCCCATCATGCGCTCCAGCACCAGATTGACAAAGTCCAGCTGCTGCACGGAGAGCATAATGCCGTTGAGCTCGCCGGACATGTGGACCAGCACCCCGGCCGTAATGACCTCCGGGCCGCCGATCCAGTCAATTGCTTCATTATACCCCATAATTCGCACTTCGGGTATATCAATTCGCACTTCACATCCCAGCATGCTGGATAATGCGGTGGCTGCGTTCCCCGTGCCGATGCTTCCAATCTCCCGGATGGTGTCCAGCTCCAGGCCGTTCAGGTCCTCATAGTTCTTCATTCCCCTCACCCCGCTTATCCGTTGGTCAGGCCGATGACGGTGCTCTCCACCTCATCGGCGGTCTGCACCATCTTCAGTGCGTAGCTGTAAGAGCGCTGGGCCTCAATGACCTGGGTGAGCTCGGTGGCCAGGTCGGCGTTAGATTCCTCCAGCATGCCCTGGCAGACCTTGGAGCTGCTCATCCACACCATACCGTTCTTTTCATTCATGAGAAAGCGGCTGCTGCCCGCCCGCTCCAGGCCGTCCTGATACTGAATCTCAAAGACGCCCACGGGCAGCTCAGCGTCCGGGTCGCTCACCGGGATGGGATAGCCGTCCTGTCCCAGCACCTGCCGTCCCTCCCCGTCGGAGAGGTAGTACTGAGTCATTGTCCCCTGCTCCGGGTCGTTCTCCTGAAAGGCCGCCAGGGTAAAGGCCCCGTCCCGGGTGAAGGAGACCTCCCCGGTGCCCGGATCGTACAGGGCAAAGTAGCCGCTGCCCGCGATGGCGTAGTCCAGGTTCCGGTCGGTCTCCCGCAGAGAGCCGGAGTCCGGATTGGTGGCCGTCCCAGACAGGTACGAGCCGCTGCCCCGGGGCAGCTGGGCGCCGTCGATGCCGTCCAGCATCCCGTACATGAGGGACTGGAAGGCGGGCACCTGTGCCTTGTAGCCGTTTGTATTCACGTTGGAAATGTTGTTGGCCTGCACGTCCATACGCCGCATCTGCTGCTGGGCACCGACCACTCCGCTGTAAAATCCCTGAAGCATTGTTTCTGCCCCTTTCCCGCTTAAATCTGACCCAGCTCGCCGGTGGCCTTGGTCAGCAGTGCATCATACAGTTTGAGCACCTGGGCCCCGCTCTGCAGGGAGCGCTGGGCGGTGAGCATGCGGCTCATCTCCTGGAGCATGTCCACGTTGGACTCCTCCACATGCTTCCACATGACCTGGGGCTGGGCCTGGAGCTGGGCCTGCTGGCCGTTTGACACAAACAGTCCGCTCTCCCCCTTGGCCAGCTGGGCGTTGTCCGCGAAGGTATAGACTCCAATCTGACCCTGATAGGTCCCGTCCGCGGTGTAGATCCGCCCCGCGCTGTCCGCCTCAATCTGGTCGGTGGCCAGGGTGATGGGCTGGCCGTCCGTCCCCAGCACCAGGCCCTGGCCGGCCAGGCACAGCCGCCCCTCCCCATCCAGGGAGAAGCTGCCCGAGCGGGTGTACTCCACTCCGTTGTCCGTCTGGACGGCAAAGAAGCCATCCCCCTGGATGGCAAAGTCCAGCGTCAGCCCCGTCTCCTTCAGCGCGCCCTGCTCATAGTTGACGTACAGCTGGTCGGGGGCCAGGATATAGCTCTCCTGGCCGATGACAGCAGCGCCGCTCTTGTCCTTGTTGCCTACCCGGCTGATGAGCACCTCCTGAAAGGTCCGGTCGGTATAAGTCTCCGCTTTGTAGCCGGCTGTGCTCAGGTTGGTCATGTTGTTGCCCACCACATCCAGCCGCCGGCCCTGGGACAAAATTCCCGAGGTCAGCTGGTAAAATCCCTTGGTCATGCTCTGTTCCCTCTTTCCTGGCGCGGTTACGCCTGCATATACTGCTTCATGTAGACCCGGAGGCGCTGCAGCGCCCGGCTGTGAATCTGGGAGACCCGGGCCGCGCTGACGCCCAGCACCTGGGCAATCTCCTTCATGTTCAGTTCCTTTTCATAGTAGAGCGACAGCACCATCTGCTCATTCTCCCGCAGGGAGGCGATGCCCTCCTTCAGCACCTGGTGGAGCTCCTTGTCCTGGAATTGCTCCTCGGTGGGGTCGTTCATCTCTCCCTGGGCCATCAGCTTCTCCGTAGCGCTTCCGCAGCTGTCCAGCACCGCCTCAAAGGACACCAGACTGGACACCGCCGTCTCAGAGAGCAGGGCGTCGTACTGCTCCCGGGTGAGGCCCATGTATTGGGCCACCTCGTCGCTCTCCGGCGCCCGCCCCAGCTGGGCGGACAGCTCGTCCACCGCCCGGTTGAGCCGCACGGACTTCTGGCGCACCTGGCGGGGCAGCCAGTCCTGCCGCCGGGCCAGGTCCACAATCATGCCCCGCAGGCGGGTGGAGACATAGGTCTCAAACTTCACGTTCTTGTCCGGGTCAAACTTGTCCACCGCATTGAGCAGCACCAGAAGCCCCTCCTGGATGATGTCATCCAGCTGGGCAAAGCTGCTGTAAAGGCCGCTGGCCTGGAGGGCGATGCGGCGCACCAGCTGGCTATAGCGCAGCACCAGCGTCCACTTCAGCTCCTGGTCCCCCGTCCGGCGGTAGAGCTGCAGCAGCGTCCGGTCATCCAGCTTCTCCGCCTCTTCCCGCGAGACGGGAGCCAAACCCTCGTCCCACAGCGCCGCGGCCGTATTGGTCTGTTCCATGGTTCTCCCGCCTCCTTTCCGTTACCCCTGCTGGGCCGCCTGGGGCTGCAGGGTGATGTTGCCGATGGCCTGAATCTGAATGTTGCTGGTGATCTCGTGGAAGGACAGCACGTACACGTCGGGATAGAACTGCCCGATGAGCCGGCTGAGGTAGACCCGGATGACCTGGCTGGTGAGCACCACAGGGGTCTGGGACAGCTCCTGGAACTTCTTGCGCAGCTCTCCCAGCTGGGCCATGATCTGCTGCATGATATCCGGGCTGAGGGCCAGGTAGACCCCCTGTTCGTTCTTGGTGAGAGCGGAGAGAATCTTCTTCTCCACCTCGGCGTCCAGGGTCACCACCCGCAGCTGGCCGTTTTCGCAGAAGCGGCGGGTGATGGTGCGGCTGAGCCGGGCACGAACCTGCTCGGTAATGGCGTCGATGTCCCGGCCGGGGCCCACATCCACGATGGCCTCCAGAATCAGTCCCAGGTCCCGGATGGGGATGCCCTCTTTCAGGAGGTTGCGGAGAATTTTCTCCAGATTGGCGTAGGTCACCACATTGGGGATGGCGTCGGCCACCAGGTCCGGATCCGTCTTCTTCAGGTGCTCCACCAGCTGCATGACCTCGGTGCGGCCCAGCAGCTCGTAGGAGTGCTTTTTGATGGTCTCGGACAGGTGGGTCAGCATTACCGTCAGCGGGGTAATGACGGTATAGCCGTAAATTTCCGCCATCTCCTTGTTCTCCGGCAGAATCCACCGGGAGGGGATGCCGTAGGCCGGCTCGATGGCCTCGATGCCGTCGATCTGGCCGGAGGGATTGGGGGGCTCCAGCGCCAGGTAGTAGTCCACCAGCACCTCGCCCCGGGCCACTTCCTCGCCCCGGATGCGGATGATGTACTGGTTGGTTCCCAGGGCCGCCCCGTCGTGGAGGCGGATGGAGGGGATGACAAAGCCCATGTCTTGGGCGTACTGGCGGCGGAAGATGACGATGCGGTTGATGAGCTTGCCGCCGCTGTTCTCGTCCACCAGGGGAATGAGGCTGTAGCCGAACTCCATCTCAATGGGCTCCACCGTCAGCAGGGAGTAGACATTGTTGATGTCCTTGAAGTACTCCGCCTCCCCGCCGGCGGTCTCGGGAGGCGGCTGCTGCTCGCTCTGGGCCTCCTCCTGAGCCGTCATGCGCTTGTTCTGCTCCATTTCCCGCTCGCCCACAATGCCGCCCGCCGTCAGGCAGCCGCCCACCAGCAGCAGGGGCAGGGTGGGCGTGCCGGGAAACAGCCCCAGCAGGAGAAGAATGACGCCGGTGGACAAAATGGCACGGGGCTGGGCCTTGAACTGGCTGATGACGTCGGTGTTCAGGCTGCCGTCGGACACCGAGCGGGTGACAATCATACCCGTGGCGGTGGAGATCATCAGGGCGGGCAGCTGGGAGACCAGGCCATCACCGATGGTGGCGATGGAGTAGACGTTCAGCACGGTGGCCAGGTCGCTTCCGCCCTGAACAATGCCGATGATGAGGCCGGCCACAAAGTTGATGACGGTGATGATAAGCGACATGATGGCGTCGCCCTTGACAATCTTGGTGGCACCGTCCATGGCCCCGTAGAAGTCGGCCTCCTTCTGGATCTTGTACCGGCGCTGCCGGGCCTCCTTCTCGTCGATCAGGCCGGAGTTCAAATCGGCATCAATGGCCATCTGCTTGCCGGGCATGGCGTCCAGCGTGAAGCGGGCAGCCACCTCGGACACTCGCTCAGCGCCCTTGGTGATGACGATGAACTGCACCAGCACGATGATCAGAAAGATCAGAATGCCGATGACCAGGTTGCCCTGGGTAATCAGGTTGCCGAATGCCTTGATCACCACACCGGCCTGACCGCCGTCCCGAAGAATCAGCCGGGTGGAGGACACATTCAGTCCCAGACGGAACAGGGTGGTCACCAGCAGCAGAGAGGGGAAAATGGAAAACTCCAGCGGTTCCGAGATGCTCATGGTGATCATCAGAATCATGATGGACAGGGAGATGTTCAGCACAATCATGACGTCCAGCACAGGAGCAGTCAGCGGAATCACCAGGAACAAGACGATGACCACCACCATCAGCGATATGGCATTGTCAAAAATCCGTTTCATAGCTTCCTTGCTTCTCGCTTTCTCTTAGCTTCCGGACTGGTTCATCTGGTAGAGATAGACCAGTACCTCGGCCACGGGGCCGTAGAGCTCGGGCGGGATTTCCTGATCCAGCTCGGCGGAGGCGTAGAGGGCCCGGGCCAGCGGGACGTTCTCCACCACGGCCACGCCGCTCTCCTCCGCCTTCTGCACAATGCGCAGGGCCACCTGGTCCTGCCCCTTGGCCAGCACCACCGGTGCCCGGTCCTGCTCCGCCTTATAGCGCAGGGCCACCGCGAAGTGGGTGGGGTTTCGGATGACCACGTCCGCCTGCGGCACCTTCTGCATCATGCGGGACTGGGCCATCTTCCGCTGCATCTCCTTGATTTTCCCCTTGACCTGGGGGTCGCCCTCCATCTGCTTGTACTCTTCCTTGATCTCCTGCTTGGACATGCGGATTTGCCGCTCGTAGTCCCACCACTGGTAGAAAATATCCGCCGCGGCCAGCACCACGTAGGCCACTGCAATCTGCATGGACATCTGAAAGGCCAAATCCAGCAGGTGGTCGCAGGCGGCGCCCAGGTCGGTGAAGAGATACTTGGAAAACACATCCGCCACGCCCACCAGGAAGTGGAAGATGAGATACAGCAGAATCAAAATTTTCAAAAGGCCCTTCAGCGCCTCCACCAGGCTGTGCAGGGAGATGAGCCGCTTGATGCCCTGGATGGGGCTGAGACGGCTGAACTTGGGCCGCAGGGATTCTCCGGAAATCAGCATTCCGGTCTGGAAAAAGGTGGCCGCAATGCCCGCCACCACCGTGACGGCCAGCAGCGGGCCCACCGCGCGGACAAACATCCACAAAAACTGCACCAGCAGGTTGCTCAGGTCCCCCGCCGTGGGCTGGGTCTGCTGCGTCTGGGCCATGGAGATGCACTGGCGCAGAAAGGTCTGAAGGGTGGACGCCGCGCCTTTTGCCGTTAAAAACAGGGTTGCCAGTCCCGCCAGCAGCACCGCCACCGAGACGGCGTCATTGCTGAAGAAGATATTGCCCTTCTTCCGTTCGTCCCGCCGCCGTTTCGGGGTTGCCTTTTCGGTTTTCTGACTGTCCGCCACCCGGACTCACCTCCTGCCGGACTAGCCCGGCGCGGCGATGATGGTCAGCATCTGGCTCATCGCCTCCAGCATATCCGCCTCCACCCCCAGCAGAAACTCGCTGATGGGCGACAGGAACAAAAACAGCAGCACCAGGCCGATGATGACCTTCAGCTCAATGTTGATGACAAAGGCGTTGATTTGGGGAATGGCCTTCATGAGGATGCCCATGCCCAGCTCCCCCAGCAGCTCGGCCGCCAGAATGGGGAAGGCCAGCTTGATGGCCAGCACCATGCAGGAGAGGAACACCTCCGCCACCCCCGAGGCCACCGCCTGGCCCAGCGCCGCCTCCCCGAAGGGGACCACCTGGTCCGAGGCAAGAAAGATCCGCAGCATAGTGTAGTGGCCGTTTTCCGTGAAAAAGAGCAGCACCATAAGCACATTGAGGAGGGAGGCGGTCACCGTCATGTTCACCTGGCTGCTGGAGTCGTAGACCTGGGCCATGGTGAGGCCCATCTGGGCGTCAATCACCTCGCCGCCCACCTGGATGACCATAAAGAACAGCTGCATGACAAAGCCCAGTACAAAGCCCACACCCAGCTCCAGCACCAGATGCAGTCCAAACTCCAGCACGCTCCCCGGCGGTGTGGGGACCTGCCCCACTGTACTGAGGACGAAGACGGAAAACACCATCACGATGCCCGCCCGGACCAGACCGGGCAGGCTGTTGCGCCCCAGAATGGGGTTGAACAGCACAAAGCCGGTCACCCGCATAAAAATCAGCGTGAACAGATACAACTGTGCCCAATCCATCGTCATCCCGCCCTCACATCAGCGAAAACAGGTAACGGGTATAGTCCTGGAGCACCTCCAGCATCCAGCCGCCCCCCACCAACAGAATCAGCACCACCACGATGAGCTTGAGAATGAAGGAGAGGGACTGCTCATGGATCTGCGTCACAGCCTGAAAGATGGCCACCAGAATGCCCACCAGCATACTCAGCAGCAGCATGGGCGCGCCGATTTTCAGCGCCACACCCACGCCCTCCCGCAGAATATCCACAGCCTCCATGTTCAAACCTCCCGTTTCTCTAATTGAAGCCCTGCACCAGGGTGGAAAACAGCAGCTGCCAGCCATCCAGGGTAATAAACAGCAGCAGCTTGAAGGGCATGGAGATCATGGACGGCGGGAGCATAATCATGCCCATGGACATCAGCGCCGAAGACACCACCACATCAATGAGCAGGAAGGGGATATACAGGTAAAAGCCAATGAGGAAGGCCCGCTTCAGCTCCGTGGTCATGAAGGACGGCACCAGAATCCGCATGGGCAGGTTTTCCGCCTCCTGGCCCTCGGGGATGTCCACCCCCGCCATGCCGCAGAACAGGTCCAGCGCGCTCTGCTCGGTGTTGCGGGCCATGAACTCCTTCAGGGGAATTTCCGCCCGCTGGAAGAACTCCTCCTGGGTAATTTCCTCCGCCACATAGGGCTCGTAGGCGGTGGTCTGAATCTCGTTGACCACCGGGGACATGGTAAACAGCGTGAGAAACAGCGCCATGCCCACCAGCACCATGTTGGGCGGATTCTGCTGCAGGCCCATGGCCGAACGCAGAAAGGAGAAGGAGATGATGTACCGGGTAAAGGAGGTCATCATCACCACCATGGACGGCAGCAGGGTCAGCATGGTGGTCATAAACAGGATTTGGAGGGTTTGAACGTTCTCTCCGTTTACATTGATCCACGCATCCACATGCTCACCTCCCTATTTTTTCCGCTGCTCCAGCACCCGGCGCAGCGCCAGGGCGAAGCTGTCCGGAGCCGAGGCAGGAGCGGCAGGCTCCTGGCTGAGCCAGGGCTCCGCCTCCTCCTGGGCCAGCTCCCGCAGCACCGTCACGCCTCCGGGCGTAACGGCCAGAAAATAAAGCCGCTCCCCCATACGGACCAGAAGCAGCTTCTGCTCCTTGCCCAGAGGGACCTGCTCCAGCACCTCGATGCGTCTGCTCCGCGCCAGGCCTCCGCCTGCCATCCGGCCCACCACATGCCGTGTGAACCAATAGGCCAGCACCAGCACCAGCGCGGTGACCACCAGGGCCCAGAGCAGTGAAATGATTTCCTTCATCTCACATCACATCAGGGCGCACCCACAATGGTGCTGACGGTCTTCAAAAGCCGGTCGCTCTTGAAGGGCTTGACAATAAAGTCCTTGATGCCGGCCTGCACGGCCTCCACGACCATGGCCTCCTGGCCCATGGCCGAGCACATGACCACATTGGCGTTGCTGTCCTTGGCACGGATGGCCTTCAGCGCCTCCAGGCCGTCCATGTTGGGCATGGTGATGTCCATGAGCACCAGGTCGGGCTTGATTTCAAAGTACTTCTCCACCGCGTCCTGGCCGTCCACGGCCTCATAGATGTCGGTGTACCCCTCCTTGGTCAGCGTGTCCCGGATTACCTTTCGCATGAAGGCTGCGTCGTCTACAATCAGAATCTTAGCCATGATGTTCACCCTTTACTGTTTTTATTGTGCGCCCGGCCGGACCGGCGGTCCGTTGGGGCGTCAGGTCAATTTCAAAAGCTCGCTGGGCTTGAGTACCTCTGTGATGCGCACGCCGAAGTTGTCGTCGATGACCACCACGTCGCCCCGGGCCACGCACAGGCCGTTGACAAACAGGTCCACCTGGTCTCCGGCCAGCTTGTCCAGCACCACCAGAGACCCCTTGGAGAAGGAGAGGATATCCTCCACCTTCCGCCGGGTCCGGCCAATCTCCACGGAGATTTCCAGCGGGACGGACATGATAAGCTCCAGGTTGTCCGCCTGCTCCTTGCCAATCCGGTCCTCCACGTCCAGGGTGGGCAGCGGCAGGGGCGCGGCGTTGATGCGCTTGGGCTCGGGGGCCTGCCAGGCCGGCGCGGCCTGTACGGGGGCCTGCTGCACGGGGGCCGGCTGGACCGAAGCCTGAGGCGCGGCCGGCTGCTGCACCGGGGCCTGGGGGGCGGGAGGCGGAGTCTGCTGCTCCTGGGGCTGGTCAATGAGGCGATTGAGCATCTGCTCAATTTCCTCCTGGCTCATCACCGGGCCGGGCCCGCTCTGGGCCGCGGAGGGTGCGGCCGGCTGGGGCGCACTCTGGGGCTGCGGCTGGGGGGCGGGAGCCGGCTGAGGCTCAGCCTTGGCCGGGGCCGCCTTGGCGGCGCTGTCCTCCTCGGAGGACACACTGCCGAAGTTCATCTCGAAGCCCGCCAGCAGCTCCCGGGCCAGGTCCACCGACATCACATTGACAAATTCGCTCTTCAGGATATCCTCAATGCTCAGCATGAACCGGACCACCACCAGGGTGTCGCCCTCGGCGGCAAAGTGCTCCTTTTTGAACTTGTCCATGTCATCCAGCGCGAAGGACTGGGGGGTGGAGATGTTCACCGGGTGTCCAAGGAAATCGGACAGAGCGGTGGAGGCCGCGCCCATCATCTGGTTCATGACCTCGCACACGGCGCTGACGGTCAGGTCATTGAGCTCAAACTCCTCCTCCGGCGTCTCGCTGCCCATGAGGATGTCCACGATCACCTTGACGTCGCTCTTCTTCAGCAGCATGATGTTGCTGCCCTCCAGGCCCGAGACATAGCGGATCTCCACGCCGATGGCCGGCTCCAAATCCCCGATGCTGAAATCGTCCACCGAAACCACATCCACCGAGGGGGTGGTGATGTCCACCCGGTGGTCCAGCATGTTGGATACCGCGGTTGCCGAGGACCCCAGGCTGATGTTCATAATTTCGCCGATGGCGTCCAGCTCCATCGGGTTGAAAATGTTCTGCGCCATGTTCCTCACTTCTCCTCTCTTGTCTGGGCGTGATAGGTGTCACAAATCTTGACGGCCATACTGCCGCCCTGGGTGCCCAGCTTACCGCTGAACCAGGGCTGCCCGCCGATATAAAGGTTGACCGGCTCCTGGGTGGGGTGGCCCAGGTCGATTACGTCTCCCACGTTCAAATAGTAGATGTCCTGCAGCGTCAGCTGGGTGCGTCCCAGCTCTGCCGTGATCTCCAGCTGGGAGTCCCGCAGGATATCCATAATCTCCTGGGAGTTGTTCTCCCCGGTTCCCCGGCCCACCTGGTTCATGGCCGCAATCTTGGCAAAGATGTTGGTCAGCATCATGCCCGGCAGGCAGATGCTCATGCGCCCGGCGGCGTTGGGGAATTTGATGCTGATGCCGATGATGACCACCGTCTCATCCAGGCCGATGAGCTGCACCAGCGTGGGGTTTGCCTCCACCCGGCGGAAGGCGAAATTCAGGTCGATGTAGTTCTCCCAGCTCCCCCCCAGGATGTCGATGAGATCCTTGACAATGCTCTCATAGAGCTTCAGCTCCAGAGGGGTAAAGGTGTATCCGGCGGGGGCGGAGGCCGCGCCCTCTCCCTCGCCGCCCATCAGACGGTCCATCATGTTCAGCGCCAGCCCCGTGCTCAGGTGAATGAGCACCGGACTCTCCTCGCTCTCCCGCACCCCCTGCACGTTCACATCCGCCAGGGTGAGCACGTCGCCGTCGGACAGGGCGTTGGCAAATTCGTAGTAGCGTTGCTCCTCCACCGACTCCACCGCAATTTCGCTGGTGGTATGCAGCAGGCCGTTGAGGCGGGAGTTGATGATCCGGGTGTAATTTTCAAAGATGCCGCTGATCATTTTCAGCCGGTCTTTGGTAAACTTCCGGGGGCTGTAAAAATCGTATTTCCGGTACTTCTTCTCGCCGTCCTGGTCCGACCGGTTCAAATCCATCTCGCCGCTGCGCGCCGCACTGAGCAGCGCGTCAATCTGGCTTTGCGACAATACTTCCGCCATGACTATCCCTCCTGGCCGGACCCGGTCTGGCTCTGCCCGCCGGATGTCCCGGCGGCATCCGCCGCGCCCGAGGTTCCGCCTTCACCGGAACGCATGGTGTAATACTGGGCAATGTCGTCTCCGATGTCGTTTTCCACATTCAGTCCTGTGACCAGCAGCTCCACCCGCCGGTTCTGGGCACGGCCCTCCGAGGTGCCGTTGTCCGCGATGGGCCGCCACTGGCCGTAGCCCACGCTTACCAGCCGGGCCGGGTCCACAATATTTTTCTGCTGCAGATAGACGGTGACCACTGCGGCCCGGTTGGTGGCCAGGAAGCGGTCCACCGCCGGGTCATTGGGCGAGTCGGCCACCTCCTGAGCGGTGTGGCCCAGCACCCGGATTTCATCAATGGACTGGCTCACCTGGGCGATGGACTGGGCCACCTGGTCCAGCACCACCTTGCCGTCATCCCGGAGGACGTAGCTGTCGCCGTCAAAAAACACCGTGTTGTCAAAGGAGACAAACACATAGCCGCTGCCCTTGGTGATGCTGATCTGCGTGGTCAGGTTTTCCTCCTCCACGTAGTCCTTCATGGTCTCATAGAGCTCCTCGATGTCCGCGTCCACCTGCTCCTGGGTCAGCTGGTCGGTGGCCTCATGTCCGCCTGCGCCGCTCACCTGCTGGGTCACCGCGTTGGGATTGAACGACTCCACCAGGGCAATCCACTTTTCCTTATCCATGGTGGACATGGAATAGAGCATGACAAAAAAGCACAGCAGCAAGGTCACCATGTCTCCATATGTATCCATCCAGTTGGCTCCGCCGCTGCCGCTGCGTCTCTTCTTCATGGCCAAACCTCCTTTCCACTGTGATCAGATGTCTCACGCCTTGCCTTTTTTCCGGCCTTTTTTCTCCTTGGGCGCCTCGCCGCCCTCCCCTGCGCTGTCCCGCTGCTTCTGATTGACAAAGGTCAGCAGCCGCTCCCGGAGGAACTTGGGGTTCTCGCCGGACTGGATGGCCATAATGCCCTCCACAATAATCTGCCGGCAGAGGATCTCCTCCTCGTCCCGGGCCGTCAGGTTGGCGGCAATGGGGTTAAAAATCACGTGGGCCAGGAAGGAGCCGTAAAAGGTCGTAATCAGAGCCACCGACATGTTGGGGCCCAGGGACTCCATGTCCGCTCCGTCCAGCCCCTTCAGCATGTTGATAAGGCCAATCAGCGTACCAATCATACCGAAGGCGGGCGCCGCGTTGGAGCCCCGCTCATACATGGCCACCACCTCCTGGTGGCGGGCTGAGGTCTGCTCAATGTCGTTTTCCAGGATGCTCCGCACCCGATCCGGGTCATTGGCGTCCACAATGAGCATGATGGCTTGCTTGAAGAAGGGGTCAGCCTGATCGTTGGCCTTCTCCTCCAGGGCCAGCAGGCCGTTTTTCCGGGCAATCTGAGCCAGCTCCACCAGCTGCTCCACATACACGTTGGGGTCAAAGGCCTGGGCCCGAAGCATAATCTTGATGTGCTTGGGGAAGGACTTGGCCAGCTTGGGGTAGCAGGCAATGACCACCGCCAGCGTGCCGCCCACCACAATCAATACACTGGACAGATCAAAGAAGTTAATCAGATTCAGCGGTTCAAAGGTGACCTCGACCAGCTGTTTCGTGGCGTCACCAATGTTGAATTGAATGCCGACAATGATACCGAATATGGTAAAAGCAATGGCCAATATAAGACCAATCAAATACACAACGTTCATACCGTCGATCCCTTCTGTCTATATCCCGCGTTCCGCGGGGCAAACGCCCGGTCAGCGCCGGTCAATCACGGAAACTTCCCGGTGAATGTCCTGGACCTTGGCGTTATAATCGGCAATTTTTTGAATAATTTCATCCACGGTGTCCCGCACCAGATAGTAGTCGTGATTCATCATCACAATTTTGCACTCCGGAATCAGCTCGATGCACTCGATCTGATTGTGGTTAATGAGGAATTTCTCCTTGTTCATCTTCTGCAATTCAATCACAAAAACCGCCCTCTTTTCCCTCGTCCCGCCGCCTGAGGCAGGTTCCTCAGGCGGCGGAACTTCGTTTCAATTCGGCTTAGCGTTTCATGTTGACCAGTTCCTCCAGCATGGAGTCGGTCACGGTAACAATGCGGGTGTTGGCCTGATAGCCGCGCTGGTAGATAATCATGTTGGAAAACTCAGTGGCCAGGTCGGTGCCGGAACCCTCCAGGAAGGAGGTCATCAGCCCCGTCTCGCTCTTGGCTAACAGCATGGTGGCGGGGTCCGGATTGTCATCCGCGGCCTTGTTGTTCAGGTAGCCGGTGACCGAGCTCTTGGGGGCGCTGAGGGTGATGCTGCCGGCGGCGTCCCCGGCGGTGTAGTAGGGGCCGTCGGTGTGGAGCACGCCGTTGGGGTTCTCCACGGTGCCCAGGGCGATGTAGCCCACCACCACCTCGTCGTTGGTGTCCTCGTTGGTGCAGATAATCTTGCCATTGGCGTCGATGGTCAGGTTAGTGTAGTTGATGTAGCCATCCACGTCCGTAGTGGCCTCCACGTTCTTGCCGTCGCCGTCCACACCTACATAGACCGCTTTGCCCACGGTGCCGGTGGCGGTGGACCGCATGGGCAGGTGGATGGGCACCAGGGCGGTGCTGGTCTTGCCTATGTCGGTACCGGCCGCGCCGTTGCCGTTGGTGGGGTCATCCTCACAGCTGGTCAAAAAGCCGTAGACCACGTTGCCCTGGCCATCGACTAAGTAGCCGTCCCGGAAGTCGAAGTCGCCCACCCGGGTGAGGGTCAGCTTGTTCAGGTCCGCGGCACCGTCAAACTCCAGCTGCTTGTTGCCCACCAGGAAGAAGCCGTCGCCCTTGATGGCACAGTCCAGAGCCCGGCCAGTGGAGTTCAGGTCGCCGCTGGTCATGTCCAGGTCGATGGTGCCCACGCTGCAGCCGTAGCCGATCTGCTGGGGATTGGTGCTGCCGGTGGTGGTAGTACCGGCAGAGCCGGCGCTGAGGGTGTTGTAGATGCTCTCTTTAAAGGTAATCCGCTGGGCCTTGTAGCCGTTGGTGTTCACGTTTGCGATGTTGTTGCCCACCACGTTCAGGGCCTGCATATGGGTTTTTAAGCCGGTAATTGCTGCGCTCATTGCGCCTGTCATAGACATAGTGTATTTGCTCCTTTTTTCCGACGGGCGCCGCCGGGAAGCCGTCATTCACACGGCCCCCAGAGCCTCCTTTCGGTCCTGCCCTCTGTGCTTCACAGGAACACGGCGCCATCAATGTTGGTAAAAATGCTGTCCTTCATTTCCGCTTCGGACAAAGCGGTAATGACACGGTTGTTGGGGACGTTGACAATAAACGCCAGACTCTGGTCCAGAGCCAGAATGTTGGTGGCACCCTTGGCTTCAGCCCGCTCCACCGAGTCGCCCAGCCGCTCCAGCAGCGTGGGAGTTACCTCGATGCCGCGCTCCTCCGCCCGGCTGAGGGCGTGCTTGGAAAAGGCCACCTGCCGCGTCTGGCTCTGCTCCAGCTGCTGCTGAAGTACGGCGCCGAAGCTGCTGCCCTCCTGCGGGCTCTGCGTCTTACGTGCCTCCGTCTGTCCGGAAAAGCCGGCCGGTCCCACCGTGTTGATTGGTCCGACCACGGAAACACCTCCTTCGTTCCAGGGCGCTCAGACCTCCGGGGTCTCCGGCGTCTCCTGCCCGTCTTCGCCGCCGGCATCGGTCCCGCCGTCCTCACCGGAATCGGGAATCTCCGGCAGAGTGCCCACGGCCATAATGCTGCTCAGGGGATACATCTCACCCTTGATAAAGATGACCGGCGTGTTCTGATAGCTTCCGGTTCCGTCCACGGTGCCTACAATCTCCTGGATGTTGCCCTCCTCGTCATAAGCACCCACGGTGACCGTCTTGCCCACCAGCGAGGCGGCATAGGTCATGGTGCTGGCGGTGGTCAGGCTGTCCAGGCTGGTCTGCACCTTGCTCATCATCTGCACCACGGACATCTGCACCATCTGGTTGAGCATGTCCGAGGTATCGGCCGCGTTGTCAATGGTCTGATTCTGCAGCTGCTGGACCATCAGCTGAAGAAAATCGGTGAAGTCCAAACCGAAGGCATCGTCGGAGTCACTGACGTTATAGCCCCAGCTCTCCACCTCATCCACGGTAGGGCTGCTGCTCTTTGCGGCGGAATAGGTGTTGGCCGTCTGAAGGGTATCCAGAGAAAGGGGCATAAAATCGCTGCTTGTCATGCTGTTCACCTCCTGCTCCCGCGCCGCTTACACGGCCTCCTCATCCATCTGCACCAGTCCGAGACGGAGCTGATGGAGGAAGGATTCCGACTCCTGGCGTGGGGCGTGCTGTTGCTGCTGTTGCTGGGACTGCTGTTGGCGGCCGCCGTCCTGATCCGGCTGCTGCCAGGGGGACTCGTTCTGCTGGGGCTGAGGCACCTCAATCCGCACCTCGCCGCGGCTGCTGTCCTGGAGCATCAGGCTCAGGGCTGACGCGTGGTCGCTGAGCAGTCTGGCGGTCTGCTCCGTCTCAGCCCGCAGCACCACGTGAAGGGCGCCCTCCGGGCTTCGGGTGAATTCCGCCACCACAGTGCCCAGGTTGGCCGGGCTCAGCTTTATCTCCAGGTACTGCTCTCCCTGGTCCACGGCGTTTTTCAGCGCATCGCCCAGCGCGGTCTGCACCTCCCGGGCCGGGGCGGTCATATCCACCTCCGCGTCCCCTACCCGCACCGGCGTGGCCTCCACGTCCCCAAACAGCGGGGTCTGCCAGTGGTTTACCACCACCGTGTCAGGGGTCTGGGTTTCATCCTGCTTGGGCGCGGACTGGGTCAGGTCCTGGGTCAGATCCTCCTGCGCTCCACTCTGGGAGGCATCGGTCTGGACTGCGGCCCCCTTTTCCTGGACAGCAACACTCTGGACAGCCGCTGCGGTGGTCTGAGGCTGCTGGACGGTCTGGGGCTCCTGCTGGACCTGAGACAGTCCCTCGCCTTTGCCCTCTGCCGGGGACTGAGCGGTCTGGACCGTCTGCATATTTGTCACCGCAGGCACTTCCATGGTAACCGCGGAAATCACAGGGGTTTCGGCGGAACCGGTCTGCTCCACAAAGTCAGCCGGAACGGCCACCAGATTGCTGAGTGCCATGGGCGCAGCCGCGGCCGCCGCCACTGCAAGCTCTCCGTTCTGGGGCTCCGTGTCCGGCTTTTCCGTGGTCGTCACCGTCTGCTCGTCCTTGGTGTCCTTCCCATTTGCGGTCTTGTCCCCGGTCTGGGTCAGGTCCTCCCGGCGCTGGGCCAGCAGGTCCTGGAAGCTTGTCCCCTGGCTCTGGCTGTCCGCGCCAGTCTGGCCCGCGCTCTGGGAAAGCTCCGGCACCTGCCAGCTGCTCTGCAGGGTCATTTGAAGCAGCATGTCTGTCATATACATTCTCTTCTCACCTCCTTTCAATGGTTCTGTGGTTCTGTGCTCAGGCTCCGCTCCGCACTGCCCACTCCGCGGAAACCAATTCATCAATAAAGCGCTCGTCGCTCTTTTGTACTTCCTTCCGGTAGGCGTCCTGCTGTTTTTCCTTCAGCCGCTCCAGAACCGCGGCATCCATGTGGGCCTGGAGCACCCGCTTCCGCTTCTCCTCCGCCTCCTGACGGAGGGTCTGGAGGCTCTTCATCTCCCGGGCAATCTCCAGCTCCAGCACCCGAAGGCCGCTTTCAAAGCCCATGGCATCGGCGGCGGTCATACCTGCGGCCGCCTCCTCCCGGAAGCGCCGGTTGAGCGCCTGGTACCGGGCCTGGGCATCCTCCACCCGGTCCTGCTGCTCCCGGACCCGCTGCAGCGCCTTGGCATATTCGTTTTGCTGTCCCTCCAGCACCTGCTGGCGGTAGCCCAGAACTCCGTCCAGGCCAAACCGAAACTGTTTCACGGCCCTCATCTCCTTTACAGCAGCTGATTCATCAGCTCCAGATCCTGTTCGTAGGTGAAGCCCTCCTGGACGCCCTGCATGAGGAACTCCTGAATGCCATCAATCCGGCTCAGTGCGTAGTCCAGCTTGGGGTTGGTCCCCGCCTTGTAGGCGCCGATGGACACCAGGTCCGCATTCTTCTCATAGACACCCATCACGTCCCGGATGCGGGCGGCCATCTGCCGGTGCTCCGGGGAGACAATGTCGTTCATCAGACGGGAGATGCTGGCGCTTACGTCGATGGCCGGGAAGTGGTTGCTGTTGGCCAGCTGACGGGAGAGCACGATGTGCCCGTCCAGAATGCCTCGGACGGTGTCTGCAATGGGCTCGTTGGTGTCGTCGCCCTCCACCAGCACGGTGTAGACCCCGGTGATGGAGCCCCGCTGGAAATTTCCGCTGCGCTCCAGCAGCTTGGGCAGCTCCGAGTAGATGGAGGGGGTATAGCCCCGGGCCACCGGCGGCTCGCCCACTGCAAGGCCAATCTCCCGCTGGGCCATGGCAAACCGGGTCAGGGAGTCCATCATCAGCAGCACGTCGTACCCCTGGTCCCGGAAGTACTCCGCCACTCCCGTGGCCACCGAGGGGCACCGCTTGCGCAGCATGGCGGGCTGGTCTGAGGTGGCCACCACCAGGACCGACCGGCTCATGCCCTCCGGTCCCAGGTCCTTCTCCATGAACTCCAGTACCTCGCGGCCACGCTCGCCCACCAGGGCGATGACGTTGATGTCCGCCTTCACGTGCTTGGCAATCATGCCCATCAGGGTACTCTTGCCCACGCCGGAGCCGGCGAAGATTCCGATTCTCTGTCCCTTGCCCACGGTGAGCATGCCGTCGATGGCTTTGATGCCGAACTCCAGCCGCTCCCGGATGGGGGGCCGGGCCATGGGGTTTATGTAGGAGCTGCCGTCCACACAGAAGGACGTGCCGCTGGGGAAGGGGCCCTTCCCGTCAATGGGCTGACCCAGGGCGTTGATAACCCGCCCTTTCAGGAAGGGACCCATGTTGAGGCTCAGCCGCCGGCCGGTGTTGCGCACAAAATTGCCGGCGGAAATGCCGCTCATGTCGGAGTAGGGCATGAGCAGAATGCGGTCATTCTTGAAGCCAACCACCTCGGCCATCACCTGGCCGCCGGACTCCCCGTTGTAGATGCGGCAGATGTCGCCCACGGCCGCCCGGCCGCCGGAGGCCTCGATGGACATGCCCACGATGTTTTCAATTTTCCCGGTGTAGCTGACGGTCTGTGCCTGCTGCACCCGCTGAATCATCTCTTCAAACAAGGCCTCCGCCTCCTCTCAGCCTCCGCGGAGAATATCTTTCAAATTGTCCAGTTGGGTGGACGCGCTGGCGTCGATGATCTCATCGGGCATCTCGATGATGCAGGTGCCCGACTCATCGTCGGCCATGGGAATGAGCTTGATGTGGTCGGACAGTCCGGCCAGGGAAGCGGTCAGCTCAGGTGCAATCTGGGCCAGCTCCTTGCTGTCGCAGCCGCCGATGTAAATCCGCACCCACTCCCGGCGCCGCAGCCGCTCGGTGGCCATCTGGACCATGCGCAATATGACCTCCCGGCTGCTTTTCAGGCTGACGTGAATCACCTTTTCCGCCACCGCAATGCTCAAATCACACAGCTCGTCCTGGGCCCGGTCCAGCAGCTCCTCCCGGGCCTGGTCGGCCCGCTCCAGAAACTCCTTTACCTGCCCGGCCTGCTGCTGCAGCTGCTCGTCCAGCTTGGTCCGGCTCTCCGTCTGGGCCTTGATGAGCCCGTCGGCATAGCCCTGGCGGAAGCCCTCCTCCCGGGCCTCCTCCTTCAGGCGCTGAGCCTCCTCGGCGGCCTGGCGGCGGTACTCCTCCAGCATCTCCTCCCCCTGGCGCTTGGCCTGGGCCATGATGGCCTCGGACTGCACCCGGGCGTAGGAGAACATGGCCGCCGCCCCCTGGCCGGGATCGGGACCCGGCTGCTCGCCGTTGTCCTCTGTCTCTCCGGCAGGGGGCTCCTCCGGAGCGGCGGAGGCGGCTGTCTCCTCCGGCTCGTCGGGTAAAACGGGGTCCTCCTCCACCGGTATCTCCTCGGCCGGAGGGAAGGAATAGGCCTGCGCCTGGGGCCAGAGAAAGTTCTTAAAGATGTTAGGCAATGATATCGTCCTTTCCGCCCTTGAGGATAATCAGCTCGTTCTTCTCCTCCAGGTCCCGGATCACGCCCACAATACGCTGCTGGGCCGCCTCCACATCCCGGATCCGCACGTTGACGGTGACCTCCAGGTCGTCCCGGATGCTCTGGGCCATACGGGTGGACACATTGGCAAAGATCTTGTTTGCCACCTCGCTGTTGGCGCCCTTGAGGGCAAGCACCAGATCCTTGGGGTCGCAGTCCCGGACGAAGCGCTGCACCGACCGGTCGTCCATGGTGACAATATCCTCGAAGACAAACATCCGCTTGCGAATCTCGTCGGCCAGGTCTGCGTTGTAGGTGGACAGGCGGTCGAAAATGCTCTTTTCGCTGGCCCGGTCCAGATTGTTCATCACGTCGGCCACATAGTCCACGCCGCCCACCTTCACGTTGTTGGTGGTCATGATGCTGGAGAAGCTCTTCTCCATCTCCGCCTCGATGATCTTCACCGCCGCGGGGGAGGCACTCTCCATGTTGGCGATGCTCTCCACTACCTTCACCTGGCGCTCCGGGTCCAGCTCGTCAATGACGGCGGCCGATTTCTCCGGGTCCACGTAGGACAGCACCAGGGCGATGGTCTGGGGACGCTCATGCTGGAGGGCAGCGTACAGGGACTTCTCGTCCGCCTTATTGAGGAAGGAAAACTCCCGGTTTTTCAGGGACTTGGTCACCTTGTCCAGCAGCATACTGGCGGTCTGGGCTCCGAAGGCCCGCTCCAGAACGGCCCGGGCGTACTCCAGGCCGCCCTCGGTCACCGCCTTGTTGGTCATGCACATCTGGTAGTACTCGTTGAGCACATTCTCGGTGGTGGCCGCGTCCACATAGCCCAGCTTGGCCACCTCCAGGGTGATCTGCTCCACGTCCTCGGGGTCCATGTACTGGTACAGCTGTGAGGCCTTTTCCGTGCCCAGCGAAATGATGACGGCCGCCGCCTTCTGCTGGCGGGTCAGCTCCTTCTTGGGCTGGGTTGATACCGGCTTGGTCGGGGCGGCCGTTCCCTGGACCGGAGCCGCTGCCGTTTCACTCATGTTGTCCGTTCACCCTCCCGAAGCCAATTTTTTACCATCTGGGCTGCAATCTCAGGATTTTCCTCCGCAAACTTCCGGACATCCTGCCGCAGCTCCATGCTTTTCTCCGTCTGCATCTCCAGGATATCCGCCTGCTGGGGCACTGCGGCCTCCACCGGCTGGGGCATGCTCACAGGGGCGGCCGCCTGGGCCACGCTGCCGCGCTTCTTGGCCCGGATCCGGTGGATCAGCAGCATCAGCAGCATCAGCACCAAAAACAGCGCTCCGCCGCCGATGGCTGCGTACAGCACCCACTGGGGCACGTTCGCCGGCGTGGGGATAACCTGGGTGTCCTGTTCCTCATAGAAGGGCGCCACCAGGATAGAAATCTTGTCCTGCTGGTCGGCGGAAGAAATGCCCGCCGCCCGGGCTACGTGGGCGTACAGGCTCTGCTCATCCACACTTCCGGCCGCCGCCTGGTTGACGGTGACCGAGACCATCACGTCGCTGATGTAGCCGGCCACATGCTCCACCTGCTGCTTTTCCGTGTCCACCAGGCGGTCGGTCTGGCCGGAGCTGGTGATCGCCTGTTCATCGCCGTTGGGCTGGACCTGCTCCTGCACGTAGGTATTGAGGTCGGAGTTGGACTCCGTGCCCGCCACGCCGCCGGTGGTATCTCCGTCGCCCCGGACAATCTCGTCATCCCAAATCTGGGAGCCGATGATGCCGTCGTCCTCCCCCTGGGCCCAGTCCTCCAGGGAGTAGTCGGTGGAGTCGGTGTAGGTCCGGTCCACATCCACCACGGTGTTCACGCTCACCTGCACGTTCTCCTCTCCGAAGAGGGGCGTCAGCGCCTGCATGACCCGGGTGCGGATGTTGTTGTTGCACTGCTCCTCCAGCTTCAGCTTCAGGGCCGAGGCATCCTCCAGGTCGGTAAAATCGTCCCCGGCGGTGTAGCTGTTGCCGTAGGTGTCCTCAATGACCACATTCTCCACGTTCAGCCCCTGCATGCCGTGGCTGACCAGATTGCGGATGGCGTTCACCTGACCGTCGCTCAGCGCCTTTCCATCCTCCATGGTCACCTGCACCGCAGCGGTGGCGTCCACCTCATTTCCGCTGTCCAGCACATAGGTGTGGTCCTGGCCGGGCGTGAGCAGCACCTGAGCGGACTCCACGCCCTCCATGTTGCAGATGACAGCGGCCATGTAGTCCTGAAGGTCGTAGAGCACCAGCTGGTTGCGCTCCGCCTCGGTGGTCAGGCTGCCCACATTGTCCAGATAGGTGGAGTAGTTGTAGCTGCCCGAGGGATAGCCGGCCACCAGAACCTTGGCCATCAGAGACGCCTTCTGGCTCTCAGGAACCAGAATGGAATCCTCCTCCACCCGGTATTCTGTAATGCTGTTTTCGGAGAAATAGGCCAAAATGGCGGACATGTCTGTCTGATTCAAATCAGAAAACAGGGTGGTGTAGGGCTGGTTGCTCGCCACCACAAAAAGCACCGCCAGCAGCACCAGGACTGCCAGCACACCGCCTCCCAAAAAACCTTTCGTCTTCCGGGAGGTGGCCTTCCACCGCTGCCGGAGATCGGCAGCAGTCTTTTTCACTTTATCTCCCATAACAAACCTCCAGGACCTGGTGTCTCAGTTTTTTATAGGCTGATGCGCATCAATTCGCTGTACGCATCCAGCGCCCGGTCCCGCATCTGCACCAAAAGCTCAGTGGCAACGGACGCCTGGGTGGCAGCAATGGTGGCCTCCGCCGGATTGTCCAGCTGACCGGTGACCAGTCCGTAATAGGCCTCGTTTTTGGCCGCGTCGGTCTCCTTCACATTGTCCACCATGGACTGAAAAATCTGCGTAAACATTGAGGTCTGGCCGTCCTGGCCGCTGATACCGGCCGTCGTCTGGGCCGCGGCAGCCTTCAGCGGCTGGATGGGGGTTATGGTTTGAACGCTTGACATCTCATATTTCCTCTTTTCTCCGCCGGTCCTCTTGGCCCGGCGCCCGGATTATTTCCCAATTTCCAGCCCTTTGGCCGTCACCTGCTTGAGCACGTTAAAGGCGGTGACGTTGGCGGAGTAAGCCTGGGAAGCGGCCATGGCATCCGCAATTTCCTTGACCAAATCCACGTTGGGCATTTCCACATAGCCCTCGGCGTTGGCATCGGGGTTGGTGGGGTCGTAGACCAGCTTGAAATCGGAGGGGTCCTCCACAATCTGGGCCACCTGCACGCCGCCCTGCGCCGGCTGCTCGCCCCGCGCCCGGGCCAGCGCCTGCTGGAAGGGCGTCTGGCTGTCCTGGGCCTGAAGCACAACCATCTTCCGCCGGTAGGGGCCGTTGCCCCCCTCGGTGCGGGTGGTGTTCTGATTGGTAATGTTCTCAGAAATCACATCCAGGCGCAGCTGCTGGGCCGTCAGGCCGGAGCCCACCACGTTCATGGAACTTAAAAAGGCCATCTCTTATGCCTCCCTTATCCCTGGATCGCCGTGCGGAGCAGGGAAAAATCGCTGTTGATGGCGTCCATCACATACTGCATCTGATAGCCGTTGCGCGACAGCTCCACCATCTGCTCTGTGACGTTCACGCCGTTGCCGTCCAGCCGGGTGCTCTCAGCTGCCTGGTGCACCGCCACAGGCGTCTCCTCAATGGCGGAGCGCATCGCCTTGGCGGAACCGCTCTTGCCGGCCGACGCCACAGCCTGCTGCAGCGACTCCTCGAAGGTGGCGTATTTGGTCTGGTAATTGGGGGTCTCCACATTGGCGATGTTATCCAAAATACAGCTCTGTTTGGTCCACAAAAAGTCCATCGACCGCTGCAGCATCAGCGCGGTATTGCTCGACAGAAAGTCCATTTTTTGCGCTCCTTTTTCGCCCTGTTTTATTTCAAATATTAAGCACAAATACACAAAGGCCCGTAACTCGGGCCTTTGTATAATTATCACAAAACCGCTTAATATGCGAATTATGTGATGTTTTTCGACACATTTCAAGCTTCTTGATTGTAACGCGAAACCTTAAATTTTACAAGAGTAAATGTATTATGTTACCGCGTACATCCCGCGTTTTGCCGACCATTTACCTTAAATTAACCTTTAATTGTTCATTTTTCCCAGCAATTTGAAAAATGGTATTTTTTCCCTTCTGAAATGCACCTATGTTTAGAATTTCCAGGCATTTTAGTCCTTTTTAAGCTTTTAAGGGTTTGTCAGTGCCGCGCTGTTCCCCCACGATTTTGCCGGTTCTCTTTTCCTCTCAAGTCCCAACATTGACCAGATCTTCTGTCATTCTCCTTCTTTTTTCTGTGTATTCCTCCGAAATTACTATTATTTCAAACACACCGCTCAGCGCCGCACAGTTCTTGGAAAAAATTGGACTGTTTTCCACATAAAACAAGGCCGGAACGCTCATCTGCGCTCCGGCCTCATTGCCGCAATTCTCTTCTTAAAGTGTCAGGGTTCTGGCCAGAACCACTGCCATTTCCGCCCGGGTCATGGTCTGCCCCGGCAGGAGCCGCCCCTTGTCGTCACCGGAAAGCAGTCCGTTCTGAACCAGTACCGACATGGGGCCTCTGGCGTAGGCGGACACGCTCTGCCAGTCGGAGAATCCGTACAGGGCGCTCTCATTGGGAGAGCCGATGCTCCAGCCCGAGGCCCGCATGGCCTGGTAGAGCATGGCGGCTGCCGCCTCCCGGGTAACAGCTTCATTGGGATGGAAGGTGCCATCGGGGTAGCCCGACACCACCCCCAGGGCATAGCCCCGCTGGATGGCCTGGGCATAGTAGGCGCTGTCCGGCACATCAGAGAAGGCGTGCCCGCTGGCACTGGGGAAGCCGAAAGCCTGGTCCAGCATCACCAGGAAGTTGCCCCGGGTAATGGGGTCACTGGGGGAATACTTCCCCGAGCCGGTCCCGCTGACCACCTTGTTCTCATACAGGAAGTCCACCGCCGCCGTGGCCCAGCCGTAGCTGCCCATATCGGTAAAGTAATTGGAGGTGGTATTGGGGGTCACCTGGATGCGCACCGTTCCCTGGTAGGTATCCCCTTTGGAATCGGTGGCCGTGTAGGTCAGGGAGACGGTGCCCTGATAGCCCACCCAGGGGACAAAGGACACTTCGGAGAGGCTGGGGGAGGCAGAGGGGTAATACAGCGTCCCGGTGCGCACCTCGCTGCTGGCGGACTGAACCCCGCCGTAGCGGTAGTAGAGCCGTCCGCCCTGGATGGAATCCGCCCCGGTAAACTTCACCGACACCAGCGTCCCCCGTCCCCGCTGGGAGCAGGCCGCGGTGAAATCCGATGCCCGGAAGGTCACCGGCCGGTAAGCGGTGGAATAGGAGATGGTTCCAGCCTGTCCCTGGGTCACGGTGATGGTGGCCGTTCCGGAGAACTGCCGCCCGCCGGTGCTCCAGCCGGTAAAGGACAGGGAGAAGGTCCCCGCATAGCTGCCGTTCGGCACAAAGCTCACCTTCTCCAGGTAGGGAGAGGAGGAGCGGTAATAGCTGCGGGAGGCGGTTACCTTGCTGTCGTAGCTGCCCGAGGAGCGGTAGTTATAATACAGCGTTCCCCGTGAGGAGGCAGGCAGGGTAAAGCGCACATAATTGAGGGACTCCCCGGTGGCCAGACGGCAGTAGTCGTTGAAGTCGTCCTCGTCAAAGGTGAGTACGCTCCCGCCCGCCACCTGGTAGGTCAGGGGATCCGGGGCGCTGCTCACGTCAATCTCCACCGTGCCGGAGAAGCTCTCATCCCCGGTGCTCCAGCCGGTGAAGGGGATGGACACGGTGCCCGTATAGGACGAGGAGGCCACAAAGGTCACGTCGTCCAGGTAGGGGGAGGAGGAACGGTAATAGCTGCGGGTCTCGGAGACCTTGCTGTCATAGCTGCCGGAGGAGGTGTACTTATAATATAAGGTACCCCGGGAAGAGGCGGGCAGAGTGAAGCGCACATACCGCAGGCTGCTGCCCGTCAGCTTCACCGACAGGTCGTTGAAGTCGGCATCGTCAAAGGTGATCTTACCGCCCTGGAACACGGCGTAGTGCAGAGTGCCGCTGCCCTGAGCGGAGACGGAAATGCCCACCTCGCCGTAGAAACGGTTGTCGTTGGTATCCCAGGCAGTGAAGGGAATGGACACGGTGCCGGTGTATCCCTCCTTGGCCACAAAGGTGACGCTGTCCAGATAGGGGTAGGAGGAGCGGTAGTAGTCCCGGCTCTCCGAAACCGTGGAGGAGTAGCTGCCCGAGGAGGTGTAGCCGTAGTACAGCGTCCCCTGGGAGGCGGGAGGCAGGGTAAAGCGCACCCGTTCCAGATTGTAGCCGGTCAGGTTGCGGGAGAGGCTGTTGAACTCAGCGTCGTCAAAGGTGACCCGCCCGTTTTGAGAGATGGAATAGGTGATGTCTCCCGAGGCAGCCGCCGCGGTCACCTGGATGGTCACCCGCCCCCGGTAGGAGGTTCCGTTCACATCCCAGGCAGTGTAGGGGAACACCACCTCGCCGGAGGTACCAGACGTGGGAAGAAAATACACATCCCCCAGATTTGGGCTGCCTGTGTATTTGTACTGCCCGGTGACAGACACGGCGGTACCCGGATTCTGGGCGGAGAGATAGTTATAGTAGAGGGTACCCCGGCTGCTGTCCGGCAGAGAGAAGGTGACATAGCTCAGATCCCGCCCCGTACGGTCGAGGCAGATCAGGTTGAAGTCGGCGGCACTGAACTGCACCGCCTTTCCCCCGGCGGCGGAATAGGTCACGTCCTGCTCCAGCGCCACCGAGACCTCAATGGTGCCCTGGAAAAACGCACTGCCCGAGGCATAGCCCGTGTAGTGAATGACCGCCGTTCCCTCAAAGTCCGCCTTGGGCACGAAGGTAACCTGGGCCAGGTCCAACTGTCCGGTACCGGGCGAGACATAGTAGCTCTCCCCGGTACCCACGCCCGTGCCCGTGTCCCCTTCCGAGGCGTAACGGTAATAGAGGGTGCCCTGGCTGGTGTCCACCGACAGGCCGCTGACATAGCTCAGGCTCTGGCGCAGCACCGAGGTACTCTCAGCCTTCAGATCCGACACCAGTGTGGAGAAGCTCAGCGGGCTTCCGGTCTTGGCCGAAGCATGAATGACGTCGGCGGTGGCCTTTTCCACCGTAATGGTGACGCTGTCGGTGTAGGAGGTGCCGCTCACCTTCACCGTGACGGTGGCCGTTCCCTCCGCCACGGCGTAGAGATAGCCTCTGTCCACCTTGATAATATCCGTTTTGTCACTGGCCCAGACAACGTCCCGGCCCTCCAGGGCTTCTCCGTAGATTTTGCACTCCAGGGAGAAGTTGTCCCCTACCCGCAGGCCGTCCCCGGTGAGGGTCTGCTTCTGGTCCTTGTCCAGCAGCACACCCTGGACCGTCACCGTGCAGCTGTCCTGCAATCCGGTATCACTGGTGGCCGTAACGGTGGTCTCGCCGGTGGCCACGGCGGTCACCAGGCCGGAGTCGCTGACGGTGGCCACGCTCTTGTCCCCGCTGGACCAGGCCACGCTGGAGCTGACCCCCGCAGGGGTCACCCGGGCGGTGAGCTGGCCGGTGTGGTTGAGGGCGGTCTCCGTGGGGGAGAGCTCCAGCGTCTCAGGGGTCACCATCACACCCTCGGGCTCGTCGGGAATGACCGTCACCTGGCAGGAGGCCGTCTGCCCCACCGCCGCGTCCTTGGGCGTTACCGTGACGGAGACAACAATGGGGTCGTCCTCCTCATCGGTATCCGCCAGCTTCAGCGCCTTCACCACCGCAGTCAGACTGCCGCTGTCCGGCGTTACACTCACCTCATCCCGGTCCTTCTCCACTGCCCAGGCGGCAGTATAGCCCTCTGGCAGTGTGGTGGTCGTGCTGCCGTCGGACATATGAAGGGTGGCGGTAAGCGTGGGGGACTGCCCCACGGTCAGGGTCAGTGTCTCCTGGCTGAGCGTCACGCGCTCCAGGGTGACGCCGCCCTCCGCCTCCCCCGGCTCCGCCGCCAGCGCGGCCGGAACCAGAGACAGCAGCAGCGCCAGGGTCAGCACCAGGGACAGCAGGCGGCTTCTCATGGTGTAATTCATCCAATATTCCTCCTTCTGAGGCAATAAACGGAGAGGGCGGGCAGGGACTGCCCGCCCTCTCTTCTGTGATTGCATTGCGTCTCTCGTTATCCCTGCAGCTGGAACTGCACCACCGAGCTGTTGGGGATGTTTCCGATGGGCGCCTCCACAAGCTTGAAGGTCAGGCTGCCCATGCTGTTGCTGTACTGATCGCTGATGGAGCTGTCGGAGAAGAAGGTAATGGTATCTCCGATGGAGATCTTATCAAAGGTCAGTGTAAAGGAATTGGAGGCGCGCTTTACCTCGTTCACATAGCCCAGGCTGTTCTTGCTGATACTGGTGGCCAGCACGTCAATGAGGCGCACGGCGCTCTTCTGCTCCTCCGCGCTCAGCGTGGTGTTGGTCTGCCACACAGCCATGGGGGTCTGCTCCAGGCCGCTGGACGTCTTCACCAGCTGGTAAATGGGCTCGTCAAAGGTGATGGTCACCCTGCCGGAGTACACCGGATTGGCTATGCCGGAGGTGTTGGTAATCACCGTATCCACCGTCTTGAAGGTGGGCGGCGTCTGGTCAGGCAGGAACACTCCGTTGACGCCGGAGAAGGAGGTCTCAGAGCCCAGGGGGCTGTACGCCATGGCCAGACAGTAGTAGATAGTGTCGCCGGTCATGTTGGCGGTAAAGTTCTTGGAGTCGGTGTAGTTGTTGGCCTGGCTCAGCGTCAGCCCGCCGCGGGTGGAGGCCTGGCTGCCCTGGCCGGAGTTGCCGCTGATAAAGTTGGCTACGCTCTCCCGGATGCTGGCGTTTGCGAAGGTATCAAACACGCTGTACCCCTCGGAGCCGTACTTGGTGCACAGCGCCCAGATGATGGTCCGGTCGGTGTCGCTGCCCAGCGTCTTCTTGTAGGCCTCCCACTCCTGGTTGGTGGCGCTTCCCGCGTCGGTAGCCACGTATTTGTCAAAGCCGTTGGAGGTGCGCCAGGCACTGGGGATCTGGTTGTTGGCCACCAGGGCATAGGTCAGATCCGCGGAGATATCCGTCTCAAAGTGGACCGAGGGGGGATCCGCCTCCAGGCTGATCACCGGCTTATTGACCGCGGTGGTCTCAAAGCGGTATGCCAGCACCGAGGAGTAGGTCTGGGAGGTACCCTGAAGGACAAAGTAGGCGATGTACCGGGTCTCAGGCTGCAGGCCCTGCACCAGCTCCTCGATGGTGCTGGCCCCTCCGGACAGGGTTCCGTACTTGATCTTGCCGCTGCGGTAGTTGCTGCTGGCGTTGACAATGTTCAGATAGTCCGGGTCGGTGAGGGTGGGCAGCGGAGGATTGGGCTTGCCCGCACTGTCAGTGGCTTTTCCGCTGTCGGGGAGATAGGTCTCCCAGTTTTGGATGCCCGTCTCGTTGTTGCCGTAGGAATGGCCCTCAGTATCCTTGGTACCGATATCGCCCAGCGGGGCAATCACATAGTAGATGGTGCCGTTCCGGTCCAGCTGCAGGGACATGTTCACCGCCGAGTCTCCCGCCTCAAACAGGGGGTAATCCCCCACGAAGGTGGGCGCCTGCTGGTCGGTGAACTGCTTGCGCAGGGAGAACTCCTTGGGCTGGCCGATGTCGGTCACGCCGTCCTCCTTCTGGGCCGTGGTCCAGCTGCTCTCCGTCACGTCCATGGACAGGGTGCCCAGGCCGTTGTTGCCGCCCGCCGCCATGTAAATCTTCATGTTGATGCGCTGGCTCCAGGTGTTCCGGTCGGAGAGGCCGGCCACCTTGGTGAAGGCAATGGCGTACTCGTAGGACACATTGGGAGACAGCTGGTTGAGGGGGTTGAAATCCGGGTTGTTGGTCCCGTTCTGCAGGAAGTTCCGGGTCAGGCTGGTGCCCAGATAGCCCTGGGCGCTGTCCGGCACATCAATTTTGCCGGTGCCCACCTTCTTCCAGGTCCCGCTCTCACTGCCGCCCGTCTGCCGGGCATAGAGGGTGAACTCCACGCTGGTGTCCGACCAGATGAGCATGTCCCAGTCGATGGAGGCGTCCACCTTGTCGGTGGAGACCGGGGTGAGCCGCCAGCTCAAATCGGTGGTGACCGGGCTGCCGTCCACCTGGATGCTGGTCTCGTTGAGCGCCGACAGATTCACCAGGGCAAAGACAGTGGTGAAGGGATCCAGCTGGGTGCGGCCCATGACGTTCACCGCCGTGGAGGTATCCGCAAGGCTGTTGGCCTGGATCTCAAAGTAGTAGGTGGCGCCGCTCTTCAGATTGACGGCAGTGCCGTTGGGGAGGGTGACCACGGTCTTGCCCTCCTCCAGGGTGATCTCCGCGTAACGGTAGTCGATGACCCAGTTGCCGCTCTTCTTGTCCGCGTCGCTGGCGCTCTCAATGCGCACCGGCTGGCTGCCGGTGGGCTGCTGGTAGAGGTAGATGGCGTTGTTGAGGGCGTTGGCCAGGGCGGTGCGGGCGGCGTCCTTGTCGCTCTCGCTCTCCGCGTCGGTCACCTTCTGGTAGAGATCCGCCAGGGGCGTATAGGTGCCCACGGTCTGCACCGCCTCGCTGAACACCAGGCGCACGTCGCTCTCCGGCAGAGGGGTGCCGGTGTCGGTGCCGTTATACTTGGTGAACTCCTGGGTGACGGAGGGGGCCGTGTTGTCCAGAGTATGGATGGTCAGCTTGCCCACCGAGGCGGAGTAGTTGCCCGCCTTGTCCTGGGCCACATAGTAGAGGTCATAGGAGGCCTCCTTGTCCAGTCCGCTGAGGTTGAAGGAGACGTCCTTGTTCGCCGTCATGCTCACCTTTCCGCTCTTCAGGGCGTTCATACCCGCCATGACCTGGAGCTTGGCGGTGTCGCTGGACAGGTCCACCTCGCCGCTCTGGCCCGCCAGGGGCTTGGGGTAGGTGGTGCCCTCCTTCACGATGACCCAGTAGAGTGTGCCCGCCTCATTGAGGTTGGCGTACAGCCCCACCGAGGTCTCCTTCACGCTGTTGACGGTGGGCTCGGTGTTGAAGACCGGAGGCGTTCCGTCCACCGTGGTAAAGCTCAGCTTCTTCACCGCCGAGCTCTGGGCCCCATCCACATCGGTGAGCCACAGGTAGAGATCATAGCTGGCCAGCTCGTCCAGGGGGACGGAGTTGACCTTAAAGGTATAGGTCGTATTTTTCAGCACATCCATGGAGCCAAAGCCCAGATTTCCGGTGACTGCGTTGGCCTTGAAGTCCTGGGCGGTGGGGGCGCTGGCCCCCTTGGGCAGCACAGCGTAGTACATCCGGCAGGTCTTGGTGGCCATGGCGGTGACCTGGGCGGAGTTGTAGGTGATCTTGGACATGTAGGGATAGCCCGAGGCAAAGGCGGGCTTGGTGTTGTCCGGGGTGGTAAAGGAGATGACCTTCAGAGGGCTGCGCTTCTCCCGGGCGTCCACGAAGACGGCGGAGAGGTAGTAGGACCCGTCGGAGGTCAGACCGCTCACCTTGGCGCTTCCCACTTTTCCCGCTCCGGTCAGGTTCACCGTGCCGCTCTTCACAATCTTGGGGGCATAGGAGGAGGGATTGATGAGGTCCTCCGCCGACACGGAGCCGTCGGTGACGGCGGTCACGGCCCAGTAGACCGTCCCCTGCTTGTTGGCACTGAAGGAAGCGGTGGCGCTGTTGGGGGCCAGGTCCTCAATCTGGGGATACCCGGCATAGAGCCGGGGATCGGCGGAGGACTCCGCCGCAGCCGCGCTGTCCATATTCTGTCCGTTGATGTTGGCGGTAATGCCGGGCCGGATGGTAATCTGGTCGGGCAGCATGGACACGGTGCTGCCGTTGGCGTTGACGGTGAGGTTGGCGATGTCGCCGCTGCCGGTCACTTTGATGCCCGTATCCAGGTTCACGTTCTCCACCCGGGCGCCGGCGGCAATGTTCAGGGTGGATCCCTCCGCCGCCTCATCCACAGTGATGGTGTCCGCCTGGCCGCTGGCCAGGGACAGGGTGGACTTGGGGGTAGTGTTAATTACCTCCTTGACGTTGCCGGCCAGAGTGAGGGACAGGCCCTCCTCCCCGTCCAGGTTGATGCGGGCGATGCCGCAGCCGTCGGCGGTGTTGTCCGCCAGGTAGGTGTTGGTGCGGACAAAGGCCTCGTCAATCTGGCCGTCGCCCTCCACCTTCAGAGAGAGGAAGTGGTTGGTGGTATTATCCACAATCATACGGGGGGCGGTGACATTCCGGAGAATCACGCTGTCCGCGCCGCCCTCGCTGGCGCCGCCGCCGCTGATGACAATGTCGCCCAGCACCGTGACGTTCTCCAGGGTCACATGGCCCAGGTCCACGCCGTCCGTGATATACAGGTTTCCGCCCACCACCGTATTCCGCAGGGTGATACCCGAAGCGGTGATGGTCACGTTGCCCCATACGTTGCCCAGGGTGTAGTCCCCCGCCTTCTGCAGCGGGATGCCCAGGGCATTGACCAGCAGAATGGCGGCCTGGCCCCGGGTGAGGTTGTCCCCCGGGCCGAAGCGTCCGTCGGGGTAGCCGCTGATCACGCCGTAGCGGGCGGCGGCGGCGATGTAGCCCCGGCTCCAGTTGGCCATGCTGCGGCTGTCGGTGAAGAGGGTGTTCTCCCCCACCTCCGGCTGGAGCATCAGAATCCGGGACAGAATGACCGCCGCCTGTTCCCGGGTCACATTGCTGTTGGGGGAAAAGGTGGTGGCGGAGGTGCCCGCAATATAGCCTGCCTGGTAGGCAATGCCCACGTCCTGGGCATACCAGGCCGTGGAGGGCACGTCCCGGAAAGGGGTGGCCCCCGTCTTGGTGTAGCCGAAGGCCCGGTTAATCATGGTGGAAAATTCCGCCCGGGTGATGTAGTTGTTCTCATTGAGGTTGCCCGCAATGTCGCCCCGCATAATGCCCCACTGCACCACCTTGTCCAGGTAGGGCTGCATGTAGGAGGCGGCACCTGCCGCCGTAGTCATGGCCGCGGCCAGGACCAGCACCAGAAGTCCGGCGCAGGTCCGGCTCCGCAGCCGTTTGATGCGTTCTCTCCACCCTGTCATGTATCTCTCGTCCTTTCCATACATTCGCAATCCTTACGCCCCGGCGAACCGGGCTCAGTTTTTTCTCAGCTGCAGGCTGAATACGGCCTCCCGCACCATGCTCTCCTCCTCCCGCAGGAGGGAGACAAATTTGGCGGCGTACAGGCACTCCTCCCCCGGGCCTGTGCTGCACCGGAGGATCTCCATGTCCAGCAGCAGGGGCTGGGCGGTGACCGGAACGACCACCTGGACCCGCTCCCCCACCTCCAGCGGTCTGGGGCAGAAAAAGGCCAGTCCGCCGCAGCTGAGATCGTTGCTGACAATGGGGACCCGCCCCTTCCAGCTGCCCGACCGGGGATAGATGTAGCTGACAAAGCGCACGGGAATACGCAGATTTTTCCGCAGGGCCTGTCCCAGGGGACGCACGGGCTCCAGCACCACCACGTTGCCCTGCCGGCGGACAATCTTCCCCTCCATGGCGGGCACCGCGTCGGAATTGCCCACCAGACTGATGTAGGTGTGCTTTGCCACCTCCTCCAGATCACCGTCGTCGATGACCATCTGCCACTGGTGGCCCTGGGGGGAGTACTCCGAGGTACCGTGGGCCACAGCATTTCCTCTGCTGTCCAGAATCAAGTATTTATAGGCCATACCTGTGCTCCTTTCCCCGTTACTCCGCCTGTTCCTGGCGGGCGCGGCGGAACTTCTCCGGATCCTTGGGGTCGAAATTCAAAAAGTAGAGGTAAATATCCACCACCGCCTGATAGAGCTCCTCCGGGATCTCCCGGCCCAGCTCCATCTGGGTCAGTACAGTGGCCAGAGAGGTGTCCTCATACACCGGCACGCCGCTGTCCTCGGCCACCTCTACCATTTTTTCCGCCAGATGCCCCATGCCCGAGGCCACAATGACCGGCGCGCCGTCCCCCGGACGGTACTGCAGTGCCGCAGCCCGCTTGGCGGGGCGGGCGGCCGTTTCAGACTTTGACATTGACGCCACGCTTCCCTTCAAACAGATTTGGAAACACCTGGGTCAGCGCCAGCGGCGTCTCCAGCCTGGATACCTGAATGCTGCTTCCCGACAGCTGGTGCCGGGCCAGAATGGTCTGCATGTCCTGGGCGATGATCCCGCTGTGGCTGGACACCGCGTCCGGTCCGTAGATGTGCAGCTCCACCTGATCCTCCCGGGCCGCCAGGGTGATCTCCAGAAAGCCCAGGGACTCCAGGTCCAGCTTGAACAGGAACTGCACCTTCTCCTCTCCGCGCCCCTGCTTGTCCGGTCCGTCCTCCGCGTCCGGATCCACCCACAGCTCGGAATACATCATTTTTCCGTTCCACTCCACCGGGAACATCATGTGGTTGAGGGGCATATAGACGCTCTCATGGACCAGCAGCGAGCGCACAATCTCCGCGAAGGATTCCCTGGCCTCCTGGCCGAAGGCCCCCTTCAGCGCCTGATTGGCGGTATGGGCCAGCCCGTCGGCAAAGGTACTGTCCGCCCGGGAGAACTCGTTTTCCCGCAGCAGCTTCAAAATGGCCGCGTCGTCCAACTTGTTGAGGCCGCTGAGCAGCTCGCTGTACCCCTCCAGCTGCCGGAAGGCCTGCAGCAGCGGGCCCTCCGCTCCGTCTTCGTAGCGGGCGGTGTTCAGCACCAGCAGGTTGAGCAGGGCGCGCAGGGGACCCAGGTCGTGGGCGCGCTCCACATAGCGGCCCAGATAGGGGATGATCTCCTGCTGCAGCAGCGCCACATTCTCCTCCCTCGCCCCGGCCTGCAGGCCGTTTTCCAGCCGGGCGGTCAGCTGCTCCAGCTGGCCCCGCCAGCTCTGGGGCAGGTAGTCAGGCATCTGCTTGAGCAGGGTGAGCATGCTCTTGCCGATGTGCCCGGTGGAGGAGTAGTCGCTGTACCGGCGGGCAAACTCCAGAATGGCCTGCCGGGCATGCTCGCCGGGCAGCTGGCGGTAAGCCTGGCGCAGCAGGGAAAAGAGCGCCCCGGAGAACCGGTTGCCGCCGCGGACCTGCTCCATGAACAGCTTCCGGAAGCTCTCCTCGTCCATCTGCAGCATCTCCAGCAGCTGGGCCATCTCCTTGGCAATGCCCTCCTGCAGCCCCGGCGTGGACGCCATCCCCTTCAGCAGCAGCACGGCCTTGCTCATCACCTGAGCCAGCTCCGGCGTCTGCCTCAGCTGCTCCAGGAAGGTCTGAAAATTGGAATCATAGCGCAGCACGTCCGACTGCAGGGCGTCGTTCGCCCCCTGCTGGTCGCTGCGGCCGTCCGCCCGCCCCACCCGGGTGGGATCCGGGACGTTCTGTACCTGGGGATCGCCCGCCCGGCTGGGCGTCAGCTGGGTTCGGTTGTTGTTGGCGCTGTCATAGCCCGGGACGCGGTTTGCCGCGCCCAAAAGGTCTGCCATAGTTCCCTCCACCTCTTACCTAGACACGGGAGCCTGGGAGGGTTTCCCCCTCCGCACCCCCGGATATTTTAACAACTGCTCTTAATTTCTCGGAAATTTCGGTCGATAAACAATCAGAAGTCAAACGCCAAGGAAGGAGCGTGCCGCTTATGAGTACCGGCAGCGACAGCATTTTAGATGCCTTTTTGTATGAGACCAACACCCTGCTTGAGCAGCTGGACAGCATCGTCCTGGCCGCCGAACAGCAGGACAGCTTCTCTGAGGAGGACATCAACACCATCTTCCGAATCATGCACACCATTAAAGGCTCCTCGGCCATGATGGAATATAACTCCCTTATGACCATCGCCCACCGGGCAGAGGACCTCTTTGCCATCATCCGGGACAAGGGTATGGATGTGGTCCCGGAGCAGCTGCGGCCTGAGCTGTTTGATTTACTGTTTCAGACCATCGACTTTTTCCGGCAGGAGCTGGAGCACATTGAAAATGAACAGCCCCTCACTGAAAATATCGACACCCTGCTCCAAAAAGTTAATAGACTGATCGATGAAATTCACTCCGGCGGCCAGCAGCCCGCCCCCGAGGCCGGCGCACCCGCCGCAGCCCCGGCCGGCGTCCCCGCCGCTCCCGCCGGTTTCCCCTACGGCCTGCAGGTCTTTTTTGACGAGGGCTGCGGCATGGAGAACCTGCGGGCCTTCATGCTGGTCTCCTCGGTGAAGGACCTGTGTGCGGAGGGCGACTTCACCTACGAGCCCCAGGGGGTGGACTCCGACCCCGCCACCGCCGATCAGATTGTGGAGTCGGGCTTCCTGCTCTCCTTCCGCAACCAGGCCGACCGGGACGCCGCCATTCACGCCGTCACCGCCTCCGGCTCGGTGCGCTCCTATCAGGCGGTGGATCAGCCGGCTCCTCAGCCCGAGCCCCAGCCTGCACCTCAGGCTGCTCCTCAGCCCGCGGCCCCTGCCGCTGCTCCGGCTCCCGAGCCTAAGCCGGCCGCCAAGCCCGCGTCCAGTGCCCCCGCGGCCAAGAAGAGCGAGAGCGCCGGGTCTCACCACAAGGAGAGCCTCATCAGCGTCAACCTGAACAAGCTGGACCAGCTGGCCGCCGTGGTGGGCGAGATTGTCATCACCGAGTCCATGGTCACCGCCTCTCCCGACCTGAAGGGGCTGAAGCTGGACGCCTTCACCAAGTCGGCCCGGCAGCTGCGCAAGCTCACAGACGAGCTGCAGGACGTGTCCATGTCCCTGCGCATGGTCTCCGTGTCCGGCACCTTCCAGAAGATGAACCGCATCGTCCGGGATATGTGCAAGAAGCTGGGCAAGCAGGCCCGCCTCACCCTGGTGGGCGAGGACACCGAGGTGGACAAGACCATTGTGGACAGCATCGGCGACCCTATCATGCACATCGTCCGCAACTCCATGGACCACGGCATTGAAGAGACCGCGGAGGAGCGCATTGCCGCCGGCAAGGACCCGGTGGGTGAGATTGTCCTCTCCGCCCGGCACACCGGCAGCGAGGTCATCATTGAGATCTCCGATGACGGCCAGGGCGTCAACTACGACGCGGTGCTGAACAAGGCCATCCGCAACGGTCTGGCCCAGCCCGACACAGAGTACACCCACAAGGAAATTCTGAACTTCCTCATGGCCCCCGGCTTCTCCACCAACACCGAGGTCACCGAATATTCCGGCCGCGGCGTGGGCATGGACGTGGTGAAGAAAAACGTGGAGGAGGTGGGCGGCACCGTCTCCATCTCCAGCGAACCGGGCAAGGGCATGACCACCACTCTGAAAATTCCCCTGACCATGGCCATCATGGACGGGATGGAGGTGTCGGTGGGCGGCTCTATCTTCACCATCCCCATCCACAACATCCGCCAGTCCTTCCGGATCTCCGAGGCCGACCTGGTCCGGGACGCCTCCGGCGGCGAGATGTTCAAGTGCCTGGGCAATTTCTACCCCGTCATCCGCATGCGGGATCTGTATCAGATGGAGGGCGGCGCCACCCGGATTGACGACGGCATTCTCATCTGGCTGGAGGCCGGCGAGCACTCCTACTGCCTCTTTGTGGACGAGCTGCTGGGAGAGCAGCAGGTGGTGGTAAAGCCTCTGCCCTCCTACCTCAACCGCTTCAACATTAAAGCCAGCGGCATCGCGGGCTGCACCATTCTGGGCGACGGCAACATCAGCATCATTCTGGATGTGTCCAACCTGTTCGCCTACGCCCAGTAAAGGAGAGATGGAACATGACTCAAGAGGACGTTTTTATGCGGGACCAGGCTGACTCCGCCGGGGAGGAAGCCCCTGCGGCTCAGACGGAAAAGTACCTGCTGTTTCAGTCGGACGGACTTCTGTTCGGCGTACCGGCGGAGGCGGTGGTGGAGATCATCACCGGCCACACCGTGACCAAGCTGCCCCTGGTTCCCGGCTACATCAGCGGAATCATCAACCTCCGGGGACAGATCCTCCCCATCGTGGACATACGGCGCCTGCTGGGCGGCGAGGCCTGTCAGAGCAACTGCATGATGATTCTCCAGGCGGAGGACACCCAGGTGGGCATTCTGGTGGACCAGGTGCAGAAGATGGTGGATCTGGATGTCTCCACCCTGCTGCCCGTCCCGCCCCGCCGCTCCAACGAGCTGGTGTGCGGCATGTGCTCTCTGGAGGACGGGCAGACCATGCTGGCCTTTGACTGCGCCCGGCTTCTGGAGCACGCCTGAGGAGGCTGTCAGTCATGGACATGATGTTTCACGATTTGGTCATCACGGACGCGGACTTTCAGCGTCTGGTCCAATTCATTCACAAAAATTACGGCATTGACCTGAGCAAGAAGCGGCAGCTCATTACCAGCCGCCTCTCCCACTCCCTGAAGGCCAGGGGCTATCCGGACTTCAAGTCCTTTCTGGAGCACCTGTTCACCAGCAAGGACCCCCAGGACTTGGAGCTGGTGCTCAACAAGCTGACCACCAATTACACCTACTTCCTCCGGGAAAAGGACCACTTCACCTTCTTCCGCAACACGATACTGCCCGAGCTGGAGCAGCGCCACCGCCGGGACAAGGTGCTGTCCATCTGGAGCGCCGGCTGTTCCAGCGGGGAGGAGCCCTACACCCTGTCCATCTACCTCAAGGAGTACTTCGGGCCCCATGCCGGCGAGTGGGACACCCGGATCCTGGCCACCGACATCTCCCAGCAGGCCATGGCCAAGGCCAAGGCGGGCGTCTATCAGCCGCCGGCCGACATGCCTCCGGAGTGGCTGCGGCGCTACTTTGTCCCCAGCAAGGCAACCCCCGGTGAATACGCGGTGGCGCCCGACATCCGGAACAACGTCATCTTCCGCACCTTCAACCTGATGGATCCCATCCAGTTCAAGCTGAAATTTGACGTCATTTTCTGCCGGAATGTCATGATATACTTCGATCAGAGCACACGGGACGCGCTGGTCCGCCGTTTTTATGACGCGATGACCCCCAACGCCTATCTGTTTATCAGCCACTCGGAGTCCCTGGGGCAGACGCCCTTGTTCCGCATGGTGGCTCCCGCCGTCTACCGCAAGAACAGCGCCCCATCCCGCCCGCAGGAAGGAGCGAAGCAAACACATGTTACCTCCGCAACGTAAAATCCGGGTCCTGGTGGTGGATGACTCCGCCGTGGCCCGCGCTTTTTTGACCAAGGGGCTGTCCGCCTACCCCAACATCCAGGTGGTGGGCTACGCCATCAATGCCCTGGACGCCAAGGCCAAGATCCTCCGTCTCAAGCCTGAGGTCATGACCCTGGACGTGGAGATGCCCGGCACCAACGGCATTGATTTTCTGGGGCAGCTTCTGCCCGAGTATCCCCTGCCCGTCATTCTGGTCTCCAGCCTGAATCTGCGGGTCTTTGACGCCCTGGCCGCCGGCGCGGTGGACTTTGTCCGCAAGCCCGACGGAACGGAGAGCCGGGACGCTTTCTTCCGCTCCCTGTCCCAAAAAATTGTGGTGGCCTCCTGTGCCAAGGTGCTCCCCCGGCGGCGTCCCGCCCAGGCTTCCGCCCCCGTTCCCGCCCCCTCGGCGCTGGGCCGGAGCGGCGGTGTGGATCTGGACCACACCATCATCGGACTGGGCGCCTCCACCGGCGGCACGGAGGCCACGCTGGAGGTCATGAAGCGACTGCCCGCCGACATTCCCGGCATGGTCATCGTCCAGCACATGCCCCCCGGCTTCACCGCCATGTACGCCCAGCGCCTCAACCGGCTGTGCGCCATGGAGGTGCGGGAAGCCAAAAACGGAGATGAGATCCGCCGCGGCCTGGCTCTGGTGGCCCCCGCCGACCTCCAGGCGCGGGTGGTGCGTATGGGCAGCCGGTACACGCTGGCCTGCCAGCCCGGAGAAAAGGTCAGCGGCCACCGCCCCTCGGTGGACGCCCTGTTCACCTCCATGGCCGCCCAGGTCAAGTGCCACATGGTGGGCATCATCATGACCGGCATGGGCCGGGACGGCGCCAGCGGCCTTCTGGAGATGCGCAAGGCCGGCGCTTACACCATCGGACAGGACAAGGAGTCCTGCGTGGTGTACGGAATGCCCGGCGTAGCCCAGGAAATCGGAGCGGTGAAGATTCAGGCCTCCTGCGAAAACATTGCCGCCGTACTTATGCAGCATCTGAAAACCGGACTGTAAAAAAACGTCCGCTCCCCTTGTGGGGAGCGGACGTTTTGCATTTCTTCAGGACAGCGGCGGAAGAGCCAGCAGGGAAATTTCGCTGGACCACAGGTCACTGCCGTGGTACCGCAGGTAAAAGCGGTATCCCGGGACCTCCTGCTCCACCATGTACGCCAGCTTCCACAGGTCCTCAAAGTTGTGGTAGACGGACAGGGCCAGCTTGGGCCGGTCTCTGCGGAGATGGTCCATACACCCCTCCAGTGCCCCCTGCTCAGCGCCCTCAATGTCCATCTTGATGAGCGTCAGGGGTTCGGTAATGTCGTCGTCCAGAGCGACCACCTCCACCCGCTCCTCGCCCTGGCCCTCCAGGCCGTTGGCGGAGCTGTCGTCGTTGGTGGAGAGGAACATCTCCCCCGGGCCTGCCCCCGCACCCTTCCGGCGGCAAATCACGTTGGAATAGGGTGCCGTGGCCCGGAGAAGCTTCCGGTAGCTCTCCGGCGTAATCTCATAGCAGTAGTAGCGTTTATAGCCTTCCGCTCCGTAGTTCTTCACGTAGGACAGGAAGGTATCCCCCACAAAGGCGCCCAGGTCAGCCACCACGTCCTCCTCGTCGCAGGACAGCACCTCCAGGTCGAAGTAATCGTCAAAGCGCTGGTCGATGACGCTGTTCAGGGGCTCTGTCTCAAAATACCGCCAGTTCCGCAGCACAGCCAGCAGGGTGCGGCGGGAGCGGTTATCCATCAGATGGCGGTACATCCAGGCAAACTCCTGCCAGTGGGCAAAAAAGGCCTGGGCAATGTGGTCCAGCACCTGCTCCTGACTGCTGCCCCAGAGGGGGAATCGCTTCCAGTAGGAGCTCAATCCCTTCCGGTTTCTCACATCCAGCTTATCAAAGCTGGCCTGGATCGCCTTCCGCGCCTCCTCCAGGCTGGAAAACCGGCACCCCTGCTCCAGCGCGGCAAAGTCCCGCTCCACATCGGGGGCGGCGGGCTCCCACGGAGCGGCGTCCGGCTGTGCTCCGTCCTCCAGCAGGTAGGCCACCTTCCGGTAGGCATCACTCTCCTTCAGCTGAACCACCGCCGGATCGTCGGGGGCGTACCGGGCCAGCACCGCGCGAATCTGGCCGGCCAGCTCCCGCAGCTGGGGATCGGCAGGACGGGCGGGGCGGCGGCGCTTCATAAACTCCACCATGCCCTTCATGGCCGGAGCAGCCTGCAGTGCCTGGCGCAGGGCACGCACCCAGCCCAGCTCGTCTCCACTCTCCCAGGCGCGCTGCCCCTTCATCAGCAGCAGGGCAAACCGGTGCATCCCGGGCAGGGCGTTCCAGTCCTCCTCGCTCTCCAGGAGCGCGGGGCTGTAATAGTTGGGCATGTAGTCCGCCGCCAAACTGAGGAACTGTCCGCACAGCCGCTTGGCGCGTCCCGGTCTCTGCCAGGTTTCAATCCGAAGCGCCGCCATGGTCAGCTCAAAGGCAAACTGGAACCGGGACATGGAGGCGGTAAAATCACAGCCGTCCATCCAGTCCAACAGGGTACTCACAAATTCCGGCTTCTGCCCCTCCACAAGCGCGGCGGCCGTATTCCGGTTTTCCTGGGCACTGCGCCGGAAGAAGGATTCCGGCAGGGGGAGCCCCAGCTCCACGGCCCGGCGGATGGCCACTGCGGGCACCTGCCGCCAATCCTGGATGCGCTCCAGAAGCTTTTGTCCCTCTTCCGCGTCGGCGTCCATCAGGCGGGCAGCCCAGCCCAGCTCGCAGGGCACCTCCCGGAACAGGCGCCAGCGGCAGGGCAGCTGTTCCTCGTCGCTGTCGTTTGCGTCCTCTGCCGGTTGGAACCGTCCCGCAGCCAGCAGCAGCCACTTATCCTGCTCCTCCTTGCGGTGCTTCTCCTTATCCGGATCCTCTTCCGGGGCAGCCGTCAGCACAGGGCCCAGCACCGCGCCAATCCGCTTCTTCACCTCTCCATGCTCCCGCAGGAGGTCCATGGCCCGCAGATAGGCAGCAGAGGCGGCCATTTCCAGCGTCCCGGCCTCCACCGGCAGCAACGCGGCCAGTGCCTCCTCCTCCCGGCCCAGCCGGGCCAGACACTCGCCCTTCATACACAGCATATGCTGACGGTCATCCTCCGTCAGAAAGTTGAGCGAGGAAGCCATGGTCTCTTTCAGCACTGTGGTGCGCTGCCTGTCACACGATTCCTGTGCCTTCAGGTAGATGTCCGCCCAATGCAGCGCCGTCTTATATTCCTTCTTTTTCCGGAAATAGCTTACCGCACCAAACGCAACATCCACCTGGAAATAGACGCTCCGGGCAATATGCTCCTCCCCCCAGGCCAGCCACTCCGGCGCCTGGGGCAGGTCCTCCACCAGAGCGGTCTGCAGGCAGGCTCGGCACAGCGCCAGTCCAAAGGGCTTCTGCGCCAGCTCCGGCTGGGCCGCAAACAGCTCCATGGCCCGCTGGAGGTATCCAATCCGTTCCTGCGGAAATTGGTTGGAGGACTCCACACACTGGTTGAGCCGCCGCAGATCATTTGGATTCTTTTTCAGCTCCGCCCGGAGAAGCTTCATGTTGCGCTCCGCCTTCTTTTTGCTCCGTTCCAGACTTTGAAAGGCGTAGCCGTCGTGATTAAAGATCGTTTTGCTGAGCAAAGTGGTATCCGCTCCTGCGGGCAGCACCCAGCTCTCATGGATGCTGCCCTGGTAGCGCAGGCCGCTGTCCAGACGCAGCATCCGGGGCGCAGGAAAATCTCCGTACCGCCCGTCCATCTCTTTGGAGTGATAGTTGCGCTGGATGACAAAGGCCAGCAGCAGGTTCTTGGGATGCTTGCCCCACAGGAATTCCTTCAGCTCTCTCAAGTCAGGAACCAGATATTCGTCGGCGTCCACCGTCAGGTACCACTTGCCGGTGCAGCGGTCCATCACCGCGTTCCGGGCGGCGGAAAAGTCGTCGTTCCAGGGGAAATCGAAGAGAATATCCGCATACTGCTCCGCCACCTCCCGGGTACCGTCGGTGGACCCGGTATCGGCGATCACCAGCTGACAGGGCACCGCGTCCCGCAGGGGCTGGAGGGCCTGGAGGCATCTTTCCACGCAGCGTATCTCGTTTTTGACAATCATACCAATGGACAGCAGTGGTCGTTCCATTGTAAAATCACACCTTTTTGTCTGATTTGAATAGCCGGCACATATCCCGGTCCTCCCGGCTCCGGCGGGGCGGGGATATCTGACGGCCGGTCTTCACTTGAAAAGGGGCCGGTTCCGAAGAACCGGCCCCTCGGTGTCACAGCGGACTGAGCCATAGGGCGCCCACTCATGGCTTTGCCCACTGCGTATATGTCCTGGGACACGGGACGCCGCACTCAATGCGGCAGCCTCCGCGTCCTCTGGACACCAGATTTATTGGGGCCGACAACCTGCGGCGCACGCCGCTGGGCTTCGGCGGGGGCCCCGGTCAGGACGGCCATGCTGTCCCAGGCCGGGATTCGCCTCCATTATGCGGCAGTCTTGCTTACTGCAGCAGCTGCAGCACGCCCTGGGGCACCTGGTTGACCTGGGCCTCGTCGACGCAAAGTCCGCTTTGTTCCGGACGCCCAAGCGTGGGCATCCGTCACGCCGCTTCCTTGCGTCTCCTCTCCCCACCAAACCCGCGGCTCACGCCGCTGGGCTTTGGTGGGGTTCCCGGTCAGGACGGCCATGCTGTCCCAGGCCGGGATTCGCCTCCATTATGCGGCAATCTTGCTTACTGCAGCAGCTGCAGCACACCCTGAGGCACCTGGTTGACCTGGGCCTCGTCGACGCAAAGTCCGCTTCGTTCCGGACGCCCAAGCGTGGGCATCCGTCACGCCGCTTCCTTGCGTCTCCTCTCCCCACCAAACCCGCGGCTCACGCCGCTGGGCTTTGGTGGGGTTCCCGGTCAGGACGGCCATGCTGTCCCAGGCCGGGATTCGCCTCCATTATGCGGCAATCTTGCTTACTGCAGCAGCTGCAGCACACCCTGAGGCACCTGGTTGGCCTGGGCCAGCATGGCCTGGGCGGACTGCACCAGGATGTTGTTCTTGGTGTAGGCCATCATTTCGTCGGCCACGTCGGTGTCGCGGATGGTGGACTCGGCGTCCTGGATGTTCTCAGTCATCACGGACAGGTTGTTGATGGTGTGGTCCAGACGGTTCTGGGTGGCACCCAGAGTACCACGGACAGAGGACACTGTGTTGATGGCCGCCTTGATGGTGTCCACAGCCGCCTGGGCGCTGGCCTGGTCGCTGATCTTGATCTTAATCTTATCCAGGCCCAGCTTTGCAGCGTGCATATCCTGGATGCCCACCTTCAGCTGGTTGTAGCTGGCGCTGGTGTCGCCAATCTGCAGGGTCAGGTCGGCGCCGTCCTTGGTCAGAGTCACCTGAGTGGGGGTACCAGTGGCAATCGTGACGCCATTCTTGCCGGCAGCGGTGGCCAGAGTGGTCAAGTCTTTGAAGGTGGCACCGTCGTTGCCGTTGGCAGAGGCATTGAAGGTATAGGTCTTGCCGTCGATGGTGACGGTATCGCCAGCCTTGAAGGTACCGCTCAGGTCCAGCTGAGTACCGGCGGTAATGGCAACGTTGCCAATGGTGCCGCTGAGCTTGCTGGTGATGTCGATGTTCTTGGTGTTGCTGTCCATGGAGCCGTCCAGCAGGTTGATGCCGTTGAAGTTGGAGCTGTCGGCGATACGGTCGATCTCGCTGGTCAGCTGATCAAACTCCTTCTGCAGGTTGGCACGGTCGGTGGCGTCATCGTAGGTGCCGTTGGCGGACTGGTCGGCCAGCTCCACCATACGGTTGAGCATGTCGTGAACCTCAGTCAGAGCACCCTCAGCGGTCTGCACCAGGGAGATGCCGTCCTTGGCATTCTTCTGAGCGGTCTCCAGGCCGGTGATCTGAGCACGCATCTTCTCGCTGATGGCCAGGCCAGCGGCGTCGTCGCCGGCGCGGTTGATCTTATAGCCGGAAGACAGCTTCTCCAGGTTCTTGCTCAGGGCGCTGGAGTTGTTGGTGTAGTTACGGTAGGCGTTCATAGCCATAATGTTGTGCTGGATACGCATAATTATTTCCTCCTTGAAGCTTTGGCGGGGTAAGTTCCTTCTCACCCGTCGAAACAAGTTTGCCTGCCGCATCCGCAGGCCTTTTCGGACCCGGACAGGCTGCTTATGGGAGGCGGCAGGGCCGCGGCTCAACCGCCTCACTGTGTATGTCGGCCGTTTTCCGTCAAAAATAAACCCCCTGCCCAAAATTTTTCCGTAAAAAATCAGCCCGCCCCACCGGAGCTTCTCCGGCAGGGCGGGCTGTCATGCACTTGTCTATTGGGTGTGCCGGGGGGACTCCATGACCGTTTTGCAGGCCTGGATCACCTGGGCAATCACCTGGGGCTCAAATTTGGCCCGGTACAGGCTGAGCATCGGCGTTGCGGCCGTGTCCGGAAGCACCACGTACTTGGGCGGCAGACGGGTCAGCGCCAGGGCCCGGACGTCCGCCAGGCACCGGGGGCAGGTACACAGTCCGAACATGTGCACATACCGCTCCAGCCGCTCATCCACCAGCTGTTCCATCACGTTGACGCACACCGCCCCGTCGGGCAGACGGGTCTCCCGCGGAGCGAAGGGGGCCGCAGGCTCCTCCCGGGGCTCCGGCACGGGTTCCGGTGAAGGCGCCTCCTCCGGCGCAGCCACAGGCTCCGGGGCAGGTTCCAGCTCGGAAACAGGAGCTGCCTCCTCCTGGGCCGCAGGCTGGGGCTGCTCCGGCTCCTCCGCCGGTTCCCCCGTGGGGGCCGGCTGCGCGGGCTCGCTCTCAACACTCTCCCCCTGCTGGGCCAGTTCCTCTTCCAGCGCCTGGCTCAGGGCATCCCGGATGGTCTGGGACAGGGCCTCGTTGTTGGTCTTGGCCACCTGGAGAATGGGAGCGGTCAAGCCTCCCTCCCGCACGCCGGGCTGCACCTTGGGCTTCGCCTCTCCGCCCGGAGAACCCCCTTCCGTCTGAGGGGAGACGGGCGTCTGCGAGGTCTCCTGCCCCGCCGGGGCGGAGGCGGGCTCCTCCTTGGCTCCGCCAGAGAGCAGGCTGAGCACATGGTCTGTCTTGCTGCTGCGGCTTCCTTTTCTGCCTGCCATCAGCGTCTGCCTCCTCTCTTCTCAACCCGCGGAAAGCGGCTCCCGGCCACCTGGTCGCACAGCGCCTCAAAATCCTGGGCCGGCTTGGAGGACGGGGCATAGTCAATGACGCTCTGCCCGTGGGCGGGGGCCTCCGCCGCCGAGACGCTGCTGCGGATTTTCGCCTCAAACACCACGGTGTTCAGCTGTCCGGCAATCTGTCCGGCCAGCTCCAGCACCTCCCGGTTCAGATTGAAGCGGGCGCTGTACCGGTTGAGCAGGATGCCCAGCACCTCCAGATGGGGGTTATAGTACTCCCGCACGCTCTCGATGGTCTCCTTGATCTGAGACACCCCCAGCAGGCTGAGCACCTCGGGCGCCATGGGGATAATCAACTGGTCCGCCGCCACATAGGCATTCACCGTCAGCAGATTCAGGGCCGGCGGGGTGTCCACAATGATGTAATCGTAGTTCTCCTCCACCTTGGACAGGGCGGTTTTCAGCAGAAATTCCCGCCCGGGCCGGTTGAATTCCAGCTCCGCCCCCGACAGCAGAATGTTGGAGGGCAGCAGGTCGCAGCACTCCGTGTGGGCAATGGCCTCCTCCGGCTCCACCGCGCCCCGGAACACCTCGTATATGGTGACGCACTGCTCAATGTCCAGCCCCAGACTGAACCCCAAACTTCCCTGCGGATCCAAATCCACGCCCAGCACCCGGGCGCCCCGGCGGTGCAGGCTGGCCAGCAGAGCGGCCGCCGTGGTGGTTTTCCCCACGCCGCCCTTCTGGTTGGTCACCGCAATCCTTACAGCTGACATACCCTTAGCCTCCACTCCTGTCCGGCGGTGGAAGTCTGACATATTTTCACAGGTAAAGCAGAAAAAATACGAAAGAACCCTTAATCTTCGCGCCGCCGCGGACGATATAAATGTCGAGAGAACATGCGAACACGTTCCAGGCCATTGTACTCAAAAGGCCATTTCTTGTCAATAAGACGCAAATTCGGCACAATGTTCCCGACTTTGGTTCTCTATTCTCGATTTTTCCATGGGGAGTGTGAAATTATGGCATCGGTCAACAGTCTGTCCAGCTCCAGTTCCTCCAGCATCTACGGAAACCGGACCTACAACATCATTTCCGGTCTGGCCAGCGGGATGGACACGGAGGAGCTAATCTCCGGCGTGGTACAGAGCTACCAGCAGAAGATCCAGTCTCTCCAGAAGGATCACACCTCACTGGAGTGGAAGCAGGAGGCCTATCAGAGCATCTCCGACAAGCTGGTGGAGTTTTCCCGGAATTATATGTCCTACGTCTACTCCTCCACCAACCTGCTCAGCTCCAGCTTCTTCAACAACGCGGTGAACACCACCACCAACGGTCTGAACGCCGCCCTCATCACCGCCACCGGAAAGACCAGCAGCGACGTGCTGGTCAACGCCGTGCGCCAGCTGGCCACCGCCGCCCGGTACAGCGTCAACGCCGACAGCCTCAACGGCAGCGTGTCCACCGACACCTCCGGCAAGACCACCATCACCGGCGGCAGCATCAACGTCAACGCGGACGACACGGTAACGGTAAGCAAGCTCTCCGGCTCGCTCTCCTTCACCTACGGCAGCAAGACCGTCTCCATCGACCTGGGCGAACGGGAGTTCTTCCAGGACGAGGACGGCAACTTTGACGCCCAGGCCCTCCAGGACGCCATTACGGAAAAGCTCAGCCAGCAGCAGATCTCCACCAGCGGCAGCTCCGGCACCGCCGACCAGTACATCGGCGTGGAGGTCAAGTCCACCTACGACGGAACCATCTCCATCTCCGTCAGCGACAAGAAGGCCGCCGGCAACAGCGTGACCATCAGCGGAGCCAGCGGCAGCCTGGGCGAGCTGGTGGGCGATCTGGGCGACGGAAAAACGTCCGTTGACCTGGGCAGTCCCGACGCGCTGACGGAGAACATCACGCTGGGCGAGTTCGTCTCCGGCCAGAGTCTGACGGTCACGCTGGACGGCAAAAGCAAGACCATCAGCCTGGACAAATTCAAGAGCATCTCGGATCTGGGCTCCTTTGAGACCGCCCTCAACGAAGAGCTGAAAAACGCTTTCGGCACCGTAACCTCCGCCGACGGCAAAACAACCAGCAACAAGGTCAGCGCCAAGCTGGACAAAAATGGCCTCTCCATCACCATGGACCCCGCCGTTCAGAACTCCTCCTTCTCCGTGACCGCCTCCAACTCCGACGTGGGGGATGTGCTGGGCATCGGCTCCGGCCTGACCAGCTATCTGGACACCAACAAGACCTTGGACGAATTGAACCTGGGCAAGGACTTCACCTGGGACAGCGGCGCCATCGTGATGGGCAGCGGCGACAAGGCCATTGAACAGAAAAATGAGGCCGGCGAAGTCATCGGCTATGTGGACGCCGACGGGAACGCCGTCAACGCGGACAACCAGCGGCTGGGCAAGGACGGCCAGGTGCTGCGCAGCTACGACCTCATCATCAACGACGTGAAGATCGGCTCCTATACCCGGGACACCGAGATGAACACCATCATCAACGACATCAACTCCAACACCGAGGCCGGAGTTAAGGTGGACTACTCCAAGACCTCCGGTCAGTTCGTCTTTACCGCCAAGGACACCGGTTCGGGCGGTCGGGTGGACATCAAAACCGGCGGACTGGGCGACGTCCTCTTCGGCGCAACGGTCAACGAGCCGGAAAATCCCGATTCCACCCAGCTCTCCAGCACCAAGAAGGGCTCCTACGAGGCCGGTGTGGACGCCGTGCTCAACGTCACCATCAACGGCCAGAACATGGAGCTGGTCCGCTCCTCCAACACCGTGGACCTGGACGGCCTGTCCGTCACCCTCAACGGCACCTTCAACGAGGAGGCCACCGAGGAGGAAATCAAGACCATGTCCACCTCCGACAAGGTGACCTTCACCAGCAAAACCGACGCGGACACCATCGTGGACGCTGTGAAGAAGATGGTGGAGGACTTCAACACCATCATCAAAGAGGTCAAAAGCGCCTACTCCGACATGCCGCTGGAGCAGTCTGACGGCTCCCGGTATGAGCCCCTCTCCGACGACGACATGGCGGACATGAGCGAATCGGCCATCGAGGCATACGAGGAGAAGGCCAAGACCGGCATTCTGTTTATGGACAGCGACCTGTCCTCCCTCTATAACCAGCTGCGCAACGCCATCTCCGTGGGCGGCTCAGACGGCACCACCCTGCGCTCCATCGGCATCTCCACCTCCTACTCCGACGGACTGACCACCCTCACCTTTGACGAGCAGACCTTCCGTCAGGCCCTGGAGAGCGACCCCGACAAGGTACAGGAGGCCTTCACCAAATCCAAGGACAGCGGCGCTGCCACCGACGGCCTGATGGCCTCCATTCAGGACATCATCGACCGCTACGCCTCCACCACCGGCGACCCCAAGGGCATCCTCATTGAAAAGGCCGGCTCCAAATATGCCCCCACCGCCGCGCTGGACAACACCCTGCTCAACCAGATGCAGGATGTGGAGGACCAGATCTCCGAGTGGCAGGACAAGATGTCCAACAAAGTGGACTACTACACCAACAAATTCACCCAGCTGGAGCTGCTCATCAACCAGATGAATTCCCAGAGCTCGGCCCTGTCCGGGCTGCTGGGCGGCTGATGAGCCGGCAGGAAAGGAACGCACAGGCTATGGACATGCGAGGTTATCAGCACTATCGGGAGCAGGCCGTGAACACCATGACGCCCGGCGAGCTGCTTTTGCTGCTCTATGATGAGCTGGTCAAGCGTCTCACCCAGGCGGAGATCTCCCTGAACCAGGAGGACTACCCCACCTTTGAAGGGGCGGTGGACCGCAGTGTGGACATCATCCACTATCTGGATGACACGCTGGACCGGCAGTACCCCATCAGCGCACAGCTCACCCGTCTCTATGAGTACTTCTGCTATGAGCTCAGCCGTGTCAAGAGCGGCCGCAACAAGACGGAGCTTCAGCGGGTAAAGCGCATGGCCGGCGAGTTGCGGGAGAGTTTCCGCACCGCCGAAAAGAGCACCTCTGAGCGGTAAAGGAGCAGGCTATGTTGTGTGATCAGACATTGGATGAGGCCCTGGCCATCCAGCGCCGGATGTACGCCGCCCTCACAGAGGTGGCCGAGCTCACCGACGAGCTGTCCCAGGCGGTGGACCGCCGGGACTCCGTATCGGTGCGGATGTTTCTCTCCATGCGCCAGGAGGAAATCGACCGTCTGGTGGGGCACAAGGCCGCGCTGCGCCGGCAGTGTGCCCAGCTTCCTCCGGGCGACCGGGCGCTGCTTCTTCAGCTGCTCAAGGGCGAACGGGACGGCACCCTGAACTCCCCCAGCGCCCAGGCTTTGGAGCGCCAGTCCAAAAACACCCGCTCCCTGCTGGAGCGGGTGTCCCGGGCGGATCAGGCGGTCAGCCGCCGCTTTGGCGGCCCCAACTCCTTTTACGCCAAATAGCCGCCGCGCTCGCCCGCAGCAAAACGCCCCCTGCCGGCCAAGGCCGACAGGGGACGCCCCTGTTTTCTTCTTCAGCCGCCCAGCGCGGAAAAGCACCACAGCGGCGCTCCGCTGGACCGGCTGTCTGACAGCTCATCCAGAATCAGCTGCGGGTCCCACAGCGCCAGGCTGCGCTCCCGGCTGTTGGGGTCAGCCACCAGCACCTGACCGGTCAGGGTGACCCCCCGCAGCACAATAAAGTGCCCGCCGTCGGTGAAGTGCCCAGGTCCCATAAGGGCCACCAGCAGCTGTCCCGACGCCAGCATCTGGCGCAGCTCTTCGGCGGAAACCGTTCCGCAGGACTCCGCGTCCAGGCCAAAGGCCCGGGCCATTCCCTGGACGATGGACAAATAGGACCCGCTGCCCGGAGCACAGTACCCCGCCTCGTCCGCCAGCTGGGCCATCCGGGCCGGGTCCACCACTTCGCTCCCCAGGCTGGAGACCACCATGGCCATGGCCGTGGGGCCGCAGCCAAAGCCCCGGATGGGGTCAGGCCCGAAGAGGGCGTCCGCCCACGGCTCCTCCCCCTGGTTGAAGTAGACCAGCTCCACCACCCCGCCGGTCAGGACCTCCCGGTCCTGGCGCTGGACAAACTGGGTGGCTGCCGGGTCCTGGGTCAGCTCCCTGGCATCCTCCTGGGGCTCCCGGATCTCCTGGCTTACCGGAGCGGGCTCCTCTTCCCGGGCATCGCCGGGGCTTCGCTCCCACCGCTCCCGCACACTCTGGACCAGCCCGGCCGCGGGTGCGGTGATGCGCCGGTACAAGCCGGGATCCATGACCCGGCACACCGCCAGCTCCACCCCGGCCACACAGACCAGGGCCAACAGCAAAAGCCCAAACAGACGCAGACGCTTTTTCCGCCCGTTTTTTCCCTTCAACTCCAGTTCACCGCCCTCTCTGCACGTGAGAGTGATTATAGCAAATTTCCCGGTCGTTGTATAGAAGGAGCAAGCTATGCCGCAGATACGTTTGGAAGGGGTAGGAAAAGACTACCCACAAGAGCATGAAAAGCAGGTGGTACACGCCATCCAAGCCGTGGATCTGACCATCGAGCCGGGCGAGTTTGTTTTTATCACCGGCAGCAGCGGCGCGGGCAAGAGCACCCTGCTCCAGCTCATCGCCTGTGAAATTCAGCCCAGCCGCGGGTCGGTCTTTCTGGACAACATCAACGTCACCCGCCTGTCCCAGCGTCAGCGGGACCGCAGGCGGCTTCGTTTTGGCTACGTGCCCCAGTTCTCCACCCTGGCCCGGAAGCGCACCATTGAGGAAAATCTCACCTCCGTGGCCCTGCTGGGCCGGGGGCGGGCCGCCCAGCCTCCCGGCGAGCGGGTACAGAAGGCCTTGAACCTGGTGGGACTGGGCGATGTGGGCAGGCGCTACCCCGTGGAACTCTCTCTGGGGGAGAGCCGGCGGGTGGAGCTGGCCCGGGCCATCATCAACAACCCCGACATTCTGATCCTGGACGAGCTGACCGCCAATCTGGACGAGGACACCGCCTGGGACATGTTTCTCTTCTTATCCGAGCTCAACTACCACGGCATCACCGTCATCATGGCCTCTCACGCCAAAAAATTCGTCAACCTCATGCGCCGCCGGGTCATTACTCTGGTGGACGGCGCGGTGTTCGGCGATGTGCCGAAGGGCCGCTACGGCGACGTGGTCTAATCCCTCAGCATCCGCTCTGACCTTCCGTTCAGACCCGGATTTTACATAAATAGAAGGACAAAGTTTAAGAATTTGGAGGAACCAAACATGAAAAACAAACGAGTTGGGACCAAAATGCTGCTCTCTGTGGGCATCACACTGCTGCTGTCACTGGTGATGATCGTCATTTCCATTCAGACCATCATCTCCACCCGCAGCAACTACAACACCATCCTGAACGGACAGGTCTCCATCACCGAGGCCGTGCTGGAGAGCGAGATGGAAGTCAACTCCATCGCCCGTCAGCTGCGTGACATGGCGCTGTTCGGATACAGCCAGTCCACCATGGACGAGATTCAGGATTCCATCACCACCCTCACCACCACTACGGACACCATCCGCAACCTCTATACCGGCGAGGATGACCTGGCCACCCAGTACATCCAGCAGGTGGAGGACTGGGAAGCCGTCTTCGGAGACATCTCCCAGGCTCTGCAGGCCGGGGACAGCGCCCAGGTCAATCAGCTCATCCAGAACCAGTGCACCCCCAAGCTGAACCAGGCTGTATCCACCGGCGAGTCCCTCATCCAGCAGCTGGACGCCCAGAGCACGCAGCTCATTGACAAGCTGGAGAACCAGATCACCCGGGACATCATCATTCTGGTGGTGCTGGTGGTAATCAGCATCCTGGCCGGCATTGGTCTGAACCTCTACACCGTTCGCTCCATCGTCCGTCCCCTGCGCAAGGCTGAGGACGCCGTGGTAGCTTTCAGCCAGGGCAATCTGTCCTACGCTCTGGACTATGAGTCCAAGGACGAAATCGGCGGCATCTGCGACGCCGTCCGCACCTCCCAGGAGATTCTGCACAACACCATTGAGGACATCGTAGGCGTGACCAAGCGTCTGGCCGACGGCGACCTGTCCTGCGTGGTCACCCAGCAGTATCCCGGCGAGCTGGCCCCCATCAAGGAAAACATTGAGTACCTTCTGGAACAGCTCAACGACACCATGAGCAGCATCCTCCAGGCCGCCGACCAGGTGGCTGCCGGCGCCGACCAGGTGTCCACCGGCTCCCAGGCTCTGGCTCAGGGCTCCACCGAGCAGGCCAGCGCCGTGGAGGAGCTGTCCGCCACCATCAACGACCTGGACAACTCCGCTCAGGAAAACCGGAAAACCGCCCAGACCGCCAAGGACCGAGCCGACCAGGCCGCCGAGCAGGTGCGCATCAGCAACGAGCGGATGCAGGAGATGCGCAAGGCCATGGGCGAGATCCTCACCGGCCAGAAGGACATCGGCAAGATCATCGAGACCATCGAGAACATCGCCTTCCAGACCAACATTCTGGCTCTGAACGCTGCCGTGGAGGCCGCCCGTGCGGGCAGCGCCGGCAAGGGCTTTGCCGTGGTGGCTGACGAGGTGCGCAACCTGGCCTCCAAGTCCGACAGCGCCGCCAAGCAGACCAAGAAGCTCATCGAGTCCTCCATGGCCGCGGTGGAGCGGGGCGGCGAGCTGGCCGAGGATGTGGACGTCAACATGCAGAAGACCGTGGAGTGCGCCGGCGCCGCCATCGAATACATGGACAAGCTGGCGGAGAGCACCATCAGCGAGGCCGAAGCCATTGCTCAGCTGACCACCGGCGTGGACCAGATTTCCTCCGTGGTTCAGACCAACTCCGCCACCAGTGAGGAGTCCGCCGCCGCCAGCGAGGAGCTCTCCTCCCAGGCCGTGATGATGAAGCAGATGGTCCAGCGGTTCCACCTCAAGGACTCCGCCTCCTTCGCCTACGAGCCGGATCACGGGGATTCCTCCCTGTCCGCCATGCCCTCCCTGGCCTCCGTCGGGGATGAAAACCGCTTCAGCAAGTATTAAGTCCGGGCTCTCCCGGATCACAGGAAAGGAGTTGGCTGACAAATGCCCGAATCGACCGGATCCATGTCCCTGCCCCCGCAGGACCCGGATCTGATTTACGCGCTGGACATCGGAACCCGAAGCGTCATCGGCATGCTGGGCAGACGGGAGAAGGACCAGGTCCGTATTCTGGCCATGGAAAAGCTGCTCCACACCCACCGGGTGATGATGGATGGACAAATTGAGGACATTGCTCAGGTGGCCGGGGCCGTCCGAACGGTAACCGGCCGCCTGGAGCGGACCGCGGGCTGTCGGCTGGAGCGGGCCTGTGTGGCCGCCGCCGGCCGGGCGCTGCGCACCGAGCAGGGCTGCGGGCAGCGGGATCTGTCCGCCCCCGAGCCCATTACCGCGCCCATCATTGCCCAGCTGGAGGCCGCCGCCGTAGCCGAAGCCGAGCAGGCCATCCGCCCCGAGGGCGAGGCGGCCCAGCCCCTTCTGCTGGTGGGCTACACCGCCACCCAATATCAGCTGGACGGATATCCTCTGACCACCCTGCTGGGCCACACCGGCCGGCATCTGGAGGCCCGGGTGGTGGCCACCTTCCTGCCCAGCGGCGTCATCGACAGCCTGTACGCTGTAATGCGCCAGGCCGGTCTGGAGGTGGCAAGCCTCACTCTGGAACCCATCGCCGCTCTGAACGCGGCCATTCCGGCCGATCTGCGTCTTTTGAACCTGTGCCTGGTGGACATCGGGGCGGGAACCTCCGACATCGCCCTGTGCCGGGACGGCAGCGTGGTGGGCTATACCATGGCCACCGTGGCCGGCGACGAGATCACCGAGGCGCTGATGAAGGAATTTCTGGTGGACTACGGCACCGCCGAGGACATGAAAGCCCGGCTGGACCAGCCTGACCCCCTGACCTTCACCGACATTCTGGGCCAGGAGCAGAGCTGCACCAGCCAGCAGCTCCAGGCCGCCCTGGAACCCGCCGCCCGCCTTCTGGCCCAGGAGATTGCCCAGCGGGTGCTCTCCCTCAACGGTTCCGCCCCCTCCGCCCTCTTTTTGGCCGGCGGCGGCAGCAAGCTCACCGGCCTGCGGGAAAAGGTGGCCGACGCCCTGGACATGGACGCCAGGCGGGTGGCTGTGGCCGGCGGCCACTTCAAGACCTCCGCCTGCTCCGACGTCCTCTCCCTGGAGGACCCGGAGCTTACCACGCCCCTGGGCATCGCCGTCTCGGCGGGTCTGGGCCTCATCAGCGACAGCTGTCAGGTCACCCTCAACGGCAACCGGGCCAAGCTCTTCCGCAGCGGCGATTTGTCCGCCATGGATCTGCTGATGATGAACGGCTACACCTACTTTGATTTGCTGGGGAAAACCGGAAAGCCCCTGGTTTTGCAGGTGGACGGTCGGCGCACCGTCTTCCACGGGCAGCCCGCCCAGCCCGCCCGGCTGTCCATCAACGGCAGGGAGGCCCAGCCCTCCGCCCCCGTCCACGCGGGCGACGTGGTGGAATTTACCCCCGCTGTGGCAGGTGCGGACTGCCGGCTGACTGCCGGGCAGCTGGCCCAGCGTCTGGGCGCTGACTCCCTCACAGTCAACGGCACCCGGCCCGCGCCGGAAGACCTTGTGCCCTCCGGCGCCTTTGTGGTGGTATCCAAGGCGGGCCAGCAGGCCGAGCCGCCCCGGCCCCAGGCGCCCCGCCCTGCCGGCACCCCCTGTTCCGTCTTTCTCAACGGCCAGCCGGTCACCCTGCTCCCCAAGGCCGACGGCACTCCCCACTACGTGATGGATCTGCTGGAGCGCTCCGGCCTGGACTTCAAGCATGTCCAGCGCCCGGTGGTCCTGCAGGTAAACGGGGCGGACTGCCTCTTTCAGCAGGTGCTCCAGCCCGGGGACCAGGTAAGCATCGGCTATGAGGACGAGGTGAACGCACTGTGAAGCACATGGCAAAAGCGGCCGCTCCGCTGCTGGCGGTCATCCTGCTGCTGGCGGGCTGCGGCGGTTCCGGCAAGGACACCCCGCCCCAGAGCTACACGCTGGGTGACAGCAGCCTCCCCTCCCTCAACGCGCTGGTCACACTGGAGGACGGCGTTCAATTTCAGCAGACGCAGGACGAGGAGGCAGCCGCCCCCACCTATGTCTATTCCCAGCTGGCCAGCGGCGGCCAGACCGCCCAGGCCTACACCAAGGCTCTGGAGGAGGACTACGCCTGTCTCATTCTGGCGGACCAGGACACCGGGGGCACCCCGGACTTCTCCGCCTCCTCCGGCCAGGCTCTGGCCGCCCTGGAGCAGGAGGACTCGGAGGATGTCTTGCTGCTCACCATCCAGTGGGAGGACACCTCCTGTTCCGTCACCCCCTCCCAGGCCACAAAGGAGGCGCTCCCCCAGTCCCAGTCCGACGCCATCACGCTGGAGGAAGCGGTGGACTGTCTGAAACGTCTGCCTCCGTCCTACCTGGGTCTGTCCGGCAGCAGCATGGACCAGTACACCGTACTGCCCCAGGAGGGCACCGTACTGCTGGACGGCAAGTCCTGTCTCTGTCTCAACGTCTATCTTACCCAGACCCATCAGTTCCAGCAAAGCTATCTTCTTACGGTTCCGGACCTGCAGGTGTACCGGCTGGATCGGGCGACCGGTCAGGCCTCACCTTTGGGCTGACTTTTACCCCCTGCCGGACAAGGTATCCATGGATTTTCCCTCCATCACTGACACACCCGTGTCCAGGCCGGAGCCGAAGAAATATTAAGCCGGGCGTTCCCGCAGCTGCGGGGACGCCCGGCTTTCTGTCCTGTATGGGCCCCGGAGCATCCGCCCCGGTCAGTTGCCCTGCTCCTTGATGTAGCGGGCCAGACGCTTGTCCTCCGTCCGGATATGGGAGACCAGCACACCGATGACCCGGTTGAGATCCCCCAGGGCCTTGACGGTGGGGCCCTCCCGGAGCAGTCCCTGAGCGGTGTCGCTCAGCTGGCGGCGGTACCCGTCATGGAAGGTCTTGTGGCCCTGGTAGCTGGGGTACTTGTTCTGCACCTGCAGGCGCTCCTCATCCTGGAAGTGCTTGATGACATAGTCGTTGAGAAACTGTACGGTCTTCTGAATCTGCGCCCGGCCCTGGCCCTGGCTGCAGGCGTCCATCAGGCTGTTGACGGCGGCAAACAGCTGCCGGTGCTCGGAGTCAATCAGAGCGTTTCCGGTCATCAGCTCCGGTGTCAGTTCATATCGCATGGAAGATAGCTCCTTTCCTGTAAAGCCGGGAACGGATGTCCGCCGGCCGTATGCTCACAAGGGAATTGTCCCTCTCTACTTATATCGACCGGAACTCTGAAAAACATAATCCGGACCTCCCATTTCTTTTTTGTGGTTTTTTCCGCCAGACCACTTATTTTCCGGACAGAATCGGCCGATATATACAATGAAGGCCGATTCAGCGCCCGGTGTCACCGGGCCCAACGGCAAATAAACCTGAGAGGGAGGGCCTGCAAATGTTCCGGATCTACACCGGCGGAGGCTGCCCGGTGGGCGGCACAGCCCCCTACAACCGAAAAACAGATACTGCCAATCCGGTCTCCCCGGGGCAGCGGTATGACCAGGTCCAGTTTTCCTCCCATCTGGATGAGACGGAGCGGCGTCTGAAGGAGACGGTGGCCGGTCTGTCCCAGGAGGTGCGCACCCGGTTCACCGCCCAGGACCTGGAGCGTCTTCAGCAGCAGATCGCCTCCGGCGAATACCGGCCTGACGCCGGTGAGATTGCCTCCCGGATGCTGCTTTTCAGAGAGGACGGTTGACACCCCTATGGAGATACAGAATTATCTTACCTTTTTGTCCGAGCTGCACCAGGCTCTGGACACGCTCTCCGCACTGGAGCAGCGAAAGATTTCCGCCGTTCAGGCAGGCAATCTGGAGGAGCTGGAGCAGTGCATGAAGCAGGAACAGGCCGCCGCACTGGATTTGCGGGGCCGGGAGCAGCGGCGCACCGCCCTGCTGAAAGAACTGGGGCTGGAGCAGGTGTCCCTCCGGGATCTGCCCGGCCACTGCCCGCCTCAGCTCCGGGGGCAGGCCACTGAGCTTACCCAGCAGGTACTGCGCAGCTACCAGGTGCTCTCCAGCGCCCAAACCGCCGCCCGCACCCTGATGGAATCCAACCTGCGCCGCATCCAAACGGAGCTGGAGCAGCGGGAGACGGCCCATCCGTCTCAGCCCGCCGGCGACCAGAAGCCGCAGACGGATTTCCGCGTCTGAGAGGAGTATCCCATGAGTACATTTGGTTCCTTTACCACCGTCCGTCTGGGCATCTATGCCGCCCAAAAGGGGCTGGACGTGACGGGCAACAACATCACCAACATCAACACCGACGGCTACACCCGCCAGCGGCTCAATCAGGTCAGTCTCATTCCTTCCGTCAATGACCGCTACTCCTCCAGCTATCAAAACCGCGTAGGGCAGGGCGTTGTGGTCTCCGGCATCACCCAGCTGCGGGACCCGGGACTGGATATCTCCTACCGCAAGGCCTCCTCGGATGTGGGCGCCGCCAACGCCAAGCTGAAGGGCCTCAACTCCCTGGCCACCATTCTGGACGAGGTGGGCAAGGGCGACCTGGAGCAGGATGACGGCGTCATTCTCAGCCAGCTCAACGACCTGCGTGACCTCATCAGCCAGGCCATCACCAACGGAACGGACACCTACAACAGCCTGATCCGTTCCTCCGCCGACTCCCTGACCACCCTCTTCAACTCCTACGCCAACGCCCTGGCGGACAAGAAGGTGGACTATGAGGACGAGCTGGACCAGCAGGTCTCCCATGTCAACGACATCTTGGGTCAAATCCGGGACCTGAACCTGTCCATCCGCAATGCCGACATCCGGGGCGATCCCGGCCTGGAGCTGCGGGACCACCGCAACCTGCTGCTGGATGAGCTGAGCCAGTACGTGAAGATCGACGTGAGCTACTCCATGGAGAACATCGGTCCGGACACCCAGATCGAAAAGCTCACCATCTCCCTGGCCAACGATCCTCCCCACAACCACACCCTGGTGGATGGGGAGTACTCCGCCAAGATGCTGGTGGACAAGAACAACAATTACAGCGTGAACCTCTACGCCCTCCGGGACGCGGACGGCAACAAGCAGAATGCCGGGGATACAGACCCGGTGGGGCTGCTGGACAACGACCTGTACGGCTCCATCCAGTCCATCCGGGAGCTGCTCACCGAGGAGGGCGAGTTTGCCACCCAGGCTGATGTGGACAACGACCCCGACGCCGCCATCAAGCGGGGCATTCCCTATTACCAGAAGGCGCTGGACTCCCTGGCCCAGACCTTTGCCAACGCAATGAATGATCTCAACAACACCGGCCTGACCGGAGGCGGCCCCCTCTTCAGCACCGGCAGCGACACGGACAACACCGACGGGATTACCGCCGCCAACATCTCCGTCTCCCACGGCTGGGCCAGCGACCAGGTGTGGATCCAGGCCACCGACCGCCCCGACGCCCCCGACGGCGACACCTCCAATCTGGCCAAGTTCCTGGCCCTCTTCAACCAGGATCAGGACTTTGATCCCAAGAACATCGAGGCGGATGCGGTGGGTGACATCTACCACGGCACCTTTGAGGACATGCTCCTTAAAATCCAGTCCACGCTGGCCGAGGACCAGATGACCACCGACGCCCTGCTCAACAACTACACGGTGACCGCAGACAACATCGCCGTGGATCGGGAGGGCGTCATGGGCGTGGACCTGAATGACGAGGCCGCCAGCCTGATGACCTACCAGAAGGCCTACACCGCCGCCTGCCGTCTGATGACTGTGCTGGAGGAAGCGCTGGACTCCCTCATCAACAGCACGTTATAATCCTGTGTTTCGACTTTCGAGGTGAATCAGTTATGCTGCGCGTGACAACCAATTCCACGCTCTATACCTATAAAAGGAATCTGCTCAAATCCTCCAACCAGCTCTACTCGGCCATGAGCGCCATGATGAGCGGCCGGAACTTTGATTCCTATTCCGCTGACCCAGCCGCCGCCACCCGGGCCTTCAAAATTCACAGCTCCCTCAACGCCACCAACGCCCAGGCCGCCAACAACACCACGGTTATGAACAAATTTTCCACCGCCTGGGATGTGGCCGACGACCTGGTCAACGACCTGGTGACCAACCTGGGCCAGGTGCCCGCCCTGAAGGGTCTGAATGACCCCACCAGCCTCAGTACCATGAACACCCAGGGCGACATTCTCTACTCCGGCGCGGAGGCCATTGTCCAGAGCCTGAACAGCAAGTACGACAACAGCTTCATCTTCGGAGGCGCCGACACCCAGAATCCTCCCTTCGCCATTGAGGAGGTGGACGGAAAGCACTACCTCACCTACCGCAACGTGCGCATTGACTATCCCGACCCCGCCTATTATACTCAGACCTATCATGACGCCGACGGAAACGAGGTTCTGGACAAGGACGGCAACGCCCTCACCAATCAGGACATGCTGGACAGCTGGGATGACGAGCACCTGTATGTGGACATCGGCATTGGATTCCAGCTGGACAAGAACGGCAAGGTCATCGATTCCACTGCCTTTGATTCCGCCATCTCCGGCGTGGAGTTTACCGGCGGAACCGGCGTGGACGGAGACGGCGACCCCACCAACATCGTCTCCATCATGCTGCGCCTGTCTGAGATTTTCAAGGACTACAACGAGGAGGGCAACACCTGGGGCGCCGCCGGCGATGCGGAGGATGCCCAGCGTCTGGTGGACAAGCTCACCAAGGCCCAGGACAACCTCAGCGCCCAGCACACCGCCCTGGACACCCAGGTCAAATTCCTGCAGACCAACCAGACCCAGCTGAGCAGCTCCTTCACCGCCCTGAACACCGAGCTTAACAGCATTGAACAGATTGATCAGGTGGAGGCTATCCTCACCCTGGTCTCCGCCCAGACCAGCTACAACGCCGCCATTCAGGTGGGTGCCAACATTGTACCCCAGTCTCTGATGGATTACCTGAACTAACCGCTGGTCCAGGATATATGGATGCGCGTCTTACGCACGGAAGGAGTATTCAGCGTCATGTATCCGCTTATTGAGATTAAAACGGTCCCCATTGAGATCCAGATGAAGGTCACCCGGGCCCACCTGGAATACGCCCGCGGCACCGCCCAGGTGGAGATCTCCCGGGACAAGGGTGGACTGAGCATCCGAAGCCAGCCCATCCAGGTGAATCTGGACACCTTTGAGGCCCGCAACTCCGTCATGCCCACCACCGCCACCCTCATCAAGCAGCAGGCCCAGGCGGGGGTGCAGGGGGCCTATCAGGCCACCGGCGTTCTGGCCCGGGAGGGCCGGATGATGATGGAGGCCCGCATCAACCAGGATGTCATCCCCCAGCTGGCCAAGCAGCAGAATCTGGGCCAGCCCACCAACGCAAACATTGAATTTCTCCCCACCACCGGCCCCGACATCAGCTGGGACGGCGGGGAGCTGAGCATCCGCTATGAGATGGACAAGCTCAATTTTGACTGGCGCATGGAGCAGATGAGCTTCACCTTTGTCCCCGGCGACATTGAGTTCACCATGACCCAGCGCCCTGACGTGGTCATCAAATATGTGGGCGGGCCGCTGTACGTGCCCCCCTCTTCCGACCCGGACTATGAGCCGGTGGATGTCAACGCCTGATAGGAGGGACTGTTTTGCAGCTGGATACCAAGTATTTCGGACGCATCACCTACGCCCCGGAGGATGTTCTGGAGTTTCCCAACGGTCTTTTCGGCTTTGAGTCGGAAAAGCAGTTTCTTCTGCTGCCCTTCTCGGGCAGCCAGGGGAATATGCTCTGTCTGCAGAGCGTGGCCGCCCCCTCCCCCGCCTTCATCCTCATGAATCCCTTCTCCCTGAAGCCCGACTACGCGCCGGTCCTCTCCAAGGAGGAGCTGACGCTGATGGGCGTCTCTCAGAGCCGCGAGCTGTGCTATTACGTCATGTGCGTGGCCAAGGAGCCGGTGGGGGAGAGCACCGTCAACCTGCGCTGTCCCGTTGTGGTCAATCCGGATCTGCACCGGGCCGCCCAGGTCATTCTGGATACGGACGCATACCACATGCGTCACCGTCTGGACGAATTTTCCAACGGGGAGGTGGAGTAAGTGCTGGTTCTCAGCCGTAAGGAGGGTGAGTCGCTGATCATCGGCGACCAGATCAGCATTACCATCCTCTCCATTGAAGCAGGCGGACAGGTCAACATCGGCGTCTGTGCCCCCAAGGAGGTTCTGGTGCTGCGCAGCGAGCTGCAAAAGGCGGCCACCGCAAACCAGGACGCCGCCGGTACAGCACCCGCTCCCCTGGTGGCCGAGCTGGAGTCCGCCCTGGCCGAACGCAGGCCGGCGCAGCCCACCCCGCCCGCACAATCCACGCCGGAACCCTGAAGGGGCTCCGGCGTCTGCGTATGTGCCCCAATTTTTGTTTTCGAAGGAGGCCCTCCCATGAATTCTGACCAACTGCTCGCCGCCCTGCCCCAGGCCGGTGTGGAGGTCCGGGACGCTCTGGACCGTTTTATGGGCAACGAGCTTCTTTACCTCTCCTTTCTCCGCCGCCTGCCCCAGGCGATGGACCTGTCCGGCATCCGGCAGGCCCTGCGGGACGGCCGGGAGGAGGAATTCTATGCCAAGGTCCACAGTTTGAAGGGAATGGCGGGCAATCTCAGCGTCCGCCCCCTGTTTCAGCGCACCCAGCTTTTGCTGGAGGAGTACCGCGCCCACGGTCTGAGCCGTCCCGGACGCCTGGAGGAGCTTCTGGGGGCGCTTGACGCCGCGGCAGCTCCGCTGACGGAACTTCTGGCACAATATGAGGCTTCATCAGCCGAAGGAGGACGCCTATGAACCGGGATACCCTGCTGGTTATTGATGACTCCCCGCTGGATCTGGCCATCCTGCGGGAAATTTTCAAGCAGCTGTTTCAGGTGGAGTGCTTTGAGGAGGCCCGCCCTGCCCTGGCCTACATCCACCGCAACACCCCCCGGGTGTGCGCGGTGCTGCTGGACATCTGTCTGGGAAAGCGTGGGGCTGGATTTCAGGTGCTTCAGCAGCTGCAGGCCGCCCAGGAGACAGCCGATCTCCCTGTGATTCTCATCACCTCCGACGCCCGGGAGGAGTATGTGCTCAACGGTGTAAACAAGGGGGCGGTGGACTTTCTGGTCAAGCCGGTGGACCCCCTCACCGTACAGGAGCGGGTGTGCGCCGCCGTGCGCTCAGCCTGGCCCGCAGGCACCACCATTCTGGACGGACCGGAGCCCCCCGCCGACCGCGCCGCTCAGCCGGACACTCCGGGAGAGACGCTGGCCGAGGAGCACTGGGACCGGCTGCTGGAGCTTTTCTTCCAGGCCCGTCCCGGCCTCTCCCCTGCCAAGTATCACATTCTGGGCCGCATCACCCGGGCGCTGGCCGACGGATACCGCAAGGCCTTCCCCGATCGCGGCCTGTCCCCGGAGGAGGCACAGCTCATAGGCCGGGCAGCCGTTTTCTGTGACGTGGGCCTTCTGGGCATTCCCGACAGCGTCATTGAGCAGGGCCAGGACCAGGGAGGCTCCGGCCAGGAGGTCTATTTCCGCCACACCGCCCTTGGACACGCCCTGTTCACCACCGGCCCGGACAGCGCCCGCCCGCTGGCCCGCCTAGCCGCCGAAATTGCCTACTGGCACCACAAAAACTTTGATGGCAGCGGCTACCCCGTTGAGCAGGCCCCCAACCCGCTTCCCCTCAGCGCCCAGCTCACCCGCGCCGCCATCCGCTGCATGGGGTGTCTGGATTACTTCCACGGCTACCCGGACCGCCTGGACCGCACGCTGCGGGCGCTGGCCGGCGACGTGGGTCGATTTATCGCCCCGGAGATGTACGAGGCTGCGCTGGCCGCCCGGGAGGATCTGGCCGCCTGCCTGCCCGACCAGCGGTTGGAGTAAGCACTGCAGCCATCAAAAAAGCATGTCAGCAAAATGCTGACATGCTTTTTTGTCTCTATTCCGATTCGTCCTCAATGACCACCCGGGTTCCCACATTGTTGCGGAAAAAGCCGGGGAAATTGGCTTCAAAGTACGCGCTGGCCCGCTCCCCGCTGCAGTGGCAGGCCCCCAGCCGGCGCACCCCTCGCTCCTTCAGCAGACGACAGGTGGCCTCAATGCGCTCGTCTCCGGCGTTCATCAGGTGAGTACCGCCCACAAAGTCGGTCACCGGCCGTCCGAACAGCTCCTCCACCCGGCGGCACATGTTCAGCACCCCCACGTGGGAGCAGCCGGACACCAGAACCAGATGAGCGGGTGTCTTCAGCACCAGGGCCACCTCCTCCTCGAAGGTGTCCACCTCCAGACGGCCGTTTCGGCGGCGCAGCAGCCGGGGGGACGGCGTCTCCACCGGCTCCCCCTGGGTGAAGCCGGAGACCAGCCACATGCCATCCGCCAGCTTCACCGGCTCCTCCCCCACCACGTGGCAGGGGATCCCGAACCGGGTCATCCAGCTCTCCTCCAACAGCGGGGAGATATCCATGAGGCCGTCCTCTTCCTTGCCGACACGGGGCTGGAAGAAGTTCCGACCCAGCCAGACCCCTCTGGGCGGCCGGTTCTGCATCAGCAGAGCGGCGGCGCCCCCGGTATGGTCATAGTGGCCGTGGCTGAACACCACCGCGTCCAGGTCCGCCAGATCCGCCCCCAGAGTACCCGCATTCTGCAAAAACCGTGGAGAGCCTCCGGTATCGTACAGCACCCGGCGGCCCGCCCCCTCGATAAGCAGGCTCAGGCCGTGCTCACAGGCCAGATAATCCCGTCCGGTGTGGTTCTCCATCAGTGTCAAAATGGTGAAAGCCATGGTGTTCCTCCTTCTCTCCGCCCCGGGCAGCGCTGTTTTTCTGTCTCCATGTTGCCAGAGCTTTCCCGCCTTGTCAACCAAAATCATGCCAGCCGGACGGTGAAAATTTCAGGCCCCTTTGGGCACTCCGGCAAAAAGTGTAAACAAATTTTGAACCCCGACGGGAAGCTCTTGACTTTCTCTCTTCCAATGCTACAATGGTTCACGCATTAACCGTTAATGGGTTAACATTTTAAAAAGAGCCCATTTTCCATCATCCAAGAAAGGAGGCGCGTCAATGGTATCTCCCCGTGAGATGGAGCTGCTCACCCGGCAGCTCAATCAGGCCCACCGCGCCGCGGTGCAGGCGGAGCTGGCTGCGGCAGGTCTGGGCGAAATCGGACACCCCATGCTGCTGGCCATTCTCCATGGCTCCTGCCAGGAGGATGCGGACGGCTTCTGCCACGCCCAGCGGGAGCTGGCCGAGCTTCTGCATATCTCCCCCGCCGCCGTGGCAAACTCGTTAAAATCTCTGGAAAAGGGCGGCTACGTCCAGCGCAGGCCCGGCCCCGGCGACGCCCGGCGCAACCAGGTGCTGCTGACTGAAAAGGGCCGGCAAGCGGTGGCCGCCTGCCAGAATGCGCTGGAGTCGGTCTCCCGGCGCATGCTGGACGGCTTCACCCCCGCCGAGCAGGAGCAGCTGCTGGCCTTCCGACAGAGGATGCTCCGCAACCTTCTGGGCGACGAGCCCAAATCACCCGCAAAAAAGGAGGAACCCTGACTTGTTTTCCCTGTTTATGACCCACCTCCAGGGCTACAAGAAGGACGCCGTCAAGGCGCCCATTCTCATCATTCTGGAGGTCATCTGTGAGCTGCTGCTCCCCCTGGTCATGGCCGAAATTGTGGATACGGCTATCCCCTCGGGAGACGTGCAGTATATCTTCCAGATGGGCGCCATCATGCTGCTCCTGGCCGGAATTTCCATGCTCTGCGGCGTACTGGCGGCCAAGTACGCCGCCTTTGCCAGCCAGGGCTTCGGCGGCAACCTGCGCCAGTGTCTTTTTGATAAGGTGCAGGAGTTTTCCTTTGCCGACATCGACCGTTTCTCCTCCGCCTCCCTCATCACCCGCATGACCAACGACGTAAACGCCATGACCATGATGCTGGCCATGGGCCTTCGCATGCTGGTCCGCGCCCCCGTGATGCTGGTGGCTGCCGTCATCATCAGTGTCACCCTCAACGCCCGGCTGGCCCTGATCCTGTTGGTGGTCATTCCCCTGATGGTACTGGTCATCGGCATTCTGATGAAGATGTGCACCAAGCTCTTTGAGGTGATGCAGACCAAGATCGACGGTCTGAACAACACCCTTCAGGAAAACCTGGTGGCCATCCGTGTGGTGAAGGCCTTCGTTCGGGAGGACCACGAGCGCAAAAAGTTCAAGAAGGCCAACGACGATCTGATGAACGCCGCCCTGGCCGTAGGCCTGCGGATCATCGCCATTCTGCCGGTGATGATGCTGGCCATGAACGGCGCCACTGTGGCTGTTTTGTACTTCGGCGGCCGGATGGTCATGGGTGCTACCTTTGATCTGGGCCAGCTGCAGGCCTTCATCAACTACATCTTCCAGATCCTCATGAGCGTGATGATGGTGGCCATGTCCCTCCTGCAGCTCTCCCGTGCCCAGGCCTGCGCTCACCGGATTAACGAGGTGTTGAACACCGAGCCCTCCGTGGAGGACAAAGACACCGCCGCTCAGACCCAGCTTCCCGCTCCCCGGGGTGAAGTGGAGTTCCGGGACGTCTCCTTCAAGTATGTGACCTCGGGCAGCGGTGACGACGTGCTCTCTCACATCAGCTTCACCGTTAAGCCCGGCCAGTTTGTGGCCATCGTAGGCGGCACCGGCACCGGCAAGTCCTCCCTGGTGAACCTCATCCCCCGCTTCTACGACGTCACCGGCGGACAGGTGCTGGTGGACGGAGTGGACGTGCGGGACTATCCCCTGGAGGAGCTGCGCAGCCGCATCGGCATGGTGCTCCAGACCAACGTCCTCTTCACTGGCACCATCCGGGAAAACCTCCTCTGGGGCAACCCCGACGCCACCGAGGAGGAGATCATCCAGGCGGCCAAGGACGCCCAGGCCTACGACTTCATCATGTCCTTCCCCGACGGCTTCGACACCTACCTGGACCAGGGCGGCGTAAATGTCTCCGGCGGTCAGAAGCAGCGGCTCTGTATTGCCCGCGCTATGCTGCGCAAGCCCGCCATCCTCATTCTGGACGACTCCACCTCCGCTGTGGACTCCGCTACGGAGGCTGCCATCCGGGAGTCCTTCGCCCGGAACCTGAAGGACACCACCGTCATCATCATCGCCCAGCGTATCTCCTCGGTCCAGTATGCCGATGAGATCCTCATTCTGGATGACGACCACATTGTGGGTCAAGGCACCCATGAGGAGCTGCTGGCCAGCAACGAAATCTATCAGGAAATCTATCAATCTCAGCAACAGGGGGTGCAGGAATAATGCCGGGACCCAATCGTGCCCCCCGCGGGGGCTATCAGAAGCCCAAGAATCTGGGCAAGACCGTCACCCGTCTGGTGGGCTATCTCACCCGGAGCAAGCTGCCGCTGCTGTTTGTCCTGCTGTGCCTGCTTGTCTCCGTATGCTCCAACATCGGCGGCTCCTATATGATGCGCGGCATCATCAACAACTTCATCTGGTCGGGCTGCACCGACTTCTCCGGCCTGGCTCTGGCCATCCTCCAGCTCATCGGCATCTACCTCATCGGCTGTGTGGCCACCTACTGCCAGTCCGCCGCCATGGTGCGGCTGGCCCAGCGGGGCGTCAACCGCCTGCGCGGCGAGCTCTTCGACAAGCTCCAGAGCCTGCCCCTGAGCTACTTTGACAAGCATCCCCACGGCGAGCTCATGAGCCGCTTCACCAATGACGCGGACAACGTGCAGCTGGCCCTGGAGCAGAGCGTGGTCTCTATGTGCTCCAGCTGCCTCATGTTCGTGGGTCTGGTGGCCATGATGCTCTTCATCAACTGGAAGCTCTTCATCGTCACCGCCCTCATCCTGGTCCTCACCATGACCCTCTTCAAGAAGCTGGGCGGCCGCAGCCGCCGCTACTATCAGCAGCAGCAGTCCGCTCTGGGGCAGGTCAACGGCAACATCCAGGAGATGATCGAGGGACTGAAAGTAGTCAAGGCCTTCACTCACGAGGATCAGGCCAAGGCCGACTTCAAGGTGCTCAACGACGCCTACCGGGATGCCGCCCAGAAGGCCAACTTCTACTCCACCATGATCATGCCCGTCTCCGGCAACCTGATGAACATCAGCTACGCCCTCACCTCCGCGGTGGGCGGCCTGCTGTCCGTCCTCCAGGGCTTTGACTTGGGCGGCCTTGTGGTCTACCTCAACTACTCCAAGCAGGTGGGCCAGCCCCTCAACCAGATCTCCCAGCAGATGACCACTCTCCTGTCCGCTCTGGCTGGCGCCGAGCGCATCTTCGAGGTCATGGACACCCAGCCCGAGGTGGACGAGGGCACCATCACCCTGGTCCGGGCCCGGAAGGAAAACGGACTGCTCACCCCCATTCCCTTCGAGGAGGGCCGTACCGGCACCTGGGCCTGGAAGGTACCCAAGAGCTGTCCCATGGAGCTAGTGCGGGTGCTGAATCTGCCGGACAAGACGGCGGTGGAGCTGCCCCGGGACTCTGACCAGGGCGGTGCCAACACCGGCTGGGCCTGGAAGTACCCCGGCCCCGACGGCACCGTGGGCCTGCACCCCATCCGCGGCGCGGTGCGCTGCAAGGAGGGCGAGGACTTCACCTACACCGAGCTCACCGGCGCGGTCCGCTTCTCCCACGTGGACTTCTCCTACGTCCCGGGCAAGCAGATCCTCCACGACGTCAGCGTGTACGCCAACCCCGGCCAGAAGATCGCCTTTGTGGGCTCCACCGGCGCAGGCAAGACCACCATTACCAACCTCATCAACCGCTTCTACGAAATTGAAGGCGGCCTTATCACCTACGACGGCATCGACGTGAAGTCCATCCGGAAGGATGACCTGCGCCGCTCCTTGGGCGCGGTGCTCCAGGACACCCACCTCTTCACCGGCACCATCATGGACAACATCCGCTACGGCCGGCTGGACGCCACCGACGAGCAGTGCATTGCCGCCGCCAAGAGCGCCAATGCCCACTCCTTCATCCGCCGCCTGCCCAACGGCTACCAGACCATGGTCACCGGGGACGGCGCCAACCTCTCCCAGGGCCAGCGTCAGCTGCTGGCCATCGCCCGGGCGGCTGTGGCCGACCCGCCGGTGATGATTCTGGACGAAGCCACCTCCTCCATCGACACCCGTACCGAAGCGCTCATCCAGAAGGGCATGGACGCCCTCATGGAGGGCCGGACGGTGTTCGTCATTGCCCACCGCCTGTCCACCGTGCGCAACTCCAACTGCATTGTGGTTATCGAGCACGGGGAAATCGAGGAAAAGGGCGACCACGAGGAGCTGCTGGAGAAGCAGGGCCGCTATTACCGGCTCTACACCGGACAGTTCCAGCTGTCCTGAGCGTATATTCCAACATGCAGCGAGGCTCCCCCGCTGAAACGCGGGGGAGCCTCGTTTCTGTTCTGTCTATAAAAAGGACAAGCCATATTTCAGCTCCGCTTTGCCCAGAGGAATCCAACCAAACTGCCCAGCACCAGCCCCAGCACCATGGACAGGGTCACAATCTTCCAGCCCAGAAGGGCCAGCGGACTGAAGGGGCCTCCGTACCGCCATGCCTCCCACACCCGTGCGGCCGGGAGTGCAAGGAGGGCCACCGGCAGAAGGCGAAGGGGCCAGAAGCGATGCCGGGTCAGGCGGAACATCAGGCACTCCAGTCCGAAGGCAGCTACACCGGGTCCCACAAACACCAGCGCAATAAAGAGTTCTGGACTCATATTATCCTCCTGTCGGGCGGACACGCCGCAAGCAAAGGCCCAGCAGATTGCCCCCCAGGGCGGGAACCGCCGTCAGGAAGCAGTGAAACAAGGCCGAAGAATTGTAAAGGACAAACACCACAAGCAAATAGCACACAAAACAGGCCGCTGGAAACAGGGGACACAGGCCCCGCCGCTTGCCCAGGGAGAGCCCCACGCAGAAGCTGGCCACGGGCAGAATCAGCATGGGATAAATAATGCCTGTGAGAGCGGGGATATCCGTTCCCATTGCCCGCTCAATGCCCCGCAGCGCCAGGGGAGCCGCCGTGCACAAAAGAAGGACAAAGGGCAGGTAGGGCAGGGTCTCTCTCCACTTCAAAGGTGTGGGGCCAGGGTCCAGTCCCAGCAGCTCCCGCAGCTGGGACACCTCCGCATACCAGCCAATCCACCGCCCCAGCCAGATCAGGAGATACAGAAGGCCCAACAGGCCCTCCCAGAACAGCACCTCAGCCCAGCCCGAGGCCATGTCCAGCTCCACCACCAGCAGGGCAAAAAAGGCAGCGGTGATGATAAAGTGGCCGCCGGACCGCAGAAGCAGTTCCCGGCCACTCTCCGCAAAGGGCTGGGTGGCCAGACCGGCCATAGCGCCCAGTCCCATACAGGCTATCAGGGCCAGGGGAGGGCACTCCCGGCTGTACATGATGTAGGGCACCAGGACGATTCCCACCAGCAGGCCCAGCACGCCGCCTGCCAGCATCCGAATCCGCCCGCTCTTTTTTTCTGCACTCATCCCTTCCGCCTCCTTTCCAGCTGCAGCGTCTCCTTGATTTTCTTCACGTACCGCCGGGACACATAGGCGTGAATTCCGCCGGTGAGGGTCATACGGATGGTGCCGGCCAGGGACAAATCCAGGGCGGTCACCTGGTCCAGGTTCACAATCTCCGAATTGGAAATGCGCACAAACCGCCGCCGGTCCAGCCGCTCCTCCAGCTCATAGAGGCGAAGCCCCACCGTATACACGCCCTCCGCCGTCTGGGCGGCCACGCCCTTTCCGTCCGTATAAAAGCGGAGGAAATCTTTCTGGGGCAGCAGCCGGGTCTGTTCCCCCTCCCGGACCTGAATGGGGCTCAGCGCCAGTCCCGACAGCTCCTGCACCAGCTGCTGAAGCTCCCGGCTGTCCTCTCCGGCCAGGATAATGACCTTGGGCTCCTTCCGCCCGGGCTCCACCTTCAGCTCCACTTCCATTCCGGCTCCGCCCCCTTTTCTCCCTTTCTCTTGCTCTGGCTTCAGTATAGCCGCTTTCCATATCCCGCGTCCAGTCCTTTGGGACAGTCGGTCATTTTGGCCGGATATCCGGCGGGAATTTGCCCGTTGACACCGTTTCCCGCCTGGGCTAAAATAGGAGAGCCTTTAGTTGCCCCGATAGCTCAGCAGGATAGAGCGTCCGCCTCCTAAGCGGAAGGCCGCTGGTTCGAATCCAGTTCGGGGTGCCATTTCTCGGAGCAAGCGTCATATCGCTTGCTCCGATTCTTTATATAAGTCAGCGTGCATACCTTCTGCCAGACCTTTCCTCCAGGCTCCGCCTCGGACCGATTTTCGCTGGGAAAAGCGTCATTTTTTGGTCTGGTATATTTTTCCTGGTGTCTTTCGTACGCTTGCATTCTCTCGCATTTTGTCCTATAATAGGCTAATAAGTTTCTGGAAAGTATTGCCGAAAAATGATAGAATACAGGGACCTTTTCCCTCATCTCCCCAGAAAACGGGTGTTTCTTCTCAATTTTTCTGGCTGCCCGCTTACCGCGGTCAGCACCGCGCATACAGGGTCAGACACTGCAACTCTTCCCATCAAAAATCTTGGCTGTGCGAGCCGCGGAGAGAGGCGATTTCGTTGCCCTTTAGTCAAACGTCCAATATGGATGACAAAAAACTGGATACAAGACTGGAAGTCCTGCGCTTTTTGGGTCAGAGCAGCCAGGATTTCCTTTTTCTGTGGGAATTTCAATCGGATACGCTCCACTTTTTCGGTCCGGTAAACCGCCGCTTTGCGCTGCACATGCAGGAGGATTCCCTGTGCACGCTGGAGGACTGGAACCAGATTGTCTATGAATATGACCGGCCCCTCCTGAAAAAGGAACTGGACGAGATTCGTCAGGGGATCAAGCTGGAACACGATTTGGAGTACCGCTTGGTAGATCGGGATGGGCACCGGGTCTGGGTTGGCTGCCAGGGCCGCAGCCAGCTGGACAGCAACGGAACGCCCGTGATGATGATCGGACGAGTTTCCGATACCATTCTGGATCGAAAGGTCGATCCCCTTACCAACGTCTTTAACGCCCTGAAGCTTCCGGAGGATCTGAACGAAATTCTGGAAGCACACATGAGTGGGCTTCTCCTTCTGCTGGGCATTGATAATCTGAAAACCATCAACATCCGCCACGGGCGTGAGGCTGGCAACCGGCTTTTGTGTCTGGTGGCGGAATCTCTTGAGGGTGCCCTGGACAACCGCTGCCGGGTGTACCGTCTGAACGGGGACTGCTTTGCCGCCGTACTGACCCAGGCAGACAAGGCCCGTACCGAACAGGTCTATAACCAGGTTCGGGAACGGGTGTCGGAGTACTGCACACTCTCCGCCGGTGTGGCGGCCTTCTACGGCAACGCCGCCGTGGATCCCAACACCCTGTGCCAGTATGCTGAAGCCGCCCTGGACCGCGCCAAGCGTCTGGGCAAAAATACCCTTGCGTTCTTCTCCCCTTCCGATTACGCCCAGCGCCTGTCCACGCTGGAGCTGCAGGAGGAGCTTCAAACCAGCGTTCAACAGGGGTTTCCCGGCTTCTCCCTGTGCTACCAGCCCCAGATCCAGTCCGTAAATTACCAGATTTTCGGCGTGGAGGCGCTTCTGCGCTACACCTCCCCCACCCGCGGCGCCATCAGCCCCGCGGAATTCATTCCCATTCTGGAGCAGACCGGTCTTATCTGCCCGGTGGGCCTGTGGGTGCTGGAGCAGTCCCTGGCACAGTGCCGCCAGTGGCGCTCCAAGCTGCCCCAGCTGCACGTCAGCGTCAACATCTCCTACGCTCAGCTCTCCCAGGAAAACGCGGCCCAGGTGGTGCTGGACGCCCTGGAGCGCAGCGGCCTGCCCGGAGATGCCCTGACTCTGGAGGTAACCGAGAGCGTTCAGCTGCAGGATTACCCCACCTTTAACCGTATCTTCTATCAGTGGAAAAAGGCGGGCATTGAAATTTCGGTGGACGATTTCGGCACCGGATATTCCAGCCTGGGCTATCTGAAAAGTCTCGATATCAGCGAGATTAAAATTGACCGCTGCTTTGTCAGCGGGATTCAGCACAGCACCTATAACTACCGGCTTTTAAGCAACATGGTGGAGCTGGCCCGGGCCGCTCAAATCCGCGTGTGCTGCGAGGGTGTGGAGACCCGTGAGGAGCTGGCGGCGCTGGAGCAGCTCCGGCCCGACCTGCTTCAGGGCTTCCTGTTTGACCGCCCCTGTACGCCGGAACAATTTGAGGCCTCTTACCTGTCCTCCCCGGACCAGGAGTCCCATATGTGCCGGCAGCTGTTTGGGGCTCTAGCCGATTCCAGCCGCTGCTCTGCCGCTGCAGGAGCAGAGCAGCCGGTGCGGGACGCCACTCCGGAAACCGTTCTGGATGCCCTGGACGAAATTGTATACGTCAGCGATCTGAGCACCTACGACCTCTATTACCTCAACGGGGCCGGGCAGAAGCTGACGGGAATTCATGACTACAAGGGCCGTAAGTGCTACAAAGTCCTCCAAAACCGGGACGAGCCCTGCGAATTTTGTACCAACGACTATTTGAAGCGGGACCGTTTCTATATCTGGGAACGGAATAACCCGGTCTGGGGCCGGCACTTCCTGCTGAAGGACAAGCTCATTCAATGGAAGGGCCATATGGCCCGGCTGGAAATTGCCATGGATGTCACCGATCAGGAGGTGGTCAGCCAGGGCATCCAGGAAAAGCTGGACTTTGCCCGCAGCGTGCTGACCAGTGCCCAGGCTCTGGCTGAAGAGAGCGGCATGGACACGGCCACGCAGCGGCTCCTGGCCCAGGTGGGCGAATTCTACCAGGCTGACCGCGCCTACATCTTTGAGCCCACCACCCAGAATTCGGAGGGCTGGAACAACACCCACGAGTGGTGCCGGGTGGGCGTGTCCCCGGAACGGGAAACCCTCCAGGGAGTATCCAGCCTCGCTCTGAACCGTTGGCTTGGAATTTTCCGCTCCGATCGCACCGTTCTCATCCCCAATGTGGATGACCTGCGGGAGACCGATCCCGGTGAGTGGAACACCCTTAACCGGCAGGGTATCTGCCGGCTGATTGCGGTGCCTATCAAGCAGGGGCACCGCCTGGTGGGTTTCCTGGGCGTGGACAATCCCCGGCGCTGTGCCCAGGACGACGCCCTTATCCGTATGCTCACCCTGTTTGTGGCCAACCGGTTCCGCCACAATGAGACGGCGGAACGGCTGAGTGAGCTGCTGAATCTCCACTATCATGACATCCTGAAGGCCACCGAGGTTGGCCTGTGGGTCATTCGCATGGATCGGGAGCACAAGGTCTATGAGATGTTTGTGGACGAGACCATGCGCACCGTCCTGGGACTGGATCGGGAGCTGTCCCCCCAGGACTGCTATCGCTACTGGTACAGCCGGATCAGCGACGGCTACTACCACTATGTCAATCTCGCCGTGGAGCAAATGGCCTCCTGCGGCAAGGTGGTCCAGCTGGAATACACCTGGGTTCACCCCTCCATGGGCGAAGTCATTGTACGCTGTACCGGCGTGCGGGAGAACAACCAGGACGGAACCGTCTGTCTGCAGGGGTACCACCGGATTGTAAACACCATGGAGCGCCCCCGGTTCTTTACCGACGACTCCCGGGGCGAGCTCTTTGAATTCAACGAGCGCCGGGGTACCATCTATTTCCACACCAAGCGGAAGCTGCTGGCGGGCGAGGCCGAGCACGAGGAGAACTTCCCCCAGTGCTGGCTGGACGCCGAGATGGTCCACCCCCACTTTGTGGACAAGTTCCAGTCCCTGTTCCGCAGCGTGGACCAGCAGGAGGAGCAGGAGGGCCTGGAGCTGCTGCTCAAGGGCAAATCCGGCGAGTACGAGTGGTTCCGGCTGAAGACACGCCATCTGGGCCGCAAGGGCCAGGACCGCCACACCATTCTGGTGCTGCTGGACCCCGCCGGGCAGCAGCGCATCACCGAGCTGGAGCTGATGCGGGTGCGGGAATTCTACCGCGCCAGCCTGTCCGAGACCATCGCCTACGTGGAGGTGGATCTGGAGAGCGGTGCCATCAAGGCTTCCGGCGGACTTTGGGCAAACTGTCAGCGGGAATACCGCCGTGGCAAGGAGAGCCTTCTGCAGTTTATGAAGCGCCGCGCCAAGGACGAGCTTCTTTTGTTGGATCCGGCCAGCCAGGAATTTTTCCGCTCCAAGGATTGGAAAACGGTCTTTGCCGACGGCAAGGAGATTCAGCGCATCCGCTACCAGCGCCTTGTAAACGACCGCTGGCGCTGGGTGGAGCTGGTGGCCCACTCCTTCCGGGAGCCGGTGACGGAGAACCTCTTTGCCCTTCTCTACCTCAAGGACGTGGACACTCAGGTCCGGTTGGAGCAGGGACAGCCTTCCCTCTCCCCGGAAGATTCCCAAGGGAATTAAGTGCATCCATTCTGTTCCGCCCGCCGGGCTCCCTGACGGGCTTCGGCGGGCGGAATCATTTTATGAAAACTGGGCGGAACCCATGGACGTTCCGCCAAAGGGGGCTATTTTTATGCACGAACAAACCCTTCCCCGCTGCACCGACTGCGGCCTATTCAGCTGCCGGGACCGGGATAAGGCCTACCCCGGCTTCTGCACCACCACAAACGAGACCACCCCGGAAGAACTGGAGGAGCTGGACCGCCTCTACGGCAGCGACACGCTGGACGGGCGGATGGCCCGCACCGCCGCCCAAATTGAGGGGCGCTACTACTGCCAGAAAACCCGGGTGGAGGAGACTGTGCTGTTCATCAAGCAGATGGGCTTTCAAAAGGTGGGCATCGCCTCCTGCCTGGGTCTGGTGGAGGAGGCCAGAACCTTTGCCAAAATTCTCAAGCACAATGGCATTGACTACGTCAGCGTGATCTGCAAAGTGGGCGGCCAGGACAAGAGCGAGATGGGCATCGCCGAGGAGGACAAAATCTGCCGGGGCGGCCCGGAAACCATGTGCAACCCCGTCCTCCAGGCCAGAATCCTCAACCGGGCCCACACCGACCTGAACATCCTCATCGGCCTGTGCGTGGGACACGACGCCCTCTTTACCCGCCACTCCGACGCCCCGGTGACCACCCTGGTGGCCAAGGACCGGGTGCTGGGCAACAACCCCTGCGCCGCCCTTTACAGCGGCTACTATAAGCGCCTTTATCAGGATTGACTCCATACCAAAAAGGGGAGAGAGCATACGCTCTCTCCCCTTTTTATTCTTTCAGCTGCCGGTACACGCCCCTTTGCAGGCTGCCGGCGGTCACGGAAATCCCGGTGTCCTCCAGGGCCCGGGCAAATTCCTCCGCCCCTGCCCAGTCCTCCGCTTCCTCCACCTGATTGACAAACACCTGCCGGGCCAGCCCCTCCCGGGCAATGGCTTTGGCTGCCAAAGCCGGAGTCACCACGTCTCCCGGTTCCGCCCCCGTCAGGCGGCAGAACAACTCCGGGCGGTGGACCGTCTCTTCCACCCTTCGTCCAAAGCCGGAGGCCCCCACCACGCAGATGACCTGCTTGCTCTCCGTGGGAATCACCGGCTCGTGGGAGGCGTGGGCCTTGATGGGCAGACGCCGGGAGCCATCGGCCTCCACCAGCACGTAGTCTGCCGTCTCCATCAGTGCCTTCATGGACAGCGCTGGCACTGTGAGCTTACCCTCTGGTCCCGGCCGCCCCACGCACACCATGGGGTGCTCCGCCAGCAGCCCGGCCAGCTCCGCTGCCGACTCGCCGGTATAGAGGGGAATACCGGCAAAGGGCATGATATGGGTGGTGGTACATAAAATGACCCGGCCAGGCAGTTCCTGCCCCAGAGTGCGCAGCAGCGTGGTCTTTCCGCCGCTGCCAATTATGGCGGTGATCCCCCGTTCCGGCTTCAAAAACGGCACCAGTTTCATCCCCGTGTCCCTCCTGTCTTTTTCCCTGTCTCCGCGTTGACTTGGGCGAGAAAACATTGTATAATACTCATCGTTGTTTATTATAAAATACAACGTTAAAAAGTACAAGATAGGGAGCGAGAAATATGAAATTAGATGCCAGAGGAAAGCCTTGTCCCCAGCCGGTGGTTCTGTCCCTGCACGCCCTTGCCCAGCTGAAGGCGGGCGAGGAGCTGGATGTACTGGTGGACAACGAGGCTGCGGTGGAAAACCTGCGGCGCATGGCCGCCCAGAAGGGCCGCAGCGCCGCTGTGACCCAGGAGGACAACTTCTGGCATGTGTGCATCGGGGATGGAAACACCGCCTCCGCCCCCTCCGTCCAGCCCCAGGAGGCTCCCAGCTGCTGCGCCCCCATGGGCTCCGCCGCGGTGGTGGCCATTGGCACCGATGTGATGGGCCGGGGCAGCGAGGAGCTGGGCCGCGCCCTCATCAAGAGCTTTCTGTATGCCCTGGCCCAGCTGGAGGTTCCCCCCGTCACCCTGCTGTTCTTCAACGGCGGCGCCAAGCTCACCGTGGAGGGCAGCCAGTCTCTGGAGGACCTGCGGACTCTGGAGGAGGCCGGGACGGAGATTCTCACCTGCGGCACCTGCCTGGACTACTACGGTCTGAAAGACAAGCTGGCCATCGGCAGCGTCACCAACATGTACCGCATCGCGGAGATTCTCACCACTGCCGACCGGCTGGTCACCCTATGATTTACCTCAACAACGCCGCCACCACCCTCCAGAAGCCCCCCTGTGTGGCCCAGGCGGTGGTGGAGGCCATGAGCCACCTGGGCAACGGCGCCCGGGGCGGCCACACCGGCGAGATGTCCGCCGCCCGCACCGTGTTTCAGACCCGAGAGGCCCTGGCCAGGCTCTTGGGCTTCTCCCACCCCGAGCGGGTCATCTTCACCGCCAACGCCACCCAGGCTCTGAACACCGCCCTCTTTGGCCTTCTTAATCCGGGGGACCACGTCATCGCCACCGACTGGGACCACAACTCGGTGCTGCGTTCCCTCCATGTGCTGGCCCGGGAACGGGGTGTGGAAGTGGACTTTCTCCCCGCTGACCGGCAGGGACAGCTGCAGTATGAGCGGCTTGAGGAGCTGGTGCGGCCCAACACCAAGCTTCTGGTGTGCACCCACGCCTCCAACCTGACGGGCAACCTGCTGGATGTGGAGCGGGCAGCCTCCTTTGCCCGGAGGCACAACCTCTATTTTCTGCTGGACGCCTCCCAGACCGCAGGCAGCACCCCCATTTCCATGGAGGAGATGGGCATTGACCTTCTGGCCTTCACCGGCCACAAGGGGCTCATGGGCCCCCAGGGCACCGGCGGACTGTGCGTCGCCCCACGGGTGGAGCTGCGGCCGCTGGTGTCCGGCGGCACCGGCGTACGCTCCTTTGAGGAGGAGCAGCCGGCGGAGTACCCCGAGCATTTGGAGGCGGGCACCCTCAACGGCCACGGCCTGGCCGGGCTGGGGGCGGCGGTGGACTTCATTCTGGACACCGGGGTGGGAACCATCCACGCCCACGAGCTGGCCCTTACCCGTCGCTTTGTTCAGGGGCTTAACGGCATCCCCGGCGTTACGGTGTACGGCGACTTCTCCGGGGACCGGGCGCCGGTGGTGGCCCTGAATCTGGAGGACTGGGACCCCGCCTCGGCGGCGGACACCCTGGCCCAGGACTACGACATCGCCGTCCGGCCCGGCATCCACTGTGCCCCCCGGATGCACCGGGCTCTTGGCACCCAGGATGTGGGCTGCCTGCGCTTCTCCTTCGGCTATTACACCAGAGAGGCGGACATTGACGCGGCACTGGCCGCCCTGAAGGAGATGGCAGAGCCATGCGAGTAAAAAAGCCCACCCTGGTCATCACCTTTCCCACCACCACCGCCGCCCTCCAGTGGGAGCGGCAGTGTCAAGCCCTGGGCATCCCCGGGCGTATCATCCCCGTCCCGGTGACCATCACCGCCGACTGCGGTCTGGCCTGGGCCATGCCCCCCGCAGATCGCGGGCGGCTGGAGGAGGTGTCGGAGCTCTCCCGCTCCGACTGCCTGGAACTGATGCTTTAAGTAACACGAAGAGGAGGAACTGTCCCATGCTGGTTGTCATTCGCGGCGCGGGGGACATCGCCACGGGCATTGCCCTGCGGCTTCACCGCGCCGGTATTCATCTCATTCTCACCGACCTGCCCCAGCCCACGGCGGTGCGGCGCACGGTGTGCTTCTCCGAGGCGATCCGCCTGGGGGAGGTGCAGGTGGAGGACGTCACCGCCCGGCTGGCCCACAGCCCCCGGGAGGCGCTGGAGCTGACCTTGCAGGGCACCGTGGCGGTGCTGGCCGACCCGGATGGGGCCTGCATCTCCGCGTTGAAGCCCGACGGGCTGGTGGACGCCATCCTGGCCAAGAAGAATCTGGGCACCCGCATGGACATGGCCCCGGTGGTCATCGGGGTGGGCCCCGGCTTTACCGCGGGGGTGGACTGCCACGCCGCGGTAGAGACCATGCGCGGCCACACTCTGGGCCGGGTCCTCTATACTGGCTCCCCCATCCCCAACACCGGCGTGCCCGGGAACATCGGCGGCTACACGGTGGAGCGGGTGCTCCGGGCTCCGGCGGACGGCATCTTTGAGCCCAAGCTGGAAATCGGCGCCCTGGTGAAGGCCGGGGACGTGGCCGGTATGGTGAACGGCCAGCCCATGCTGTGCACCATTGACGGCTGTCTGCGGGGACTGCTCCAGGCGGGGGTCCCCGTACACACAGGAATGAAGAGCGGAGACATCGACCCCCGGTGCAAGCCGGAGCACTGCCTCACCGCCTCGGACAAGGCCCTGGCGGTGGGCGGCGGCGTGCTGGAGGCCCTGCTCCACTTCTCCCACGGGTTGGAGGGATAAACCATGGACAACATTCAACTGACCAAGCTGGCTGAGTGCGCCGGCTGCGGGGCCAAGGTGGGGGCCGGGGAGCTGTGCAAGCTGCTGGAGGGCCTGAAGGTCCGCCAGGACCCCAACCTGCTGGTGGGCTACGACCGCAGCGACGACGCCTCCGTCTATAAGCTCTCCGACGAGCTGGCCCTGGTGCAGACGGTGGACTTCTTCCCCCCCATCGCCGACGACCCCTACACCTTCGGGGCCATCGCCGCGGCCAACGCCCTGTCCGACGTGTACGCCATGGGCGGAGAGCCCAAGCTGGCCCTCAACGTGATGGCGGTACCCGAGGACATGCCCAAGGAGGCGGTCCACGCCATCCTTCGGGGCGGCTATGAGAAGGCCTACGAGGCCGGGGCCATCATCACCGGCGGCCACAGCATCTACGACAAGGAGCCTAAGTACGGCATGGCGGTCACCGGCTTTGTCCACCCGGACAAGCTCCTCACCAATTCCGGGGCCAAACCCGGGGACGTACTCCTCTACACCAAGCCCATCGGCATTGGCGTACTCACCGCCGGCATCAAGGGGGAGCTCTGCGACCAGGACACCGCCCGGATGGCGGAGGGGCTGATGATGACCCTGAATAAATACGCCCGGGACATCATGGTACAGTACCGGGTCCACGCCTGCACCGACGTCACCGGCTTCGGCGTGATGGGCCACCTGCTGGAGATGGCCCAGGGCAGCGAGGCCCAGATTCACATTGACGTCTCCGGGCTGACGCTCATCCCCCAGTCCCTGGAGCTGGCCCGGCTGGGGGTGCTCCCCGCGGGGCTCTATCGAAACCGCCACTTCGCCGAGGCGTGGGTGGACGGCGGAAATGTGGAGCTGGCCGTGCAGGACCTTCTCTACGACCCCCAGACCTCCGGCGGCCTGATGATGGCCGTGGAGGCGGAGGACGCCCTCGCCCTGCTGGAGGCCCTGAAGGCCGACCGCCGGGTGCCCGCCCCCCAGCTGGTGGGCCGGGTGGCCCCCTATGAGGGCGGCAAGCGTATCTTTTTGCAGTAATTTGCAGTAAGGAGTGCCATTTGTGGACGATTTGACCCTGTTTGACACCTTGCGTGAGGATTTGGCCCAGGGCAGCCGGGTTGTGCTGTGCACCGTGGTGGGCAGCATGGGCTCCGCCCCCCGGGGAGCGGGCGCCCGGATGGCCCTGCGGCCGGACGGCAGCGCCCTGGGCACCATCGGCGGCGGATCGGCGGAGCGGCTGGCCACAGAGCGGGCCAAGCGCCTGCTGGCCGGAGAGGACGTTCCCGGCCTGATGGAGTACACCATGGGGGGCGCGGACAGCAACACCGGCATGGTGTGCGGCGGTGCGGCCACCGTGTGCTTCCAGCTGCTCACCCCCGACGACCTGCCTGAGCTGGACAAGCTGTCCGGGCTGCTCACCCAGGGCAGTCCCTGCACCCTGGCGCTGGACTGCACGGGGGATGTCCCCCGCCTTGCCGTCTGGGGCGAGGGCGAGCTGCCCCCCGACCTGTCTGACCGCCCCGGCGACCGGCCGGTGCTGGCGGACGGCGTCTACACCGAGCCCATGGGGCTGGATGGGGTACTCTATCTCTTTGGTGCTGGCCACGTGGGTCAGGCTCTGGGTCCCCTGCTGGCCCAGGTGGGCTTCCGGGTGGTGGTGGTGGACAGCCGGCCCGAGCTGGCCCGTCCGGAGCTCTTCCCCGGGGTACACCAGGTGCTGCTGGGCTCCTTTGACCACATCGGGGACACCGTCTCCCTCACCCCCCGGGACTATGCGGTGGTGATGACCCCGGGCCACATGGCCGATTTGGAGGTGCTGTGCCAGGTGCTCTCCTGCTCTCCCTGCTACGTGGGGTGCATGGGCAGCCGGAAGAAGCTGGCCTTCGTGCGGCAGGAGCTGGAGCGCCGGGGCTTCTCCCCTGCCCAGATCGAAGCCGTCCATCTGCCCATCGGCCTGCCCATCGGCGGAGAGACCCCCATGGAGATTGCCGTCAGCGTGGCGGCGGAGCTCATTCAGTTCCGGGCCGCCCGCCTGCCTGGCCGCAAGAGCGGCCGCTGCCCATCCTGAGCCTGAACGTGCGGTTTGCCGCTTCAGAGTATAAAAAGAAAGAGGAATGAATATGAAACTGCGCACCTTTCTGACCCGGGCCCTGGCCCTGGTTCTCACCGCCGGTCTGCTGGCTGGCTGCTCCTCCAACAGCACCTCCGGGTCCTCCGCTCAGAGCGGCAGCGACGCCTCCAGTTCCCAGAGCGGCGACGCCTCCCAGAAGGAGGGCGTGGAGCTGATGGTCTTTGCCGCCGCCTCCATGACTGAGACCCTGGAGGAGATCGCCGAGCTTTACAAAGAGGTGGCCCCCAACGTCACTCTGGTCTTTAACTTCGCCTCCTCCGGCGATCTGCTCACCCAGATCAAGGAGGGCGCCGACTGTGACCTCTTTATCTCCGCCGCCCCCAAGCAGATGAACTCCATGGACGGCTCCCTCATGGACGACACCGAGAAGAACCCCGACGGTCTCGACCTCATTGTCACTGACAGCCGCATCGACCTGCTGGAGAACAAGGTGGCCCTGGCCGTTCCCGAGGGCAACCCCAAGGGCATTGAGAGCTTCGACCAGCTGGCGGAGCTCCTGGCGAGCGGCGACGTGTTCCTGGCCATGGGCAACAGCGACGTGCCCGTAGGTCAGTACACCCAGAAGATTTTTGCCTACTACGGCCTGGATGAGGCTGCTTTGAACGAGGCCGGGGTGCTCACCTACGGCTCCGACGTGAAGGAGGTCACCACCCAGGTGAGCGAGGGGGCCGTAGACTGCGGCATCATCTACGCCACCGACGCCTTCTCCGCCAATCTGGAGGTGGTGGACGGAGCCACCGCTGAGATGTGCGGCCAGGTCATCTACCCCGCCGCCGTGCTGAAGGGAAGCGCTCACCAGGACGAGGCCCAGGCCTTTCTGGACTACCTCACCGGGGACGAGGCCGACGCTGTCTTTGAGAGCGTAGGCTTCACTCCCATCGCCTAATACATTCGAACAAGCGGCGATGCCGCTTGTTCGAACAGGGCTACACACCAGAAGGGCCTCGATTTCTTACGAAAAAGTCGGCCCTTCTGGTGTGAGCCCGTCTCTTCACTCTCCACCCTTCACTCTTTACCGGAGGTTCCTATGGACTGGTACCCACTTTATAACTCCCTGCGCATCGCCGCCATCTCCACGGGGATCATTTTCTTCCTGGGGATTGGGGCGGCCTACTACGTGGCCAAGGCCCCAAGGCTTGTGAAGGGGCTGCTGGACGTGGTGTTCACCCTGCCCCTGGTGCTCCCTCCCACGGTGGTGGGCTATCTGCTGCTGCGGGTGCTGGGCCCCAAGCGCATTGTGGGTGCCTGGTTCTTGGAGCACTTTGACCTGAAGCTCACCATGACCTGGTGGTCGGCCATCTTCGCCACCACCGTGGTCATCTTCCCCCTGATGTACCGCACCGCCCGTGGAGCCTTCGAGAGCTTTGACGAGACCCTGGCCGACGCCGGGCGCACCCTGGGCCGGTCCAACAGCTGGATTTTCTGGCGGGTGCGGATGCCCGCCTGCCGCCAGGGCATCCTGGCCGGGACGGTGCTGGCCTTCGCCCGGGCTCTGGGGGAGTACGGGGCCACCTCCATGATCGCGGGCTACACCCCCGGCCGTACGGCCACCATCTCCACCACAGTCTACCAGCTCTGGCGCACCAATGACGACGCCATGGCCCTGCGGTGGGTACTGGTGAACCTGGCCATCTCGGCGGTGGTGCTGCTGGCAGTGAACCTGCTGGAGCGCCGGGAGAGGAGGGAGACGCCTGCATGGTACTGAGCGTAGACATTGAGAAAACCCTGGGTGATTTTCACCTCCGGGTGCGCTTTGAGGCAGAGCGGGAGATTATGGCCCTGCTGGGCGCCTCGGGCTGCGGCAAGAGCATGACCTTGAAGTGCATCGCCGGCATCCAGCGCCCCGACCGGGGGCGGATTGTGCTGGGGGACCGGGTGCTCTTTGACAGCGAGGCGGGCATCAACCTGCCTCCCCAGAAGCGCCATGTGGGCTATCTCTTCCAACAGTACGCCCTCTTCCCCAACATGACGGTGGAACAGAACATCCTCGCCGGCGCCCGGGGCGGCACCCGGCAGGAGCGCCGGGCTACTGTGGCGGAGATGGTCCGCACCTTCCGCCTGGAGGGACTGGAGAAGCTGCACCCCAGCCAGCTGTCCGGCGGCCAGCAGCAGCGGGTGGCTCTGGCCCGGATTCTGGCCGGGCAGCCGGAGCTTCTGCTGCTGGACGAGCCCTTCTCCGCTCTGGACGAGCACCTCAAGTGGCAGCTGGAGCTGGAGCTCTCCGACACGCTGAAGACCTTCCCCGGCGGCGTACTCTTTGTCTCCCACAGCCGGGACGAGGTCTACCGCCTCTGTGACACCGTGTGCGTGCTCACGGAGGGGAAATCCGACCCCAAGGAGACCATCAAAGAGCTCTTTGCCGCCCCCGCCACCCTGGGGGCAGCCCTTATCTCGGGCTGCAAGAACATCTCCCCCGCTGAGGTTCGGCCGGAGGGGCTCTTCTGCCCGGACTGGGGGGTGACCCTGCGCACCGCCCAGCCTGTCTCAGACCGGACCCGCTACGCGGGCATCCGGGCCCACTACTTTACCCTGGAGGGGGATGGAAACTCCATCCCCTGCCGGGTCAGCCGCGTCATTGACAACGTCTTTTCCACCGTGGTCATGCTCTCCCCCCCCGGCCCCGGCCTTCTGCGGCTGGAGCTGGACAAGGACCGCTGGGCCGCCCTGGGAGAACCCCGGGAGCTGACCCTCTACATTGCCCCGGAAGACGTAATGCCCTTAACGGAGTGAATGGACCATGCTGGATACACAAGGAAGAACCATACGCTATCTTCGCCTGTCGGTTACCGACCGGTGCAATTACCGCTGCCTCTACTGCATGGGGGAAGAGGGCGTGCCCAAGCTGTCCCACGGGGACATTCTCTCCTTTGAGGAGCTGGAGGAGATTGTCCGGGCGGCGGCGGCCTGCGGGGTGAAGAAGGTCCGCCTCACCGGCGGAGAGCCCCTGGTACGCCGTGGCCTGCCCCAGCTGTGCCGCCGTCTCCGGGACGTCCCCGGCATCGAGGAGCTGGACATGACCACCAACGGAAGCCTTCTGCCCCAGTACGCCCGGGAGCTGAAGGAGGCAGGGGTGGACCGGCTGAACATCAGCCTGGACACCCTCAGCGAGGACACCTTTGCCCAGCTCACCCGCCGGGGAAGCCTCAGCGAGGCCCTGGCCGGGCTGGAGGCGGCGGAGGCGGCCGGTTTCACCGGCACCAAAATCAATGCCGTCCTCATCGGCGGCATCAACGACCGGGACATCCCCGCCCTGGCGGGACTGGCCCGGGAGAAGGCGTACAGTGTGCGCTTTATTGAGCTCATGCCCATGGGAGAGTGCGCCTGCTGGCCCCGGGAGCGCTTTCTCCCCGCCCAGGCGGTGCTGGACGCCCTGCCGGGGCTGGAGCATGCGGGGACGTCGGGGGTGACGGAGCTCTACCGGATGCCCGGCTGGGCCGGGACGGTGGGACTCATCCGGCCCATGAGCCACCACTTCTGCGCCGCCTGCGACCGCATCCGTGTCACCGCGGACGGGATGCTCAAGCCCTGCCTCCACTCCGCCGCCGAACTGCCCCTGCGGGGGCTCCACGGCCGTGAGCTGGAGGAGGCCATTCGCCTAGGGATTCGGTCGAAGCCCCAGGGCCACCACATGGACGCCCAACATTCCAGCGACAGTTTGCGGGGCATGAATGAAATTGGAGGATAACCCATGGAATTGACTCATTTTAACGAGCAGGGCCGGGCCCGGATGGTGGACGTATCGGAGAAGGCGGTGACTTACCGCACCGCCAAGGCCGCCGGCCGGGTGTGGATGAATCCGGAAACCCTGGAAAAGGTACGTCAGGGCAGCATGGCCAAGGGAGACGTGCTGGCGGTGGCCCAGGTGGCGGGCATTATGGCCGCCAAGCGTACCTGGGAGCTCATCCCCATGTGCCATCCCCTCCCCCTCACCTCCATCAACATCACCTTCGCCTTCCAGGAAAACGCCCTGGACATTCAGGCCCAGGTGAAGTGCAGCGGGGAGACCGGCGTGGAGATGGAGGCACTGACGGCGGTGTCCGCCGCGGCCCTCACCGTATATGACATGTGCAAAGCAGTGCAGCGGGACATGGTCATCGACCAGATCCGGCTGCTGGAAAAAACAGGCGGAAAAAGCGGTGTGTTCCGCAGGGAGGAATAACAAATGGCAGAAGTAACGGCAGTTTGCATCAGTGAACGGAAGGGGACCCGGAAGCACACCGTCCCCTTCATCGAAGTAAAAAAGGACCACGGCATTGTGGGTGACGCCCATGCGGGCAACTGGCACCGGCAGATCAGCCTTCTGGCCGACGAGAGCGTGGACACCATGCGGGGCAAGGGGGTGGAGCTCCAGCCCGGGGACTTTGCGGAGAACATCCTCACCCGTGGCCTTGAGCTGAACACCCTGCCCGTGGGCACGGTGCTCCGGGTGGGCGAGACCCGGCTCCAGGTCACCCAAATCGGCAAGGAGTGCCACAACGACTGCGAAATCCGCCGTCTGGTGGGCACCTGCGTCATGCCCACCAAGGGTATTTTCGCCATTGTCCTGGACGAGGGGACCATCCGTCCCGGGGACACCATTTCTGTGGAGGAGAGCGCGACATGAAATTGATTGAAACCCAGAAGGCCGTGGGCCACGTGCTGTGCCACGACATGACTCAGATTATTCCCGGGGTAAGCAAAGGCCCTCGCTTTCGCAAGGGCCATGTGGTCACCGAGGAGGACATCCCCGTTCTGCTGTCCATGGGCAAGGAGAACCTCTATGTGTGGGAGATGGAGCCGGGGATGCTCCACGAAAACGACGCCGCCGAGCGGCTGTGCGCCCTGTGCCTGGGGGACAACATGGAGCGCAGCGAGGCCAAGGAGGGCAAAATTGAGCTCACTGCCGCTCAGGACGGCGTGTTCCTGGTGGACACCCAGCGGCTCAATGCGGTGAACTCCATCGACGACATCATGATTGCCACCCGCCGGGGCGGCGGCGCCGTCCACAAGGGGGACAAGCTGTGCGGCACCCGGGTCATCCCCCTGGTCATCCCCGAGGAAAAGCTTCAGAAGGCCGAGGAGGCCGCCGGGGACACGCCCCTGCTGTCCCTGCTGCCCTACAAGCTGAAAAAGGCCGGGGTCATTACCACCGGCAGCGAGGTGGCCAAGGGCCGCATTGAAGACCGCTTCACCCCTGTCATCGAGCAAAAGCTGGCTCCCTTCGGCATCACCATGACCGAGCACATGGTGGTGGACGACGAGATGGACCACCTGCTGGAGGCTCTGGCGGAGATGAAGAAAAAGGACGTGGACATCATTCTCTGCACCGGCGGCATGAGCGTGGACCCGGACGACAACACCCCCGGGGCCATCCGCCGCAGCGGTGCCCGGATCATCACCTACGGCGCCCCGGTGCTGCCCGGTGCCATGTTCCTGCTGGGTTACTATGAGGACGGCCGTCCGGTGCTAGGCCTGCCCGGCTGCGTCATGTATGCCGCCGCCACCATTTTCGACTTGGTGCTCCCCCGCATTGCCGCCGGGGTGCGCCTCACCAAGCAGGACTTCGTGGTGCTGGGTGAGGGCGGGCTGTGCCTGGGCTGCAAGCCCTGCACCTACCCCCACTGCACCTTCGGCCGGTAAGGAGGGACGCCCATGTATACTGCCCAAGTGATTACCGTCAGCGACCGGTCCTTCCGGGGCGAGCGCCCCGACGGCAGCGGCCCCGTGGTGCGGCAGCTGCTGGAGGAGGCGGGCTACCAGGTGGGCGAGGTGGTCATCATCCCCGACGAGCAACCCCTCATTGAAGAGGCCCTCATCAAAGCCGCCCAGGCGGACATCGCCCTCATCGTCACCACCGGAGGCACCGGCTTTGCCCCCCGGGACGTGACCCCCGAGGCCACTCTGGCCGTGTGTCAGCGGCTCACTCCCGGCATCCCCGAGGCCATGCGCGCTGCCTCCATGGCCATCACCCCCCGGGGCTGCCTGTCCCGGGCCGCCGCCGGTATCCGGGACCGCAGTCTCATCGTCAACCTGCCCGGCAGCCCCAAGGCCGCCCGGGAAAACCTGGAGGCCGTCCTGGATCCCATCGGCCACGGCCTTCAGATGCTCCGGGGCGGGCAGGCCGACTGCGCCGCCCAACCCTGACCCCAATATGAAAAAATCCCCGGTCTGTGAATACAGACCGGGGATTTTTTGCTCTATTATACTATACGTATAGAAAAACCAGGGTGATGACGGCAAAGATGCAGGCCAGAACGAGGAGCACCTTGTCCTGGAAGACCACCTCCACCGGGTCACCATCGGAGTTGCCCTCCACCACCATGCTGTACCGCAGGCAGATGCAGATGACCAGCGGCACCGTCCACATGAGGTTTCCGCCCCGGTCCACGCTCCACAGGGAGTAAAAGACCACCGCCAGGGTGAGGCACATCTGCATGTTCTGGGAAAGGAAGGCGTCGTTATAGTAGCGCAGCACCCGGCGGGTGTTCTCGCTGGAGGTACGCAGCTCGCCCCGGCGCTTGCTCAGGCCCATATAGAAGGCCACCGACGTCACCGTGAGATAGAGCCAGCCGGAGGTGGCGATGCCTGTGACTGCCGAGCCCAGCAGCACCCGCAGCAGAAAGCCGGAGACCAGGATGGCAATGTCCAGAATGGGAACATGCTTCAGCCCCATGCTGTACCCCAGGTTGAGTACAAAGTAGGCCCCCAGGCACAGCCAGCTCTCCCAGGAGAAGCGGCCCCAAACCGCCAGCCCCACCAGCACTCCGCCCACGACCACGGCCTCCGCCACCGCGTGGGACACGGGCACCGCTCCGCTGGCGATGGGACGGCGGCACTTAGTAGGGTGCTGACGGTCCCGCTCCACGTCCTTGATGTCATTGATGATATACACCAGGGAGGCCAGGGCGCAGAAGGCCAGGAAGGCGCACACCGCCTGTCCCAGCAGCCGGGGCTCAAAAAGCTGGCCGCTGAACACCAGGGGCAGCATCACCAGAATATTCTTGATACAGTGCTTGGGCCGCAGAAGCCGAATATAAGCCTTCACAATGTCACCTCTTTATCAATTACCTGCCGCTCTGTGGGGGAAAGAGCCGGTCACCTGAACCTCTGCCCTTATCCGCGGTCTGTCTTCCACTCCGCCGCCGGCACGTAGGTAACAATCAGGTCCCCTGGGGTCTCATAGTAGTAGCGGCTCTGCACCTTATTGGAGTCCCCGTCCCACATGTATTCCCCGTGGGGATAGGCGGGCAGGGTCACCTGGGTCTCCCCACGGCCCATAGCCTGTTCCAGAATGGCGTCCCGCTCCACCTCCAGGGTGTGAATGGGGGTGAAAATCCACAGGCAGTGGCCCAGCACCACGCCCGCCAGCAGGCAGGACGCCGCAGCAGCGGCGGGGACAGGCACCTTCTCCAGGGGCAGGACGGTGAGGAAGCCGCCCGCGGTAATGAGCAGGCAGACATAGGACAAATAGAGGCATCTCGGCCCGATGGGCTGAACAAAGAGCAGAGGGAAGGCAGCCACACCGGCACTCACCAGGAAAAAAATCGCCCGGTTCCGTCCGCCTCCCTGGGGCAGCCACCGCCAGCAGGCCAGCAGCAGGGCAAAGCCCCACAGCACCACCACAAGGGCCGTGGTCCACATCCAGCTCACCGCTCCCCGGAAGAAGGCGAAGTATACGCTGCCCAGCACCAGCACGCCGGCGGCCAGGATATCAAACCACCGCCGCCGGGCCCGGGCGAAGGCCACAAGGGCCAGCACGGTGAGGGACACATAGAGCACAGGGCAGCCGGCGATGAGGCAGCGCAGCACCTCCTCCTGGTTTGCCCGCAGGGTGGCAAGCAGGCCGGACAGGCCGCCGGTGAGGCCGGTGGCGTAGCCCCCCTCATCCTGCATCACCAGTCCGTAGGCCGGGGACAGGAACAGCAATGCCGCCCCCGCCGCCGTGCCCAGGAAGAAGGCCAGAGCCGTGGGGGACAGCCGCTTCTCCCGCAGGCCGTACCAGACTACCAGCACCAGCCCCGCCCACAGGGCATACAGGGTGTTATTTTCCATGAACAGCTGCGCGCCGAAGCCCAGCAGGAAGACCGCCGTCCCCCGAGGCACGCTCTCCCGAATAAGGCCGCCGTCAAACACGGGACGGAGCAGCCAAAAGGCCGTCAGCACCATGAGGACCGGGGGCACATAGTTGAAAAAGCCAGCCGCCCAGGGGTAGATCTGCCGGAACATTTCCAGGGGCAGGGCCAGCAGGGCGGCTGTGGTCACCAGCACGCCCCAGAAGGTACGAAAGCCCATGTGACGGGCGGTAATGTAAATGGTTCCCAGAGTGAAGGCGCTGCGCATGACCTCCCGCAGCACCTTCCGGCCTCCCGCGGAATAGGCCAGGATGTTGCCCAGAATCCGGCCATTGTAGGTCTTCCAGCCGTGGATGACGGTCTGCATCAAATCCCCGGGGCCGGTGAGCTTCCGCCCCAGCTCCTCCCGGAACCAGTCGTCCCCCATGATGGGGAACAGCCAACAAAGCCACAGCAGCAGGCAGAACAAAAGCCCCATTCCCACCCACCACACAAGTCGCTTGCGGACGGGACGTGGGGTCAACACAGATTGCAGTTCATGTTCCATTCGGATGTACGCGCCTACGGCGCCTCTCCCCCCGTTGTCTGAATACAAATTGAGAGGGCTTGCCAAAGACACATCTTTGACAGCCCGGACATACGCCTTAAAAATACCATAATTGCCGCCATATTGCAATCGGTTTCGCGGAAATGGGCCGGGCTGCGGCAAATCTCCCATATTTTCCACTGTTTTCTTCCCCCCGGCCCGCAAAAAAAGTATCCCGGAACCCACAGGTTCCGGGATACTTACGTTCTAAATTTTCTCAGATGCCCAGCACCCGGGTGGCAATGCTGAAGTAAATGAGCAGGGACAGGGCGTCCACCACGGTGGTGATAAAGGGAGCTGCCATCACCGCCGGGTCGATGCCCACCTTTTCCGCCGCCATGGGCAGGGTGCAGCCCACAATCTTGGCGCAGACCACGGTGAGCATCAGGGTGAGGCAGACCACCAAAGCCACCGGGACGGTGACCTCCGGATTGTTCATCAGGGTGCGGTCCACCACCATCATCTTCACGAAATTGGCCGCCGCCAGGCACACGCCGCACAGGACGGCCACGCGAATCTCCTTCCACAGCACGGCCAGCACGTCGGAGAACTCCACCTCGCCCAGAGACAGGGCACGGATGACCGCCACGGAGGACTGGGAGCCCGAGTTTCCGCCGGTGCCCGACAGCATGGGAATGAAGGAGGTGAGGACGACGCAGGCCGCCAGAGCCGTCTCAAAGCGGGTGATAATGATACCGGTGAAGGTGGCCGACAGCATGAGCATCATCAGCCAGGGAATGCGGGAGCGCCAGGTCTCAAAGACGCCGGTTTTCAGATAGGGCTTGTCGGAGGGGAGGATAGCCGCCATCTTCTCAAAGTCCTCGGTGGTCTCCTCCTCGATAACGTCCATGGCATCGTCGAAGGTGATGATGCCCACCAGACGGTTCTCCCCGTCCACCACAGGCAGGGCGCTCAGGTCGTACTTGGAGAACATCTGGGCCACGTCCTCCTTGTCCTCGTGAGTGTTCACCGAGATGACGTTGGTCTCCATGATGTCGCCGATGCGGGTCTCATAGTCGGACAGGAGCAGAGTCTTCACCGTCACCACGCCCAGAAGAATCCGGTTCTTGGTGACGTAGCAGGTATAAACCGTCTCCTTGTCCAGGCCCACCTTCCGGATGCGGGCAAAGGACTCCTCCACCGTGGCGTCGGGGTGGAGGAAGACAAACTCCGTGGTCATGATGGAGCCGGCGGAGTCCTTGGGATAGTTGAGCAGCTGGTTAATCTGGCTGCGGGTGGAGGCGTCGGTGTTGCGGAGAATTCGGGAGACCACGTTGGCGGGCATGTCCTCAATGATGTCCACCGTATCGTCCAGGTAGAGCTCGTCCAGCACCTCCCGCAGCTCCTTGTCGCTCAGGGCGCCGATCAGCTTCTCCTGGTCCTCACTGTCCTCCAGGTAGGTGAACACCTCCGCCGCCACGTCCTTGGGCAGCAGGCGGAACACCAGAATCTGCTGCTCCACGTCCAGCTCATCCAGAAACTCGGCGATATCCACCTCGTTCATTTCCAGCAGATGCTCTCTCAGCTGGCGGAACTGCTTGCGCTCCACCAGGTCCAGCAGCATCTCCAGATCATAGTTCTCGTGCATAAATTCCTTTCCCCTCTCGTCGGTTCCGTATTTCAAACGCGGGGTACAAAAAACCACAGGGAAAAAGGGCCCTTTGAGCCAGACAAGAGGGCACCTCTGCCCCAGTTGCCTGCTTCAAAGCACTCTTTTCCTCCCTGTGGCTGCACACAAAACACCCGGTCAAAGGTTGGTTTCCCCCGGTCCGGATGCGGGCCGCAGACGACATGTCCCTTCGGCCCAGCCCGCCCTGTGCGGTCTGTGGCAGCTGTCTCCCCTGTGTCCTTGTCTACTTCGGTCGTCCACGTCAAATCCCACTTCCTCTCCCGGTCCTCTTCGACCGTAACGCCCCGGGCGCCGGCGCGGAGTTCGCGCCGGCGCCGGTGGGCTTATTGCTATTATACCATTCTATGCAAATTCCTTGCAAGCGGCCCCGGCGGATTCCACGTTATTTTTCGGTTAAATCCGCGCCCTCCAGATCCAGCAGCGCCTTTTTCAGCTCCAGCCCTCCGGCATAGCCCGTCAGGGTGCCGCCGCTGCCCACCACCCGGTGGCAGGGAATCAGGATGGGGATGGGGTTATGGTGATTGGCCATTCCCACCGCCCGGAAGCCCCGTGGTGACTCCACCGCCCGGGCAATCCGGGCGTAGGTCCGGGTCTGGCCGTAGGGGATGTCCCGCAGCGCATTCCACACCCGAAGCTGGAAGGGGGTACCCTTGAGATGGAGGGGCAGATCAAAGTCCCGCCGCTCCCCGGACAGGTACTCCAGCAGCTCCTGCCGCCCCCGGCTGATCAGGGGCGTCTCCCGGCTCATGAGCCGGGGCGTGGGCTGTCCGGGCAGCCAGAGCCGGGTAATGGCCCCCTCCTCTTCCCCCAGCGCCATAGGGCCCAGGGGGGTATCAAACAACAGAAATTCCATATGTGCTCAGGCCTCCTGCACCGTCACGGCGGAGGCGCCACTCACGATGTTCACATAGGTGTGGCCCACCCCGAATTTCACGGGCTGGCCGTTGGCGTCGGTATATTCCAGGGGACTGGAGTGGTTCTTCTTGCTCCAGGTGATGGGCTGCTGGACGCCGTCGCAGAACAAAATGCCCTCGCCGGTGCCGGTGGTGCGCACGCTCATCCGTCCGGAGCTGTCCCCCTTGATGGCGGACACATCGGTAAAGAGGACCACCACGTTTTTCACCGCCACCTGCTCTCCGGTGTTGCCGTCCACATAGGGGGCACCGTACTCCTCCACCTTGTAGAGGCCGCTGGCGCTGTCGTAAGTAAAGACGCCGGTTTTATAGCTGGAGAAGGTGACCTCCACGCCCTTGGCCGGAGTACCGGTGGCGGTCTCCTCCTCCCCCAGGAAGGTCATGGGGCAGGTATAGCCCTCCTTGTGCTCCAGAGTCACCCGCTTGTAGGTGGGCAGCAGCTCCTGGATAGTCTCCCCGGAGGTGAGGACGCTGTGCTCCTTGCCCATGTTCTTTCTCCGGTCCGCGTCCCGCCAGAAGAGGGTGCCCTCATAGGGGCCGTTGACACAGTCCAGGGCGGTGACGCCCCAGTCCTGGATGGCGTCGTAGGCCTGGGGGCTGCCTCCGGCATGGAGGAAGATGGCGTCGTGGCCATAGGCCAGAGAGACATAGTAGTCCCGGGCCGAACGCACCGAGCCGATTTCGCCCACGCCCTCCACGCTCTGGAAGACCCCCAGCATCCGGGTGATGCCGCCCTCGGCCACCGCCTCATAGATGATGTCCGCCTGGGACACCCCCAGCTGAGGCAGGGCCTTTTTCAGGTTGTTGAGCATGATGGCCACCGGCCGGTTTTTCCCGATGTCCGTGGCGCAGCCCTCCCCCGTGAGGGGGTTCACATAGGGCAGCTGGGGCTCCGGTTCCGGCTCCACCGGGGCCAGGGTGGATACACTGGGCTCCTCCGGCGGGGCGGAGGAGGCGGCAGGCTCCTCCTTGGGCCCGCAGGCGCACAGGGCGGTCAGCAGCAGCAGCGCGGGGACCAGTTTCCTCAGCTTGTTCACCTTCACGGGGATTCCTCCTTATTCGGTTTCTATGGTGCTATCATACCGTCCCCGCCCATTTTCTGTCAACCGAAAGTGATGGAAAAATGGTTGTCTGTCTTCTCTCCCTCGTTCTTGACAGGCGGCGCATTTTTCCTTACCATACCACTATACTGCTCTGTCAAAGTCCAACGGGACGGCGGCAGGCTCAGGGAGGACTGACAATGGAATATCCAAGTGCACGCATTCTCACCCCAGGGGTGTCCTGCGCCCCCCAGCGCAGCCTGTTCAAGGCCATGGGCTACACCGACTACGAGCTGGAGGGCCGCCCCCTGGTGGCCATCGTGAACTCCTGGAACACCATCTCCCCCGGGCACTACAACCTGCGGGAGCTGGCTGATTTTGTGAAAAAGGGCATCTACGCCGCCGGCGGCACCGCCGTGGAGTTCGGCGTCATCGCCCCCTGCGATGGCATTCCCGACGCCACCGAAGGCATGAAGTACATCCTGCCCAGCCGGGAGATCATCTGCGACTCCATCGAGGCCCAGGCCCGCACCTCCATGGTGGACGCCCTGGTGCTGCTGGGCTCCTGCGACAAGATTGTCCCCGCCATGCTCATGGCCGCCGCCCGGCTCAACCTGCCCGCCATTGTGGTCACCGGCGGCCCCATGCCCGGCGGCATCGAATTTGACGGGCGCAAGTCCGACCAGACCTCCATCGACGAGGCCATCGGCATGTACCAGGTGGGCCGGGTAGACGCGCAGCAGGTGCTGGCCCTGGAAAATCTGGCCTGCCCCTCCTGCGGCTCCTGCGCCTTCTACGGCACCGCCAACACCATGGGCTGTGTGGCCGAGGCTCTGGGCCTGGCCCTGCCCGGAAGCGGGCTGGCCCCCGCCACCTATGCTCAGCGCCGCCGTCTGGCCTTTGAATCGGGGCGGGCGGTGTGTGAGCTGGCCCGGCGGGGCATCCGGGCCCGGGATATTCTCACCCCTGGCGCCATCCGCAATGCCATCCGGGTGGTTCTTACCACCAGCGGCTCCACCAACGCGGTGCTCCACCTCAGCGCCCTGGCCCACGAGGCGGAGCTGGATTTGGATGTGACGGCAGAATTTGAGCGGCTCTCCCCCCTCACTCCCCAGGTGGCCCGGGTCAATCCCGCTGCCGCCTGGGACATGGAGGACTTTTACCGGGCAGGGGGCATCCCCCGGGTCATGGACCGCATCCGTCCTCTGCTGGACACCGCCGCTCTCACCTGCACCGGCCGGAGCGTGGAGGAAAATCTGGCGGAATATACGTTCGAATACCCGGAAAATCCCGCCATCATCCGCACCCTGGAGGACCCCTTCGCCCCCACGGGAGGCATTGCGGTGCTCCGGGGCAGTCTTGCTCCCCGCACCGGCGTGACCAAGCCGGGGGCCTTTGCTCCCTCCCTGCACCACTTTGAGGGGAAGGCCCGGGTCTTTGACGGGGAGGAGGCCGCTGACCAGGCCATTCTGGCCGGCTCCATCCAGCCCGGAGACGTGATTGTGGTGCGCTATGAAGGCCCCCGGGGAGGCCCGGGCATGCGGGAGATGTATAAGGCTATGAAACTCCTCTACGGCATGGGACTGGGCAGCAGCACCGCCCTCATCACCGACGGCCGCTTCTCCGGCACCAACAACGGCTGCTTTGTGGGCCACATTTCCCCCGAAGCCGCCGACGGCGGCCCCATCGCCCTGGTGGAGGACGGGGACCTCATCTGCATTGATGTGGAGCAGGGCCGGCTGGATCTGCTGGTCAGCCCGGAGGAGCTGGAGCGGCGGCGCAAGGCCTGGACGCCTCCCGCACCCCCGTACATTCCAAGAGGCTATCTGCGGCTCTATGCCGCGGCGGCCTCCTCCGCCGATCAGGGCGCCGTTCTCCAGCCGGAGCGGCTCTCCCGCCTCCCCTGAACATTCTTTCCCTTTCATTGCTTCCCCCGGGGGAATTCTTTTTCCTGTTAATTGACAAAAGTGTTCCCGTTATGGTACGGTCTCCATAAGCCTTGGATGCCCCCAGGAAGGAGGGGACATCCAACGATTGACGGCGGGGCCACGGTGCCTGTCCGCTGCCCGCCCTGTGATGAGGAGGAGTGTTTGTTTTGAGCCGTTTAGCCATTGAGACGCCCGGGCAGGCTCAGACCGTATTGAACGGCCTGTACCGGGACATGGGCCGGCGCATCAGCGCCAATCAGCCGGGGCTCTGCCCGGTGGATATGTCCCTGAACTTTCTTCGGCTGTGTCACGCCCAGACCTGCGGCAAGTGCGTCCCCTGCCGCATCGGCCTCGGCCAGCTGGCCGTGCTCATCGAGCAGGTGCTGGACCGCACCGCCACCCTGGAGACCATCGACCTCATCGAGCGCACCGCCCGGGTCATTGCCGACTCCGCCGACTGCGCCATTGGCTACGAGGCCGCCCACATGGTGCTGAAGGGCGTGCGGGGCTTCCGGGAGGACTATGAGGAGCATATCCTCCACGGCCGGTGTATCTGCGGGCTGAGCCACCCCGTCCCCTGTGTCTCCAGCTGTCCCGCCCACGTGGACGTGCCGGGCTATGTGGCCCTGGTGCGGGAGGGCCGCTACGACGACGCGGTGTACCTCATCCGCAAGGACAATCCCTTCCCCTCCGCCTGCGCCTACGTGTGCGAGCACCCCTGCGAGACCCACTGCCGCCGCCGCATGGTGGACGACGCCGTCAACATCTGCGGTTTGAAGCGCTTTGCCGTGGACCACGCCCAGCCTGCTCCCGCTCCTGCCCCCTTCCCGCCCACGGGAAAGACGGTGGCGGTTATCGGCGGCGGCCCCGGCGGACTGACCGCGGCCTACTACCTGTCCCTCATGGGCCACAAGGTCACCGTGTATGAGCAGCGCCCCAAGCTGGGCGGCATGCTGCGCTACGGCATTCCCGATTACCGCCTGCCCCAGGATGTGCTGGACCGGGACATCACCCACATTCTCTCCACCGGCATCACCGTCCGCACCGGCGTCTCCATCGGCCTGGACATGGACATGGAGGAGCTCCAAAAGAGCTATGACGCGGTGTATATCGCCATCGGCGCCCACACGGACAAGAAGCTGGGGCTGGAGGGCGAGGACGCGGAGAACGTGGTCAGCGCGGTGGAGCTGCTGCGGGACATCGGCGAGGGCCGTGTCCCCGACTTCACCGGCAAGCGGGTATGTGTCATCGGCGGCGGCAATGTGTCCATGGACGCCACCCGCACCGCCCTGCGCCTGGGCGCCCAGCAGGTCACCTGCGTGTACCGCCGCCGGGTGGAGGATATGACCGCCCTCGCCGAGGAGATTGAGGAGGCCATGGCCGAGGGCTGCCAGATCCTGCCCCTCCAGGCCCCCGCCCGCATCGAGGCCGGTCCCGACGGCAAGGTGGCCGCCCTGTGGACGCGTCCCCAGCTCATCAGCTCCTACGGGAAAGACGGGCGGCCCCGCCCCGTGGACGCGGCGGAGAAGGAGTTCCGCATCCCCTGCGACTACGTCATTGTGGCCATCGGCCAGGCTATCGTGGCCAAGCCCTTTGAGGCGGTGGGCGTCACCACCCGCCGGGGCGCCATCCAGGCCGACCTCACCAGTTCGGTACCCGGGGTGGACAACGTCTTTGCCGGGGGCGACGCGGTCTCCGGTCCCGCCACCGTCATCCGCGCGGTGGCAGCGGGCAAGGTGGCTGCCGCCAACATCGACAACTTCCTGGGCTTTGACCACAAGATGCACTGTGAGGTGGACATTCCGCCCGCTCACCTGACCAACACGCCCCCCTGCGGCCGGGTCAATCTGAAAAACCGGCAGCTGACCGACTATCACGGCAATTTTGACCTGCTTAAGGAAGGCATGACCTGTGAGGAGGCCACCCAGGAGGCCAGCCGCTGCCTGCGCTGCGACCACTTCGGCTACGGAATCTTCAAGGGAGGGAGGAGCAAAGAATGGTAAACCTCACCATCGACGGACGTCCCGTCCAGGTGCCCGAGGGCACCACCATTCTGGAGGCCGCCCGGCAGGCCGACATCCACATCCCCCACCTGTGCTACCTGAAGGGCATCAATGAAATTGCCGCCTGCCGGGTGTGCTGCGTGGAGGTGGAGGGGGAGCGGGCCATGGTCACCGCCTGCAACAACCCCGTTCAGGAGGGCATGGCCGTCCACACCAACTCCCCTCGTGCCCGCAGCACCCGGCGCATCAACGTAGAACTCATTCTGTCCCAGCACGACTGCAAGTGTGCCACCTGCGTGCGCAGCGGCAACTGCCAGCTCCAGGAGATTGCCAACGACCTGGGCATTCTGGAGCTGCCCTTTGAGACCCAGCTGCCCCAGGGCCTGCGGAAGGCCTGGACCACCACCTTTCCCCTCTTCCACGACTACAACAAGTGCATCAAGTGCATGCGCTGCATCCAGGTGTGCGACAAAATCCAGTCTCTGAGCATCTGGGACGTGGCCGGAACCGGCAGCCGCACCACCATCGACGTATCCAATAACCGGGTCATCAAGGACTCGGACTGCGCCCTGTGCGGCCAGTGCATCACCCACTGCCCCACCGGCGGCCTGCGGGAGCGGGACGACACCCAGCGGGCCTTTGCCGCCCTGGCCGACCCGGACAAGATCACCGTGGTCCAGGTGGCCCCCGCGGTGCGCACCGCCTGGGGCGAGGCCTTCGGGCTGCCCCGGGAGCAGGCCACCATGGGCCGCATGGCCGCCGCCCTGCGCCGGCTGGGCTTCCGCTACATCTTCGACACCAACTTCACCGCCGACCTCACCATCATGGAGGAGGGCAGCGAGTTCCTCCGCCGCCTCCAGAGGGGAGACATGGCCCAATGCCCCATGTTCACCAGCTGCTGCCCCGGCTGGGTGCGCTTCCTCAAGGGCCAGTATCCCCAGCTCACCGGGCAGCTGTCCACCGCCAAGAGCCCCCAGCAGATGTTCGGCAGCTTAACCAAGAGCTGGCTGGCTCAGAAGCTGGGGGTGGAGCCGGAGCAGATCTTCTGCGTGTCCATCATGCCCTGCGTGGCCAAAAAGGCGGAGAGCGAGCTGCCTACCATGGCCACTGAGCATGGTCCCGACGTGGATCTGGTACTCACCACCCGGGAGTTTGTGCGGATGCTGCGCGCCGATAAGATTATCCCCTCCCTCCTCCCGGAGGAGGACCTGGACGACCCCATGGGCGTGTCCACCGGCGCCGGCGTCATCTTCGGCACCACCGGCGGCGTGATGGAGGCCGCCCTGCGTTCCGCCTCCTTCCTGCTCACCGGGAAGAACCCCGACCCGGAGGCCTTCTCCCAGCTGCGTGAGGGTCCCGACCTTCGTGAGGCCACCTATGACCTGGCGGGCACCCCGGTGCGCTGCGCCGTGGTCAGCGGCCTGGGCAATACCCGGAAGCTGCTGGAGCGCATTCTGGCGGGCAAGGTCCACTACGACTTCGTGGAAGTCATGGCCTGTCCCGGCGGCTGCGTGGGCGGCGGCGGCCAGCCCATTGACAAGGAGGACCGGGAGCTGGGCGGCATCCGCGGCGACCGGCTCCACCAGCTGGACGGCCAGGCCCCCCTGCGCTTCTCCCACGAGAATCCCCAGGTCCAGGCCCTGTACCGGGAGTTTTTGGGTGAGCCCCTCAGCGAGACCTCCGAGCACCTGCTCCACACCGACCACACCGCCTGGTCCATGCCCAATCAGCTTTAAGCATCCTCTGCACATTGACCAGCCGCCCCTTCCGGGCGGCTGGTTTTTTGCTGCATTCTGCCCGTTGACTTTTGTTCTCTATTGTGCTAATTTATTAGCACTTTAGTTTATGGGAGTGAGGTCCGTGCTGTCACAGCGGTATGTAGACATGCTGTCCGAAAAGGACATTATTTTTGAAATCGCCGGGTTCGGCCGGAAGCGAGCCCAGGAGATCGGGGCAGAGAATGTGTACGATTTCAGTCTGGGCAACCCCTCGGTGCCCTCGCCTCCTCAGGTGCGCCAGGCCATGGAGGAGATTCTGCGGGATATGCCCTCCCTGCAGATCCACGGCTACGGGCCCAGCGCCGGACTTCTCCCGGTCCGGGAGCAGGTGGCCGCTTCCCTCAACCGCCGCTTTGCCATGGACTACGGACCCCAGCACATCTTTATGACCAGCGGGGCCTGCAGCGCCCTGGCCCACGCCATGCGCGCGGTCACCGCCCCCGGGGATGAGCTGGTGATCTTTGCCCCCTACTTCTCCGAGTACAAGCCCTATTCCGCCGGGGCGGGGCTGACGCTTCGGATTGTGCCCGCCGACACGGGTACCTTCCAGATTAACTTCCAGGCCCTGGAGGAGATCCTCAACCCCAAGGTGACGGCGGTGCTGGTGAACTCCCCCAACAACCCCTCCGGCATTGTGCTGTCCACTCCCACCCTGGTGCGGCTGGCCCAGCTGCTCACCGCCAAGGAGAAGGAGTTCGGACACCCCATCTACCTCCTCTCTGACGAGCCCTACCGGGAAATTCTCTTTGCCGGGGTGGATGCCCCCTATGTGGCCAAGTATTACCCCAACACCATCACCTGCTACTCCTTCTCCAAGTCTCTCTCCCTGCCCGGCGAGCGCATCGGCTATCTGGCCGTCAACCCGGCGGCTCAGGACGCGGAGACCATTGCGGAGATCTGCCCCCAGATCTCCCGCACCATGGGCCACAACGGCACAGCCACCCTGATGCAGCTGACCGTGGCCAAGTGCATCGACGAGACCAGCGACCTCTCCATCTATGAGGACAACAAGAATCTTCTCTACCAGGCTCTGCTGGAGTACGGCTACTCCTGCGTGGAGCCGGGCGGCAGCTTCTATATGTTCCCCCGGTCCCTGGAGGAGGATGACCTGGCCTTCTGCAAAAAGGCCCAGGAGCTGGACCTTCTGCTGGTGCCCGGCAGCGCCTTCGGCTGTCCCGGCCACTTCCGCATCGCCTACTGCGTGCCCCGGGAGCGGGTAGTCCAGGCCCTGCCCCGGTTCAAGCAGCTGGCTCAGATGTACGGCAAATAAATTCTCCTCAATCAAAGAAGGAGCCCGCCAATGGCGGGCTCCTTTTCTTGTTATCTCCGCTTTTCCAGGCGGATGACCAGGGCGGTGCTGTCGTCGGTGGCCTGCTGAGGACTGCCGGTGATGAGGTCCCGGGCCAGGTCCTTGGGGCTGGCCCCGTCGAAGGCGGCCAGCCGCTCCCGCACCCATCCGTCCTCCTCCCCGCCGCACACGCCGTCGCTGACCATGAGGACGCTGTCCCCCGGGGCAAGGCGCAGAGAGAAGTGGTCCAGGGGCACGCTGTCTCCCTCCCCCAGCCCGGCAGGCAGGGAGGCGCCGGACAGCCGCTGCACCCCCTCCTTCTTCTTCACGTAGGTGGGGGCGGCTCCCAGCTTATAGAGCTCTCCCTCCCCGGTAAACAGGTCCAGCTCCAACAGGTCCACGGTGGTAAAGCCTCCGGCCTCCTCCCCCCGCAGGGCCAGGGCAGAGGACAGAGTGGTAAGGGCCTGTTTGGACTCCACCCCCGCCTGGAGGAGCTGCTCCAGCAGCCGCACCGCCAGGGTGCTCTCCCGGTTGGCCTCCGGCCCGCTGCCCATGCCGTCGCACAGCAGCACATAGAGCTTGCCGTCGGCCCGTTTGAAATAGGTGCCCGCGTCGCCGCTCACCGTCTCGCCGCTCTTCTTCCGGGCCGCCACCCCGGCCACCGCCATGAGGGGCTCCTCCTGGAGGAGGGACAGACTGTCCTTCCCCTCCTGCTCCAGCCGCAGGGGCACCCCCAGCAGGGCGGACAGCTCCGCCGTTTTGCCGCCCCGCACCAGGGCGGCGCAGCCAGGGCCCTCCGCCTCAATGCGCACCATCCCCCGGCTGTCCCGGAACACCGCCGCCCGCACATCCAGGCCTAGTTCGGCAATCTTCTGCCGCAGCCGCCGTTCCCCCACCGGGTCGGGCACCAGCTCCCGGCTCAGCTCCGCGGCCGCCGTCCCCAGCAGGTCGGAGAGCTGGGCGTACTGGCGGCACACCGCCGCCCGGCTCTCCCGCACCCGGGCGTTATACTGCCGCCGGTAAAAGAGGGCAGTGAGCTCCTGGTTCACCGCCTCCAGAAAGGCGGGAAAGTGGAGGCAGCGGTCGGCAAAGTGCCGGGGAAAATCCCCCGCCTCCGCCCGCCCCCGCTCCACCATGGCGGGGGTTGCGTCGTTGAGGGCGTTGAAGGTGGTGGTATAGTCCTGCTTCCAGCAGCGCCCCATGAGGGAGCAGCCCCGGCACACCCGCCCCGCCGCCCGGTCAAAGACCACCGACACATCGTTGTCGTTCCGGGGCGGCCGGAAAGCGGTTTTCAGGGAATCGCCCAGGGTACGGAAGGCCCGGGCGGTGGCCTCCAGCTTCTCCTGGACAATTTTCTGTGCCCGCACGTCGGCGGGACCCGCCGGGTCGGGGGCCAGCCACACCCCCAGCCGCCGCAGGGAGCGCTGGGGCAGCAGCAGAAAGGCCATGGAGGCCAGAAAGACCTCATAGAGGATTTCCAGGGGCACGCCCCGGTTCCAGGTGGCCAGCACTGCCCCGGCGTCCGCCAGCACATAGACCAGGGCGGCCCGGAAGCGCCGGCTCCCCCGGCACAGCCCGGCCATCAGACCGGACATACCCAGCACCATGGCGTACATGGGGGTACCGCCCCCCACCAGGTCCATGCCGCTGCCCAGTACCACACCGGCCACCGCGCCTGTGGCCATTCCCCCCTGCCAGGCTCCGCACAGCACCGCCAGCACCGCCAGGGTGCGCCCCAGGGAAATGCCCTCCCACAGCTCCACCGGCTCCAGGGCCATGAGCAGGGTGCACACCAGCACCAGCAGTCCCCTCCGTCCCGCCGGGGCGCACAGCCGTGTCTCGCTGCTCTGTCCCAGAGGAGCCATGGCCCCCCGGTAGCACCAGGCCGTCCCCGCGGTGAGCAGCCCCTCCAGAACGAGGGCGCTGGTCTCCGCCGCCCCCCAACCGCTCTGGGCCAGCAGCACCGACCCCGTGAAGAAGGTGAAGGCGCCCCCCAGCACCGGCATCACCCAGGGCCGCCGGAACCACTTGATGTCATAAAAGGCGAAGGCCACCGCAAAGGTAAGCACCGCCGCCGAGGCGTGGCGCAGCCCCTGGGAAAAGCCCAGCATGCACAAGTAGCCAAAGCAGCTGCCCAGCAGGGCGCCCGCTCCCCGCAGCCCCGACCCGGCCGCCGCCACCATGGCCACCCCAAAGGGGGCGCAGTCCTCCGGCAGTTCCGCCCCCGCCAGCACCGCGGAGAGCAGAAAGTAAATGGCCGTCTCCGCGCCCAGGCTTACGGCGGACAGGGACAGGCGCACCTGCCTCTCCTGCCCGGACTGCCGACCCAGCTTGGTCAGCTTGTGTTTCATGGTTTCTCTGGCTGTCATGCCCGTCTCCTCCGTCTGCTTGTCCGATGTAAATGCCGCCCTGCGGATTTTATTTCGTCTCATTATATTCCATATCCTGGAAAATACCCGTCGAAAGGGGGCGGGCGAAGGAGGGCGGATTGCGTCGGCCTCTCAGGCCGGGAAGGTGGGAATTGGGGCTTGTATTTTTGGCCAAAATCGAATACAATGTAGGGTGTATTCATGTAAAATCCCTTATCCTGAGGGAAAGGAAGGTAATGCCCTATGAAACTGCAAAACGATCTGGGCGAGATCCGCATCAGCAGCGATGTGTTCACTGCCATCACCGGCAGTGCGGCCACCAACTGCTACGGCGTCAAAGGTATGGCGGTCCGCTCCAAGACCGACGGTCTGGTCCACCTGCTCAAGCGGGAATCCATGGCTAAGGGCGTCAAGGTATATTACAACGAGGACGGCACCGTCTCCATCGAGCTGCACATCATCGTGGAAAACGGCGTCAACCTGATGGCCGTGTGCCGCTCCATCATGAGCGAGGTGCGCTATGTGGTCAGCAAGACCACCGGCGTGGAAGTGGCCTCTGTGGATGTGTGTGTGGATTCCATGCGCTTCTAACCATTCGGAGAAAGGAATATTGCCGACTATGATTCAGAATATTGATGCGGCGGCCTTCCAGCGGATGGTAGTCCATGGGGCGGCCGCCATTAACGCCCAAAAGCAGGCCATTAACGACCTGAACGTCTTCCCCGTCCCCGATGGGGACACCGGCACCAACATGTCTCTGACCATTGGCGCCGCCGTGCCTGATATGCAGAACAAGCGCTATGACTCCGTGGGCCAGGCCGCCCAGGGAACCGCCTCCGCCCTGCTGCGGGGCGCCCGGGGCAACTCCGGCGTCATTCTCTCCCTGCTGTTCCGCGGCTTTGCCAAGGCCATCAAGGAGAAGGAGATTATGGACGGCCGGGATCTGGCCATCGCCCTGGACTTCGGCGTGGCTGCCGCTTACAAGGCCGTTATGAAGCCCGCCGAGGGCACCATCCTCACCGTCTCCCGCCTGGCCGCCGCCCGCGCTGCCGGCTGCGCCCGGGAAAACGACAATCTGGAGGCCGTGCTGGAGGCCGCCATTGAGGAGGGCCACAAGGCTCTGGACAACACCATCAACCAGAATCCCGTCCTGAAGAAGGCCGGGGTGGTGGACGCCGGCGGCAAGGGTTTTCTTGTCATTCTCCAGGGCATGCTGGACGAGCTGCGCGGCCTGCCCATGCCCGAGATGGCCTCCGAGGAGGAGAAGGCCCCCGCCGACAAGGCGGAGTTCGGCGTGTTCTCCACGGAGGAAATTAAGTTCGGCTACTGCACCGAGTTTATCTGCTCCCGGGACACCAAGAAGGACCCGGAGCTGCTGCGGGGCTTCTGCAGCAACCTGGGCGACAGCCTGGTGCTGGTGGACGACGACGACATCATCAAGGTCCACGTCCATACCAACGACCCCGGCCTGGTCCTCCAGGAGGCGCTGACCTACGGCGCCCTGCTGAAGGTGAAGATCGAGAACATGCGGGAGCAGCACACCGAGATTCTGGAGGAGGCCGCTCAGAGCCAGCAGCCTGCCGCTCCGGTGAAGGCCGCCCCTGAGAAGAAGTTTGGCTATGTGGCCGTGTGCGCCGGCGCGGGCCTGGAGGCCGTGTTCCGCGATCTGGGCGTGGATGGCCTGGTGGGCGGCGGTCAGACCATGAATCCCTCCACCGAGGACATTCTGAAGGAGATTGACGCCACTCCCGCGGAGATTGTCTTTGTCCTGCCCAACAACAAGAACATCATCATGGCCGCCCAGCAGTGTGAGCGCATGTGTGAGGACAAAAAGGTGGTCATTATCCCCACCAAGACGGTGCCCCAGGGCATCGCCGCCATGCTGGCCGTGGACCCCGATGCCAGCGAGGAGGACAACACCGCTGCCATGAACGAGGCTTTCGGCCGGGTGCGCACCAGCGAGATTACCTACGCCGCCCGTGACTCCGACTTCGGCGGCTTCGCCATCAAGCAGGGGGACTACCTGGCTCTGGCGGAGGGTCAGCTCTTCGGCACCGACCAGGATCTGGACACCCTGCTGGACCGTCTGGCCCACTCGGACAGCCACCAGGAGGCGGAATTCATCTCCATCTTCTACGGCCAGGACGTCACCGAGGAGCAGGCTCAGCAGGCTGAGAAGCTCTTTGCTGCCGCCTGCCCCAATGCGGAGGTCAGCCTCCTGCCCGGCGGTCAGCCCGTGTACTATTATATGATTTCCGCCGAGTAACTCTCATCTTATTTGCCGGGACAGGCACGCGCCTGTCCCGGCTCAGTTTATCCAAAAGTCTCCTAAGAGAGGCATTTGGTTCCAGAATGGGCGGGGGAGCTCGAGGGGGCGGCAGCCCGCCTCGTATGAAATCAAATCCCCCGCAGCCCTTGCTGAGCAAGGACTGCGGCGAGCAAAGCGAGGACTTTTTTGCCCGGCGGGGCAAAAAAGTAACGGGATTCAGCCTGTGGAAAAAGTCTCCTTTGGGACTTTTTCCACAGGCTGTACCGGGACAGGCACGCGCCTGTCCCGGCTTTTTTCTGCCCCGGGTCTGTTTTTCTGGTGTCCGGCTCCCGGTTATGATAAAATAGGGAACACCAAACCGCCCCTCTCTCCCGGCGGCGGCAAGCATCTCTTTGGAGGTCTGCATGAAACGTCTTTTCTCTCTCATTTTGATTTGCGCCCTGGTCCTGTCCGGCTGCGCCCCGGCGGGAACCAGCTCTTCCTCCTCTTCCTCCTCAGGCAGTTCCAGTGAAGGTGAGCTCATCACCTTCACCGACGATTTGGGCCGCACGGTTTCTCTGACGAAGCCAGAGCGGGTGGCCTGCCTCATCGGCAGCTTTGCCGACCTCTGGTGTCTGGCGGGCGGTAAGGACGCCCTGGTAGCCGCGGCGGACGACACCTGGACCAGCTTCGACCTGGGGCTTGGGGAGGACGTGGCCAACCTGGGGGCGGTAAAGGAGCCCAACGTGGAGCTTCTGCTCCAGTCCAAGCCCGACCTGGTCATCGCCAGCAGCAACACCGACGCCCAGGTGGCCCTGCTGGACACTCTGGAGGGCATGGGGCTGACGGTGGCCTACTTCAAGGTGTCCAGCTTTCAGGACTACTTAAACATGCTGGACATCTGCACCCAGCTCACTGGACGGACAGACTGCTATGAGCAGTATGGACAGGCCCTCCAGGACCAGGTGGACGCAGCCAAGGCCAAATGTGCCGGGCTCAGTCCCACGGTATTGTACGTCCGGGCCACCGGCTCCAGCTGCAAGGTGAAAAACAGCCAGGATACGGTGCTGGGGGAAATGCTGGCCGACCTGGGCTGCGTCAACATTGCCGACAGCAGTGAAAGTCTGCTGGAGCAGCTGAGCCTGGAGGTCATCCTGGACCAGGATCCCGACTTCATCTTTGCCATTCTCCAGGGCTCGAATCCCACGGACGCCCAGCGCACCCTGGATGAAACTTTGCTCTCCAACCCCGCCTGGCAGAGCCTGACGGCGGTGAAGGAGGGGCGCTTCTTCGTGCTGGACGACCAGCTCTATAACCTGAAACCTAACGCACGGTGGGGGGATGCCTATGAACAGCTTGCGGACCTGCTCTGCGCCAACGCGCCGGCGTAACCGGCGGGTAGTGGCGGGGCTGCTGGCCTGCCTGCTGCTGGCGGGGGTGTTCAGCCTGGCCCTGGGCCCGGTGTCCCTGTCCCCGGCGGAGGTACTCACCGCTCTGGTGGGACGGGGGGACGACACCGCCTTCCAGATTGTCCGGAACTTCCGCCTGCCCCGCACCCTGGGCTGTCTGCTGGCGGGGGCGGCTCTGGCCGTGTCCGGCGCCATCATTCAGAGCGTGCTGGCCAATCCCCTGGCCGCCCCTAACATCATCGGGGTCAACTCCGGAGCCGGGCTGATGGTAGCCCTGTGCTGTGCCCTGGCCCCATCGGCTGCGGCCTGGGTGCCGGTGATGGCCTTCCTCGGGGCTCTGGGCGGCGTGCTGCTGGTGCTGGCCATCGCTCGGCACACGGGGGCCTCCCGGCTCACCCTGGTGTTGGCGGGCGTGGCGGTATCCAGCGTGTTCAGCGCGGGCATTGACGCCATCCTCACCTTCTTCCCCGACGCCCTCAACGGCTACTCCGACTTCCGCATCGGCGGATTTTCCAACCTGACCATGGCCAAGGTGGTGCCCGCCTTCTGGCTGATTCTGGTGGCCCTCATTGCCGCTCTCTCCCTCAGCCATGAGATGGACGTGCTGGCTCTGGGGAGCGACACCGCCCAGAGCCTGGGCCTGCCCGTGAAGCGCTACCGCCTGGTCCTGCTCACCCTAGCGGCCGCCTTGGCGGGGGCGGCGGTGAGCTTTGCGGGGCTTCTGGGCTTTGTGGGCCTCATTGTGCCCCACATGATGCGCCGTCTGGTGGGCGAGGAGAGCCGCCCCCTGCTGCTCACCTGCGCCCTTGGGGGCGGAGCGCTGCTCACCCTGTGTGACACCCTGGCCCGCATTCTCTTTGCTCCCTACGAGCTGCCCGTGGGCATTGTGCTCTCCCTGGGGGGCGGGCCCTTCTTCCTGTGGCTGCTGCTGCGGCAGAGAGGAGGGCGGCTTCCGTGATTGAGCTTACCAATCTGCGGGCGGGCTACCCCGGCCGCACCGTGCTGGAGGACGTCACCCTCTCCTTCCCGCCCGGCCAGGTGCTGGCCCTGGTGGGGCCCAACGGCAGCGGAAAGAGCACCCTCCTGCGCACCGCCCTGGGGCTCATCCCCAAGCTGGGGGGTGAAATCCGGGTGGACGGGGACAAGCTGGAGGACCTCTCCCCCCGGCAGCTGGCCCAGCGGGCGGCCTACCTGGCCCAGTCCCGTCCGGTGCCCAACATCACCGCCGGGCGCATGGTGCTCCATGGCCGCTTCCCCTACCTGTCCTATCCCCGGCGCTACCGCCCGGAGGACCACGCCATCGCCCAAAAGGCCCTGGAGCAGGCCGACGCCCTGGACCTGGCTCAGCGGTCCATGCCCCAGCTGTCCGGCGGACAGCGGCAGAAGGTGTATCTGGCCATGGCCCTGGCTCAGGACACGGGGATGGTGCTGCTGGACGAGCCCACCACCTACCTGGATGTGGGCCACCAGCAGGAGGTGATGGCCACCGCCCGGCTTCTGGCCTCTGAGGGCAAGGCGGTGGTGGCCGTCCTCCACGATTTGTGCCTGGCCATGCGGTTTGCCCACCGGCTGGCGGTGCTGGACGGGGGGCGGCTCCAGGGAGTGGGTACCCCGGAGGAGCTCTACCAGAGCGGCATCCTGGACCGGGTGTTCTCCATCACCCTTCGCCGGGTGGAGACGGAGGACGGCTGGCGCTACTACTATCAATAAAAAAGAGGTCCGGAGACGTCAGTCTCCGGACCTCTTTTTCCATTAAGCTCTGCCCAGAAGCTCCAGGACAGCCTGGGCCAGCCCCTCCACCGAGATGTCCCGGGCCACCGCCACTCTTCCGGTGGTTCTCCCCTCCAGGGCGGCGGCGGTCACCTCCCCGATACACACACAGGGGCAGCCGTTGGGCACCCCTTCGTACCGCTCCAAAAACCGCTCCACCCCGCCTGCGCTGGCGAAGGTGATGCAATCCAGAGGCGGCAGGGCGGCTGGGCATGCCCCCTCCGTCACCCGGTAGGTGGCCACGTCCCGCACCGGGAGCCCCGCCTCCTCCAGCAGCCGGGGCAGCTCCCGGCTCCCCTGCTCCGAGCGGAGGAGCACCATCTCCTCCCCCGGCCGTGCCGCTTTGATGAGGGCCTGGGCCAGCCCCCGGCTGGTCTGCTCCGCTGGGCACAGGTCGGGCTGGATGCCGTGGTGCTCCAGGGCCGCTCCGGTGGCCCGGCCGATGACCGCAACGGAGCACCGGCCCAGAGTACGCACGTCCCGGCGGGCCTCCCGCAGGCGGCGGAAGAAGGCCCGCACCCCGTTGGCGCTGGTAAAGACCAGCCACCGGCTCCCCGGTCCGTCCAGCATCTCCAGCGGCCAGTCCAGCCGTTCCACCTCCGGCCGCTCCAGCCGCAGGCAGAAGGCCCCCAGCTCCTCCAGAGCTCGTTTCAGCCGCCCGGCCACCTGCTCCGTGCCGGTGATGCCCACCCGCACCCCGGACAGGGGACGGAATACCGTGGGGCTCAGGTCCAGCGCGGCGGTCTCTCCCACTACAATGACGGCGGGAGGCCGCACCCCGGACGCCCGTTGGGCGATGGTCTCCAAGGTGCCCCGGACGACGGCGGGATGGGGAGAATTGCCCCCGGAGAGGACGGCAGCGGGGGTGTCTCCCCTCCGTCCCCCCTCCATGAGCCGGCGGGCGATGGGCTCCAGTCGCCCCAGGCCCATGAGGAAGACCAGGGTGCCCTCCAACTTGGCCAGATCCTCCAGATTCCGGGGCAGGCCGTCGGAGGTATCGGCGGTGTGGCCGGTGATGACGTGGAAGGACCGGCTCAGCCTCCGGTGGGTCACCGGGATGCCTGCGGCGGCGGGAATGGCGATGGCAGAGGAGATGCCGGGCACCTCCTCACAGGGGATGCCCGCCTCCTTCAGGGCCAGCATCTCCTCCCCGCCCCGGCCGAAGACAAAGGGGTCGCCCCCTTTGAGGCGCACCACCGTCAGGCCCTCCTGGGCCAGGGCGATGAGGGCGGCGGTAATCTCCTCCTGAGGGGCGGAGTGGTGGCCGCTGCGCTTGCCCATGTAGAGGGTCCTTGCCCCCGCCGGGACATACTCCAGCAGGGCGGGGTCAATAAGGTCGTCGTAGACCACCGCGTCGCAGCGCTCCAGCAGCCGCAGCCCCCGTACGGTAATCAGGTCCGCCCGGCCGCAGCCCGCCCCCACCAGATATACTTCTCCTACCGGCATGGTTCTGCCTCCTTCAAACAAGTTTCCCGTTCCTCCTCTGTGAGGGGCCGCCCCGCTGCCAGGCAGGCGGAAAAGAGGGCGGAAAAGCCCCGGGCCCGGTCCCGCTCCTCCGGCCAGCGGGCCTTGAGGAGGGGCCGCTGCTCCTCCAGCCAGGCCAGAATGTCCTCCAGCCCCTCCGGGAGCAGAGCGGCAATCTGCTCCTTCAGCCAGATGGCGGCGGTGGGGCTGCTCCCCCCGGTGGAGATGCCCACGGACATCTCCCCCCGCTTCACCAGCGCGGGAAACAGGAAGGAGCAGGCCTCTTTATCGTCCACCACGTTGACGGGGATGCCCTTTTCCCGGCACAGCCCGGCCACCTGATGGTTGAGGGCCCGGTCCCCCGAGGCGGCAATGACGAAGGCCATTCCCTCCACGTCCTCCGTCTGAAAGGGACGGTACACCAGGGTAAGGCCGGGCAGAGCGGCCAGCTCGGGGCCAATCTCCGGGGCCACCACCGTCAGTCGGGGCCCGTAGGGCAGCAGCTTCTCCGCCTTGCGGAGGGCCACCGTCCCGCCCCCCACCAGCAGGCCGGGGGCATCCTGCAGCTGAACAAAAAAGGGAAAGTATCCCACCACGTTCACCTCTTCCATGGAAGTTTTGAAAACCGCCTTCTCCGCAGATGGGAGAAGGGTCACAGGAAAAACGGCTGTCCGCAGACAGCCGTTTTTTCATGGCTCAGGGCTTCGGCATCAGGGAAGCCAGCGTGCGGCACAGCAGGGGGAAATCGATGGGTTTGGAGATGTGGGCGTTCATCCCCGCCGCCGTGGTGGCCGCGATGTCCTCGGCAAAGGCGTTGGCGGTCACCGCCAGGATGGGGATCCGCCCGGCGTCCGGCCGGTTCATGGCCCGGATACGCCGGGTCGCCTCGCAGCCGTCCATCTCAGGCATCTGCATATCCATCAGAATGGCATCGAAGGTAAAGGGCGCCGATTCCTGGAAGATCTCCACCGCCTCCCGGCCGTTCCAGGCCTGGGTAACCCGGACCTCGTTCATGGACAGAATCTCCGTGGCCAGCTCCATATTGATCTCGTTGTCCTCGGCCAGCAGGATGTGCCGTCCCTTCAGGCTGCTCTCCTCCGCCACAGGCTTTGGCGTCTGTCCGCTCTCCTCCCGGCTGGCCTTGGCAAAGGGCAGCACCACCGTGAAGGAGCTGCCCTCCCCGAGCCGGCTTTCCACGGTGATCTCTCCGTTCATCTGGGCCACCAGATTCTTGGTGATGGGCATACCCAGGCCGGTGCCCGCCGCCCGCTTGGCGGAAAAGCGCAGCTCCCGGCTGTACGGCTCGAAGAGACGGGGCAGGAACTCCGGCGCCATGCCGATGCCCGTATCCGTCACCACAAACCGGTACTTGGCGTACTCCCCCTCGTCCATCTGCTTGACCTCCAGGGAAACCCGGTCTCCCCGGTTGGTGAACTTGAAGGCGTTGGAGAGCAGGTTGTTGAGAATCTGCTGGATCCGGAAGCCGTCCGCCTCCACCCACTTCTGCTTCAGGTCAAAGCACACCTCCAGCTCCTTGCCCTCCGTCTGGGCCTGCACCTGGAAGGCTCCGGTGCACTCCTCCACACAGGCCTGGAGATCCAGCTGGTGGTTGTTCAGGGTCACCTTTCCCTGCTCCATGCGGGACATATCCAGAATGTCGTTGATAAGCCCCAGCAGCTGGCGGCTGGACACCCGGATTTTCCTCAGATACTCCTGCACCTTGGGCACGCCCTGGGCGCTGTTCTCCGCCAGCTCGGACAGGCCGATGATGGCGTTGAGGGGGGTACGCATATCGTGGGACATGCTGCTGAAGAAGGTCTGCTTGGAGGCCTCGTTTTTCCGGGCCACCTCCAGGGCGTCCTGGAGCAGCTTGTGCTCCTGCAGCTGGCGCTGCTTTTCCTCCTCCACCTCCCGGAAGCAGAGGACCACCTCGCCGGGGGCCAGAGACTCATCAAAGAGCACCCGCACATTCACCCAGCGGTAGGCCCCGCCAAAGAGCCGGCGGAAGTCCCCGCCGAAGTCCCGCACCCGGCGGGACACCAGCTGGCGGATGTTATTTTGGGAGAAGTTCTCCATAAACTCCTGGTAGGCCTCCGGCTCGATGACCTCGCCGATGACGTGGAGCAGCTCATCGTATCCGCCCATGGCGGGAATCCGCTCCCGCACATAGTCCGAAGCCTTGATGGTCTCATAGCTGCCCTGGCTGTAATCCACCCGGTACAGGGCATAATAGGAGTTGCCCAGCACCCGCACCGTCTCGTTGGTGCGCTCCATGCGGGTACCCTCTTTTACGTCCCGCCAGGTCATTCCCACCAGCACCAGCAGAAAGGCCATAATCAGCAGGGAGAAGGCAATGGTCACCCGGCCAAAGCCCTCCATAACTTCACTGTACGGCACCGTAATAATGGACAGCCACCCGTTTTCCATACGGGTATAGTACACAGTCCGCTCCACCCCATCCAAGTCGGTGACCGTAGCAGCACTGGCCTCCAGCTCTCCGGCGTTGATGCGGGTAATCAGCTCATCCAGATAGCTCTGGACCTGCTCGTCCGTCCACTCCATGGCCGTCTGCTTATAGATGAGGGTTCCCTGGCTGTCACACAGGAAGAAAGACCCGGTGTCCGACAGGCCGGGGGCCTCAAAGCGGAAGCGCAGGTTCTCCGGGAAGATGTCAAAGGCCAGTACCGCGCCGCTCTCGCCGCACTTCTGGGCCGCCGTGATGACGGGACGGTCGTAGATGGCGTCGGTATAGACGTTGGTAAAGAAGGCCGCTCCCTCCGCCTCCAGGGCTCCCTGATACCACTGGCTGGAGTGGACGTCGTAGCCCTCGTCTCCCTCCCAGGGGTTGGCGGCCACCACAATCTTTCCATCCACCACCATGTAGGGGTCTACCACGCCGCTGCCCAGCACGGTCTCCAGGTGCTGGAAGTAGATCCCCATCCACTCCGTCAGCTCCTCCTGCCCGCTCCCCTCCTGCAGCATCCGCTCCACGGAGGCCGCGCCGAAGGAGAGCAGGGTCTCATACACCGCCAGGTTACTGCGCTCTTCGGCGGCGTAATTGCGGGAGAGCGCGGTTCCGGTATATTGGGCGCTCTCCAGCAGGGCCCAGCGCACCAGCCCCATGCCCATGGAGGAAAGGATGACCAGCACCACGAAGGCGACTGCATTGAGCCGCATTCTGCGCAGCACCCGGACCCACCGGGATCGGCGCCGCGTGCTGCTCATGCCTGCTCACCTCCGGCGACGGCCCCGCAGACCGCCCGGTAGGCCGGGCTGATTTCCTCCATCAGGGCCGCGGCCCCCGCCCGGTCCTCCGCCCGGATGGCGTTCACCTGGCGGGTAAACAGGTCGTACAGGACGGTCATGGACAGGTTGCCGCACATTCCCTTCAGGGTATGGGAGGCCCGCAGCGCCTCCTCCCAGTCTCCGGCCGCCACCGCCGCCTCCAGGGCGGAATAGTTGCCGTCCTGCACAAATTTATTCAAAAACTTTTCCAGCAGCGCCTCGCTGCCCATCAGACGCTCCAGGGCACTGTCCACGTCGATGCCGCCCTGGGTCAGCTGTTCCTTACGTTCCGCGTTCATCCCTTCTCCTCCTTTTTTGCTCCGCTCTCATACAGGGCGGCCAGCCGGGGCTCCACCTGCAGGAAGCACTCCAGCAGCCGGGGATTGAACACCCCGCACTGTCCGCCGCAAATCATTTCCAGCACCTTCTCCCTCGGGAAGGCGTCCTTATAAACCCGCTTGCAGCTCAGGGCGTCGTACACGTCAGCCAGAGCCACCACCTGGGACCAGATGGAGATTTCATCCCCCTTCAGCCCGTCGGGATAGCCCCGCCCGTCCCAGCGCTCGTGGTGGTGGCGGGCAATGTCATAGGCATAGCGGTAGGCATCGTTCTCCCGCAGCTGGGGAATCTTCTCCAGCAGCAGAGCCCCCTGGGTGGTGTGGGTCTTCATGATCTCAAATTCCTCCGCCGTCAGCTTCCCGGGCTTGTTCAAAATGGCGTCTGGGATGGCAATTTTCCCCACATCGTGCATGACGGCCGCCAGGGCGATCTGGCTGATGTCCTCCTCGCTCAGCCCCTCCCCCAGCGGAGTTTCACTGAGCAGAATCCGGGTGATGTGGTGGATGCGCTGAACATGCTCCCCCGATTCGCCGTCCCGGAATTCGATGGCGGCGGACAGGGCCTCGATCATGCCCATGTTCAGCTCCACAATCTTTTCCGCCTTCCGCAGCAGCTCCTCCTGCTGGGCCACCACCACGTTGTTCAGCCGCCGCCGGGCCTGGAACAGCTCCACCACCGACTGCACCCGCCGCAGCACCACGTAGGGCACCACCGGCTTGCTGATTACGTCCATGACTCCCAGCTGGTACCCCTCCCGCATCACGCTGTCGCTGGCCTCGGCGGTAATAAGGAACACCGGCAGCTTGGCGGTCAGTCCCGCCTCGTTCAGCTTCCGCAGCACCTGGATGCCGTCCATCTCAGGCATCATCACATCCAGCAGCACGGCGCACAGCTGCTCCGGGGCGGCCAGAATAGCCTCCAACCCCTCCCGTCCGTTTTCCGCCTGACGGATTCCGTAGAAGGGCGCAAAGATTTGCTCCAATATGGCCCGGTTTATTTCATCGTCATCTACAATCAACAGGGTGTCGGGAACGGTCTCCTCTGCCGCCCGCCAATATTCCATCTCCATATTGTGTCTACTCCTTTTGGCACCGGTTCCTTTCCAAACCGGTGCGGCTTGCCAAGTCAAGTTTAGTATAACGGTTTGCCGCCCGTTTTGCCACTCTTAATTTTCAACAAGCCCGGTATCCCCCGAAAAATTTTGATTTCCGTTCCTTCGGGACTGCCCCCGGGAAGGAATTTCGTGTATAATCCTCTCAGACAGAACCGGCCGGGCACGCTGCCCCTGAGCCGCTCAAAAAAATTTTTTCAGGCTGTCACCTTTTCCGTCCGTTTGCCCTCTTATAGTATAGAGCTGCATATCGGCCACAACGGCACGACACGGAAAAGGCAAAACGCGGGTTGGCCGGAGTGCCCGCAGGAAACGGAGCGATAAGAACTTGGAAGATGTGCAGTGGTTTACGCAGCAAATTCAGGACTGCGAGGCGGCCATGTACCGCCTGGCCATGAGCATCCTGTGCAGCGAGGAGGATGCCGCCGACGCGGCTCAGGAGTCCATCCTCATCGCCTATCAGAAGCTGCCCACCCTGCGGGACCGGAGCCGGTTCCGGCCGTGGCTGCTGCGTATCCTGACCCATGAGTGTTACGCCATTCTGCGCCAGAGGAAAAGCCTGGTCCCCTTCGAATCCCTGCCCGACCAGGAGGCCCCCGCCGTCTCCGAGACCAGTGAGGACCTGTGGCAGGCGGTGTGCGATTTAAGCGAACAGCTGCGCTCGGTGGTGGTTCTCTACTACTACGAGGGCTTCAGCGCCCGGGAGACCGGAGAAATTCTGGGCATCTCTGAGGCGAATGTAAAAACACGGCTCTCCCGGGCGCGCAAGCGCCTGCGGAAGCAATTGGAGGCTTCGCAATGATCGATGATGTGGATGAGAAGCTGCGCAAAAAGGCGCAGGAAAATCCCCCCACTCCCTCTCAGGAGTTCTCCTGGCGGGTGGAGGAGACCTTGTTCCGTCTGCCTGCCCGGCCCAAGCGCCGCCGGCGCTGGCGCACCATGATGGGCACCATCTCCGCCGCCGCGGTGCTGGCGCTGGTCATTCTCCCCAACTCCAACGCGTCCATGGCCGCCGCCCTGAGGCAGCTGCCGGTGGTGGGCTCCCTGTTTCAGGCCGTCACCTTCCGCACCTACCAGGCGGACAACGGAGGGGACCACGCCTCCATCTCCGTCCCCCAGATTGTGGACGACATGGACAGCCAGGGCGCACAGCAAATCAATGAGACCATCCAGCAGTACACCGACCAGCTCATCGCGGAGTTTGAGCAGGAATCCAACGCCGACGGCTACTTCAACCTGGACGTGTCCTGGGAGGTTGTGACCAACACCGACCGCTGGTTCACCCTGCGCATTAACTCCGACCGGATTATGGCCTCGGGCAACCACCAGGAACAGCACTACCACATCGACGTGCTCACCGGGAAGCAGAAAACCCTCTCCGACCTGTTCCCGGAGGACTTTGACTATGTCACCGTCATCAGTGACGAGCTCAAGGAACAGATGCGCGCCCGGATGGAGCGGAATTCCGGAGAGGTCTACTGGCTGGAGGGCACCACCCAGCTGGGCACCTACTACTTTGACGCCATCGACCCGGAACAGGACTTCTACTTTGACGACCAGGGCCATCTGGTCATCCCCTTCGACAAATATGAGGTGGGCCCGGGCAGCACCGGAAGTCCCGAGTTCACCCTATTGTCCCCTGTACTCTATGAGCAGCTGCTCTACCGACCCTAGCATACCACTTGGAGGAATCAAACCATGAGAAAGAGAAAAAACATCATCCTTTGCTGTGCCCTTGCCGCTTTACTGGCCGGTCTGCTGTCCCTGACCGGGTGCGGCGCATCCGCCCATCAGGACGACCAGAACTCGTCCTCCTCCCAGAGCGACGCCTCATCCGCCGCGGGAAGCAGCGCTTCCGGCTCCTCCTCCGCCCCGGACACCAGCGACGGCAGCGCTTCCGGCTCCGCCCCTGACGCCTCCGTTCCCGACGATTCCGCCGCGTCCAAGTCGGAGGGCCCCAGCCAGGGTTCCGCCTCCTCCGCCTACGACTTCTCCAGCCCCGTCCCGGAGAGCGACCCTGTGGACAACTCCTACTTTGAAGACGCCGCCTTCATCGGCGACTCCCGCACCGACGGCTTTCTCATTTACAGCGGCATTGGCTGCGGGGAGAACCTCACCTCCAACGGCCTGTCCATCTTCAAGCTGGAAACCAAGAAGGCCATCACCATTGACGGCCAGAGCTACACGGCTCTGGAGGCTCTGAGCCGGAAGCAGTACGGCAAGGTCTACCTGTCCCTGGGCGTCAATGAGCTGGGCTACTACGACGATCAGGGCTTCTATGAGGCCTACTGCCGGGCCATCGACGCCATCCGCGCCTGCCAGCCCAACGCCGTCATCTACATCCAGGGGCTCATCCCCCTCAACGAATCGGTCATCGCCGCCACCGGCGGGGCCAGCTACTTAACCAACGAGCATCTCCTGGTGTATAACGACCTGATGAAGAAGGCGGCCGAGGAAAAGCAGGTGGCCTTCCTGGACCTGAATCCCGCCTTTACCGGTTCGGACGGTCAGCTCCCCGCCGACGCCAGCAAGGACGGCGTCCACCTGACCAAGCCCTACTGTGAGCAGTGGCTGGACTACCTGAAGACCCACACCGTGGACTACGACACCCTCTACCCCGCCCAGTAATCCGTATGTTATCACCGGAGGCAGCCGCGTTTGCAGCTGCCTCCGGTTTTGTTTCCCCGCCGCCCCCGTCCGCTGCTCCGGGTGCAGGCGGCGCTCTCATTTCTGTGAGGTAACAGTTGCATTTGATAACATTATGTACTATGATATGGTTACAAATGTAACACTCTTCACAGGAGGCAATCATGAAGCACAGCCGGGAAAAACTGCAGAAGCTGGCCCATGTGGCCCGCCGGTACTATCTGGAGGACTGGAAGCAGAGCGACATCGCAAAGGAGCTGGGGATCTCCCGCCCGCTGGTCAGCCGGATGCTCAGCGAGGCCCGGGAGCTGGGCGTGGTCAAGATTCTCGTCTGTCAGCCGGCCTCCGACGCCGCCGCCCTGCTGGAGCAGCTCCGCCTGTCCAGCTCCATCCGCGACGGCATCCTGGTGGACGACGGGGAGGACGATGACGCCACCAACCAACAGCTCTCCCAGGGGGCGGTCCAGCTTTTGTGGCAGCTGCGCTCCCGGCGGCTGGGCATCGGCTGGGGCTACCTCATCGGCCAGCTGGTGACCTGGCTGGAAACGCATCCCCAACTCAACAGCACCGTCACCGACATCTGCCCCCTGGTGGGCAATGCCAGCATCCCCGCCCGCAACTACCAGTCCAACGAAAACGTCCGCCTCATTGCCCAGCAGCTGGGGGCCACCCCCCACTTTATCTATCTTCCCGCTCTGCCGGAGGGCCTGGAGGAAAAGCAGCTGCTCTGCTCCACGGAGATCTACCGTCAGATCCAGCAGCAGTGGGGGCAGATGGACACCGCCCTGGTCAACATCGGCAACTATCCCTCCAGCCCTGACTTCGCCTCCCTGGTGCGGTACGGCGACCTGCTCCAGCAGGAGCACACCTGCGGGCGGCTGCTCATTTACTATTTCAATGACGAAGGCAAAATCATTCAGTCGGATCAGGATTTTGCCATCCAAATCCCCCTGGATGCGCTGAAGAGCTGCCCCAATGTTATCGGTGTCTGCTCCGCCAATACCAGTACCCGGGCACTGCGGGGCGCGCTGAAATCGGGGCTCTTTACCCACCTGGTGGCCCGCACCGAGCTGGTCAAATCCCTGTGGAACTGAATATGTAACATATGTAACCTTCTTTCCTGTATTTTCGTTCAGGAAAGAGGGTTTCTTTGTTTGTTCCCACAGTTTTCCCCGCTCTTTTTATGTATTATGGAGAATATAACCCGGTTCATTGACTTTCGTTTGCCATTCGTATAAAATTATTTGCACAAAAGTAACTTTCCTTGTGCAAAAAACCGACACAGTTCCGGTTCGGATTCCACAGGGCTCCGTTGTCTGAGACACGAATATTGAGTTGCTTAATTGGGAAAGAAGGGGTACCGCAATGAAGAAAACGGAACTTGCCGCGCGTCTGACGAACGCCTGCGCCCAGGTCACGGCCGCTGAGCCCATGCTCACGGAGATCGACTCCAGGTTCGGCGACGCAGACCACGGCCTGACCATGAGCAAAATTGCCGGAGCCATTGCCCAGGCAGTGGAGGAATCGGAGGACGGCATCCAGGCCATGCTGGACGACGCGGCCATGGCTGTTATGGTGCTCAACGGCGGCAGCGCGGTTCCGCTCTGGAACACCTGGCTGGACGGGCTGCAGGAGGCCGCTCCCGCCGGGGACGAGGTGGATGTGGCGGGACTGAAGGCCATGTTCGCCCGGGCTCTGGAGGCACTGGACGAGATGTCCGGGGCCAAGGTGGGCGACAAGACCATGATGGACGCCCTGATCCCCGCCAGCGAGGCCATCGCCGCCTATGGGGGCAGCAGCGAGGCGGAGCTGTTCACCGCCGCCGCCCAGGCCGCCCACCAGGGTATGGAGGATAGCAAGGGGTATGTGGCCAAGTTCGGGCGGGCCAAGAGCTACGGGGAGCAGACCATCGGCACCCCCGACGCCGGCGCCGCCTCCATGTCCATCTTCTTCCAGGGCCTGGCCCAGCTTTGAGTGCATCAACTATTTGTAACCGGGAGGTACATCACATGAAAATGAAGAAGTTTATCAACGCTCCTGAGACCATCACCGATGAGGAGCTGACCGGTCTGGGTCTGGCCTACTCCGACATTCTGGAGGTCGACGGCCATCTGGTCATCAGCAAGGATCTGGCGGACGCCGACCGGGTCACCATTGTGACCTACGGCGGCTCCGGCCACGAGCCCGCCCAGGCCGGCTTTGTGGGCAAGGGCATGCTGGACGTCCAGGCCGTGGGCGACATTTTCGCCGCCCCCAATGGCAAGCTGGTCTTTGACGCCATGAAGCTGGCCGACAAGGGCCACGGCGTGCTGCTGCTCACCCTGAACTATGCCGGCGATCAGCTGGCGGGCAAGCAGGCCATCAAGCTGGCCCAGAAGGCGGGGCTCAACTTCCGCCAGGTGGTCACCGGCGAGGAGATTCAGTTTGACCCCAACGGTGAGGACAACCAGCGTGGTCTGGCCGGTGCGGTAGCCCTCTATCACATTGCCGCTGCGGCTGCCCGGGAGGGCAAGAGCCTGGATGAAGTGGCCGAGATTGCCCAGCGCTACGCCGACAACATGGCCTCCATCACCGTCAAATCCACCGACGCCACCCACCCCCAGAACGGCATGTCCTTCGGCGACCTGGGCGAAACGGATATGATGGAGATCGGCGCCGGCCAGCACGGCGAGGGCGGCGGCGTCCGGGTGCCCATGATGTCCGCCAAGGACACCGTGGCCACTGTGGCCGAGGCCCTGTGTGCCAAGCTGGCGCTGAAGGAGGGCGACAAGGCCTTTGTGATGATCAACGGCTGCGGCGCCACCACCATGATGGAAATGCTGGTGCTCTTCAAGGACACCGTGGAGTTCCTGAAGGCCAAGGGCGTGGAGGTTGTGGCCAGCATGGTGGGCGAAATCCTCACCGTGCAGGAGGCCGGCGGCTTCCAGATGAACATCGCCAAGTGGGACGATGAGTTCATCCGCCTGTGGAACACCCCCTGTCACACCCCCGCTTACAGCCGCGAGTAAATCCGGTCCGGCCGGTTTTCCCGACCGCATACCAATCACACATAAAGGAGGAGCCACCTCATGTCCGCTGAATACATGCACATCGGAATTCCCATCACAAACCGCAAGCCCAATATGACCTACAACGAGGGCGCCAAGTTCTGGGTCAGCAACGTGGATGACTACGACTACAAGATCGAGTATCTGAAGTTTGAGGAGGGCACCCCCTTCCCCGAGGAAATCCACCGCAACCCTCATGTGGCCTACAAGGTAGACAACCTGGAGAAGTACATTGCCGACGCGGACAGCGTCATCTGCGGCCCTATGCCCGCCGGGGAGAAGGACCGCCTGGCCTTCGTCTGGAAGGACGGAGCAATCATTGAGCTCTACGAGGCCAACTGACAAACAAAGTTGAAAAAGCCGCTGTTTCCCTTGGGAAACAGCGGCTTTTTTATTTTTTCTTGGCTTCTTCCCACGCCGTCCGGGCCTGTCACCGCCCGCTTTGTTCCTCCACCTGACGCAGATATGCCTCATCAACGGGAGAATAAACAGGCGCCAGCAGGTCCCGGGCCCGCTCCACATAGGTTTCCGGCGGACAGATTACATACTCGGAAAAGACTGCCCGCAGCTCTGGATTCTGTTCCATCTCCAACGCAATCTGCGCAAAAATCCGGTTCAGGACGCCAAGCTCGTAGCGGCTTTCCAGCTGCTCCGAGCATCGCTTTGCAACGAGCAGGCTGGTCAGGGCCTCCTGGTAACGCCCCCTCAGCACATGGAGCCTGCCAAAGTAGGAAAAAGCGATCCCCCGTTCCCACAACAGCTCAATCTTATTGAAGCACTCCACCGCTTTGGAAAGATATTCCTCCGCCTGGTCCAAATCGCCGCTGTCCACGGCCGCCTGCCCCGCGTAGGTGTAGAAGGTGGCGGCACTGCCGCTGAGGCGGTAGTCCTTGCAGTTGGCGATGGCCTCCTCGTAGCAGGACAGCGCTCCCTCATAGTCGCCCCGCATCCGCTTGGCTTCCCCCAGCCCCGCATAGGAGGCCGCCAGGTTATAGCGGTACTGTTCCTTCTCCATGGAGTGCTCAAAGATGTCAATGGCCTGGACAAACTGCTGCTGGCTGTCGGCCAGGTCGCCTGTCATGATGTCGCTCATGCCGTGCAGACGGTTCCAGATGGCCATCTCCTCCGGCTTGCTGTGTCCGGTCAGAAGCTGGATGGAGGCCTGCACCAGCTCCCGCATGGGCTCCGGCTCATACCGGTTCATGTAGACGCAGATTTTCTGCCGGTTGGCCTTGATCAGGTTCTTTCGGCACTGCTCGGAATCAATGGGCTGGTTGAATTCCACCAGCTTCTGAATGTAGGCAAGCCCACGGTCGTAGTCGGCAACCCGGATGTAGTACCGCCCCATCATGTGGTAATAGTCAGAGAGATAGTCCTGGCGGTCCTGCTGGTCAAAGCTGCCCTCGTTGGCCTTTACCAGCTCCTCAATGCGCTGCAGCAGCCCGGAAATGCCGCTGTTGTCCTCGCTGTCCGGCGACAGGCGGCCAGCCGCCCCAAGCCACGGTCCCTCGCTGACCACCGGATAATATTCATGGGCCCGGTTGAGCAGGGTATACACGTATTTGATGCAGTATTTCAGATATTTCTTCTGGTTCTTGGCCCGCTCAAAGTGATACATGAGCCTGTGATAGACCGGAAAATCCCGCCCGGTGCCGGTGAGCTTTTGCTCCAGGCAGATGGCCACCCGCTCGTGAAACACCCGCCGCTTGGTCATGGACAGCTCAGAATACACGTACTCCAGTATTTTCTGGTGGGTGAACTGAAAGCAGACGCCCTCCGGCGTGCTCTTTTCACAAATCAGCTGCTTGTCCATCAGCGTGTCCAGAAGGTCCATCAGCTCGTATTCCGGCTTCCGGGACAGCTCCTGAAGCAGTTCAAAGGACGCGCCGTCAAAAAACAGGGAGAGCAAATCCAAAATGGTCCGCCCGTCCGGGGAGAGCAGCATGGTCCGCTGCCGAATGGTGTCGCGCATGTTCTGGGTAATATCCGCCAGGGCGCCGTTATACTTGAAATTGTTCACCGTTTCGATGATAAAAAACGGATTGCCCTCCGTCTCGTAATAGAGCTGCTTGCGCAGCTCCGAGGACTCAAACTGACGGGGAAGCAGCAGGTCGGCCAGGGCCACGGTATCTTCAAATCCGAACCGCTCCAGGACAATCTCCCGCAAAAAACGCGCCAGACGCATATCCTCCAGGAACCGGGAAACATAGGCGGGATGCGTCCCGCGGCAACCCAGGACAAAGAGAATGTTCCGGTTTTGATTGGCCGTCAGAATATCCTGGATTAGAGACACAGTAACAGGGTCCGCCCACTGGAGGTCGTCCAGGCAGAGGACCACCTTTCGGTCCTTTGCAAACCGCAGCACCGTGTGGGTAATGGCCCGCTCACTTCCATCGTAGGCCTGCACGCTGATGAGGTCCTGATCAATGGGCTCCGCCTGGGCCTCCGCCAGGTGGGGAAAGACCTGACCGGCCATGAAGCGGAAGTAGGTGTCCCGGCTGTCCATGGACCGCTGTTTCATGGAGTTCAGGATTGCCTCAAAAACCGTCTGCCAGGGCTTCAGGGCAAAGGATTCCTCCGCGTGGTAGCAGGAGGCCCGAAACAAAAATACATTGCCGCCCGTCTGCAGTCCCTTGCACAGGTGGTCCAGCAGGGTGGTTTTTCCAATGCCCGCCTCCCCAATGACCACCTGACTGACCGCCACCCCGCCGTTGAGAAAATGCAGGGCATTTTCCACCAGCGCCTTCTGCTCCGCGCTCCGGCCAAAGATGGGCGTCTTTTCTGGCTCGGCCACCCCCGGACGCGCCGCGGGCTGGACGGAGACCTGGATGGTCTGCTTTCGTTCCCGCTTCATCTGCTCGGTCAGCCGGGCAATTTTTTCACCCGGAAACTGAAACAGGTCCTCCGCCAGTAGGGTCCGCAGCCGCTCATAGAGGGACAGGCCCTTATGGTACTCCCCCCGCATCCGATAGATCTCCATCAGATAGTAGTAGCCGTCTTCGTCGTACTCGTCCAGGGCCACCAGCCGCTTGGCCTGGTCCTCGCACGCCGACCAGTTCTTCTGGCGGAAGCTGCTCTCAACGGCCTGCTTCAGCCGCTCCATATAAATCTGCTTCAGCTCCTGCCGCGTGCTCTGGATCCACTCGTTGAAATACTCATTTTCCTTGAGGTAAAACTCCTGGAGAAATTCCCCCGGGTCCGAATCCGGCATACTGTCCCCCGGCGCTTTCAGCTGCTCCACGTCCAGGCTGATGGCAATCCGGGGGTTAATCCGGAGGATATTCTTCTGGGGCTCCACCAAAAAGTCCGGAAAGAACGCCCGCCGCAGAACATAAATGGCATTTCTCATGTTGGACTTTGCCTTCCGCTCGTCCAGATGGCTGCCCCAGATGAGGTCGGCCGCCTTGCTGCGGGACACCTCGTGCTCCACCAGCAGATAGTACAGCAGCGCCTCCGCCTGCTTAAACGGAAGATTGACAACCTCATCGTTGAGCAGAACACGGGGAGGGCCCAGAAGAAGCCCCGTCAGCTTGTCCACATGCATCCGCCTCCCTTGCTGCACGGCAGCATTCTTGGTTTCCCCAACGGCTCAGGGATTCAATAGGTATTTTATTATACCACACCCCCCACCCTCTTGCCAGCCGGAATCCGCCGCCCCCGCCGGCCGGCTTTTCAAAACCGCTCTATTTCGGAGGAAAAATCCTTTTTTTACAGGGAAACCTAAAGAATAAAAAAGGAAATTAACTTTCGATGTTTTTTTGATGCTTTTATCGACCGCCTTTTGACTTTCCCCTTTTATACTGATAATCAATCAGTTGGAAACACATGCAGACCACACTCCGGGCCACGGTCCTCTGCCGCTTGGCCCACCGGGGATTTACTGCAAAAGGATGGTAGATTTGAAAGACTTTCATGTAATCGGAAAGGAACTGTCGAACGACCAGGCTTACGGCAAGGTGACCGGTCGTCTTCACTATTGCGGAGATATGCAGGCTCCGGGAATGCTGTATATCAAGCTGAAGCATTCCACCATTACCCACGGCATGATTCGCTCCATCGACACCTCCAGGGCGGAGGCGCTGCCCGGCGTCCGGGCTGTGTATACCTGTGAGAACACGCCCGACAAGCGGTACGACCGGGGCCGGGTAGGTCCCTGGGAGTCGGTGCCCAACCAGGAACAGCTCTTCAGCCGCCAGGTGCGGTTTGTGGGAGAGCGGGTGGCCGCCGTGGTGGCGGAGTCGGAGGAAATCGCAGAGGAGGCCTGCCGCCTCATCCAGGTGGAATACGACCCCCTGCCCTTTGTCATCTCCGTGGACGAGGCGGAGCAGGACAGTGCCCCCCGCATCCACCCCGACGGCAACGTGTACCCCACCGCCCCCGTTGACCGGGGTGATTATGCCGCCATACAGGGGGCTCTGTGCCACACCAGCCAGTCCCACATCAGCCGCATGACCCATCTGGCCATGGAAACCCAATCCTGCCGGGCCTGCTACAACGCCTCGGAGGGCACCCTGACCATCTGGACCGGCTGCCAGTCTGTATTCGGCGTACGGAGCACCGTGGCGGAGTTTCTGGACGTCCCCTACTCCAAGGTGCGGGTCATCAAGGCGCCCATGGGCGGCTCCTTTGGCGTCCGCCAGGAAACCCTGCTGGAGCCGCTGACCGCCTACGCGGCCAAGGATCTCCAGGCCGAGGTGCGTCTGGTCTACACCCGGGAGGAGCAGATCGTCAACACCATGATGAAGCACAGCGTGGACGCCCGGGTGGAGAGCAAGGTGCAGCCCGACGGAACCATTCTGGGCCTGTCCCTCTCCTGCCGTCTGGACGCCGGCGCTTACCTGACCGTGTCCCGGGACTACGCGTCCACCATCGGAGAAAAGATCAACAAGGTCTACCGCATCCCCAACCTCCATTTTGACGGCCGGGCCGTGTGCACCAACACCCCCATCAACGGCAGCTTCCGCAGCTGGGGGTCCTGCGAGGTGGCCCTCTGTCTGGAAAATCACTGGAACATGGTGGCCCGGGAGCTGGGCATGGACCCCATCGAGTTCCGCCTGAAAAACGTCCACGAGCCCTTCGAGGACGAGCTGGTTCACCACGTATCCGTGGGCAACGCCCACTTCCGCGAGTGTCTGCTCCGGGGACGGGAGGCCTTCCGCTGGGAGGAGCGGAAGGCGGAGTGTGCCCGGCAGAACCGCGCTCAGCGCCGCTACCGTTACGGCGTGGGAATGGCTGTGGCCTCCCACACCTCCTCCTTCTACCCCTACCGGGTGGACGTGGCCTCCACCACCGCCAAGCTCCAGGAGGACGGCAGCCTCATTCTCCACGTGTCGGTGCACGACCACGGCTGCGGCACCGTTATGGCGCTGAAAAAGATTGCCAGCGAGGTAACTCAGATTCCTCTGGATCAGATTCTCCTCCAGGAGGCCGACACCCGGGACTGCCTCTATGACCACGGCTGCTACGCCAGCCGGACCGTCTATTCCCTGGGCACCTCAGTGAAGACCTGCTGCGAAAAGCTGATGGGCATTCTGAAGAGCCGGGCGGCTGCCGCTCTCTCCTGCACGGAGACCATCCTCCACTATGAGGACGGCGTCTTCTTCCAGGAGACGGACAAGTCGGTGCGCATCTCCCTGCCCCAGGTCTACGAGCACTCCATCCGGGTTCTGGGCCAGGACGTCTTCTGCTCCGTGACTACCAACGCCCAGGTAAACCCCGGCGTGCCCGCGGCCCACTTCACCCACGTACAGGTGGACACCTACACCGGCTTTACCCGCGTGCTGGACTGCCTGTCCGTCCACGACGTGGGCCGGGCCATCAACCCCGACCTGTGCCGCGGCCAGGTGGGCAGCGGAATCCAGCAGGGCATGGGCATGGCCCTGTGTGAGGAAATCAAAATCAGCCCCAAGACCGGCGAGGCCCTTATCACCAACTTCAAAAACTATGAGGTGGCCAACGCAGTGGATATGCCCGACTACCAGGTCATCTTCCTGGAGGAGGACGAACCGAGCGGTCCCTTCGGCGCAAAGTCCATCGGCGAGGTGGTCCTGGTTCCGGTGGCCCCCGCCATTGTGGCCGCGGTCAACGACGCGCTGGGGACCCAGCTGCACCACCTGCCGCTGACGCCGGCGGTGATTCTGGAGGCATTGGAGGCACAGAACGCATGAAACTGGAATTTACATTAAACGGCCGTCCCCGAACCATGGAGGCCGACGGCAGCAAGCGGCTGCTGGATTTTATTCGGGAGGATCTCCATCTCACCGGCACCAAGGAGGGCTGCGGCGAGGGAGAGTGCGGCGCCTGCACCGTGATGCTCAACGGCGACGCGGTCCATTCCTGCCTCACCATGGTGGGACAGCTGGATGGGGGCGAGCTCTGGACCGTTGAGGGCCTGGAGCAAAACGGCGAACTGGACACCATCCAGAAGGCCTTTATCAAAAAAAGCGCCGTGCAGTGCGGCTTCTGCGTCAGCGGCATGGTCATGTCCATCAAGGCACTGCTGCTGAAAAACCCCAACCCCACCCCCGACGAGGTGAAGATGGCCATTGCCGGCAACATCTGCCGCTGCACCGGCTACCGCGAGGTCAAGGCCGCGGCCCAGGAGGCCGCCCAGGCACAGCACAGCGAGGGAGGTGAGGCTCTGTGAGCGGCACCGCCTACTTGCAGCCTGACACTCTGGAGGAGCTTCAGGCCCTTCTCCCCTCCCTTCCCGAAAAGACCGCCGTCCTGGCAGGAGGAACAGACCTGATGCCCAAGCTCCGGGCCCGTCATCCCGACTACTCCTGCATTTTGAGTCTGTGGAAGATTCCTCAGCTCCGTGCCGTGGAGGAGCAGGAGGGCTGGCTGAAAATCGGCGCCATGGTGACCCATGCCGCAGCCGCCCGGGACCCCCGCATCTGCCGCTGGTTCCGGGGACTCTCCATGGCCTGCAGCCACGTGGGCTCCCAGCAAATCCGGAACAAGGGAACCCTGGGCGGCAGTCTGGTCAACGCCTCCCCCGCCGGCGACATCGCCCCCTGCGTAGTGCTGTATCACGGCGAGGTGGAGCTGCTGGGCGCCAGCGGCACCCGGCGGCTGACCATGGACCAGTTCCTCTCCTCCGACGGCCGTATTGACTTAAAGCCGGGCGAAATCCTCACCGCCATCTGGCTTCCCGTTGACGAGGCGCTGGACAGCTGCTTCGTAAAGCTGGGCAGCCGCCGTGAGGTCACCATCGCCCAGATCTCCCTCTGTGCCGCTTGGCACACGGAGGACGGAAAGCGGACCCAGATCCGTGCCGTGGCCGGCGCCATTGACCGCCGTCCCTGTCCCTTCCCCAGCCCCCAGCTTCTGGCTGACCAGACCCAAGCGGAAGAAGCCGCCCAGGGTCTGGCCCAGAAGATTCAGGAAATTCGCCTCCAGCGTACCCGTCCCCCCAAGCTGAAGCTGACTCCTGCGGAACAGCTTTACAAGGAGCGGGCCGCCAAGGGCGTGGTCTATGACCTGTTGGACGCCATGGAGTCAGCGAATCACTGAGCACCATCCGCTGTGACAAGAGGGGAGGCATCGTCATCCGCATTCTATGAAATTCCTTCAATCAAACAATTGAGATGGGAGAGACAACCATGAGTCAGTCAACATCAAAAGTGGAAAAGAAAGCCCCAGTTGGATTTGGAAAATCCGCCCTCGTGTTCGTCTTTACATTTGTATTCATTCTCAGCGGCATTCTCCTGTTTGGTACATCCGCCCATATGCCCCTGGTGCTGGCAGGCTGTGTGGCCGCCATTGTGGGTGTAGCCTCCGGCTATAAGTGGAGCGAGCTGGAGGCCGGCATGAGCGATACCATCAAGGCCTCCGCCCCCGCCATTCTGATTATGCTGATCATCGGCATGGTCATCGGCACCTGGATGCTGGGCGGCATCGTGCCCACCATGATCTACTACGGCCTGACCTGGATCTCCCCCAAGATCTTCCTGGTCACTGCATGTCTGCTGTGCACCCTGGTCTCCACCTTTACCGGCAGCTCCTGGAGCACCATGGGCACGGTGGGTGTGGCCCTGATGGGTGTGGGCTCCGGCCTGGGTGTCAACCCCGGCATGACCTGCGGCGCCATCATCTCCGGTGCCTACTTCGGCGACAAGATGTCCCCCCTGTCCGACACCACTAACCTGGCCCCCGCCATGGCCGGCACCACTGTGTTCTCCCACATGAAGCACATGGTCTACACCACTACCCCCTCCTACATCATCGCCATCATCATCTATGCGGTCCTTGGCTTCTCCGTTGTGGGGGAAAATGCGGACCTCGGCACCATTGACCTGTATCTGGAGACCCTGAGCGCCAACTTTAACATCAGCCCCTGGATGCTCATTCCTCCCATCTGCGTACTGCTGATGGTCATCTTCAAGGTCCCCGCCATCCCCGGCCTGCTGGGCGTGGCGGCTCTGGGCGGCATCTTCGCTATGGTCTTCCAGGGCGCGCACCTGTCTCAGGTGCTGGCCTCCGCCTACACTGGCGTCAGCCTGGATACCGGTGTGGAAGCCATCAACAAACTGGTCAATCGCGGCGGTCTGTCCAGCATGCTGGATACCATTGCCCTCATTCTCATCGCGCTGGCCTTTGCCGGCATCGTGGAGCGCACCGGCATGGTGCACAGCATCGTGGAAAAGATCCTGACCCACGCCAAGAGCGACAAGGCCATGATGACCACCGCCGTGTTCTCCACCCTGTTCACCAACTTCGCCACCGGCGTGCAGTACGTCGCCTTGGTGCTGCCTGGCCGCATGTTCCGGGAGACCTTCCGCGAGCGCAACCTGCATCCCAAGAACCTGTCCCGTATTCTGGAGGACGTGGGCACCCTGTGCGCCCCCTTCTGCCCCTGGAGCACTGACGGTGCCTTCATTCTGGGCACTCTGGGTGTGGCAACTGCCCAGTATGCGCCCTTCATGTTCTTCGCCATGTTTAACCCCATCATGTCCCTCATCTGCATCTGGAGCGGCTGGACCATCCAGTACATGGATCCCGCTCTGAAAAACGAGGACATTATCCCCTGATTCTTTCTTCCCTCACATATCAAGCCTAGCTGCAAGCAGCGCTGCAATTCACCGATTGCGGCGCTGCTTACAGCTGTTTTTTATCTTTTTGCGCCCGCAGCTCGTAGAATGAAACAGCGGTAGGCATCCAATTAAGGCAAAAACAAGGTTAAAATCCATTTTGGGCAAAACAAAAATCCCCCGAAGCTTTGCAGCTTCAGGGGATTTATCTGGTGGACGATACAGGACTTGAACCTGTGACCTCCCGCACGTCAAGCGGATGCTCTACCAGCTGAGCTAATCGTCCGAACAGTGTAGGTTATTGTACCAGAGCTTTTCTGTTTTGTCAACCCCCTGTCCACCACTTTTTTCTACTTCTTTTTGGGAAATTCTCTTCTTCTTTTTCCGGTATTTTGTGAAAAACTCAAGTGAAATGACAGGGTGACTGTGTTATAATACATTCAGCAAATGTTTAATTCCACCAAATGATACAGGAGGAATGTGTATATGTTAACTCTGGATGTCTCCAAGGCAGCTTCGTTTCTGCCCCAGGACTATCTGACCAGCCGCCAGACTGCGCTGGAAAAGGCCGCTTCCATGCTGGCCAACCACGATGGCCCCGGCGGCGATTTTACCGGCTGGGTCTATCTCCCCCGGGACTATGACAAAGAGGAGTTTGCCCGCATCCAGGCCGCCGCGGAGAAGATCCGCAAGCAGTCCCAGGTGCTGGTGGTCATCGGCATCGGGGGTTCCTACCTGGGCGCCCGCGCTGTCATCGACCTGCTGGCCTCCCCCAACTACAATCTGAAGAAGAAGGACACCCCTGACATTCTGTTTGCCGGCAACGGCCTGTCCACCGACACGCTGCTGGAGACCATCGCCCTCATCGGCGACCGGGACTTCTCCGTCAACGTCATCTCCAAGTCCGGCACCACCACCGAGCCCGCCGTGGCCTTCCGCATTTTCAAGTCTCTGCTGGAGGAGAAGTACGGCAAGGATGGCGCCCGCGAGCGCATCTACGCCACCACCGACAAGGCCCGTGGTGCTCTGAAGGGCCTGGCTGACACCGAGGGCTATGAGGAGTTTGTGGTGCCCGATGATGTGGGCGGCCGCTTCTCTGTGCTCACTGCCGTGGGCCTTCTGCCCATCGCGGTGGCCGGCATCGACATCGCTGAGCTGATGGGCGGTGCGGCACAGGCTATGACCGACCTGTCCACCGGCGGTCTGGACAACCCCGCCTGGCAGTACGCCGCTCTTCGCCACGCCCTGTATCAGGAGGGCAAAAAGGTGGAGCTGCTGGCCTGCTACGAGCCCTGCTTCCGGTTCTTCTCCGAGTGGTGGAAGCAGCTCTACGGTGAGAGCGAGGGCAAGGACGGCAAGGGCCTCTTCCCCGCCAGCGTGGAGTTCACCGCCGACCTGCACTCCATGGGCCAGTATATCCAGGAGGGCGAGCGTCTCATGTTCGAGACCGTGGTGCAGTTTGCTCCCAAGGGCGAGTTCATTATCCCCAACGATCCCGAGAACGTGGACGGTCTGAACTTCCTGTCCGGCAAGTCCATGGCTTTCGTGGCTCAGCAGGCCATGCGGGCCGTTATTCTGGCCCATGTGGACGGCGGCGTTCCCAACGTGCGCATCGAGATGCCTGCCCTGTCCGCCAAGACCGCCGGCTATCTCATTTACTTCTTCGAGTATGTCTGCGGCCTGTCCGGCCACCTGCTGGAGGTCAACCCCTTCAACCAGCCCGGCGTGGAGGCCTACAAGGTCAACATGTACGCTCTGCTGGGCAAGCCCGGCTATGAGGAGAAGCGGGCCGAGCTGGAGGCGCGCCTGTAAGGACGCAAAAAATTCACAATGTTCCAGTTGAAAATCCCCTGCCAATATGGTAAAGTGTAATACAAGCAAGGGACCCGCTTCCCTACCTCAAGTTAAGGAGTGATTCACATGATTCGCGTTATCATGGGCAAAAAGGGCTCCGGTAAGACCAAGCAGATGATCGAAATGATCAACAACGCCGTCCAGACCGAGCACGGCAATGTGGTCTGTATCGAAAAGGGCAATAAGCTCACCTTTGATATCCACTATCAGATCCGTCTGGTGGAGTCCAGCCAGTATGATATTGCCGATTATACCGCCCTTAAGGGCTTTGTCAGCGGCCTGTATGCCGGCAACTATGACATCACCCACATCTTCATCGACAGTCTGACCAAGATCGTGGGCCGTGAGTGCGACAACGAGACCGAGAAGTTCCTGGATTGGCTGAACAACTTCGGTGAGAAGCACAACATCAAGTTCACCATCACCATTAGTGATGACGTGACCCTGGCTTCCGAGGGCATCAAGAAGTACTTCTAAGCATTCTTTCCGTACAAAAAAATCCCCGCAGGCGTAC